>NZ_AOJL01000036.1 GCF_000337035.1 Halorubrum coriense DSM 10284
AGAGAACCTCGCGCGCATCGTCGCGGCGGCCAACGCGCCCGCGGCGACCGGCGCGGACGGCGCGGGGACCTTCGTCTGGATCGACATGGAGGACCACGAGACGACCGACGTGACGCTCGACGCGTTCGAGCGGCACGCCCTCGACACCGACGGCAACGTCGGCGTCTGCGTCCAGGCGAACTTAAAACGGACCCGCGACGACCTCGAACGGCTGGCGGAGCTCCCCGGGAAGGTCCGGCTGGTCAAGGGCGCGTACGACGAGCCCGCGGGACTGTCGTACAAGGAGAAGGCGCGCGTCGACGAGTCGTACCGGGACTGCCTGGCGTACATGTTCGAGGCGTTCGACGACTGCGTCGCCGTCGGGAGCCACGACCCGGCGATGATCGAGTACGCGGCGGAGCTGTACGCCGAGCACGGGACGCCCTACGAGGTCCAGATGCTGACCGGCGTCAGGGAGTCGGCGCAGTTCGACCTCGCGGCCGACGACGACGCGGCGGTGTACCAGTACATCCCGTACGGCTCCAAGTGGTTCTCCTACTTCTACCGGCGGATCAGGGAGCGGAAGTCGAACGCGCTGTTCGCGCTGCGGGCCATCGTCGGGAACTGACCCGCGGCCGGGTCACGGGTCCAGCAGCTTCGACTCCGCCTTCCGGAGGTGTTCGAGCAGCGTCGTCTTCGAGACGTCCATGTCGTCGGCCAGCTCGCGGGTCGACGCCTCGCGGGGCCACTCGTAGTAGCCCGCCTCGCGGGCGTGTTCGAACACCTTCCGCTGGGTCGTCGTCAGCGTGTCGAGCCGGTGCTCGCGGGGGGTTCGGCCCGCGTGACCCGACGACGACATCGACTCGACGGACACCTCCGCGCCGGACGCCTCCTGGACCGCGTCGAGCGACTCCCGGATGTCCGTCCGCTCGCCGACGAAACACACCTGCCACTCCTCGCGCCCGCCCTCGATCCTGACCGGCGCGCTGTGGACGAAGCCGTGTTCCAGAAGCGTCGGACACACCATGTCGGCCGGGTCGTACTCCAGGAAGAACTCGCGGACGACGTTGCCCGGCGCGTCGCGGGCGCGCCCGAACCGCTCCTGTAGCTCCAAGAGGTTCCCCGCGCGGTCGGACTCGCTGATCGCGTCGAGCAGCGCCTCGACCTCCTCGTTCGTGTCTCCGAACGCCGTGAAGAGCCCGTTCACGGAGTTGGGCGCGTCGGTCTCGGTCCGCGGCGAGTTGTATATCGCGTGCGCGAGCACGCCGCCGTCGGCCCTGTTCGTCGCCTCGATCGCCCAACAGTTCGGATGCCAGAGGTCGAGCGTGAGCCGGGTCCCCGCCCACTCGTCGCTCCTCTCCGCGTCGGTCGTCGCCATGATCCTGTATACTTGGTAGCGCATCACGAAGACCCTGCCGACCATGGTAGGGTGGGTTATTTGGGCTGCCGACGATAATCGCCGTACATGGCGCAGCCCTACCAACACTACATCGACGGCGAGTGGGTCGACGGCGACGGATCCGAGACGTTCGAGAGCGAGAACCCCGCGACGGGGGAGTCGCTCGGAGAGTTCCACCGCGGGACGCCGGACGACGTCGACCGCGCGGTCGACGCCGCCGACGAGGCGTTCGAAGAGTGGCGAGAGCTCTCCCGGATCCAGCGTGCCGAGTACCTCTGGGACGTCTATCACGAGCTCCGCGACCGGACCGACGAGCTCGGCGAGGTCGTCTCCAAGGAGTGCGGCAAGGAGATCAGCGAGGGGAAAGCCGACGTGGTCGAGGCCGCGCACATGGTCGAGTGGGCCGCGGGCGACGCCCGACACCCCAAAGGGGACATCGTCCCCTCGGAGATCCCCTCGAAGGACGCGTACATGCGACGGACGCCGCGCGGCGTCACCGGCTGTATCACGCCGTGGAACTTCCCGGTCGCGATCCCGTACTGGCACATGGCTATCGCGCTGGTCGAGGGGAACCCCGTCGTGTTCAAGCCCGCCGAGCAGACGCCGTGGTGCGCGCAGATCGTCGCGGAGATGTTCGACGACGCGGGCATCCCGGACGGCGTGTTCAACATGGTCCAAGGGTTCGGTGACGCCGGCAACGCCGTCGTCGAGAACGACGACGTCTCGACGGTGCTTTTCACCGGCTCCGCGGAGGTCGGCCACCACATTCAGGACAAGCTCGGCGGCGTCCCCGGCAAGCGCGCCGCCTGCGAGATGGGCGGCAAGAACGCCATCGTGATCACCGACGAGGCGGACCTCGACACCGCCGTCCACTCGGCGGTGATGTCCTCGTTCAAGACGACGGGCCAGCGCTGCGTCTCCTCCGAGCGCCTGATCGTCCACACGGACGTGTACGACGAGTTCAAGGAGCGGTTCGTCGAGGTCGCGGAGTCGGTCGCGGTCGGCGACCCGCTCGACGAGGAGACGTTCATGGGGCCGCTCATCGAGGACGAGCACCGCGAGAAGGTCACCGAGTACAACGAGCTCGCCCGCGAGGAGGACGTGAACGTCCTCGTCGACCGGACCGAGCTCGGCGACCACGAGATCCCGGACGGCCACGACGACGGCCACTGGGTCGGGCCGTTCGTCTACGAGGCGGACCCCGACGCCGACCTCCGGTGTACCCACGAGGAGGTGTTCGGCCCCCACGTCGCGCTCTTGGAGTACGACGGCGACATCGAGCGCGCGGTCGAGATCCAGAACGACGTCGAGTACGGGCTCGCCGGCGCGATCATCTCCGAGGACTACCGGCAGATCAACTATTACCGCGACCGCGCCGAAGTGGGACTGGCGTACGGGAACCTCCCGTGTATCGGCGCGGAGGTCCAGCTCCCCTTCGGCGGCGTGAAGAAGTCCGGTAACGGCTACCCGTCCGCCCGCGAGGCGATCGAGGCCGTCACCGACCGCACCGCGTGGACGCTGAACAACTCCAAGGAGATCGAGATGGCGCAGGGCCTCTCCGCGGACATCAAGACGAAAGACGACTGACGACCGGCGACCGACTCGGTCGCACGGGTCGCCTCAGTCCGCGACGCCCCGCACCGCCGCGACCGTCTCTTCCGGCGTCTCGGCCGCCGCGAGCGCGCCGCGGGCCGCGAGTCGCTCCCGCGGTCGCCCCACCGGCTGCGGTTCCGAGGCCGTCTCGATCAGGCCGGTCTCCCGCAGGAGCCGCTTTATCCGCGTGAACGTCGACGGACTCCCGAGTCCGGCGTCCTCGCAGGCCCGCCGGAGGGTGCGGTCGAGGACGCCCTCGCGTGCGCCGACGGCGTAAGCTCGGAGACGGCTCGCTTCCGGGTCAGGACCGGCGGGCGACGATCGCACGTCGTCGAGACCCGCCGGTCCAGCGGGCACGTCGAGCGCGCGGAGCACCGCGGCGGCGACGGACTCGTCGCACCGCGCCGCGAACCCCTCGTACACCCGTCGTCGGCTGGGCGTTCGGAGCCGGTACGGGTCGGCGTCCCCGAACGCCGAGGCGTACCGCTCGCGGAGCGAGGCGTCGTCGCCGACGCGGTGCCACCGTACGACGTCGTCACGCCCGTCGCCGTCACATCCCTCGCCGTTCTCGCCCCGCACCAGGGCGTATCCGGTTTCGGCCCCCGCCAGCGCCGCGTTGGGCTGCGGCGCGTCGAGGACGCGGAGGTCCACCACGTCGGCGTCGAGCAGCGCCGCGAGCCGGCTCGCCGCTCGGAACCCGGCGGTCGCCGTCTCGATCGCGGGTTCCCCCGCGAACACCCGCAGCGTCGGGAGCTGGGTGGCCGGAGTCGGACCGCCCCCGCCCTCGCCGCGCTCGTCGGCGTTGTCGCTCGCGAGGCTCGGCTCGACGAGCGACGGGGCGACCTCGCGGTACGCCTCGACCACGTCCCCCAGCAGTCGCGGTCCCGGGTCGACGAGGATCGGATCGGAGAGCGCGCCCAGCGGGACCGAGTCGGCGGTCGAGGGAAGCGCGGGACCGGTTGCCATCGGTCGATCCTACGGGGCCGACGGATTAAGCATGCGGGGCGGGACGGCGGATCGCGGCGTGCCGGCTCGCGCGCCTTTTTCACCGCGCGCTCGCAACGGACCCCCGTGCCACCGCTGGACCTGTCGATCGGGCTCGGAACCTCCGGGCTCGACGACCCCGAGACCTGTACCGAGACCGTCGCCGCGGCGCTGGACGCCGGCTACCGCCACGTCGACACCGCGCAGATGTACGACAACGAGGCGGCCGTCGGCGACGGGATCGCCGCGAGCGACGTCGACCGCGACGACGTGGTCGTCGCCACGAAGGTCCACCCCGAGAACCTCGCGCCCGAGGACGTGCGGGAGACGGCCCGCGCGAGCCTCGACCGGCTCGGGCTCGACCGCGTCGACCTCCTGTACGTCCACTGGCCGATCCGGGCGTACGACGCCGAGGCGACGCTCCCCGCCTTCGACGACCTCCGCGACGCGGGCGTGACGGACCACGTCGGCGTCTCGAACTTCACCCCGGACCTGCTGCGCGAGGCCCGCGAGATCCTCGACGCGCCGATCGCGGCCCATCAGGTCGAGTGCCACCCGCGGTTCCGGCAGGAGACGCTCCGCGACCTCGCCGCGGAGTTCGATCACGACCTCGTCGGCTACTCCCCGCTCGGGCGCGGCGCGATCCTCGACGACCCGGCGATCGCCGAGATCGCCGAGCGCAACGACTGCTCGCCCGCGGTCGTCGCGCTCGCGTGGGCCGTCGACCGCGGGATTGCGCCGATCCCGAAGGCCCGGGGCGACCACGTGCGCGAGAACCTCCGGGCGGTCGACGCCGACCTGCCCCACGACGACCTCGACGCGATCGACGCGCTCGACCCCGGCGAGCGCCAGATCGACCCCGACGACGCGGCGTGGAACCGCTGACCGGGCGCGGTCGGCGGGCCGTCCGCGCGGTCAGACCGCGTCGAGTCGCGCCCGCAGCTCGGTGTCCGCCCGCTCGACCAGCGCGTCGAGCGGCCCGTCGAGGTAGGTCGTCCACTGGTCGACGAAGCCGGAGCGCCCGAGCATCCTGACGACCTCGTACACCGGTCGCCGGCGCTCGAACCCGGCCGGGAGCCCGCCGGCGCGCTCGCGGTACCCCGCCCGGAGAGCCGCGGCGAACCGCTCCGGCCCGGTCGAGTCGAAGCCGTTGAGCAGCTGGTCCTCGGCGCGGACCAAGTCGCGGGCGGGGTCGCCGACGTGGGACAGCTCCCAGTCGATCGCCGCCACGGCGTCGCCGTCGACGAAGAGGTTGGGCTTCGCGACGTCGCCGTGGAGCAACGCGGCCGGCGCGCCGTCGAGCAGGTCTCGGTTCGCACGCACGCAGTCGACGACCGCGTCGTAGTGGTCCGCGAGCCGGTCTGACGTCCCGATCTCGCGGGTCCGCTCGACCGTCGCGAGGAGGACGTCCGTCCAAGACGCGAACTCGACCGAGAGGCCGGTCGGGGCCTCGCCCTCGTCGGGCGCGACACCGTCGGCCTCCGCTCCGGTCGCCGCGCTCCCGGTCTCTCGGCCCGCGCCGACGATCTCGCCGTGGCCCGCGAACCGGTCGGCGTGGAGCGCCGCGAGGGCGCTGCCGACCCGCCGGAGCAGGCGCTCGCGCTCCGCGTCGTCCGCCGCCTCGTAGGCGCCCAGCAGTTCGCGACCGGGAGCCGGCGCGGTCGCGAGGTACGCCGGGTCGCCGTCGGGGTCCGCCGCCAGCACCTCGGGAACCGGAACCGGGCCGTGCGCTCGCAGGTATCGGAGGACGGCGCGTTCGCGCGCGAGCCGGTGACTCTCGTCCGCGAGCGCGATCTTGAGGTACGCCCGACTGCCGTCGTCGAAGACGACGCCGACGGTCTCGTTGGCTCCGTTCCACGAGGGTCCGACGCCGGTCAACCGCTCGACGGAGCGGCCCGGAAACGCCGCGGCGAGAGCGCGATCGATCGGCCCGGACTCGACGCCGTTCATGGCCTTCGTTCCGTGTCCGACCGATGTTAAGATTGTTGTCAGAGACGCCGAGCCACGTCGCGTGACGACAGACAGCACACGGGTCAGCCTCTCGAATCCCGGTGATCACCAACAACGTCATACGTGTAGGCCAATCAGGAAAGTTCAGTGACAGGCGAGTTGTCCGACGGACGCGTCGAGTTCGCGGTCGACGGGGCGACGCTGACGGTGCGCGACGCCATCGAGGGCGAGGAGCTCCGGCTCCGCGCCGACGTCGAGCCGGACCTCTCGCCGGCGCTCCCGGAACTCTTCCCGGCTCCGGTCGACCGGGCCGTCAGTTTCGAGGCCGAGTCGCTGGAGTTTCCCGAGTACGCGTCGGTCGTCGTCCGTGACGTGGACGGCGATCACGTCGCGCGCCTCGACGAGCCGATGGACCTCCCGCGCGGATCGTACTCCATCGAGGTGAACGGCGCGACGAAGGTGACGATCCGGGTGACGGACGTCGAGATCTCGGCGAGCGGTGCGGCCGGCCCCGAGCCAGTCACGCTGTCATTCGACCGCCCTCGAACCGTCTCGGTCGGCGGGCGGTCGCTCCACACGCGCCCCGAGGCGACGATCACGGTTCCCGACGACCCGACCGCGCTGACGGAGGCGGTGTCGGTCCTCGGGTCGTCGATCAAGGAGTTCACCCCGGAGCGCTCGTGGCCGACCCTCCGCGGCTACCCGCCGCGAATCGAGCGCGGCGACACCCTCGATGTTCCCAGTCCGCTCACCGTCTCCGACACCGGCGTCGAGGTCGTGGTCCGGCCGACGTACGAGGACGTCTACCGGCTCTCGACGCTGTCGTACTACCTCGGCGCTCGGATGACGACCGGCGACGCCCCGGCGATCCGACTCGACAACGGGTACGAGGAGCGGCTCCCGACCGAGGGGCGACCCCTCGAAGAACGTGTCACAGAGCTGCTCAAGACGTGGTTCTTCCTCGACACGCTCGCCCGGATGGAGGGGTATATCCCGTCGGACCGGCACGCCTACGAGGCGGTCGGGTCGAGCCTGCCGTTCTACCCGCCGAACCTCGCCGACCGGACGATGAGCGAGCGGCTGATGGAGTACTTTGAGGTCGACCACGAAACGGTCTCCCCGCACTTACCCGCGTGGCCGACCGAGGCCGTCCTCCGTCCCGCACCCGCAGCCGCGGAACTGCTTCCGCACCTCGCGCACTTCCTCGCGCCGATCCGCGTTCGCGGCAATTCAATTTTATCGGCTCCGCACGAGCGACTCGCGCTCGCGACGGCGGTCCCGACCCACGGACAGCCATCCGCCGCGCACTCAGATGTCGATAACGTTCCAGACGTAACCGCGGACCCGATTCCTAGCTGGTCCTCGGCAATTTCATCGGTCGCGTACGATAACGACCTCCACAGGACACCACCAGATCACGGCGACCTGAACGTTGTATTCCTCATCCGTTCCGCCGACCGGGCACAGGGCGTTCGGAACGTACTCACGAGTCCGTCAGTCCCCGACGGGATCGGGATTTTTTCAGTTCTCGAAGCCCCGGAAGCTGAAACCGTCAGGGACGTCTGGTCAGGCTCGTCGGCCGATCTCGTGTATTCCGACCTTCCGATCGAAGACGGCCACTTGGTGGCTGCTGACGGCCCGGTCACCCTTCCGAGCACAGGTCGTCCNGGTCGTCCGTCGGAGCAGAACGGACCGGCAGTGAGCATCTTTGAGGGATCCAGAGATGTCGATATCGGATTCGATGCGCTTAGTCGCGGGGGGGTCGCGGCCGCGTTCCTCGACCGTCCCTTCGCTCTCGATCAGATTCGAACGGCCATCACCCTGCTCGCATCGGTGGGCGCTCCGCTTAATACTACCTTATCCGTGGCTTCTGGGGCTGAACCCCCGTCTGTTCGGTTCGCGGGAAACGCATCGATGAGCGTGGTCCCACCGACAACACCCGTTATAGAGCTGGTCTTCGTCGAGTCGAAGTCCGTATCGAGCCACGAACTCACTCTCGGCACGCCGATCACTCCCGCTTCGTGGGTCGGCGGGGAGTACAACGTTTCACCAGATTTTCTCGACAAGCGGGCCCGACTCATCGGGTACGGTATATCCGCAACCCACGAGGTCACCTCCGAAGAGGTCGCCGGTGTTGCCGAAGAACCGGAGACCGTGCTCTTCCTGAACGGTGAACTCGTCCCACCGGGTGGAGATCTCACGGCCGAAGATGTTGAAATATCGGCACGGTCGGTGGATTCAAACGCCGAGCCACCCAATTTCAGACACTGCGAGTGAGTTGCGCCACGAGACTGGATGCCGTTCTTCTGGACAGCCTAGAACGCGGCCTCGGTTGTAGCGGGTATTTTATCTCTCCGTTACGAACCACGATCCATGCCACAAGTCCACCTCGACGAGGAGACGGTCGAGCGGCTCGACGCACTCCGGATCGACGACGAGGAGTACGACGAGCTCGTGACCGAACTGATCAACATCTACGAGGCGGAAGAGCTCACGCTGTTCCGCGGCAGCGACGTGGAGTAGTCGACCCGCCGAGCGCCCGCGACGCCGCAGCTCGACCCTACTCCTGATATGCGACGCGGACCTGGTCCCACTTCCCGACCTCCTCTAGGTGGGCCTGTAGCTCGTCGGCGTACTCCTGGACCAGCCGCTCCGCCGCCTCCAGTTCCTCGTCCGAGGGACCGCCGCTTCCCCCGCCGAGCCCGAGCGCGCCCTTGATCGAGTCGACGACGCCGCCGCCCGACCCGCCGGCGTCGCCCCCGCCCGGCGCGCCTCCCATCCCCGCCATCTGCGACCGCAGGTTCTCCAGTTCGGGCATGATCGCGGGGAGGCTCGACGTGTCCGCGACGACGCGCGCGGCCTCGGCGTCGTCGGCGTTCTCGATCTCGAACTCGGCCGCCGTCATGATCAGTCCCCACTCCTGGCTGGAGAAGCGGGACGCGGCGACCCGCTCGTTGAACTGGTTGTCGACGGTCATTCGCTCGCCGACGATGGCGTCGGTCCACTCACTCATACGGCTCCGTTCGACGGTCGCGGTGAAAAGTCCGTTCCCCGCCGCCGGCCGCCGGCGGTCACGCGGTCGAGATCCCGCGGTGACGCGGAGGGGTTTATACGGCGGAGCGCCTCAGTTCCGGTATGAGAGACAGGAGTCGCCGCGCCCTCCTCGCCGCCGCCGGCACCGCGACTGCCGCCGCGCTCGCCGGGTGTGCCGGCGCGGTCCTCCCGGGCGCGGGGACGACCGGCGGAGGGACGACGGGCGACGAGCGGGTCGATCTGACCGGCCAAGCGACCGTCACCGTCGCCGTGGGCGTGGACGGTGGGTTCTCGTACGCGCCGGCGCACGTCCGGATCGATGCCGGGACGACGGTCGTCTGGGAGTGGACCGGGCGCGGCGGCGGCCACGATGTGTACGCCGTCGACGGCTCGTTCGCGTCGGACATCCTCGCCGGATCGAGCCACACCTTCGAGCGCACGTTCGACGAGCCGGGCGTCCGCGAGTACGTCTGTACGCCACACCAGACGCGAGGGATGCGCGGCAGCGTCGAGGTCGTCTCCGACGAGGCCTGAGCCGCGGCCGCCTCACTCGCGCCGCAGACCGTCGAACGCGCCGCCCGCGAGTCCCGGCCCGGTCGGGACCGCGATCCGGCCGTCGTCGATCGGGCAGGGGTCGGGCGCGAGGTCCTCGTCGAGCAGCTTCCCCGTGGCGAGCCCGCAGGGCGACACCTCGGGGACCGCGGCCGCGACGTGGACGGCGGCGGTCCGCGCGACGACCGCGTCGATGGTGGTGGTGACGACCGGATCGACGCCGGACGACCGCGCCCGCAGTGCGGCCGCCAGCGCGCGGTCGGGGCCGCCGAGCGCCATCGGTTTGAGGACGACCGCGTCGGCGGCGTCCGCCTCCAAGACCGCGTCGATCCCGCGGGCTGCCACCGATTCGTCGGCCGCGACGGGGACCCCCCCGCCGCGCGCCCCGCCCCGGAGCGCCGCCAGCCCGTCGAGGTCGTCCGCCGGAAGCGGCTGCTCGACGTACGCGAGGTCGAACGCGGCCAGCGCGTCGAGCGCGCGCCTCGCATCCTCTCGGTCCCACGCGCCGTTCGCGTCGGCGCGGAGCGAGACCGCGTCGCCGACCGCCTCGCGGACCGCGCGGACGCGCTCGACGTCCTCGTCGACGTCGCGGACACCGACCTTCAGCTTGAGGCAGTCGAACCCCTCCTCGACGGCCCGCGTCGCCTCGGCGGCGGTCTCCGCCGACGGACCGTCTCCGACGGTGGCGTTGACCGGGACCGCGTCGGCGGGCGACGCGTCGACGTCGGCCTCGCTCGCGAGTCGCTCCGCGAGCGACCGCCCCGCGTCGCGGGCCGCGGCGTCGGCGAGCGCGAGCGAGACGCCGTGCCGGGCCGCGGGGGTCGACGCCGCGCGCAGCGCCTCGAGGGGCGCATCGGTTCCATCGCGGTCGCAGACCGCGTCGAGCGCCGCGTCGCAGGCCTCGGACGATTCCGTCCAGCCCGGTAACGGGGTCGCCTCGCCGACGCCGACCGCGTCCGATCCGTCGCCCGTGGGTTCGACCGCGATCAAGAACCCCTCTCGGCGGGTTATCTCGCCGCGTGCGGTGCCGAGCGGTCGGGTCAGGTCGAGCGCGAACGGCCGAGCGCGTATCGCCCGGACCTCGCCCGCTCCCGGGGAGTCGTCGTCGGTCACAGCGCCAGCCCGACCGCGAACGCGACGGCGTACGCCGCGAGCAGCTTGCCGGTCGACTCGAGCGCGGGGTTGAGCGCCTCGCCGGAGGTCTCGGTCAGCACCGTTCGCGCGACGGCCGCCGCGAGCGGGAGGGTGACGAGCGGGAGCAGCGTCGCGAGGCCGTCGCCGCGCGCGACGAACCACACGGGAACGAGGTAGGCGACAGCGAGCATCGCGAGGTACTCGGCGCGGGCGAACCGGTAGCCGAACCGAACGGCGAGCGTGCGCTTGCCGGTCGAGGCGTCCTCCTCGCGGTCGCGGAGGTTGTTGACGACGAGGATGTTCGTCGACAGCGCGGCGATCGGGAGGCTCGCGACGACCGCCGCGAGCGTGACGGTCCCGCTGGGGATCCCGACGGGGAACCAGCCGGAGAGCAGCGCGGCGGCCTGGACGTAGTACGTCCCGGTCACGGCGATCACGCCGAAGAAGACGAACACGAAGAGGTCGCCGAGCCCGTGGTAGCCGAGCGGGTACGGGCCGCCCGTGTAGGCGATCCCGGCCGCCACGGAGGCGAGGCCGATCACGAGGATGGGGACGCCGCCGACCGCGACGAGGTACGTCCCGACGCCGATCGCGGCCGCGAAGGTGAGCCACATCGCCCGCTTCACCTCCGCCGGCTCGATGAGGCCGCTCGCGACGACGCGAGTGAACCCCTCGCGGTCGTCGGTGTCGGCCCCTTGGATCGCGTCGTAGTAGTCGTTCGCGAAGTTCGTGCCGACTTGGATCAGCGCCGCCCCGACGAGCGCGGCGAGCGCGGGCAGCGGGGCGAACACGCCGTCCGCGAACGCCAGTCCGACGCCGACGACCACCGGCGCGGCCGCCGCCGGGAGCGTCTGGGGCCGGGCGGCGATCACCCACGCCCGCCGCCGGGTCACCTCTGTACTCATTACCCTCGGTTGGTGCGTGGCGTCCCTTAAATTTGCCATCGCGGATCGCCGCGGGACGGTTCGGTCTCGATCCCGCGAGCGGTACCGGGGCACGTACACCTATGCCCTGCCGCCGCGAGCGACGCCCATGGCCCGCGTTCCCTACGCCGAGGCGTCGGACGTGCCGGACGAGTACGAGGACCTCTTGGAGTCGTCGCTCCAGGGGAAACCGCTCCGCGTGTACCAGTCGATCGGCAACAACCCCGAGGTGTTGGCGGGACTCCGGTCGTTCCTCGGGTCGCTGTGGACCGACAGCGGGCTCACCGACCGGGAGCGCGAACTCGTCATCCTGGCGGTCACGAGCGATATCGGGAACCGGTACGAGTGGCACCAGCACGTCAACGTCGCCCGCGACGCCGGGGTCGACGACGACGAGATCGCGGCGCTCGGTGCGGGGGACCTCGCCCCCTTCGACGACGCGGAGACGACTCTCGTCGAGTACGCGCTGGCCGTCGTCCGGGGAGAGGTGGACGCGGTCGCCCACGACGAGACCGCGGCGCTGTACGACGACAAGACGATGGTCGGCGTCGCAGCGGTCGCCCGCGGGTACGACGCGCTCGGCGGGATGATCGACGCGTTCGACCTCGAACTGGAGCCGGGGACCGAGTTCCACGGCTGGGATCCCCGATAGCGGGGCGCGGACCGCCTCGGGCCCGCCTCGGCGACCGACAGGTTCGACAGGGATCGGCCCGTATCGCTTGTATGACCGACACGGAGGCCGCGTCGGCGAACGGTATCGATGCGAGGTACGAGGAGATCGACGGCGAGCGCCGGCTCACCTTCTCCCGCGACGGCGGCGAGGCGACGGTCGCACAGAACGCCGACGGGTACGCCATGCTGAAGGTGCGCACCGGCCCGGACGGCGACGAACTGGAGCGCTACTACGGCTTCGACATGGCGCTCGACCACGCCGCGGAGCTGCTCGGCGTCTCGGTCCCCGACCTCCCGGTGCCGGACGCCGCCGCCGACATGGGGATGTAGCCCGGGAGGCGGTCTCGACTCGCCGCCGTCGGGAGAGCAGATCCCCGACTCGTCCCCGCCGAGACCCGTCTCGCGCCCGACCGCGCGAGTGACGTGAGAAACCGGCAACATACTCTGAAGTCCGGAACGCGAGACGGACCGATTCGTTAGTGTCCGGTCGCCGAGCGGAGACGCGCGTCCGGCCGTCTACGTCCGTGAAACGGTCGTCGAAACCCGTGCCAACTCGGCACAGTGCCCGAAAATGAATAACTATGGAGCATCATAGGTGTAGTTGAATATTCTCGATAGCCATATTCTCTTACGAGTGGCACCGGTACGGAGAGTCACGATGGACCGAAGACAGTTCCTCCGCGGCACCGGCGCGGCGATCGGCGGCTCGCTGCTCGCCGGCTGCGCGGGCGACGGCGGCGGATCGGACACGGTGACGGTCGACTACGCGTACTACAACCCGGTCAGCCTCGTGTTGCGCGAGAAGGGCTGGCTCGAAGCGGCGTTCGCCGACGCCGGCACCGACGTCGAGTGGGTGTTGAGCCTCGGGAGCAACCAGGCCAACGAGTACGCGCAGAGCGGCGAGGCCGACGTCTCCTCGACCGCCGGAATCGCGGCGCTGATGGCCCGCACCAACGGCGTGCCGATCACGACGCCGTACGTCTACTCGGAGCCGGAGTGGACCGCGCTCGTCACGTTTCAAGAGACCGGCATCGAGTCGGTGGCGGACCTCGAAGGGAGCCGGGTCGCCGCCACCCGCGGGACCGACCCGTACTTCTTCCTGCTTCAGGCGCTCGACGACGCTGGGCTGAGCGAGGCGGACATCGAGGTCGTCAACCTCCAGCACCCCGAGGGGCAGTCCGCCCTGGTCCGGGGCGAGGTCGACGCGTGGGCCGGGCTCGACCCCCACATGGCCGAGCTGGAGCTCGAACGCGACGGCGCGGAGCTGTTCTTCCGCGAGCCGCGGTACAACACCTACGGCTTCCTGAACTTCCTCGACGGGTTCCTCGCGGACCGCACTGAGGACGCGCGCCGCGTGATCGAGGCGTACGAGCGCGGCCGCGAGTGGGCCGTCGAGAATCCGGAAGCGACCGCGGGGATCCTCGCCGACGCCTCCGAGATGTCCGAACCGGTGGCGGAGCGCGTGTTCACCCAGCGGAACGACCTCTCGGAGCCGATTCCGGGGGACGCACACCGCGAACTGCTGTCGACCCTCTCGCCGGTCCTCGAACGCGAGGGGCTCGTGACCGACGACGCCGACCCCGCCGGCGCCGTCGACGACCTGATCGACTCGGAGTTCGCGAGCGAGGTCGTCTGAGATGGCCGCCGACACGCGAACCGAGCCGCGAACGATCGGTCCGGTCGCGCTCCCCTCGGCGGAGCGCTTCCGACCGCTCCTCGGGCTGCTCGTTCCCGCCGCGCTCGTCGTCGTCTGGCACCTCGTCGTCGCGACCGGCACCGTCGCGGCGTACCAGCTTCCGACCCCGCTGCGGGTGGCGGAGACGCTCTCCGGGATGGCCGCCTCCGGCGAGCTGTGGGGCCACGTCGCCGTCACGCTCCGACGGGTGGCGCTGGGCGCGGGCCTCGGCATCGTCGCCGGCACCGCGTTCGGGACCGTCACCGGGCTCTCGCGGACCGCGAGCGACCTCCTCGACCCGCTGCTCCAGAGCCTGAAGAACATCCCGTCGCTGGCGTGGGTGCCGCTGTTCCTCCTCTGGTTCGGCATCGGCGAGACCGCGAAGGTGCTGCTCATCGCCGTCGGCGCGTTCTTCCCGGTGTACCTCAACCTCTCGACCGGTATCGCCGCGGTCGACGAGGACCTCCTGGAGGTCGCTGAGGTGTACGACCTCGGGCGCGTCGAGTCGCTGCGCCGGGTCGTGTTCCCGGCCGCGCTCCCGGACCTGCTCGTCGGGATCCGCGGCGGGATCGGGCTGGCGTGGATGTTCGTCGTCGCCGCCGAGCTGATCGCGGCGAGCCAGGGGATCGGGTTCCTGCTGAGCGACGGGCGGACCCTCGCGCGACCCGACATCATCGTGGGGTCGATCCTGCTGTTCGCCTTCCTCGGCAACTGCTCGGACGTCGCGGCCAAGGGGGTGAGAGACCGTGTCGTCGGACGCTGATCCCGTCCTGGCGGTCGACGACCTCCGGAAGCGGTACGGCGAGACGGTCGCGCTCGACGGCGTCGACCTCGCGGTCGCGGACGGCGAGTTCGTCGCGGTCGTCGGCCCCTCCGGGTGCGGGAAGTCGACGCTGCTCCGCGTCCTCTCGGGGCTCGAAGCGCAGTTCGACGGCCGCGTCGCCGTCGGCGGCACGGACGTCAGGGCGGGCGGCAGCGACGACGTCGGGATGGTGTTCCAGGAGCCGCGGCTGCTCGGCTGGGCGGACGTGCGCGAGAACGTCGCCGTCGGGCTCCCGGCCGACGTCGACCCCGAGCGTCCGGCGGCCCGCGACCGCGTCGACGACCTGATCGAGACGGTCGGGCTCGACGGGTTCGCCGACAGCCGCCCGGACGAGCTCTCCGGCGGGATGGCCCAACGCGTGTCGCTGGCGCGCGGGCTGGCGTACGACCCCGCCGTGCTGCTGCTCGACGAGCCGTTCTCGGCGCTCGACCGGCTGACGAAGGCCGACCAGCAGGACCACCTGCTCGACGTGTGGGAACGGCGCGGGACGACGGTCGTCCTCGTCACCCACGACGTCGAGGAGGCCGTCTACCTCGCGGACCGCGTCGTCGTCCTCGACGGCCAGCCCGGGACGGTGGCGTCGGTCGTCGACGTCGACGTCGAGCGCCCCCGCGAGCGGGCGGACCCCGACCTCGTCGCGCTCCGGCGCGAGGTGACGGACGCGCTCGGGCGGTAGCGCCGGGCCGATCCCGCCGACGCGATACGTCCCCGTTCCACCAGTGCGAATAGCCAGCACGCGTCGCGCGCCGGCAGGCTACCGAACGAAACGAACGTCGATCCGGCTTATTAACCGGCTTCCGGATCGGAATACACGCCGGATCATCGGTGTGCGTATAACTTCCTTAAGGTGTATTGACACCGGTGCCGTCATGCGGTTTTCTCGCAACCCGTCGAACACGTCCGAACTGCCGGTCCGCTCCGATTTTGCGATCGTCCAAACCGTTAAGTACCCGACCGTCTTGTCGTGAATCGATGACAGACATCACGGAGGCTTCGTCGGACACCCCGGCGGATCGAGTTCTTCCAGGGCACGATAGCTTCTAACGTCGAAATCGGTCCTGTCAGGATCTTCGACACGACCCTGCGAGACGGAGAACAGTCACCACGGACGTCGTTCAGCTACGACGAGAAACGCCGCATAGCGGCGACGCTGGACGACATGAACACCCACGTCATCGAGGCGGGGTTCCCGGTCAACTCGGACGCGGAGTTCGAGGCCGTCAGCGACATCGCCGCCGCGACGGACACCACCGTCTGCGGACTGGCCCGGGTCGTCGACGGCGACATCGACGCCGCCATCGACTCCGGCGTCGAGATGGTCCACGTGTTCGTCTCCACCAGCGACGTTCAGCTGGAGGACTCGATGCACGCGACCCGCGAGGAGGCGAAGGGACGCGCGGTCGACGCCGTCGAGAAGGTGAAAGACGCCGGCGTCGAGTGTATGTTCTCGCCGATGGACGCCACCCGGACGGACCCGGACTACCTGGTGGACATCGTCGAGGCCGTCTCCGAGGCCGGCACCGACTGGATCAACATCCCCGACACCTGCGGCGTCGGGATGCCGACCAGCTTCGGCGAGACGGTGAGCGCCGTCGTCGAGGCGACCGACGCCCGCGTCGACGTCCACACCCACGACGACTTCGGGATGGCCGCGGCCAACGCGGTCACGGGCTTCGAGAACGGCGCGGAGCAGGCGCAGGTGTCGGTCAACGGCATCGGCGAGCGCGCCGGCAACGCCGCCTACGAAGAGGTCGTCATGGCCGTCGAATCGGTGTACGGCGTCGACACCGGCATCGACACGACCCAGATCACCAAGCTGGCCCGGATCGTCGAGGAGGCCTCGGACATCCCGGTACCGGCGAACAAGCCGATCACGGGGCGGAACGCGTTCGCCCACGAGTCCGGCATTCACGCCGCCGGCGTCATCGAGAACAGCGACACGTTCGAGACCGGCGTGATGACCCCGGAGATGGTCGGGGCCGAACGCGAGTTCGTCCTGGGCAAACACACCGGCACGCACAGCGTGCGCAAGCACCTGGTGGAAGCCGGCTTCGACCCGACGGACGGCGAGGTCCGGACGATCACGAAGCGGGTCAAGGAGTACGGTTCCGGCAAGCGGCAGGTGACCGCGGGCGACGTCGAGCGGTTCGCCGAGGAGGCGGACGTCACGCGCGAGGAGGAGGTCCGGGTCTGATGGCCGCCTCCCCGACCGGAACGCCCCCCGAGCGACCGCGCTCGCGGTCGCCGACGGCGACCGATCGCGGGCCGGCTCCGGACTCCCGACAGGGATTTATACCCCGGATACGTTGCTTCGAGCGAGATGCGACGGCACACCACGCTCGCGGAACGCGCCGCCGTTCCCGGAGCCGTCGCGCCGATCATCGTAGGGGTATAACCCCCTACACTACCCCTTCTTCACCGACGCGACGCACCGCCGAACGCCGGCGGCCGAGCCGTTCTCGCCCCGCGCAACCGCGATCACCGCGGGCGCGGCGCGGCCTCGTCCGTCCGGCGCTCGCAGCGACCGACACGACAACCCGCCAGATGCCACACCGCACACCACCACGACAATGAGCGACACAGCAGCACAGCCGCGATCCGACGGAGACGAGTCGGCCGACTCGTCGACCGCGACCGACGATCCGACCGACCCCGACGAGAACCAGACCGCGGGACCCGTCTCGACCGGGGCCGAGTCGGTCGTCGCCGCCCTCGAAGCCGCGGGCGCGAAGACCGCCTTCGGCGTTCAGGGCGGCGCGATCATGCCCGTCTACGACGCGCTGTACGACTCGTCGATCCGGCACGTGACGATGGCCCACGAGCAGGGCGCGGCACACGCCGCCGACGCGTACGGCGTCGTCGCCGGCGAGCCGGGGCTCTGTATGGCCACTTCCGGACCGGGCGCGACCAACCTCGTCACGGGCATCGCCGACGCCGACATGGACTCGGACGCGATGCTGGCGCTCACCGGGCAGGTCCCCACGGAGTTCGTCGGGAACGACGCGTTCCAGGAGACCGACACGGTCGGCGTCACGCGCCCCATCACGAAGCACAACTACTTCGCCGGCGGAGCCGACACCGTCGGCGACACGGTCGGCGAGGCGTTCGAGCTGTCGCGGGCCGGACGGCCCGGGCCGACGCTGGTCGACCTCCCGAAGGACGTCACGCAGGACGAGACCGACCGGACGCCCGGCCCGGCGACGCCGCCGGCGGGGACCGACCCGGACCCGAACGCCGACCCGGAGGCGGTCGAGGAGGCGGCGCGCGCCATCGAGGCCGCCGAGCGCCCCGTCTGTCTGTTCGGCGGCGGCGTCATCAAGGCCGACGCGAGCGCCGAGGCGCGGACCTTCGCGCGGAGCTACGGCATCCCGGTGACGACGACGATGCCGGGGATCGGCTCGTTCCCCGAGGACGACGACCTCTGTCTGTCGTGGGGCGGCATGCACGGCACCGGCTACGCGAACCTGGCGATCACGCACACCGACTGTCTGATCGCGGTCGGCACGCGGTTCGACGACCGCCTCACGGGCGGCATCGACACGTTCGCGCCCGAGGCCGAGGTGATCCACGTCGACATCGACCCCGCGGAGATCAGCAAGAACGTCCACGCCGACTACCCGCTCGTCGGCGACGCCGGACGCGTCTTGGACCAGCTGACCGCCGCGGTCCGCGACGCGCCCGACGCCGAGGCGTGGCGCGACCGCTGTGAGGAGTGGAAGGAGACCTACCCGATGACGTACGCGACCCCGGACGACGAGCCGCTGAAACCCCAGTTCGTCGTCGAGGCGTTCGACGAGGCGACGGACGACGACACCGTCGTCACCACGGGCGTCGGCCAACACCAGATGTGGGCCTCGCAGTTCTGGACGTACACGGAGCCCCGAACGTGGGTCTCCTCGCACGGGCTCGGCACGATGGGGTACGGCGTGCCGGCCGCGGTCGGCGCGCGCGTCGCGGCCGACACGATGGGCGAGGAGGACCGCGACGTGGTGTGCTTCGACGGGGACGGCTCCTTCCTGATGACGATGCAGGAGCTGTCGGTCGCGGTCCGCGAGGAGTTGGACATCACGATCGCCGTGCTCAACAACGAGTACATCGGGATGGTCAGACAGTGGCAGGACGCGTTCTACGAGGGCCGACACATGGCCTCCGACTACACGTGGATGCCCGAGTTCGACAAGCTCGCGGAGGCGTTCGGCGCGCTGGGGCTGCGGGTCGACGACTACGACGAGGTCGCGCCCGCGGTCGAGGAGGCGCTGGAGTACGAGGGCCCCGCCGTGATCGACTTCCACGTCGACCCCGAGGAGAACGTCCTGCCGATGGTGCCGAGCGGCGGCGCGAACGGGAAGTTCGCGGCCGCGGAGGACCAGCTATGAGCGGCGACGCCCCCGGCGTCGACGGCGAGTCGCGCACGACCCCCGAGGCGGACTCCCGACCGCTCCCCGGCGAGCAGCCCGGCCCCGAGGAGCGCGAGCACCCCGCGGGGCGGCGGAACCTCGAAGGGATCCGAATCGACCCCGTCGTCGAGGCGGAACAGGAGTCGCGGCGCGCCGTCATCTCGGCGCTCGTGGAGGACGAACCGGGCGTGCTCGCGCGCGTCTCCGGGCTCGTCTCTCGACGACAGTTCAACATCGAGAGCCTGACGGTCGGGCCGACGACCGTCGACGGGCACTCGCGGATCACGATGGTCGTCGAGGAGACGGACTCGGGCATCGACCAGATCGAGAAGCAGATGGCGAAGCTGAAGCCGGTCATCTCGGTCGGCGAGGTCGCCGGCGACGCGGTCACCTCGGAGCTCGTCCTGCTGAAGGTCGAGGCCGACGACCCCGCCGCGGTCCACGCCGTCTCCGAGATGTACGACGGCCGGACGGTCGACGCCGGCCCGGAGACGATCACCGTCGAACTCACCGGCGACAAGCGCAGCATCGACGACGCGCTCGGGGCCTTCGACCGGTTCGGCATCGTCGAGATCGCGCGGACCGGGCCGACCGCCCTCGCCCGCGGCAACACGCCGACGGCCCCAGGAGAGAAACCCGGAACGGCCGGCGAACCGACCACGCACGACGACTGACACGCGGATTTCCACCAAACACATGACCGAAGACGACACCCAGACGTTCGACTCGACAGTATACTACGACGCCGACGCCGACGAGGAGGCCATCGCCCACGAGACGGTGGCCGTCCTCGGCTACGGCTCGCAGGGCCACGCCCACGCGCAGAACCTCGCCGACAGCGGGGTCGACGTGATCGTCGGCCTCCGCGAGAGCAGTTCCTCGCGGGCCGCCGCGGAGGGCGACGGGCTCCGCGTCGAGACCCCCGCGGACGCGGTCGCCGAGGCGGACGTGGTGAGCGTCCTCGTCCCCGACACGGTCCAGCCGGACGTGTACGAGAACGCGATCGAACCGAACCTCGACGCCGGCGACACGCTCCAGTTCGCGCACGGGTTCAACATCCACTACAACCAGATCCAGCCGCCGGAAGACGTCGACGTGACGATGGTCGCGCCGAAGTCGCCGGGCCACCTCGTGCGCCGCAACTACGAGAACGACGAGGGGACCCCCGGGCTGCTGGCGGTGTATCAGGACGCGACCGGCGACGCCCACGACCAGGGGCTGGCGTACGCGGCCGCGATCGGCTGTACCCGCGCCGGCGTCGTCGAGACGTCGTTCCGCGAGGAGACCGAGACCGACCTGTTCGGCGAGCAGGCCGTCCTCTGTGGCGGCGTCACCTCGCTGGTGAAACAGGGCTACGAGACGCTCGTCGACGCGGGCTACTCCCCCGAGATGGCGTACTTCGAGTGCCTCAACGAGCTCAAACTCATCGTCGACCTGATGTACGAGGACGGGCTCGGCGGCATGTGGGACTCGGTCTCCGACACCGCCGAGTACGGCGGGCTCACGCAGGGCGACGTGGTCGTCGACGAGCACGCCCGCGAGAACATGGAAGCGGTGCTTGAGAAGGTCCAGAACGGTCAGTTCGCCCGCGAGTGGATCGCGGAGAACCAGGCGGGACGGCCCTCGTACACCCAGCTCCGCGAGGCGGAGAAGAACCACGAGATCGAGGCCGTCGGCGAGGAGCTCCGCGGCCTCTTCGCGTGGGAGGAGTCGAGCGAGAGCGACGAGGAAGAGGAGAGCGCCGAGGTGACCGCCTGATGGGCGTAGCGGTGGGCGGTCGGTCTTCAGACGGCGCGGCGGCCCGGGGTGACGCCCGATGAGCGAGGGGACGCTGTACGACAAGGTGTGGGAGCGCCACAAGGTGACGGAGCTCCCGAACGGACAGGACCAGCTGTTCATCGGGCTCCACCTCGTCCACGAGGTGACGAGCCCGCAGGCGTTCGGCATGCTCCGCGAGCGCGACCTCGACGTCGCGTACCCGGACCAGACGTTCGCGACCACCGACCACATCGCGCCGACGGAGGCCGACAAGCGCGAGCGCCCGCTGGCCGACGACCAGGCCGAGGAGATGCTGTCGGCGCTCGAACGCAACACGAGCGAGAGCGGGATCACCTTCTTCGGCTTCGACTCGGGCAAGCAGGGGATCACGCACGTCGTCGCGCCCGAACTGGGGCTCTCGCAGCCCGGGATGACGGTCGCGTGCGGCGACAGCCACACGGCGACCCACGGCGCGTTCGGCTCCATCGGCGTGGGAATCGGCACGAGCCAGATCCGCGACGTGCTCGCGACGGGCTGTATCGCGGCCGACAAGCAGAAAGTCCGCCGGATCGAGGTCGAGGGCGAACTCGGCGAGGGCGTCTACGCGAAGGACGTGATCATGAAAGTGATCAAGGACCTCGGTGTCGACGGCGGGGTCGGCCACGTGTACGAGTACGGTGGCCCCGCCATCGAGGCGCTCGACATGGAGGGGCGGCTCGCCGTCTGTAACATGTCGATCGAGGGCGGCGCGCGCGCCGGGTACGTCAACCCCGACGAGACGACCTACGAGTACCTGCGGGGCCGCGAGTACGTCCCCGAGGGCGAGGCGTTCGAGGAGCGGAAGCGGTACTGGGAGTCGGTCGCCTCCGACGACGACGCCGAGTACGACGACGTGGTCACGGTCGACGCGGACGGGCTCGACCCGCTGGTCACGTGGGGGATCAACCCCGGACAGGTCGTCGAGATCGACGAGCCGGTGCCGCATCCGGACGACTTCGACGAGCGGACCGACCGGGAGGCCGCCGAGAAGGCGATCGACCACATGGAGGTCGATCCCGGGCAGTCGATGCTCGGCTACGACGTCGACGTGGCGTTCCTCGGCACCTGTACGAACGGGCGCCTCTCCGACTTCCGGGAGGCCGCGCGGATCCTGGAGAACCACAGCGTCGATGAGGACGTGCGCGCGCTCGCCGTGCCCGGCTCGGAGACGGTCCGCGCGCAGTGCGAGGCGGAGGGCATCGACCAGACGTTCATCGAGGCCGGCTTCCAGTGGCGGCGCGCCGGCTGCTCGATGTGTCTCGCGATGAACGACGACCGGCTCGACGCCGGCGAGGTGTGCGCCTCCTCGTCGAACCGCAACTTCGTCGGGCGGCAGGGCTCGAAGGACGGCCGGACCGTGCTGATGAGTCCCGCGATGGTCGCGGCCGCGGCCGTCGAGGGCGAGGTCGTCGACGCGCGCGACTACTTGGACGACGGGCCGACCGGCGGCGCGGGCGGCGTCGAGGAGGTGGCGGACTGATGGCCCCCGACGCCGACGCGAGCACGGATCAACACATCACCGAGGTCTCCGGTACGGGCGTCCCGATCCCGGGCGACGACGTCGACACCGACCAGATCCTGCCGGCGCAGTTCATGAAGGAGGTCACGTTCGACAACATGGCGGACTACCTCTTCTACGACGCCCGGCGCGACGAGGACGGGGAGTTCAACGACCACCCGCTCAACCGCTTCGAGGGCGCGTCGATCGCCGTCGTCAACTCCAACTTCGGTTGCGGCTCCTCCCGGGAACACGCGCCGCAGGCGATGATGCGGTGGGGCGTCGACGGCGTCGTCGGCGAGTCGTACGCGGAGATCTTCCGCGACAACTGCAAGTCGCTCGGCATCCCCGCGGTCACCGCGGACCACGAGACCGTGGTGGAGCTACAGGAGTGGATCGAGGCGAACCCCGACGGCCACATCGACATCGACGTCGAAGGGGAGACGGTCACCTACGGCGACACCGTCATCGACGTCGACGTCGACGACGCGATGCGCGAGGCCTTGGTCGAGGGGATCTGGGACACGACCGCGCTGATGTACTCGAACCGGAGCAAGGTCGACGAGACGGTCGCCGACCTGCCGTACGTCGAGGGGGACGACTGAGCCGGATGACGGACGAGATAGTCGTCATCGAGGGCGACGGCATCGGCCGCGAGGTCGTGCCGGCCGCCGTCGACGTGTTGGAGTCGGTCGGCCCAGACTTCGAGTTCGTCGCCGCGGAGGCCGGGGACGCCACGAAGGACGCGACCGGCGAGGCGCTCCCCGACGAGACGTACGACCTGGTCGCCGACGCGGACGCGACGCTGTTCGGCGCGGCGGGCGAGACGGCCGCCGACGTGATCCTCCCGCTGCGCGAGGCGGTGGACTCGTTCGTCAACGTCCGGCCCGCGAAGGCGTTCCCCGGCGTCGACGCGCTCCGGCCGGAGACCGACGTGGTGTTCCTCCGCGAGAACACCGAGGGCGTCTACGCGGGCCACGAAGACCGGCTCAGCGGGGACCTCTCGACGCTGACGCGCGTCGTCACCTCGTCGGCCTCGCGCGAGTTGGCCGAGTACGCCTGCGACTTCGTCGAGGACGGCCGCGGGCCCGCCGGGGACCCGGACGAGGGGTTCACGATCGCCCACAAGGCGAACGTGATGCGCGAGACGGACGGCCGGTTCCGCGACGCGGTCGCGGCGGTCGCCGACGAGCGCGGCGTCGACGCGGACGAGGAGCTGATGGACGCGTTCGCGACGAAGCTCCCGCTCGACCCGGGCCAGTACGGCGTGATCGTCTGCCCGAACCTCGCGGGCGACGTGCTCTCCGACCTCGCGGCCGGGCTCGTCGGCGGGCTCGGCCTGCTCCCGTCGGCGAACGTCGGTCACGACAACGGCCTGTTCGAGCCGGTCCACGGGACCGCGCCGGACATCGCGGGCGAGGGGGTCGCTAACCCGACCGCGGCGGTCCTCTCGGCGGCCATGCTGCTCGAACACCTCGGCCACGTCGAGGAGGGGCGACTGGTCCGCGACGCGGTCGAGGGCGTCCTCTCGGACGGCCCGCGCACCGGCGACCTCGGCGGCTCGGCGACGACCGACGAGGTCACCGCGGCGATCGTCGACCGCCTGTAGGGGGCGTCTCGACCGCGGATCACCCTGCGGGGCCGCTCGTTTTCGACCGCGGCCAAATCACAAGACAAGAAACCCTGCGGCCCCTCCGACCGCGTATGAGCAACTACGAAGTCGCGATGGAAGCCGCCTGGTTGGTCCGTGACGTCGAGGAGACCGACGACGCCATCGGCGTCGCGGTCAGCGAAGCCGGCAAGCGACTCAACGAGACGGACAAGCAGTACGTCGAGGTCGAGCCCGGCGTCACCGGCTGTCCGGCCTGCGGCGAGCCGTTCGACGCCGCGTTCCTCGCGGCGAACACGGCCCTCGTGGGGCTCCTCTTGGAGATCGACGTGTTCAACGCCGACAGCGAGGAGCACGCCGAGCGGATCGCGAAGAGCGAGGTCGGCGGCGCGCTCCGCGACGTCCCCCTCGAAGTCATCGATGTCTTCGAGACCGACGCCGACGAGGACGAGGAGCCGGAGCGGTAAGCCGGGGACGCGCCCGTCGCGGGGACGCCGGCGTCGAGACGACGCGCGTGCGGCCCGGGACCGCGGTCCCGGTCGGTGCCGAAAGCTTTTCTAATAACCCTAAGTAATTAGCCGGTATGGAACTGCCGACGCCACAGGACCTCCGCGAGCGACGGACCGCGCTGGACCTGACCCAGAGCGAGCTCGCCGACGCCGCGGACGTCTCCCAGCCCCTCATCGCGCGGATCGAGGGCGGCGACGTCGACCCGCGGCTCTCGACGCTGCGCCGCATCGTCAACGCCCTCCAGCAGGCGGAGGGCGAGGTCGTGCGCGCGAGCGACCTGATGAACGAGACCGTGATCAGCGTCGCGCCGGACGACGCCGTCAGCGGGGCCGTCGAGCTGATGGAGGCGGAGGCGTACTCGCAGCTCCCCGTCCTTCAAAAAGGTGTGCCCGTCGGCTCGATCAGCCAAGGGGACGTCGTCCACGCCGGCGAGAACGTCGGTGACCACCCCGTCAGCGAGGTGATGAGTGAGTCGTTCCCAACGGTTGCGCCGTCGGCGACCGTCGACGAGGTCCGCAACCTCCTCGACCACTACAAGGCCGTGATGGTCACCGACGGCGGCGAGACGGTCGGGATCATCACCGAGGCCGACATCGCGGCGCAGCTCTCCTGACCGGGCCGCGGACCGACGCTCACTCCTCCCGCCGCTCTGAGAGCCGCTCCCAAATCTCCGTACAGCCCGCCCCGTCGGGCACGTCGGCGACGTGCGCCGACTCGTCCGTGTCCTCCTCGCCGTCCCCTTCGGGGCCGTCGGCCTCGGCCTCGGCGTCGCGTTCCTCGTCCTCCGTCGCGGCCCCGTCTGTCATTATCCAAACCTAGACCGCCGTCGGGCATAACGGGTCAGTCGACGGAACGGACCGCCGACACTCCGCGGCGGCAGCAACCCTCGCCGCTATCTCGGACGCGGTCGCCTACAGCTCTAGCCCGCGGATCGCGATGCTCGCCCCGCCGTCGGCTCCGGCGTCCGTCGCGCCCTCCTCGACGCGACCGATCACGCGGCCGTCGGTCGCGGTCGCCAGCGACTCGGCCGCGTCCGGGTCGACCGCGGCCACGAACCCGGTCCCCATGTTGAACGTGCGATACATCTCCTCGTCGGAGACGTTCCCTTCCGACTGAACGAACTCGAAGACTGACTGCGGGTCGAACGCGTCCTCGACGACGTAGCGGCGGTCGCCGAGACGGTCGAGGTTCGTCCAGCCGCCGCCCGTCACGTGGGCCGCGCCGCGGACGCCGTGCTCGCGCATCGGGTCGAGCAGGTCGGTGTATATCGCGGTCGGTTCGAGCAGCGCGTCGCCGAGCGTCTCGTAGTCGCCGAACGGGCAGGGGTCCGCGTAGGCGTGGTCGCGCGTGACCGCCTCGCGCGCCAGCGTGAGCCCGTTGGAGTGGATCCCCGACGAGCGCCAGCCGACGAGCGCGTCGCCGGGCTCGGCGCGGCCGTCGAACACGCCGTCCTTCGCGGCGAGGCCGGCGCAGGTCCCCGCGAGGTCGAGCCCGCGGACCACCTCCGGCATCACCGCCGTCTCGCCGCCGACGAGTTCGATGTCCGCCAGGTCGGCACCGCGGGCGAGCCCCTCGCCGACCTGCTCGGCGAACGCCTCGTCCGGCTCGTCGACGGCGAGGTAGTCGACGAACGCGACCGGGCGGACCCCGGCCGCCACGAGGTCGTTGACGTTCATCGCGATACAGTCGATCCCCACCGTGGAGTAGTCGCCGAGCGCCTCCGCGACGAGGAGCTTCGTCCCGACGCCGTCGGTCGCGAGCGCGAGGTAGCGGTCGCCGATGTCGAGGAGGCCGGCGTAGTCGCTCGCGTCGTCGTCCGCCTCCGGGTCCGAGCCGACCGCGCCGATCAGCGCGGCGGTGGCGGCCTCGCTCGCGTCGATGTCGACGCCCGCGTCCGCGTAGGTGAGTTCGTCGTCGCCGTCCGGTGCCCCGTCGTCGCTCCCGTCGCCCTCGGACATGTGTGTGGAGCCACGCCGGCGGAGCAAAAACGCACCGTTCCGGGCGGGGCCGCCGGGCACGCGGCGGTCACCGGCTCGCGGCTCAGAACGGGCCGCCGAAGCCGAGGCCGACGACGAAGACGAGTCCGACGGCGAGCAGCACGGACGGGACGAAGACGGCCGCCCAGACCGGCTTGCTCCACCCCATCACCGTCTTCCCGTCGAGGGGGCCGTACGGGATCAGGTTGAACGCCGCGAGGAACGCGTTGATCGCGATGCCGCGCGCGCCGAGGACCGTGACGATCTGGCTGCCCAGGACGCCGCCGAGCGCGAACAGCGGGAGGAAAACCGCCATCAGCCCGAGGTTCACGACGGGGCCGCCGAGCGCGATGTGCCCGTGTTCGCGCGGCGTCAGCCGGCCGCGGTGGTGAACCGCCCCCGGCGCGGCGAAGATGAATCCGAGGAGCGAGCTCATCACGGCCAGAAACAGCATGCTGTTGTCCGCGCGGAACTCCGCGACCTGATCGTAGTGGACCGCGACGACCTTGTGTGCCACCTCGTGGAGGAGGAAGCCGACCCCGGCGGTGGCGAGCGCGACGAACAGGGGCGGGAACACGCCGGCGGCGACGATCCGGCCGATTCCCCCCGAGCCGCCGACGAAGAACAGGGTGAACGCCACGCCGAGCGCGAGCCACGCGACGAGCAGGTCGCGGAGCTCGGCCCCGCTGAAGTAGAGCCCGCCGATCCGGCGTCCGGAGAAGGTCGCGCCGCCGCTCATGCGAGTCCCCCCACGGCCCCGCGGACGAGGTCAGCGCCGTTGAGCGCGCCCTCGACGAGCAGTCGGCCGACCTCGTCGACGCCGCCGACCTCGGCCCCGAACATCGCCGGGATCACGTACGCCGCGAAGAGGAAGCTCGCGACGATGCTGCCGACGTTCGTCATCGCGACGACGACGATGAGCCGGAACAGCGGGACGTCGAGCATCGCGGACACCAGATCCGTCACCGACCGCGTCTCGTCGCCGAGCAGGTCGTTGAGCGCGCCGATGTCGGCCACGTTGACCGTGAGGCTCCGGAGTTCGACGTAGCCGGTGAACCAGCCGGGCGCGAGCAGCGGGTTGATCGAGGTCATCCACGCGACCGCCCCGCCGACGCCCGCGGAGAGCCAGCGCGCCCCCGCCACCTTCGCGAAGGCGAACGCGAAGACGCCGTTGATCACGAACCACGCGCCGAACAGTCGCAGCAGGAACGCGTTGCCGGCGCCGCCCAGCGCCAAGAGGAGGAAGAAGCCGACGAAGCCGACCGTGATCGCGTAGCCGATCGCCTTCTTCCACGGGAGTCCCCGGCCGGACTCCTCGCCGACAAGGGTCTCCATCGGCGGGAGCGTCGTCGGACGGGCGAGGTAGCCCTCGATCCCGGCCCGGTGGCCGGCCCCGACGACGGCGACCACGTCGTGTCCGGCCTCGCGGAGCGCGACGAGTCGGTGGGCGATGAACGCGTCGCGCTCGTCGATGAGCGCCTCCGCGCCGCCCGGGGAGAACTGCCGGAACTCCTCCATCATCATCGACACCACGTCGGTGTCGGTGAGGTCGGCCTCGTCGAGCTCCGCGATCCCGCCGGCCTCGGTCTCCGGCTCGCCGCCGGCGAGCGCGCCGACCGCGACCGCGAGGACCGCGCCGACGACCAGTCCGAGCCCGATACCGATCCCGAAGCCGCCGATCGCCGCCACCGGGAAGCCGCCGAGGTACGTCGACACGGGCCCGTTCGCGACCCCGGTGATCCCGGCGGCGATGCCGGCGGCGAGCCCGGTGCCGACCCCGGCGTAGAGTCGCTGGTCCGGCGAGAGCGCGAGCGCGCTGACCTGGTCGACGACGATGCCGACGACGAGCGCGACGAGGACTCCCGCGGCGACGCTCGTCAGCACGGCGTCGGTGATCCCGACCGCGCCGCCGAAGAGGCCGATCGCCGGGCCGGCGAGGATCCCGACGATGAGCCCGCCGACCACGCCGGCGACCCGCGGGTCGCTGACGCCGAACGCGAGCCCGCCGACGAGCCTGAGCTTCTCCGTGACCGTCATGCGGGCCCAGAAGCGCTGGATCGTGGTCTGGATGTCGCGGTCGACGAGGGCGACGTCGATGCCGAGCGACTCGGCGAGGTCGACGGCGGCTTTCATGTCCGCCCCCGGCTCGATGTCGAAGCGCTCGCCGAGCTGCGTCTGGACGTACGAGAGCATCCAGTACGCCAGGAACTGGAACACGGTGTTCCCCCTGAGCAGGTCGCCGGCGTCGAGGTCGTCGGGCGTCTCGCCGTTCATCTGGCGGTAGCGGCCCTCGTCGAGTTCGACGGCGACGACGTCGGGGCGCTCCCGCTCGATCGTCTCCTCGACCTCGTCGACGGAGCGCTCCGACACGTGTGCGGTCCCGACG
The DNA here is from genome assembly GCF_000337035.1 of Halorubrum coriense DSM 10284. Taxonomy (GTDB): domain Archaea; phylum Halobacteriota; class Halobacteria; order Halobacteriales; family Haloferacaceae; genus Halorubrum; species Halorubrum coriense. Next base: position 28,891 of record NZ_AOJL01000036.1, read on the forward strand.
ACCGTGACGCTCCCCTCGCCGGCGGCGGCGCGCGGCTCCCGGTCGAGGTCGCCGCCGTCGGTCCGCGAGGGTCCGTCGGTCGACGGGGACGCCTCGTCGCGCCCCCGTGACGTCTCTGTCATCACCCGTCGTACTCGGCCACCGCGTTTAGGGTTTGTGCGTCGGTCCCGGCTCCCTCCCGCGGGGCGACGAACCGTCCCCAACGATCCAACAGGTTTGTATCCTCACGCTTCACACGGTACCGTATGTCCCGGCTGTTGCCCTCCTTGCCGGACGCGTCCCCCGAGGAGCGCGAGCCGCGGGTCGTCGGCGTGGACGACGACGAGGCCGACGACCTCATCGCCGCCCTCGGCTCGGAGACCGCGCGGACGATCCTCTCGACGCTCCACGACCGACCGGCCACCAAGTCGGAACTCGCCGAGGAGGTCGACACCTCGCTCCAGAACGTCCAGTATCACCTCTCGCGGCTCGACGAGGCCGACCTCGTCGACGTCGTCGACACCGCCTACTCCGAGAAGGGCCGCGAGATGGACGTGTACGCCGCCGCGGACGAGCCGCTCGTGCTGTTCTCGGGCGGCTCCGAGGAGCCGACCGGACTCAAGACGGCGCTCATGCGTCTGCTCGGCGGCTACGGGCTGATCGGCCTCGCGGCGGTCGCGGCGCAACGCCTCCTCGCGGTCGGCTCGCTCGCCGACCCGCGCTCCGGCGGCGGCGACGCGGGGACGGCCACCACCGACGGGCCGACGATAGAGAGCGCCCCGGACCAGAACGCCGCCGCCGACGGCGCGGACGGGGCGGTCGAACTCGTCGGCGACCCGCTCGCTGAGTACGCCGTCTCGCTCGTCGAACCGGGCGTCGTCTTCTTCGTCGCCGCCGCGCTCGTGTTCACGCTGGCGTGGGCGTACTGGTACCGCGCGTCGAACTAGCAAGCGCCGGGGGGGGGCGGGCGCGACCCGAGCGGAACGGCCCGCGCGTGGGACAGCTATTCAAGCCGCCGTCACCACGTTCACGTATGGAACACGAGGCCGAGGTCGTCGGGGTCGGGGCGGGCTCTGCGCCGAGCGGCGACGTCCCGGCGGTGATCCTGTCCGCGCGCGGCGAGTACGTGCCGATCTTCGTCAGCGGCGACCAGGCCCGTTCGATCGGGATGGCGCTGGAGGGCGAACCGTTCGACCGACCGCTCACCCACGACCTGCTCGTGAGTATCCTCACCGAGTTCGGCGGGGCCATCGACCGCGTCCGCGTCGACGACCTCCACGACGGCACCTTCTACGCCAAGGTCGACGCCGAGCGCTACGACGACGGCGAGCCGGAGGGATTCGTCTTCGACGCCCGCCCCTCGGACGCGCTCGCGCTCGCGGTGCGCGTCGACTGCCCGATCGTCGTCACCGACGAGGTGGTCGACGAGGCGGGCCGACCGCCGGACTCCGTCCGGTTCGGCGAAGACGACGACCGGTCCGGAGGGCGCTGAGGCCGCTCCGCGCCGGCGGCGACAGCTCCGTCCCCCGCGCCGCCGACGAAGCCCGCCGTTCAAGTCGTCGCACCTCTCACGACGGGCATGGACGAGACGGCCACGCTCGCCTCCTCGCACACCGAGATGACGGAGATGTTGCTGCCGAACGATACGAACAACCTCGGTCGCGCGCTCGGGGGTGCCGTGTTACACTGGATGGACATCTGCGGCGCGATCGCCGGCATGCGGTTCTCGAACCGACAGGTGGTCACCGCCTCGATGGACCACGTCGACTTCATCGCGCCGATCGAGATGGGCGAGGTCGCCATCATCGAGGGGTACGTGTTCAACACCGGGCGGACGAGCGTCGACGTGAAGGTCGACGTGCGCGCGGAGAACCCCCGCACGGACGAGACGCGCCGGACGACGACCTCTTACTTCACCTTCGTCGCGCTCGACGACGCCGGTCGCCCGACGCCGGTCCCCGACCTGGAGTGCCCGACCGAGGACGAGGCGGCGCTCCGCGACGACGCCATGGAGGGACGGGAGGAACAGCTGCGGCAGGTCGTCGACCGCTACGACCTCTGAGCGGAGCGTCGGCGACTCACCCGTCGGACCCGGAGACGACCTCGACGACGGCGTCCCGGTCGCCCGACGCCGCGACCGCCGCCTCGTGCGCCGCCAGCGCGCGCTCCGCGAGCGAGGTGAGCGCGTCGTCGGGGTCGCCGTCGCCCCCGTACCGGCCCCCGCCTGCGAGGTGGCTCGGGCAGTCGCAGTCGGACGCGCCGAACCGGTCGACCGGCCCCGCGGGCAGGCGCTGTGCGACCTGACACTCGACGTCGACGCCCGCGCTCCGCACGACGCGATCGATCCGCGCCGCCGGGTGGCCGAGCAGGGAGTCGACGTGCCAGTGGCGGACGTCGTGGTCGCCGCGCGCGGTCCGGCGGTGTCTGTCGACCCGGGCGAAGCCGCCCGCGCCCAGCGCACTCCCCGTGTACGCGTACGCGCCGGCCGGGAGGCGGTGCTCGCCGAGCGCGCCGGCCGACAGCGTCGCGTCGGCCGCGAGGTCGACGACGAGGGTGTAGCTGCCGCCGACGGCGTCGCTCATCGATCGACCCCGCAGACGGAGTCTGCGGCGACCTCGATCACGACAGCGCGGTCGGCGCTTCGGCGGCGGCCGACCGGAGCGAGCCGACCAAGTCGCCGGCGTCGTCGTCGAGCCGGTAGGTGTCGTGGACGTCCGCCGGGTCGCGGCCGCGGCCCGACAGCGCCCCGACGACGTCGGCGATCCGGTCGTAGTTGTCGCGGACGAGCCCGCCGACGATCCCGGGCGTCCCGGCGCGGTTCGCCAGCTCTTCGGCGGCCGACCGCCCGGCGTACACCCGCCGCTCGGCGGGATCGACGAGCACCATCGCGAACGGGCGCGAGCCGAACTGGGCGTCGAGGAACGGGCCGACCGGGTCGGCCTCCCACGGGACCGCGACGACGCCGTCGAGCCGCCGGAGCGCGACCGCCGCGACCGAGCAGTACGGGCAGTCGCCGTCGAAGATCAACACCGGAGCCGCCGCGCCGTCCGGATCGGTAGACATAGCCATAGATACGAACTCGACCGGCTTAAGCGGCCGGCCGAACGGGCCGAATCGGTGGACGCGACGGGGCGAGCCCGCTCAGTGCGAGTGGCCGAGCGCGTCTTCGAGCGACTGCCCGAACCGCTCCTCGAACAGCTCCGCGGCCGTCTCGTTCATCTCCGCGATGTCCTCGGGCACGTCGCCCTCGCTGTGGTGGACGATCACGTGCGCCTGCTGGGCCATCGCCTGGACGACGACGTCGGAGACGACGGCGGTCGCGGGCTCGCCCTGCTCGCTGAGCACGTCGACGAGGCCGGCGGGCAGTTCGAACGACTCTTCGTCACCGTCGGGGCCGGTGACCGTGTAGGTCTCGGTGTCTCCCATAGCGGTCAGTCGCGGCCGCGACATAAGGGTCTGTGGAAACCGGACGCGAGCCGGGCCACGAGCCGGAACGCGCAGCGGCTCGGCTCACCCGTGCGCCGAGATGGCCTTTATCGAGGAGCCGGAGCCGACGATGGTCGCGAGGTACACCGCGATGGCCGTGACGACGATCGAGCCCCCGGACGGGAGGCCGAGTCCGATCGAGACGGCGAAGCCGCCGATCACCGACAGCTGGCCGAAGATCACCGCGAGGTACATCGTCTCGCGGAAGCTCCGCGCGACCTGCGAGGCGGCCGCGACGGGGACGACCAGCATCGCGGCGACGAGGATGACGCCGAGGACCTGCATCGCGCCGACGACGACGACCGCGGTCAACACCACGAGCAGGGTGTTGTAGCCGGTGACGTTCAGCTGCGCGACCCGCGCGGCCTGCTCGTCGAAGGTGATGAAGAGGAGCTGCTTGTACGTCAGCGCCACGGCCGCGACGACGACGATCGACAGCGCTCCCATCAGGCGCGCGCCGTCCGGCGTGACCACCGCGAGGTTGCCGAACAGGTACCCCTGAATGTTGACGCCGGTGAGCCCGTCGCCGTAGCTGATGATCAGGGTCCCGACCGCGAAGCTCCCGCTGAGCATGATCGCGATGGGGACGTCGCCGTAGGCGTCGGTCCGCTCCGTGAGCCACTGGACCCCGAGCGCCCCGAGGATGCCGACCGCGAGCGCCACGAGCAGCAGCGAGCCGTTCCACCCCGTCGAGGAGGTGACGAGGATGCCGACCGCCACCCCGGCGAACGCGGTGTGGGCGAGCGTCTCGCCGATCAGCGCCATCTCGCGGTGAACGAGGAAGGAGCCGACGAGCGGCGCGACCACGCCGACGAGCACGCCCACCGCCATCGACTGCCACATGATCGGGTGTCGGAAGACGTTCGTCCCGAACGCGGCGTCCATCGCGCGCCCGACCGAGCGGAACGCGGCGTACAGCTCGCTCGCCACCGGGAGGTCCTGCGCCCAGTAGAGGAGGAGGAACGAGAGCATGACCGCCGCGACGACGCCGGTGAGGCCGATCCCGGCGAGCTCCGCGGTCCGGCGGAGCCCGCGCCCCCGGCCGACGCGGTCCGAGCGCGGGCGGCCCCTGTCGTCGTCGGTCGGGGTGTCTCCGCTCATCAGTGGTGGTGGTGGACGACCTGTCCGGTCGCGCCGTACGCCTCCCCGAGGGCGTCGCTCTCGACGAACGACTCCGTGTCCCCGTGGTGGTACAGCTCCGTGTTGATACAGGCGATGCGGTTCGCGCGGTCGGTGACGACGCCGATGTCGTGTTCGATGAGGATGACCGTGATCCCGTCGTCGTTGAGCTCGTCGAGGAGCGCGTAGAACGCGTCGCGGGACTCGGCGTCGACGCCGACCGTCGGCTCGTCGAGCGCCAGCAGGTCCGCGTCGCTCGCGAGGGCTCGCGCGATGTACGCCCGCTGTTTCTGTCCGCCCGACAGCTCCGAGACGAGGCGGTCGGCGAGGTCGCCGATCCCGACGGTCTCGACGGCGTCGGCGACGGCGGCGCGGTCGGCCTCGGAGAGCCGTCCCCGCCCGGCGTGCGCGAACCGGCCCATCGTGACGCACTCGCGGACGGTGACGGGCATCGCGCCGCCGCGGCTCGTCGCCTTCTGCGAGACGTAGCCGATCCGCCCGCCGTCGTCGAACTCGTCGACCGGCCGGCCGAACAGCTCGACGGAGCCCGCGTCGGGCTCGTGGAGGCCGAGCATGAGGTGGAGCAGCGTGGTCTTCCCGGAGCCGTTCGGTCCGACGAGCCCGAGGAAGTCCCCTTCCTCGACCGTGAGAGAGACGTCGCTCACGGCGACGGTGTCGCCGTAGGAGAACGTCACGCCGTCGAGGTCGACGATTGCGGTCACTGCGTGTGCCTCACTTGGACCGGCCGCACGTTTAGCTCTTTTACTCCGCCGTCGCGCCGACGCTCCCCCGCCCCGGCGGGCGGTGCGGTGGCCGACGCCGTCACTGTGCGTCGAACGCGCGCTCGAAGGCGGGGACGTTGACCTCGGTCATCTGCTCGAGGTAGCCGTAGCCGGCGTCGTTCCACTCGCGGGTCGTCCCCCCGGCCGGCGAGACGGGGACCGCCTCCGTCGCGCCGCTGTTATCGACGATCGACTCGGCGAGCCGCGGCGACTGGAAGCGGTCGTACAGCACGACATCGATCCCCTCCGAGTCGACGAGGTCGATCGTGTCGGCGATCTCCGACTGCGTCGGCTCGTTCTGCGGGGAGACGCCGACCGGCGAGTGGAGCCGGAAGCCGTAGCGCGCCTCCAGGTACTGGAAGGAGTTGTGACCCGCCAGCACCGCCACGTCGCGCGCGGCGTCCTCGGCGATCGACCGGAAGGCGTCGTCGATCGCTCCCAACTCCTCGACGTACGAGTCGGCGTTGGCCGCGTACGCCTCGGCGTTGTCCGGGTCCGCCTCGCCCAACCCGGTCGCGATCGTGTCGACCATCTCGCCCGCGAGGACCGGGTCCGTCCAGACGTGGGGGTCGTACCGGGTCCCGTCGTCGTGGTTCTCGCCGTCGTGACTCCCACCGTCGTGCGTCTCGTCGTCGTGGTCCTCGCCGTCGTGCGTCTCGCCGTCGTGGCTCTCCTCGCCGTGAGCGTGGTTCCATTCGAGCAGATCGCCTTCGAGCCCGGCGAGCACGTCGACCGTCGCGACCGTGTCGTAGTCGCTCTCGAGGGTCGCGGCCAAGTCCTGCGCCCACGAGAACTCCGGGCTGTCGAGGTAGACGAACGCGTCCGTCGCCGCGACGTCGGCCGCGAGGGTCCCGTCCGGCGTCCACCCGTGGCCGAGCTGGCCCACGTCGACCGGGTCCTCGAAGCTCGCGTTCTCGCCCGCGACCGCGTTGGCCCAGTCGTTGAGCGTGAAGAACGCGGCGTACCCGGAGTCGAACCCCTCGGAACCGCCGCCACCGTCCCCGGCACACCCCGCCAGCGACGCCGCCGCTCCCGCGACCGCGAGTCCGGCACCGCGCCGCAGCACCGACCGCCGTGAGTGAGTCATACCGATCGCTACGACGGGTTACCAGAAAAGAGTTATTATTTTACAACCCTATGTTAATAATCTAGGCGTCGCGACCGACAGTCGGTTAACAACGTCGAACGCGGTGCGTCGTCGGGTCCGAAGCGTCGCCGGCTCACTCGGTGAGGTCGACGACCGCGGCGTCCGCGAGGTCGGCGAGCCTCTCCGGGTCGACCGCGAACACCGCGCTCGGGGTTCCGGCGGCGCCGTAGACGGTGTCGTACTCGGTGAGCGTCGGGTCGAACGCCGTCGGGAGCGCGGCATCGTGAGCGATCGGCGGCACGCCGCCGATGCTCCAGCCGACGACCTCGCGGATGCGCTCCGGGTCGCCCATCTCGGCGTCGTCGGCGTCGAAGCGGTCGGCGACGGCGTCGAGGTCGAGCCGGTTCGCGCCGCTCGTGATCGCGGCGACGAGCGCTCCGTCGCGCGGGCCGCCCGAGAGCGAGACGACGATAGTCGACGCGATCGCGCCCGTCTCGCAGCCGAGCGCCTCGGCCGCGGCGGCCGCCGTCTCCGTCCCGGCCTCGAACTCGAGCACGTCGACGTCGACGCCGTACCGGTCCCCCGCCCGCTCCGCGAACTCCGCCGCGCGTGGATGCATGCGATACGAGGCCGCGCCTAGCCGACATCAACCTCCCGGAGGCGGTGAAACTGCGGGGCGCGGTCCCGGCTCTGATCACTCTCGGGTTGCGGTCGCGGACGCCGTCGCCCGGCCGTCCGGCCTCGCTACCGGGTCCGGAGCTCGTCTTTGTCCTTGATGACGCGGGCGTCGCCCTCGCCCGAGGTGACCTCGTTGACGAGGTCGTAGAGGTCGTTTTGGAGCCCGGCCGGGAAGGTGAGCACGCCGACCCACCCGCCGTCGTTCTGCCACTCCTCGCGCTCCAAGTCGCCGAACTCCCGGATCTGCGCCTGCCCGGACCCCGCGTAGTCGGCCGGGAGTTGGACCGCCATCGTCACCTCTTCGAATCGGATCGGGATCACCGGCCGGAGCGCGTCGAGCGCGTCGTCGACCTGGTTCTCCACCGGCTCCATCGGATCGATCTGGAACCCGGCCTCCTCCAGCGCGCGCTCGATCCGCTCGGGCGGGTGTGGCGAGTCGTCCATCTGCGGGTTGACCGCGTTGCGCGTGATGGTGGTCACCAGCTGGTTGTGCTTCCGCTCTTGCATCTCCGCGCGCTGCTCGGCGGTGATCTGGATCTCCCCGCGCTCGACGACCTCCGGGATGATCGAGAGCGGGTCCGTCGTGCCGAAGACGGTCTCTAGGTCCTCCTCAGCCGGGCGATCGCCCCGCGAGGCGTTCTCGAAGACGTCCTCGGCCGCGATGACGTCCTCCAGCTCTCCGTCGAACTCGCCGCGCTTGATCGCGAGCGCGGCGTCGGGGTCGATCAGGACCTCGAAGCGCTCCCCGTGTGACTCCAGTCGGGCCGTCACGGCCTCGTCGAGCGATATCATACAGGACGCTACCACCCCCGCGGGCAAAAAGCCTCCCGCCGCCGAGCCTTCCTCGCGCTGACCCGGCTATCCGTTCGCCGACGGTCACTCGTCGTCCCACTCCTCGCGACACGACTCCGAGCAGAAGTGTCGGTGGACGGCGCCGCCGCCGTCGACCCACGTGATCGTTCGACGACCGTTCCCCAGCGCCGGTTCGCCGCACGTCGCGCACCCGGGCGCGGACTCCTCGTCGACGTCCTCCTCGAGGTCCGAGGTCGGATCCACCATACCTCCCCGTACGCCCGGGGGCACTTGAACCCGCGAAGGGCGGCAGTTCTGGCCACGGCGACGCCCCGCCCCCGCCGGACGCCCCCGGCGGCTATCGCCTCGTCCGCGCGTCGCGGTCCGTCGCCCTCCGAGACGGGTGCTTGACGGTGATCTCCCGGTCGGGGCTCGGGCCGACGACGGTCCGCTCGCGGCCGTCCGGCCACCGCACGTCCACGCGCAGCGGCTTCTCGCCGCCCAGTCCGAAGTGCGCGACCGGCTCCGTCTGACAGAGGCAGCCGCCCCCCGCGTCGATCGTCCGTCGTTGAACGCCGTCGGCGGTCTCCAGCGTGACGACCGCGCCGCGCGCCGGCGCGCCCTGCCGCGTCGTCGGGCGCACGCGGAGCCAGCCGGCGTCGGCCGCGTCCGGGTCGCCGTAGACCGTCACCGGCTGCGCGGCGACCTCGCCGTGGACGACGAGGAGTTCGAGGACACCGTCGCCGTCGACGTCGGTCGCGACTGCGCCGGTGCCGAACCCGTCCGGCTCCGCGGCCGCCCCGAGCGGGACGGGCTCCCACCCCGGCGGTTCGCCCGAGCGGTCCACGCGCTCGAACAGCCGGTTCTCCGCGCCGCAGACGTTGAAGAAGAGCTCCTCGCGCCCGTCGTTGTCGAAGTCGGCGGCGACGACCGTCCGGACCGCGCCCACCTCGCGGAGCGGGGCGGGGGCCACGTCGTCGTAGCCGCCCGGCGGCGAACAGCGCAGGAGGCGGCTCGGCGCGGCCTCGTTGCCGACCGCGAGCGCGAACGTCCCGCCCTCGTCGACGACCGCCGCGCCGCGGGTGTCACCACCCGGGTCGGAGAGGGCGGGGCCGCCGTCCGTGGGGTCGTAGTGGCCGTCGCAGTTGCTGAACAGCCGGTTCGGTCCGCCCTCGACGCCCGCGAACAGGTCGCCCTCGCGGGAGCGGTACGGGACCGCGAGCAGCGACCGACAGCCGCCGTCGACCTCCAGCCCGACCGCCTCGGCCATGTCGGTTACCTCGCCGTCGTCGCCGAGTTCGTAGAACGCGAGCGGGGCGGCGTAGCCGGAGACCGCGACGCCGTACCGACCGGTCCCCAGCCGGTCGAGCGCCGCGACCGACCGGCCCGCGCGGACGTCGAGGCGGTCGGCGTTCACCTCGCGGGCGAACACGTCGGTCCAGCGGTACCGGTCGGCCTCCAGCCGGCTCAAGAGGAGGTCCGGGTCGCCGCCGTCCACGCCGCGCGCGCAGTTGTGGACGTACACCTCCTCGCAGCCGTCGGCGTCGAGGTCGGCCGCGCATACGCCCATCCCGTGGCGCGTCCCGTCGGCGACGATGCCGCAGGCGGTGTCGACGTACCGGCCGTCCTCCCGGGCGTACAGCCGGTTCGGCTCGCCGTAGCCGGCGACGAAGACGAGCGGTCCGTCGCGGCCGGGCGTCACCGCGACCCCGTAGCCGCGCATCGGGCGTCCGTCGTCGAGGAGACCGGACCGCTCCGTGAACATGGCCGCCCGTCACCGCTCCGAGAATATGAACGCACGGGTTGGATACGACCGGCGGCCGCCGGGAGAAATCCTAGCCGAGGTTACAGGTTCCGCTCGATGTAGCGGTTCACCCGCGATATCCGGTCCGCGTCGAACGTCCACAGCCCGCGCCAGACCCGGGGCTCCGTCTCGACCGCGAGGAGCCCGACCCCGCCCTCGACTCCGCGTTCGAGGTCTGTATCCGGGTCGCTCTGGGCCGGGTGCGGTCCCTCCGGGGGCCGGAACACCACGAACCAGCTGTCGGTGAAGTCCGGGTCGTTCCCGGCGTGGACCACCGCGTCGAGGTCCGCCGGGAGCCTGTCCGGCACCCCGTAGAGGTGCGTGTCGACGCCGGTGCCGGAGACGCGGTCGTACACCTCCCGCGTGCCGACCTCGTCGTCGATGCGCGAGAGCCGCTGGAACGACGAGCGAAGGGTCCCGTCACCGGCCATCCACGCCACCCGCTCGATGAACCGAGAAATGGTGATGAGAAGCAGCTTCTGCCGGTTCGACTCGGGGTATCCGCGGAGCGTGAACGTGGCGTCGTTGAGGCCGCTTATCACCGACGGGAGGTCGACGTCGCCGAGCGACCGACTGCCGGTGACGTACAGGTCCGAGTTGACGAAGAGCACCGCGTCGCCGAGCTCGGCGAGCGTCGAGCCGGCGACCACCTCGTCGTCCTCCATGAGCAACACGAGGTTCTCGATCTCGTCGGGGTCGCCGCCGTCGAACGGAACGTCCTCGTGGCGGCGGAGCACCTCGACGTCGAGCGACGGGACGGCCTCGCCGTTCCCGTCGACGACGCCGGTCGTCGCCAGTTCTCGGGCGGTGAGAGCGGGGGCCCGGTCGCCGCCCGCGGCTCCGGCGGTCCCCGCGCCGTCGGTGACGCGTCGATCGCGCAGACCGGCGGTCACGCGGCCGTCGACCACCCGTACTGCGTCGTCGCCGAACGTGTCCACGAGCATGTTCAGCACGGGGTCCGGGTCGGTCCGGTTGACGATGACCACGGAGCGCTCGAGGCCATCGAAGCGATCGAGAAACTGTTCGAGAGTCACGTGTACCGGTGTGAGCGAGTCCGCCACATAAGATTTCGCGGAGAATTATTCGATGTGAGAATCAGCGAGCGAGCGGGAACGAGGGGCCCCGGAGCGGCTCGGCCGCGAGGGCAGCGCCGCGAGCGACGAGGGCGTTACGCGCTCAGCGCGTCCTCCAACAGCTGGAGCGGGTGCTCGATCTCGTAGCCCGTTCCGTGTTCCATCTGCATCGCGCAGGTCGGGCACTCCGTCATCCCGACCTCGCCCTCGGCGTCCTCCATGTGGTCGAACATCTCCGCGCCGATCTCCATCGACTTCTCGTACTTCTCCTCCTTCCAGCCGTAGGTCCCGGAGATGCCGGAACAGGAGTCGCCGACGTCCTCCATGGTCACCCCGTCGACGTCGCGGAACGTCTCGACGGCCTGCCGGGAGAGACCCTGATTGCGGGCGTGACACGGCGCGTGGTACGCGAACGCGCGCTCGTCGTCGAGCCCGCCGGCGGCGTCGAGCTCGCCCTCCAAGTCCTCGTGGATCCGGAGGTACTCCAGCGCCTCGAACGTGTGTTCCGCGAGGTCCTCGATCCCGTGGAGGTCGAACAGCTCGGGGTACTCCTGACGCAGCGACATCGAACAGGAGGTACAGGAGGCGATCACGTCCGCGCCCTCGCCGATGGCCTCGACGAGGTTCTCGACGTTCGTCTCCGCGTGGCGGCGGGCGTCCTCCAGCATCCCGTTCGCGAACATCGGCGTGCCCGAGCACTTCTGAGGCGGGACCATCACCTCGTAGCCGAAGTGCTCGTAGACGCGGACCATCGCCTTGCCGACCTCGGGCGTGTTGTAGTTGGAGTAGCAGCCGTGGAAGTACGCCACCCGCTTGTCGGGGTTCTCCACCTGCGCGCCGCCGCGCGCCTTCCACCACTCGCGGAACGTCTCCGTGGCGAACTCGGGGAAGTCGCGCTCCTTGGGGATCCCCATCACCTTCTCCATCGCCCACCGCGCCGGCCCGAAGTTCATCGCGAACGAGGCGGTCCGCGGGAACATGCTCGCGAGGCTCGCCGACGTGCGGTAGTTGGCCAAGATCCGGTTCCGGACGTACTTGACCGAGAACTTCTCCATCTGGCGCTCGACGAACTGCCCGCGCGCCTCGTTGTGCATCTGCGAGAGCGGCACGGAGGAGGGACAGGCGTCGTCACAGCGCATACAGTTCGAACAGGAGGTGATCGACTCGTCGATGTCGTGGTCGTCCTTGCGCTTGAGCCGCCACTGCTCCGGGCCCTGGAACTTCGGTCCGGGGAACTCGTCGTCGACCTCGGCCACCGGACAGGAGGTGTCACAGCTCGTACACTTGTAACAGGAGTCGGCCCCCTCGCGGAGGTCGAGGTCGCCGCCGGGGAAGACGTCGACCGGGTCGTACGCGTCGGGGTCGAGCTCCGCCGAGTCGGTCCCGCCGGTCGCGCTCTCGGTCCCGGCCGAGGCGCTCTCGACGCCGCCGTCGGTGGCGGCGCGGTCACCGGCCGCGTCGCCCTCCGGAACACCGCCCCCGTCCGGGAGGAACACCGGCGGCTGCTCGTCGCGACCGGCGTCCGGGACGCCCGGGGCCGGTCCTCCGCAGCCGCACCCGCCGCGGTCGCCGTCGGCGCGGCCGCCGCTCGGTTCGGTCGTCTCGTTCGAGTCCCCCGCGTCGTCGTCCTCCGTGTGTCGTGTCATTGGCTCGCCTCCGTCGCCGCCTGCCGCCCGGCCACGAGGCCGGTCGCGAGCGACACCCCGCTCGCGGACTTCTCCCTCGCCGCGTCCGCGCCGCCGACGACGCCGCCGGCCGCGAACACGTTCTCGTACTGTACCGCGCCGTCGCCGTCCGTCGGCCGACACCGCTCGTCGGGCCGGACCCCGAACCGCGCGTACGGCTGGTCGCCGAACGCGTCGTCGACGAACCACTCGTACCGGTCGTCCGGCTGGTCGACGTGGAGGTCGAAGACGGGCTCTCTGACGCCCTCGCGGTCCGAGTCGAGGCCCTTCCCGACCAGCCCGCCGGTCGCCAGCACGAACGCGTCCGCGCCGTACGGGGCCGTCCGCCCCTTCCGATCGACCGCGACGGTCTCCACCCGCCCGTCGGTCGCGGACTCGACGCCGACGACGGGGTTCCCGGTCTCGAACCGGACGCCCTCAGCGTCGAGCGCGTCGAACAACTGGTCCTCCAGTCGCAGCCCGGGGAGGCTCGGCGGCCCCATCGGGATCTCGAAGACGTCGGCACCGAGGCGGTCCGCGAGCTCGTCTCGGACTTCCTCGCCGCGGTCGTCGCCGAGGAACGCGGGGAAGCCGACGCGCTCGACGCGGTCGACGCCGCCCTTCTCGTCGACCACGTCGTGGAGGTGCGGGGCGACCGCCTTCGCGAGCGCCTCGCGGGCGGGGACGCCGTCGATCGCCTCGTCGTGGTCGAGCGCCTTCGCGAGCCGGGTGATCTTCGCGTCGGCGCGGAACGCCTCCGCGAACTCGACCTCCGCGCCGGCGACGTCGAACGGCACGCCCGCGGCCTCCAGCCGCCCCGCGAAGGCCCGCGCGTCGTACTCCGTGAGCGACCGGAACCCGACGACCAGCATCGGGCGGTCGTCGCTCGCGAGCCCGGCCTCGGCGGCCGCGGGGTAGCGCGCCGTCGGCTTCACCGCGCCGCCGAAGGTGGGCACGAGGGCGTTGCGGTCGGTGTGGCCGCCGCGGTACGCGTCGCCGGCGAGGTCGTCGAACAGGGTCAGCCCCTCGCGGAGCGCGTCGCCGCCGACGACCCGGTACGGGTGGGACTCGGGGAGCCGGTCAAGCCCCTCGAACGGGTCGGCGAGCGGGCCCTCCGGATCGGGCCACTCGTCGGGGTCGAGCTCCCGGCCCGCGGTCGGCGGTCCGTCGCGCAGGGGCTTCGCGGGCTCGGTCGCCGGGACGTAGCCGAGCGCGTCGATCAGCCCGGAGGCCTGCCGCAGCGTGCTCGCCTTGTGCGAGACGAGGCGCACGTCCGCCCCCTCGCGGGACGCCGACACCGCCGCCGTGACCGCGGCGAGGCCCCCGCCGATCACGAGGACGTCGCTGTTGATCGCCATCAGCGCCCTCCGTCGTTCGCGCGGCCCCGATCGGTGGCCGCGTCGTCGCTTGCGCGGCCACCATCTGCGGCCGCGGTCCCGGCCTCGCCCCCGGAGCCGCCGGGGCCGGGCGCTCCCGCGCCGGCGTCGAACGCGCCGAAGTCGACCGTCTCGTCGAGGTTCGCGGGGTCGCCGTCGCGGTTCATCGTCGTCGCGTGGAGCATGTGGTTGAGCATCGCCTGCGAGAGCTGCTCGCCCCACAGCGCGTGGCGCTGCCCCTTCCAGCGCTCCTGGTACAGCTCGTCTTCGGCGTCGCGGACGACCGGCTCGGGGTACTCCTCGGCGAGCTCCGACGCGATGCGGTGCGTACAGAAGCCGCCCTGACAGTTCCCCATCGAGGCGCGGGTCCGCAGGCGGACCGCGTTGAGGTCGGAGCCGGCCTCGCCGACCGCGTCCTGGATCTCGGCGCGGGTCACGCTCTCGCAGTTACAGACGATCGGGTTCGGGTCGTACTCGTCGAGCACGTCGTCGGCGCGCGACCCGAGCCGCTGGCCAGAGCGCCGAGCGACGGGCGAGCGCAGCCCGAACTCGTCCATCAGCTCCTCCATGCGCGCCGGGTTCTCGGAGCCCGGCAGCGGCGCGTCCGCGGTGTCGCAGGTCGCCTCGTAGTCGAGCGCGTCGCAGACGTGGTCGCTGATGGACTCGGCCATCATGCGGTAGGTGGTGAGCTTCCCGCCGACGATGGTCGTCATGCCCGGCAGGCCGTCGCGGTCGCCGTGGTCGAGGAGGAAGTAGTCGCGCGTGATGTCCGTCGGGTCCTCCGTGCCCGTCCCCGGCGGCTCGTAGAGGGGGCGGACGCCCCAGAAGGAGCGGAGCGTCCGCGCGTCTTCGAGCGCCGGGACGAGCTCCGAGAGGGTCTCGATCATCAGGTCGACCTCCCAGTCCTCCTCGGGGTAGTCCTCGGGGTCGTCGACCTCCTCGTCGGTCGTGCCGAGGATACAGGCAGTCTCGTGGGGGACGATGATGTCGGCGTCGCCCTTCGGGCGACACCGGTTGATCACGGTGTCGACCTGCCGGGTGTTCATCACCGTCATCACGCCCTTCGAGGGGCGGACCTCCACGTCGACGCCGGCCATCTCGCCGACGTTACCCGCCCACGCGCCGGTCGCGTTGACCACGTGGCGCGCGCGGATCTCCTCGGTCGTCCCCGGATCGCGGTGGACGCGCTTGCCCGGCCCCGTCTCGTGTTCGATCTCGACGCCGACGACCTCGCCGTCCTCGACGAGCACGTCGGTCACCGGCGCGTGCGTCTCGACGCGCGCGCCGTGTTCGCGGGCGTCGGCCGCGTTCGAGACGCAGAGCCGGAAGGGGTCGACCGCGCCGTCGGGCAAGGCGATTGCCTTCTCGACGTCGCGCGCGAGGTACGGCTCCCGGCGGCGCGCCTCCTCGCCGTCGATCACTTCGACGGGGATGTCGCACGCGCGGCAGCCCTCCAGCTTCTCTTGGAAGTACTCCTCCGAGTCCTCCGGCCGCTTGACGAACAGGCCGCCGGTCTCCTCGACGCAGTGCCCGGCGATGTCGCGGAGCACCATGTTCTCCTCGATACACTCCTTCGCGCTCTTCTGGTCCGAGACCGCGTAGCGGCCCCCGCTGTGGAGGAGGCCGTGCATCCGGCCGGTCGTGCCGTGCGTCAGGTTCCCCTTCTCGACGAGAACGGTGTCGAGCCCCCGCCGCGCCAGGTCCCTGACGACGCCGCATCCGGTCGACCCCCCACCGACGACCACGACGTCTACTTGTCTGTCCATGCGAGGCCCTTGGACCACGCCCACTTTACTTTACCTCCCGACGCGCCCCACGCATAACTATCAGGGTCATTCAAGTAGTGTAATCGCCGTCGTTGCCGATGTGTTTATATACGGACGTTTTTCACTCGCGCCGATGTCCGGATTTTAACAGGAAGATTATTATGGTAGTACATTATGTTCACGACCGGCGTGGTAGCTTCCGTGAAAATATGTCGTGGCGGCGTCGATACGCCTCGCGGCCGTCTCTGCCCGGCTCTGAACGGGTCTGACGGAGCGGACGCGCGACGCGACAGCGGACGCGGCACCGGAGTCGCCGTCGACGGCGACCCGGCCACCGCCGCACACGGACCAGCGCCACAGGAGGGATCCACAACATGACACAGTATGTCGGTGCGATAGACCAGGGGACGACCGGAACCCGATTCATGGTGTTCGACCATGAGGGCCAGGTCGTCGCGAACGCCTACGAACAGCACGAACAGATCTATCCGAACCCGGGCTGGGTCGAACACGACCCGCTCGAGATCTGGGAGAACACCAAGCAGGTCGTCCTCGACGGCCTCGCCGACGCCGACCTCGAGGCGAGTCAGCTCGAGGCGCTCGGCATCACCAACCAGCGCGAGACGACGATCGTCTGGGACAAAGACTCCGGGAAGCCGGTCCACAACGCCCTCGTGTGGCAGGACCGGCGGACGACGGACCGCGTCGAGGAGATCCAGGAGGCCGGCAAGGTCGAGGAGATCCGCGAGAAGACCGGTTTGGAGTGCGACGCGTACTTCTCCGCGACAAAGACCGAGTGGATCCTCGACAACGCGGAGCCGCTCAAGATGCAGAGCTCCCGCGGCGGCGACCTCCGTGAGCGCGCTCGCGAGGGCGAGCTCATCATGGGGACCATCGACACGTGGCTCATCCACAACCTGACGGGGAACCACATCACGGACGTCACCAACGCGTCCCGGACGATGCTGTACAACATCCGGGAGATGGAGTGGGACGACGAGCTCCTCGAGGAGTTCGACGTGCCGAAGGAGATGGTGCCGGAGGTACGCCCCTCCTCCGACGAGGACTACTACGGCCACACGGACGCCGACGGCTTCCTCGGCGAGGAGATCCCGGTCGCGGGCGCCCTCGGCGATCAGCAGGCTGCGCTGTTCGGCCAGACCTGCTTCGACAAGGGCGACGCGAAGAACACCTACGGAACCGGCGCGTTCTACCTGATGAACACCGGCGAAGAGGCCGTCGCGTCCGACAACGGCCTGCTCACGACGGTCGGGTTCCAGATGTCGGGCGAGCCGGTCCAGTACGCGCTCGAAGGGTCGATCTTCATCGCCGGCGCGGCGATCGAGTTCCTCGAGGACATCGACCTCATCAACAACGCGGCCCAGACCGCCGAACTCGCCCGGTCGGTCGACTCGACCGACGGGGTCTACATGGTGCCGGCGTTCACCGGGCTCGGTGCGCCGCACTGGGACGGTCGCGCCCGCGGGACCATCGTCGGGATGACCCGCGGAACGACCAAGGAGCACATCGTCCGCGCGACGCTCGAGAGCATCGCGTACCAGACCCGCGACCTCGCCGAGGCCATGGAGGCCGACTCCGGCGTCGAGATGACGAGCCTCCGGGTCGACGGCGGCGCGGTCAAGAACAACTTCCTCTGTCAGCTCCAGTCTGACATCATCCAGACGGACATCGTCCGTCCGGAGGTCGACGAGACCACCGCGCTCGGCTCGGCGTACGCCGCCGGCCTCGCCGTCGGCTACTGGGACAACGTCGACGAACTCCGCGACAACTGGCAGATCGATCGCGACTTCAGCCCCGAGAAGGACCAAGCGGAGGTAGACAAGCTCTACAGCCGCTGGGACGACGCGATCGATCGCTCGAAGAACTGGGCGCTGGACGAGGAGGACGAATAAATGGGCGTCGAACTGTTCCCGGAACTGGCCGTCGCGGCCGACGCCGTGCTACAGGTCGGGTACGAGCCCGGCGCACCGACGGACGTGATCCAGAGTCTGACCAACCCGACGATCCTCCTCGGAGCGCTCGCGGGCGGCGCGTTCGGGGCGGCGCTCGGCGCGCTGCCGGCGTTCATCTTCACGGGCTTCCTCGTCATCGGCGGGTCGCTCGGCGGCGGCGGCTTCGGCGTCGACGTCGGGTTCGGTCCGGTGTTCGGGCCGCACATCTCCTTCGCGGGAGGTGCCGCGGCCGCCGCGTACGCGGCCGACCGGGGATACATGGAGTCCGGATTCGACTACCACAACGCGAAGGACATCGGCTTCGCGCTGGGGAGTAAGCCGGACATCCTCGCCGTGGGTGCCGTCTTCGGCGTCTTCGGCGTCCTGATCGAGCAGCTCTCTCGACAGCTCGCCATACCGGTCGACCCGATCCCGGTGAGCATCGTCATCAGCGCGCTCGTGGTTCGGGCCGTCTTCGGGTACAGTATCGTCGGCGAAGTGAGCGACAAGGCGAGCGGCTACTTCGACATGGGGCCGTTCGAGCGCGAGGAGATGCGCGAACCCGGCGAGGTCAAGGGCGACGGCGGGAAGGCCAGCGAGGACCGCCTCGCCGTCGAACCGTGGCTCCCGAACATGTACAAGTGGTCGCACGTCGCGGCGATCGGCTTCTTCGCCGGTCTCGCCTCCGGCGTCATCACGTACAACATGGTCAGCAGCGGGCACGGCCTCATCGCCGTGTTCGCCGGCTTCGGGATCAGCGCCGGGTCGCTGCTGTTCCTGAACCTCGGCGTCGACCGGATCCCGGTCACCCACCACATGACACTGGCGGGGTCGACAGCCTTCCTCTCCGTGTGGCAGGGGGGCATCACGACGCTCACGGACCTCTCGGCGGCCGACCTGACCGCGCCGCTGGCGTTCGGTGCCGCGCCCGCGCTGCTGTTCGGCGCGGCGTTCGGCGTGTTCGCCGCGGTCGTCGGTGAGGCGTCGCAGCGCGTGTTCTACGCGCACTCCGACACGCACCTCGACCCGCCGGCGGCCGCCATCGTGGTCTGGTCGCTGACGCTCGGGCTGCTCGTCATCGCCGGACTGCTCAACTGGGCCGTGTGGATCCCCGGCACGGGGATCTAACGCGTCCCCGCTCTCGGCAGGATCTTTTTATCATGGCACATCGCTTATCCGCGGTCGATCGGAATCGCCCGGACAGCGACCGGTGTCTCGGTGACCCCGACCGCGAGCGGCCGTCACTCGGGGAGCAGCACGGAGAGAACGAGGAACGCGACGACGGCGGCCGCGACGGCGGCGACCGCGACCGTCGACACCGCGCCGCCGAGGGAGCGGGCGACCAGCGCGAGGCCGCCGGCCGCCGCGAGCGCGACTCCGACCGCCCCGTGGTGGAACCCGCCGGCGGTCGGCTGCTCCGTCACGGACGCTGCGTCGCGGTCGACGAAGACGCGCGCGCCCCACCACACCGATCCGAATCGGACGCCGACGCCGACCGCGGCCGCGGCGATCGAGACGAACTCGATGTCGCCGACGGCGAGCATCCCGGCCCCGAAGGCGGCCGCCGTCGCCAGGACGGCGACGACCTTGCTCCGGTTGTCGACGGTGTGCAGCGTCTTCACGGCCGGATCGTTCGACATACCCGTCGTAGTTCGTCCGACGGTCCTATAGGTTTCCATCGGGGCGACCCCGGCCGTCCGCCCGGAGCGAGGCCGTCGCCGCCCGCCCGGTCCGCGGCCATCGGTCGCGAGGCGAACGCGGGGCGTTTAACTTCCCCGACCGGGATGACGCGGTATGTTGGATCGGATCGGACTGGACCGGACGGATCGACGGAACCTCCTCGTCGTGATGGGGGTCGTGGGAGCCGTGACGGCGGTGGTGTCGGAGGGGACGCTCGGCGTCCGACTCCCGGTCGGGCTGATAGCCGGCCTCATCAGCGGGGCCGTCTTCGTGGTGTCGACGGTCGTCATCAACCGGTACAAGCCGGCCCACTGGTAGGCGCCGTCTCGGGCGGGCGGATCCGCCCGACTCGGCGGCCGTCGCCCCGTCGCGATCCGGGGGGGTTTAGTTCGGCTGTCACGGAGGGCCGGCCGTGAACATCGACGACCGGATCGAGCGACGGCTCGGCTACGACGCGGCGATGAGCGTCCTCGCCGACTTCGAAGCCGTGTCGCCGGTCACGCACGTCGACTCGCCGGTCGGCCGCGGCCCGGCCATCGAGCGGCTCCTCGACGTGTTCGAGCCCGCGTTCACGGGGTCGCTCCCGCCGAGCGTCTACGTGTACGGCCCGAAGGGGAGCGGGAAGTCGGCGGTCGTCTCGGCGCTGGTCGACCGGCTCGCGAGCCACAGCGGCCCGCGACGCGCCATCCAGACGACTACGCGCGCGGTGGAGCCGACGATCCCCGGCTTCGTCTACGTCGACGCCCGGCGCGCGTCGACCCGCTTCCGACTGTACCACGCGATGCTGGCCGCGATGAGCGACGACCCCGTCCCCGACCACGGGATCGGGACCGACGAGCTGGCCGAGTCGCTGCGCGACGCGATGCGCACGGGCCCGGATCTCGTCGTCGCCGTCGACCACACCAACGAGACGGAGACGCCCGCGGCGGCGACGCTCGTCGACTGGCTGGCCGACGTCGGCGAGCGGCTCACGCCGGCGTTCCTCGGCCGCGACCCGCCGGACTCGATCGACTGGGAGCCGGAGGCCACCGTCGAGTTCGCGAAGTACCGCCGGCACATGCTCGTCGAACTGCTGACGAGCCGGTGTTCGACCGGGCTCGGCCGCGACGCGCTCACCCACGACCAGATCCGCGAGATCGTCGAGTGGGCCGCGGGCGACGCCCACGACGCGCTCGCCGCCGTGATGGGCGCGGCGGTCCACGCGGAGCGGGCGGGCGCGTCGACGGTCCGCGCGGGCGACGTCGACGCCGGCATCGACGGCGTGCCCCGGCCCTGCGTCGCGCTGGGTCGCGTGCTCGCGCTCCCGGAGAGCCGGCAGCGGCTCCTCTACGAACTCGCCGGGCTGTCGGAGGACGAGCGGTCGACCGTCGGAGTGGCGACGGAGGCCATCGCGGCGCGGCCGGGGGTCGACCTCTCGGCGTCGACCGTGCGCCGCGTGCTCTACGAGCTGGCCGACGGCGGACTGCTCGAACGCGTCACCGTCCACCGGAGCGACGGCAAGGGCCGGCCGCCGAGCCGACTCGTGCCGCTCTTCCCGACGCTCGTCTTCCGCGAGCTGTTCGACCGCCGCGCCCGGACCGCATAGCCCCGGCGCGGGCGGTCACCGTCACCTTCTCGAACGGAAGACAGTTGACGCGGAGTCCCCGACTCGGCGTATGGTTCCGCCCCTCGCGCTCGACATCGACGGCACCCTGACGACGCCGACCGGTCGGATCGATCCGCGAGTCTTCGAGCTGTTGCCCGCGTGGGACGCGCCGGTGGTGTTCGCCACCGGGAAGGCGTTCCCGTACCCCGTCGCGCTCGCGAACTTCCTCGGCCGCGAGGAGACGGTGATCGCGGAGAACGGCGGCGTCGCGTACGTCGGCGGCGAGACGACCGTCGTCGGCGACCCGGACGCCGCCTGGGCCGTCGTCGAGGCGTTCCGCGAGCGCGGCGGCGCGGTCGGGTGGGGCGACGGCGATACCGTGAACCGCTGGCGCGAGACGGAGGTCGCGGTCTCGCCCGACGCCGACGAGGCGCTCCTCCGCGAGGTTGCCGCGACCGTCGAGGACGTGGAGGTCGTCGACACCGGCTACGCCTTCCACGTCAAGTCGACGGGCGTGAGCAAGGGTCGGGCGCTTGAACGCGTCGCCGAGGCGCTCGACCTCGATCCCGCCGCGTTCGTCGCGGTCGGCGACAGCGAGAACGACGCCTCGACCTTCCGCGTCGCCGGCGAGTCGTACGCGGTCGCCAACGCGGACGCCGTGGCCCGCGAGGCGGCCGACGAGGTGGTCGCGGAGGAGTTCATGGACGGGACGGTCTCGGTGCTCGCCGAGCTCCGCGAGCGCGTCGAGTAGTTCCGAGCCGCACCGCCGCGGTTACTTCTCGCCGTAGGGGTACCGCGCCGTCGCCCCGCACTCGGTACAGCGGACGACCACGCGCCCGGGCCGCGTCCGGACGCGACTCGTCTTCCCGGGCCGGAGGTAGACGCCGCAGTCGTCGCAGGCGCGCCTGGAGAGCGCCGCGGGGACGCCACAGCGGTTGCGCTCGGCGACTCGACGGGCGCGGGCGACGTACTCGCGGGCGCGGTCGTACTCGTCGTCGACGACCGCTTCGCGAGCGAGGACGAACAGCCGCTCGATTCGCTCCGCCGGGATGCCCATGCTCCCGGATGGCGAGCGCGTCGGCAAAAGGGGTTGTTATCCGACGCGGCCGCGACCCGCACGCTTTTTTATCGGTCCAACCCAACCGA
Source organism: Halorubrum coriense DSM 10284 (assembly GCF_000337035.1). Taxonomy (GTDB): domain Archaea; phylum Halobacteriota; class Halobacteria; order Halobacteriales; family Haloferacaceae; genus Halorubrum; species Halorubrum coriense. The sequence continues at coordinate 50,860 of NZ_AOJL01000036.1, forward strand.
GCGGTATGAAGGAATCCCTGATGGACGTGATCTGCTGTCCGCTCGACAAGTCGACCCTCGAACTCGACGTCGACGAGGCGGACGACGAGGAGGTCCTCGCCGGGACGCTCACCTGTACGGAGTGCGGCGAGACGTACCCCATCGAAGACGGGATCCCGAACCTCCTGCCGCCGGACATGCGCGAGGAGGCGGCCGCGTAAACGCCGACACACCGCCCGGAGACCCCTCGCCCGTGTGAATCTTTTTTTAGTACGGGGTCGTGGTCTCCACCGTGCCGACACTCGACGTCGAACTGAACGGGGAGGCGGTCCACGACATCGACGCGCCGGACGCGTTCGCCACCGACGGGCCGTTTCCGGTCGTGCTCGAGAACACCGGGCGCTCGACGCACGTCCACCTCCACTTCGACGACGACCTCGACCGGGTGACCGCGGTCGACGAGGTCAACCACTTCGTCGCCGACGAGGCCACCCGCCACGTCCACGTGTCGACGGCCGACGTCGACGAGCGCGTCCGCGGCAAGCTGAAGATCGTCACCGGTTACGGGTCGAACACGAGCTACGTCGACGTGCGGCTCGACCCCTCCACCGACACCCCCGAGGAGCCGGTCGCGGTCGACGAGACCTTCTCCGCGCCCCCGGAGCGTCCCCCCGACGTGCCGCCCGGCCGGCAAGCGGTGAACGCGCTCGACCGGCTCGTCAGGCGCGGCGGGACCGCGGGCGCGGTCTTCGGGTTCCTCGCCGTCGCCGCCGCGGTCGCGGTCGCGCTCGCCGTCGACAGCGCCGTCGTGTGGCTCGCGGTGGGGATCGCGCTGATGATCGCGTTCGGCGCGGTGCTGCTCGCGGTGACGTGAGCCGACGCCCGCCCGTCCGGACCCCCTCGTCTCGGTCGGGATCCGCGCGCTTTTAACCGTCCCGGCGGAACGAGACGTCATGAGCTTCGAGAAGGAAGACGAGGTCGTGCTCCACGACAAACACAGCGAGTACGACGGCGAGTCGGGCACGATCACGCAGGTGATGGAGACCATGTTCGGCGACGCGACGTACACGGTCAGCTTCGAGGACGGTCAGGAGACGGGCGTCCCAGAGGACGCGCTCGACGCCGTCGAGAGCGAGGAGTAACGCCGCACCCACTCGTTTCGCATGCCGAAAGTCCCCTTCCACTACGTCGACCTCCGCGCGTTCTCGTACGCCACGGAGGACGTCAAGCGGGTCGAGCAGTCGCTGCGAACCCTCCTCCCCGAGGACGTCGAACTCGACCGCGTGGAGAACGTGGGGCATCACGGCGACCGGATCGTCGTCCTCTCGGCGCGCGTCGAGACCGCCGACGAGATGCGACACGTGCTGGACCGCCTGTCCGAACTGGACGACCTCGACCGCGTCCTCGACGAACTCGACGAGCGGGTCGACGACAACTGCGCGCTGTTCCTCCGGCTCGACAAGCAGGCGGCCTTCCGGGGCGACGTCCGCCTCGGCCCCGGGATCACCGTCCGAACGAAGGTCGAGGCGTACCCGGCGAAGAAGGAGAAGGCCGTCGCGAACGCCCGCGAGACGCTCTCGCGGCTGGCCGACGACGACTGAGCGACGGCGACTGAGCCGCCGTTGCTTCCGGCGGTTAGGGCCCCGACCGGTCGCGTGCCCCGGCCGCACCCGCGGCGTGACTTTTTCACCCGCCCCGTCGATGTCCCGTCATGAGCGATCCGTTCGTGGTCGTCGGGGCCGACGCGGCGGGGTTGAGCGCGGCTAGCAAGTTCCGTCGCGAAGCGCCGGACCGCGAGGTCGTCGTCTTCGAGAAGGGCCGGTGGATCTCGTACGCCTACTGCGGCATGCCGTACTTCATCGCCGGCTACGTCGACCGCCTGTCCGACCTCCTGTCGCTGTCGCCGAGCGAGGTCGCCGAGCGGGGGATCGACCTCCGGCGCGGCCGCGAAGTGATCGCGGTCGACCCCGACGCGAAGCGCGTCACGGTCGAGACGGCCGAGGGCGACCGGTTCGAGCGGGCGTACGGCGACCTGCTCGTCGCCACCGGCGCGCGCGCCGACCCGGGTCCCTTCGACGTGCGCGGCCTCGACGGCGCGTTCACGCTTCACAACATGGACGCCGCGGCCGCGATCGACGCGTACGTCGCGGAGCCCGAGGCCTACGACCCCGACCGCGCCGACGTGAGCGCGGTCGACCGCGACAGGACCGAGCGCAACGCGGCGATGCCCGCCCCCGAGACCGCCGCGGTCGTCGGCGGCGGGTACGTCGGCGTCGAGGTCGCCGAGGCGCTCGCGGAGCGCGGGCTGGAGGTCCGCGTCTTCCACCGGTCCGGCCACCTCCTCTCGCCGTTCGGCGAGGCGGTCGGCAGCCGCGTCGAGGCCGCGCTCGAAGCGGAGGGCGTCGCGGTCCACACGGACGCGCCGGTCGACGCGCTCGTCGGCGACGACCGGATCGAGGCGGTCGAGGTCGGCAGCGGGGGCGGCGGCGCGTCCCCCGAGCGGATCCCGGTCGACATGGCGGTCGTCGGGGTCGGGATCCGCCCGAACACGGAGCTGCTCGACGGCACCGGGTTCGACCGCGGCCCGGGCGACGCGATCCGGGTCGACGACCGCGGCCGCACCAGCCTCCCGGACGTGTACGCCGCCGGCGACTGCGCGACCGCGCGCCACGCGGTGACCGGCGAGCCGGACTGGACGCCGCTCGGCCTCACCGCGAACCGCGCCGGGCGCGCCATCGGGGCGACGGTCGCGGGCGACCCGACGCCGGTCGGCGACATCGCGGGGACCGCCGCGGTGAAGGCGTTCGACACCGAGGCCGCCCGCGTCGGGATCCTCGACCCGGACGCGGCCGAGGCGGCCGGGTTCGACCCGGTCCGCGAGACGGTGACCGCGGGGTCGCGCTCCGGCTACTACCCCGGCGCGGCCGAGACCGACGTGACCCTCGTCGCCGACCGCGACACCCGCGGACTCCTCGGCGGGAGCGTCGTCGGCACCGACCGCGCGGCGATCCGGATCGACACGCTCGCGACCGCGATCGAGGCGGACATGACCGTGCCCGAGGTGGAGCGACTGGACCTCGCGTACGCGCCGCCGTTCAGTCCGGTGTGGGACCCGATCCTGGTCGCGGCGAAGGTGCTGAACGGGAAGATCGACGGCTGAGCGGACGGTGAGTCGGGGAGGACGCTGCCGACTCCCGCGGCCCGCTCACCCCCGTATCCGACCGACGAGGAACCCGACCACGGCCGCCGCGAAGCCGACGGCGACGGCGACCGCGGCGGCGAGAGCGAGGGGCGCGGTGACGGCGGCGAGGGGAGGGCCGCCGGGGCCGCCCGGGAGCGCGTACGGCGTCGGGCCGAGCGCGCGGAGCAGCGTGCCCGCGAAGGGGCCGTACGCGAGCAGGGCCGTCGGGAGGGCTCCGCCGCCGGTCGCGGCGAAGGCGACCGCGCCGACCGCGGCGACCGCGGCGAGTCCGCCGGCCGTCGCCGCGGGACCGACGCCCGCCGCGGCGGTCGCGTCGAAGGCGACGTACGTCAGCGCGCACCCGACCGCGCTCCACACCGTCGCCCGCTCGAAGCCGGTCTCGCCGAGGGCGATCCGGAGCAGCGCCGCGCGCCGGGACGCGGCCGCGCTCCCCTCGGTCGCGTTCGCGTCGGTCATTCCGGGCGCGTCGCGCCCCGCCCCTCGCGGTCGGGGGTGAGGTTACCGTGCTCGTCGATCTCGCCCGCGACGATCCGCGTCGAGGAGATCCGCTCGCCGTCCTCGGCCGCCACGTGGTCGACGACGACGAGATCCAGCGGGTCGCGCCCGTGCTCGGCGCGGATCTCGTTTATCCGCTCGCCGCCGCCCTTCGTCTCGGGCGAGACGATCAGCGCGTCGAACTCCGGTTCGACCGCGATGCCGGTCGGCTCCGTCAGCTCGCGGACCGCGAACTCGCGGCCGTGCGCCGCGGCCAGGGGTGCCAACTCCGCCTCCAGGTCGCGCTCGCGCCGGTCGTAGGGGCGGACGTACCGCTCGACGTGCCGGGTCTTCGGCGCGAGCTCGTCGGAGGTGAGCCCGACGGTGACGTCACCCAGCTCGAACGCCCGTTCGAACAGCTTCCGGTGGCCGTCGTGAACGGGATCGAACGTACCCCCAAGCGCGACGTTCATGCCTCTCCGTTGCGCGGGTCGACCTTAAAACGTCCCGAACCGCGACCGTCGCCGGACCGCGCCGCCGCTCAGTTGGTGGGCTCGGCTTCGTCGCCCTCGCCCGCGTCGGCCGCGCCCCCGTCCGCACCCTCCGCGTCCCCTTCGCTCGCGTCGCCCGCCGCGTCGATCTCCGTACCGACCGCGTCGTCCTGCCCGTCGACGGATATCTGGACGGGCTCGGTGTCGCCGTCGGGCGACTCGCCGCCGAGCCGCCGGTCGAGGTTGAACACGGCGTTCAGCTCCGCCTGGACGTCGCCGACGACGCCGCGGACCAGGTCGCTCGGCGCGATGGCCTCGTACTCGTAGGGGTTGTTGCCCGCGCCCTCGGCCTTGCGCTTGTCGCGTTCGACGGTCCCCTCGTCGTGGAGTTCGGCGAGCGCCTCGCGGACGGTGCTGGGGTACAGCCCGGTCCCGTCGGCGACCTCGTCGCTGGTGCTGTGGGGGTTGTCTCGGAGGTAGACGTAGATGCGGGCGCGGGTCTCCGTGTCGAGCAGCCACGCGAGCAGGTCGACGACGTTGTCGTCGAACCCCTTCACCGCCCTGTCGGCCCCCTCGCCGAGCCGCTCCCTCGTCTTCCGAAGCTCCTCGCGGGTCCGCTCGGTCGGCGACTCCTCCGGATCGTCCCCCGGCTCCGACGCTGAATCGTCCGTGGTCATGACGGAAAGTGGGGGCTACGCGGGCAAAAGGGTTTCTCGTCGCTTTCGTTCCGACGAAACGTCGGCGGGAGACGCGCCCCGCGGAGTCGTCGTCCGGTCGCACTCCCCGAACTCGGTCCCGGCGTTCAGGCGTTCAAGAGGAGGTCCTCGCGCAGCGCGTCCGGGCCCGACTCCTCGCGGATCCGGCGCTGGCGCGCCGCGCCGCTCTCCGCATCGTACACCTCGCGGACCCCCGAGATCCCGAGCCGGTCGCACTCGGCGTCGACGACCTCGCCGAGCGGGGTCGTCCCCTCGCCGTCGCGGTCGACGAACGCGGCGTCGTGCCCGTGCCGGATCGCGCGCCACTTGTTCTCGTCGAGGAGTTCGCGGCGCAGCGAGGGGAGCGACTCGCCGTCCTCGTACCGCTCGGCGTAGTCGACCACCAGCGCGCGGACGTACTCGGCGAGCGCGAGCGTCACGTCGGGGTCGCGCTGCGCGTCGGGCGCGCGGACCTCCACGGTGCCGTGGCCGGTGTGGGGGCGCACGTCGAACCACAGCTCGCCGCGGTCGGCGATGGAGTCGGTCTCGACCATCCGTCGTTCGTATCGCTGGAACGCGTCGAAGTCCTCGAACGCCGAGGGGATCCCGGTGTTCGGGAGGTTCTCGAACACCTTCGCCCGGGCCGACGCGAGCCCGGTGTCGAACCCGTTCCAGAACGGGGAGTTCGCCGACAGCGCGAGCAGCACCGAGCAGTGCCACCGCAGTCGGTTCGCGACCCACACGGCCTTGTCCGCGTCGTCGACGCCGACGTGGACGTGGAGCCCGGCGGTCGTGTTCCGGTGTTGCGGGTACTGGATGCAGTCCAGCTGCGCCCGATACCGCGGCTTCTGAACGTGGTCGAGCTCGCGCCACTTCGCCGCCGGGTGGAGGCCCGCGGCCGCGACCCGATAGCCGTCGACGGCGGCGTGGTCGACGAGCGCCTCGCGGACCGTCGCGAGCGCGTCGCCGGCGTCGTCGCCGTCCTCGATCAGCTCCGTCTGCGCCTCGATCGTACACTCGAACAGCTCGTGGTCGAATCCCTCCGGCACGGCCGCGGGCGGGTCGCGGCCGTACACGAGGTCGTCGGTCCCGGACGTCGGGCGGCCGTCGGCATCGACGATATAGAACTCCTCCTCGATGCCGAGCGTCCCCATCCGGGAGAACGCCTCCCGCGAACCGAGTTCCATTACAGCCTCGTACCGGTCGCTCGCTCTTATAAGGATTGAAACCCGAAACCGGCGCGCTCGGCGGACGCGCCCCCGGCTCCGTTTCCCGGGCGCTCAGTCGAGACGTCACGCGTGGCCCGTCTCGACGGGCGACTTCGTCAGTTCTCCGGGAGGATGTCGCCGATCGACGCCCCGATGCTCATCGCGATGGCGACCAGCAGCGTCTGTCCGCCGGCGACCATCGGATCGCTCCACGACACCCGCCCCCACCCTGTCATCAGCGCGACGGCCAGCCCGCCCGCGATGGCGACGATAGCGAGGGGGCGAAGCGGAACGACGCCGAACATCCGGTCTTCCACGACTCGCTCGAACTCGCCCGCACGCAGTATCCCGACGACGACCGCCCCGCCGAACAGGAGCGTGAGGAGGAACGCCGGCGGCCGTTCCGCGATGAACCGACCGATCTCCAGCGCGCCGCCCTCGACGATCATGGGCAGTCCGAAGACGAAGCTCCCCACCAGCGCCTCGCCGGCGTCGCGCGAGCCGAACTGCGTCCGGAATCGGCCGATGACCCCCTCCGGCCTGACCTGCCGCGCGGTTCGCATGGCCTCTCGGACCTGCCGTCGCTCCTCCTCCCCGTCGACCAGCTCTTCGAGTTCGTCCAGCTCCGTCAACACGTCGTCGATGTCCGGGCTTCGGGCGGCGTCGTCCGAGTCAGTGTCGGTCATCATCTCGTACTGACCGGCTCGCGGCTTATGATCCCACCCGTTGCTCGGGTTCGATTCCGCCGAAACGGTCGCAGAACAGAGAACGGTTCGAGTGACGGACCGAAAACGAGCCGGCAGCGGGCGGTTGCGCCTCCGTCACCGCCGCGAGGGGCGTCGGTTCAGCCGAGGACGTACCGGAGCGCCGGGACCCTCTCGACGAGCGCCTGCCCGCCGACCTGGATCTGCTCGATGTAGGCGTCGAGGCCGAGGACGCGGCCCGCGCCGAACGCGGCGACCGTGAGGAACACGACCGCGTACACCAGCGTCGAGTCGAACAGGGCGAGGAAGTCGCCGCTCCACCCGCCGAGGTAGAACAGCGTCATCTGCATCGCCCCGCCCAGCGCGGCCAGCCGGACGAACGCGCCGGTGATGAGCGCCGCGCCGATGAGCAGTTGCGTCGCGGGCACGAACACGTTCGCGAACTCGACGAACCACGGCGTCGACCCCATCGCGGCGTACAGCCCGCTGACCGGACTCGCCGCGGCGGGGGCGTGGACGAGGTAGCCGCTGGCGTCGAACGCCTCGCCGGTCACCTTCCCGAGGCCCGCGAACAGGATCATCCCGCCGATCGTCGCCCGGAGCAGGACGATGAACAGCGCCGACAGCGAGTGCGCCTTCCCCAGTAGCGTGATTCCGCCGAACTCGCCGCCGAACTCGTTTGTGGTCTTCGTGGACATTGTGTCTCTCCTCACTTGCGGATACGCCGGATGAATATATAAACCGAAAAGCGAGTTCCCCCTCGGCGAGACGAGTTCGACCGGGTCCCCGCATCTGCGGGGTCTTTAAATATAGCTCCCGAACGCTATCGGGTCAGACCGGTTCTCCGGCCTCACCACGCCTCGCCGCTGGCGAGGTCGACCGCGGCGTCCCCCTTCTCCGAGGGGCAGAGGTCGGCGAGGGCGCAGTCGTCGCAGTCGGGGTTGATCGCGGTACACGTCGCCCGGCCGTGGTCGATCATGAGGTGTGTGAACTGCTGCCAGTCGCTCTCGGGGACGACGTCCAGCAGGTCCTGCTCTATCGCCTCTGGCCGCTCTTCTTCCGTGATCCCGAGCCGCCGCGTGAGCCGCTGGACGTGGGTGTCGACGACGATCCCCTCGACCACGTCGTGGCCGTGTTGGAGGACGACGTTCGCGGTCTTGCGACCGACGCCCGCGAGGTCCGTCAGCTCGGACATCGTGTCCGGCACCTCGCCGTCGTGCTCCTCCGCGATGTCCGCGCACGCGGAGCGGATGTACTTCGCCTTGTTGTTGTAGTAGGTGATCGAGTTTATCTCCTCGGCCATCTCCTCTTGTGGCGCGTCCGCGTACTCCTCGGGCGTCTCGTACGTCTCGAACAGGTCCGCGCACACCTCGTTCACGCGCTCGTCCGTACACTGCGCGGAGAGGATCACCGCGATGAGCAGCTCCAGCCGGTTCGAGTAGTTGAGCGAGATGGTCGAGTCGGGGTACTCCTCGTACAGCCGGTCGAGGACCTCGGCGACCTGCTCCGCCCGCGGATCGAGTGGCGTTCCCATACCAGTCCCTCCGTCCGGGCGACATTGAACGATCCGACTGCGAGCCCCCTCGCCGACGGTCGGGCCGGCGCTCGACCGCGCGGCGGACCGACGGAGTGACCGAGCGGGCACCGCCGAACGCAGCGCCTCGGACGGACGCGGCCGAGACGGCCGGTCGCCGAGTCGCACGAGTCGGCCACCTACGTCGAATTTCGGAGGACGTGGACGGCCGCGCCGGTGACGGCGGCGGCGATGAAACAGCCGAACCCGTAGACGAACGCGATCGAGAAGAACGGTCCGATGCCCTGTGTCAGCGCCTCCGGACTTCTCAAGAAGATCGCGGCGCGCACGCCCGTACCGAGCCCGAAGACCGCCGCGAACACGACGGCGGCGAGCACGCCGGCCTTCGAGCTCTCGATTATCGACTCCGCGAGATCGGTGCTTCCCGAGCCGACGGCACCTCCCGCCGCCGCCCCCCCGAGCGCCCACCCGTCCGGGCCGACGAGCACTCCGCCGATCAGTCCGACGGCCGAGCCGACGGCGACGCCCGCGGCGACGGTTTTGCTGAAAAATCGCATACCGTGATATGAGGCTGTTCTTCCTTATATTCTAGTGACATATCCGGCTCAGAATCGGAGAGAAACGCCGACTGAAGCCCACGAGTCAACTACGCTGACGGTATCCGAACGGAGCGCGTCGTCCGCTGCGGATCTCGACGGAGCCACCGAGTAGTAAGACAGTTACCACGCGGCGCGCTGGTGAGCGTATGGACGTACTCGACGTCGCGGCGCGCGCGACCGAGACCGGGCCGGTGTGCGACGCCTGTCTCGGCCGGCTCGTCGCCGACCGGAGCTTCGGGCTGTCGAACGCCGACCGCGGCTCGGCGCTCCGGGTGTCGCTCGCGCTGCGCGACGACGAGGACCACGAGCCGGTCGACACCGCGGACTGCTGGGTGTGCGAGGGGCGCTGCGCCGCCTTCGACGAGTGGGCCGACCGCGCCGCCGACGCGGCCGAGGGCGTCGAGTTCGCCACGTACAACGTCGGCACGCGCCCCCCGCCGCTGATCGAGGAGAACGAGGCGCTGCTCCGCGCGGACGCCGGCCTCGACGAGGACGCGGGCGAGCCGTTCAAATCGGAGTTCAACCGCGAGGTCGGCAAGCGGTTCGGGCGGCTCACGGGCGCGGAGGTCTCCTTCGACCGACCCGACGTCCAGTTCACGATCGACCTGGCCGAAGACGAGATCGACGCGAAGATCAACTCCACGTTCGTCTACGGCCGATACAGGAAGCTGGAGCGCGACATCCCCCAGACGGAGTGGCCCTGCCGCGAGTGTAAGGGCTCCGGGCGGCAGGGGGCCGACCCCTGCGACCACTGCGGCGGCTCCGGCTACCTCTACGACGACAGCGTCGAGGAGTACACCGCGCCGGTCGTCGAGGACGTGATGGACGGGACGGAGGCGACGTTCCACGGCGCGGGCCGCGAGGACGTCGACGCGCTCATGCTCGGCACCGGACGCCCGTTCGTGGTCGAGGTCGAGGAGCCGCGTCGGCGCCGGGTCGACACCGACCGCCTCCAGTCGGACATCAACGCCTTCGCCGACGGCGCGGTCGAGGTCGAGGGGCTCCGGCTCGCGACCTACGAGATGGTCGAGCGAGTGAAGGGACACGACGCGGCCAAGCGCTACCGCGCCGCGGTGACGTTCGACGCCGACGTCGACGCCGACGCGCTCGCGGACGCGGTCGCCGCGCTGGAGGGAGCGACCGTCGAGCAGTACACGCCGAACCGGGTGGACCACCGCCGCGCGAGCATGACCCGCGAGCGCGACGTGTACGAGGTGACCGCCGAACTCGACGACCGGCGTCACGCGACCGTCGAGATCCGCGGCGAGGGCGGCCTCTACATCAAGGAGCTGATCTCCGGCGACGAGGGGCGGACCGAGCCGAGCCTCGCGGGGCTGCTCGGTGTCGGGGCCGAGGTCACCGCGCTCGACGTCCTCGCGGTGGAGGGCGAGGCGGAGCCGTTCGAGCGCGACGAGTTCTTCCGGGAGTGACGCCGCGCGCGCCCTCTACCGGGGCCTCACCGCGTCATGCCGACCCGACCGCGGCCGCGGAACCAACGGGATTTATCTGACGAGCGTCAGACGTTCACGCATGGATGGGAGCGACGTCGACGGTGGAAACGCCCGAGAGGGCGGCACCCGAAACGGCGGCGCGCGCGGCGAATCGGGCGGCGCGACCGCCGCCGGTCACGCGGGATCGCCCGCGGTCGGCGACCCGGTCATCCGGCCCGCGGTCGACGACGCGAGCGGCGTCCCGGCCGCGGCCGACGTGTCGCTGAACGGTGCCGACCGCGCGGAACGACCCGATCGGGTCTCCTCGGTCCTCGTCGCCGTCGGTCCCGGGCCGCACTCCGGGGCCACCGTCGACGTCGCGCGCGAGATCGCGGCGGCGACGGGCGCCTGGCTCGAACTGTTCCACGTCGTTCCCTCGGACGCGGCGCTCGCCGACGCGCCCCCCGACGCCGACGCCTCCGGGACGGTCGCCCCCGCCGGCGCGGCCGACACCGACTACGCCGCGGCCGGGGAACGGCTCCTCGACGCGGCCGCGGACCGGCTCGGCGAGTTCGACCGCGCCGACCGGTGGCTCGTCGAGGACCGGACCGCCGCCGGCGCGATCGTCGAGCAGTCGGCGTACTACGACCTGGTCGTCGTGGGCGCGCCGACGACGGGGACCGTCGGGCGGTTCGTCTTCGGGTCGACGACCGACACGGTGGTGGGCGACGCCGAGGTCCCGGTGGTCGTCGTCGAGGCCGACGGGTCGACCGCGCTCGACGCGGCGTAGAGTCGGTCGCTCCCGCTCTCCCCCTCCGCTTCCGTACCGCCTCGGTCCCGCCTTCCGTTCGCCACCGTTCCGTCCGCGTTCTCGCCGTCTGCTACCGTTCCGCACCTCGGCGACAGCGTTAAAACAGTGTACACACTTGTACATCACAACGCGGAATACTACATCGGTGGACACAATGAATCTCAACGACACGGTCGAGCGCGTGACGGACGGAGAGGATCTGACCGTAGAGGAGGCGCGCGAGGCCGCGCGGCTCGTCTTCGAGGACGCGACCGAGGCGCAGATCGGGGCGCTGCTGGCCGCGCTCCGGACGAAGGGCGAGACCGAGGCCGAGATCGCCGGCTTCGCGCAGGGGATGCGAGACGCGGCCCGCACGATCGAGCCCGACCGCGAGCCGCTCGTCGACACCTGCGGCACCGGCGGCGACGACTACGACACGATCAACGTGTCGACGACCGCGGCCGTCGTCGCCGCGGGCGCGGGCGTGCCGATCGCCAAGCACGGCAACTACTCCGTCTCCTCCTCCTCGGGGAGCGCGGACGTGCTGGAGGTCGCGGGGGCCGACGTCGAGGCCGAGCCGCCGGCCGTCGAGGAGGCGATCGAGCGGGACGGGATCGGCTTCATGCTCGCGCCCGTCTTCCACCCGGCGATGAAGGCCGTCATCGGCCCGCGCAAGGAGCTCGGCATGCGGACCATCTTCAACGTCCTCGGCCCGCTCACCAACCCCGCCGGCGCGGACGCGCAGGTGCTCGGCGTGTACGACCCCGACCTCGTGCCGGTCATCGCGCGGTCGCTGGCGCACATGCCCGTCGAGCGCGCGCTCGTCGTCCACGGCGCGGGCATGGACGAGATCGGGATCCACGACGAGACGGTCGCGGCCGAGGTCGACGGCGACGACGTGACGGAGTTCACCATCTCGCCCGCGGACCTGGGCCTCGACCGCGCGCCGATCGAGGCGGTCGCGGGCGGCACGCCCGAGGAGAACGCCGCGGACCTGCGCGGGATCGTCGACGGCTCCGTGACGGGCGCGAAGCGCGACCTGATCCTCGCGAACGCGGGTGCCGCCGTCTACGTCGCCGGCGAGGCCGACACGCTCGCGGCCGGCGTCGAGCGCGCGGCCGCGGCGATCGACTCCGGCGCGGCCGCCGAGAAGTTCGCGGCGCTCTGCGGCGACGAGGCGCCCGCGGAGGGTGCGGGGGCGGCGACCGCGGAGGACGACGACTGATGGCGCGGGTGAAGATCTGCGGGATCACCCGGGAGGCCGACCTGCGCGCCGCGGTCGACGCCGGCGCGGACGCGATCGGTGTGATATCGGAGGTGCCGGTCGACTCCCCGCGCGAGGTCGACCCGGCCGAGGCGGCGGCACTGCTCGCCGACGTGCCCGCGTTCGTCACCGCGACGCTCGTGACGATGCCCGACTCCGCCGAGCACGCGGTCGAACTCGTCCGCACGACCGCCCCCGACGCGATCCAGCTCCACGGCGAGTGGACCGCGGACGAACTCCGCTACATCCGGGCGGAGACGGAGCGCAAGGTGCTGCTCACGGTCGACGCCGACGACCCGGCCCGAGCCGAGGAGTTCGACGGCGCGGTCGACGCGTTCGTCGTCGACTCCACCGACGACGACGGCGCGGGCGGCACCGGCGAGACGCACGACTGGCGCGCCACCGGTGACCTCGCCGCCCGCCTCACCACGCCGGTCGTGCTGGCGGGCGGGCTCACGGCCAACAACGTCGCCGAGGCGGTCCGCGTCGCCGACCCCTTCGCGGTCGACGTCGCCTCGGGCGTCGAGATCGAGGGCGGGCGGAAGGACCACAACGCCGTGGCCCGGTTCGTCGCCAACGCGGGCCGGGAGATGGAGCTGCTATGAGCGACGCGGGCCCCCCGCTCGACCGCTCGAAGGCCGCGTTCGTCGACCTCGCGGCCGACGCCGGGAAGCCGGTGGTCGTCCGCGCGTCGGCCTCGCTCGACGTCGACGTCACCCCGCTCGGCGCGTACGCGACCCTCGTCGGCGACAGTCCCTACGGATTCCTGCTCGAATCCGGCGAGAAGGTCGCCTCCAGCGACCCCGACGGCGCGTTCACCTCTGGCGGGAAGGCGGACCGCCACGCCCGCTACTCGTTCGTCGGCTACGACCCGGAAGCGATCGTCTCGGTCCATCCGGACCGCACCGAGGTGACCGAGCTCGGCCCGGCGGCCGAGTTCGTCGGCGACGGGAGCGACGGCTCCGCCGATGACCCGAAGGGCGCGACCGGTCTGGGCCCCGACGCCGGCGACGCGGTCGACCGCATCCGCGCCGCGTTCCCCGACGTGCGCCTGCGCGGGTTCCCCGACACCGACCGGCAGATACTCTCGGGCGGGTTCGTCGGCTTCCTCGCGTACGAGGCGGTCTACGACCTCTGGCTGGACGAGGTCGGCGTCGACCGCCCCGAGACCGAGTTCCCCGACGCCGAGTTCGCGCTCACGACCCGGACCGTCGTCTTCGACGAGAAGGAGGGGAGCGTCGAGCTCGTGTTCACGCCGGTGATCGGCGCGGACGACGACCCCGCCGCGGTGTACGACGATCTCGCCGCGGAGGCGGAGCGCGTCGCCGCCGAACTGCGCGCGGCCGCGCCGCCCGACCCCGACGGCGTGCGCGTCCGCGAGGAGTCCGCCGATCCGCGCGAGGAGTACGAGGAGGCCGTCCGGGCCGCCAAGCGGCACGTCCTCGACGGCGACATCTACCAGGGCGTGATCTCGCGCAGCCGCGAGCTCCGCGGCGAGGTCGACTCGCTCGGCCTGTACGCGGCCCTCCGCGACGTAAACCCCTCGCCGTACATGTACGTGTTGCGCCACGACGACCGGACCGTCGTCGGCGCGAGCCCGGAGACGCTCGTCTCAGTCCAGGGCGACCGCGTCGTCTCCAACCCGATCGCGGGCACCTGTCCGCGCGGGACCAGCCCGGTCGAGGACCGCCGGCTCGCGGGCGAGATGCTCGCCGACGGGAAGGAGCGCGCCGAGCACACGATGCTCGTCGACCTCGCGCGCAACGACGTGCGGCGCGTCTCGGAGCCCGGCTCCGTCCGCGTCGAGGAGTTCATGAACGTCCTGAAGTACAGCCACGTCCAACACATCGAGTCGACCGTGACCGGGACGCTCGCGGGCGACGCGGACGCCTTCGACGCGACGCGCGCGACGTTCCCGGCGGGGACGCTCACCGGCGCGCCGAAGGTGCGCGCGATGGAGATCATCGACGACCTCGAGACGACGCCGCGGGAGGCGTACGGCGGCGGCGTCGGCTACTACTCGTGGACCGGCGACGCCGACTTCGCGATCGTGATCCGCACCGCGACCCTCGACGAGTCCGGCGACGAGTCGGTCGTCGGCGTCCGGGCGGGGGCGGGGCTCGTCGCCGACTCCGACCCGGCCGCGGAGTACGAGGAGACGGAACAGAAGATGGACGGCGTGTTGACCGCGATCGACCGGATCCGCGAGGGCGACAAGAGCGATGCGGAAGGCGACGACGCCGATCCGATCGCCACCGGCTCGGAGGCGGAGCGATGAACGTCGTCGTCGTCGACAACTTCGACTCGTTCACCTACAACCTCGTCGAGTACGTCTCCGACCAGACGATCGACGGCGAGCCGGTCGGCGTCGACGTGTTCAAGAACACCGCCTCGCTCGACGACGTCGAGGGCGCGGAGCCGGACGCGGTGATCATCAGTCCCGGGCCGGGCCACCCGAAGAACGACCGCGACGTGGGCGTGACGATGCCGGTGTTGCGTGACCTCTCGCCGACGGTGCCGACGCTGGGGGTGTGCCTCGGCTTGGAGGCCGCCGTCCACGAGTACGGCGGGACCGTCGGCCACGCGCCCGAACCGGTACACGGTAAGGCGTTCCCGGTCGACCACGACGGGAAGGGGGTGTTCCGCGGGCTCGAACAGGGGTTCCGGGCCGGCCGCTACCACTCGCTCGCGGCGACCCAGATTCCGGACGCGTTCGCGGTGTCGGCCACCACGGACCACGACGGCGAGTCGATCGCGATGGGGATCCGCCACCGCGAGCACCCGATCGAGGCGGTCCAGTTCCACCCGGAGAGCGTGCTCACCGGGTCGGGACACGACCTCATCCGGAACTTCCTCACCGGGGTCTGAGACGCGGCGTTTCGGGCCTCCCTGTCCCGCCGTCCGTCGTCGCCTGCTCCGTCCCCGACTATTTCTCGCCCTCGGCTTCCTCCCCGTCCTCGGCTTCGTCCCCGTCGTCGAGCCCGCGCGCGGCGAGCCCGGCGAGGTGGCCGACCTCGGAGAGGATTATTTCGTCCACGCCGAGCCGCACCGCGTTCTCGGAACCCGGGAGACAGAACACCGGCGTGGCCGAGACGACCCCGGCCGTCGCGCGCGAGCCGATGGTCCGCGTGCCGACCTCCTCGTAGGAGAGCCGGCGGAACAGTTCGCCGAACCCGGGGAGCCGCTTCGCGAGGAGCCCCCGGACTGCCTCCGGCGTGACGTCGTCCGGCGTGACGCCCGTCCCGCCGGTCGTCACCACGACGTCGGTGTCCTTCCGCCGAGCGAGGCGGTCGACGGTCCCTTGGACGCTGTCGTAGTCGTCGTCGATCAGTTCGCGGACGGCGACCTCGTGGCCCGCCTCCTCGAACGCGGCCGCGACGTAGTCGCCGGCGGGGTCTTCGTCCGCGGTCCGCGACGAGGACACGGTGACGATCGCGGCCGCGACCGACTCGGCGTCGTGGTGGTGGTGGTCGTCGTGGTCGTCGTGCCCGTGGTCGTGGCCGCCGTGCTGGTGGTCGTCGTGGTCGCTCATGGACCGACGTTCGGCGCCCGCGTGAAAACATCTCCCGGTCGGCGGAGCCGCGCGCGGCGTTCACCGGAGACCGGCGCGAGCGCAGGATCCCGCCCGGAGCCCCCGTCTCCGCTTAGGGCCAGTCGTCGCGGGTCTGCTCGTCGGGCGCTTCGTCGACCGCCTCGCCGGTCGCGAGCGTCCAGCCGGCGGCCTCGGCGGCGTCCTCGACGTGGAGGAACTCCCAGTCGGTCGCGTCGGCGATCGCCTCGTCCGCCTCGTCCACCCCCACGAAGACGTGGCGGTCCGTGTCGAACTGCCCGCTGATGTTCTCTAAGCTCTCCTCGACGCCGCGCGGACCCGAGAAGAAGTCCTGTCGCACGCGGTGTTTCCGCGTGAAGTTCGTGACGACGTAGGTCGGCTTCTCGCTGACGACCCCGACGTACTCGGTCCACTGCCGGGCGTTGTTGAACACCGCGTTTGGGTCCGCGAGCGCTTTCAGCGCCTCCAACTCGAACGCCAGCGTCATGTCTGTAGATCCGCCGCTGTCCATGCGCACCGCTTACCCCCGACCGGCGAAAACAACTTCGCTTCCGCGGAGACGCCGCGGCCGCTCGCGGCGACCCGACGACCCTCACCGCGAGCGGATCTGGTAGTAGTCGGTGAACTTCACCACGTCGCCGTCGTCGAGGTCCCCGATCTCCGGTGCCGTCCACGGCTCCCCCGCCAACTCTCGGACGACGCTCTGTTCCTCCTCGTCCAGTTCGTCGTAGTGGCGCACCCGCGCGTCGGATGGGATACGGCCCGTGCGGCGGAGCCGCAGTCGTCGCCCGGTGTCTCTCAGTGACATGTGGTATCGTATAACACGATTAATCATAAACGTTTCGCGCCGATCGGCGTCTCAGTCCGTCTCGCGCCCCGGAGCGGGGACGACCGAGGGGGCGTGAGGTTCAGCCGTCGGACCGGGGGAGCGTGAGCGTGACGACGGTGCCGCGCGGGTCCGCGTCCGCGACCGCCGCCGAGCCGCCCGACTGCTGGACGACCCAGTAGACGAGCCACAGCCCGAGGCCGCTGCCGTGGTACAGCGCGTCGACGGCCGTTCCGTCGACGAGCACGTCCCGGTTCATCCCCGCCAGTCCCGGCCCGTCGTCGGCGACGCGGACCCGCACCGCGTCGGCGTCCGACTCGACCGACACCTCGACCGCGGGTCGGTCCCGGTCGCTGTGGAGGACCGCGTTTCGGACCAGCTCGTCCACCGCCCGCGAGAGCCACGTGGTCGCCGACGCCGTCGCGACCCCCTCCTCCGGCACGGACGCCTCGACCGTCGCGTCCGGGAACTCCTCGCTCGCCCCGTCGACGACGTGCCGCGCCACTCTCCCGGCGTCGATCGGCTCGGTCTCCGGCGCGTCGCCCAGTATCTCGGTGATGTGGTGGGCCTTCTCGCTCGTCTCCAACAGGTCGTCGGCCCGCGAGACGATGTACTCGGCGTCGGCGGGGTCGGCGTCGCCCGCCGTGATCTGCTCCGCCCGCCCCCGAACGACCGTCAGTGCGTTCCGGAGGTTGTGCTGGAGCACGCGGTCGACGACCCGGAGCTGTCGCGCCCGGTGTTCGCTGTCGGTCACGTCCCGGAGCACGCCGACGACGCCGTCGGGGTTCTCCCCCGCCGGGCTCTCGAGCGGGTAGTACCGGACGTCGAACGTCCGCCTGCCGCGCGTCGGATGCGTCCGCGTCGTCCGGTACTCCACCGTCTCGCCGCGGAGCGCGCGCTCGACCTGTCGCTCGACGGTCTCGTAGCCGCCCTCCGGAACGACGTCGTCGAGAGCGAGGTCCGTCACGTCGTCGCTCCCCAGCCCGTGGTACTCCCGGTACTGCGGGTTCGCGAACAGGAGCCGACCGTCCCGGTCGACCGCGGCGATGAGGTCGGTCGCCCCGTTGATCGCGCGCTCGTACCGCTCCAGGTCGCGCTCGCGTTCCTTCCGGTCGGTGACGTTCCGGCAGATGGCGAACGTGCCCGCGAGGTCGCCGTCGGCGTCGTAGTAGGGGTACCGCTGCGTGCTGAACGTCGCCTCGCGGCCGCTCTCCGGAAACGTCGGCGAGATCTCGTACTCGGCCATCTCCTCGGTCTCGAACACCGCCGTCCGCCGCTCGTCGACCGCCGCCGCCGTCTCCGGGTCCATGAACGCGAACTCGTCGGTCCCGTACAGCACCTCGCGGTCGACCCCGGCGAACTCGCTCACCGCCTCGTTCAACAGTTCGAACTCCCCGTCGCGGTTCTGGAGGAGGACGGGATCGTCGAGCCGTTCGACGATGGCGCGGTACTGCTTCAGCCGCCCCATCGCGGCCTTGCGATCGGTGATGTCCGTCTGGATGGCGACGAACCGCGATATCTCCCCGTCGTCGTCCGCGACGGGGGCGATCGTCTGATGGGCGTGGTACAGTTCGCCGTCGTGCCGCCGGTCGACGATCTCCTCTTCCCACACCTCGCCGGCCTGGAGCGTCGACCACAGCGCGTCGAAGTACTCGTCGGGCATCCGGCCGGAGTTGAGGATCGCCGGCGTCTCCCCGAGCGCCTCGTCGACGTCGTACCCGGTGTGATCGGTGAACGCCGGGTTGACGTACTCGATCGTCCCGTCGACGTCGGTGACGTAGATGGCGTGGCCGGCGTGTTCGACGAGGTTACGGAACGTCTCCGTCACCGCGCCGCCCACCTCCTCGACGCCGTCGCGGAAGACGCCGGTGTAGACGGCGTCGAGACCGTCCCCCGCAGCCTCGGGATCGTCGCCCCCGTCGCTCCCCTCGGTCTCGCCGCCGGGGGCGTGTTCGTGGAACCGGACGGAGAACGTCACCGTGTGCCCGTCGGCGTGCCGGATCGGGACCGAGACGCTCCCGCGGTCGGGGAGCCCCTCGACCCGCGAGAGCCGCTCGCGGACCGACCGCGTCCGCCCGTCCGCCGTCTCGGACGCGACGAGGGAGGCGAGCGTGCGACCGCGGAGGTCGACCGGCTCGTAGCCGAGCGCCGCCTCGGCGGCGGGGTTCGCGTACACGATCGTCCCCTCGTCGTCGAGCGAGACGACCGGGTCGACACACTCCTCGACGAAGGAGGCGAAGAAGTCGTCGGGAGGTCGCGGCGATCCCAGAGGCATCTGGACAGTAGTAGCGCGCAGAGCCTAAAAAGGGACCTGAACCGCCGCTCCGGTCGGACCGACGCGAACTCGCTCCCGACCCGCCGGTCCGCCGCTACTGTTCGGTGGGGGCCGCGAGGTCGTCGACCGAGAAGCCGGGCTCCATGAGGCGGTCCGTCTGTCCGCTGACGTCGCGCCCCTCGCGCATCAGCTGTTTGAACGCGGACTGCGGCGAGAGGTCGCCGATGAGCACGCCGCCGACCACCTTTCCGTCCTTCAGCGCGACGCGCCGCCACTCGCCCTCGGCGGTGGTCGCCTCCGCGTAGTCGTCGCCGAGCGTCGGGTGGCCGAACGAGAGGAACGGGAAGTCGAAGTGCGTGATCGAGTACGAGGAGACCCACCTGAACTCCTCGCTGGCGTAGTCGATCATGTTCCGGGCGGCAATCGTCCCCTGCTCTTTGGCCGACCCCCACGAGCCGTTCTTCGCCCGCTCGCCGAGGATGAGGTCGTTGAACGTGGTGATGTCGCCCGCGGCGAACACGTTGTCGACGTTCGTGCGCATGAACTCGTCGACGACGATGCCGTCGTCGAGCTCCAGCGGCGTGTCCCGGACGAGTTCGGTGTTGAAGTCGAGACCGATGGCGACGCCCGCGAAGTCGCACTCGTAGCGCTCGCCGTTCGGGTCGACCGCGGCCTCGACGTGGCCGTCGTCGTCGACCTCGAAGTGGTCCACGCCCGAGCCGAAGACCGGCTCGACACCGCGCTCGCGCATCGCCTCGTGCATGATCTCCGCGCCCTCCGCGGAGAGCGCGTAGCGCCACCAGTTGTCGCCGCGCATGAGGTACTTCGCCTCGACGTCCTGCGCCCCGCAGATGGCCGCGAAGTCGATGCCGAGGAGGCCGGCACCGACGATGACCGCCCGCTCGGCGTCCTCGACGCTCTCTTTGATCCGGCGGGCGTCCTGGAACGTCCAGAAGTGGTGGATCCCCTCGGCGTCGGCGTTCTCGACCGGGAGCTGCTGGGGCGTGCCGCCGATCGCGAGCAGGAGGGAGTCGTACGCGAACGTCTCCCCCTCGTGGGTGTGGACCGCGTCGCCCTCGACGTCGATGTCGTCGACGATCGTGTTGAGCCGGAGGTCGACGTCGTGTTCGTCGTACCAGTCCTCCTGGTGGATCGAGATCGGGGCCTCGGGCAGTTTCCCCTTCGCGTACTCCTTGATCAGAATCCGGTTGTAGAGGGACTCTCCCTCGTCCGTGAGAACCGTGATCTCGGCGTCGGGCGCTTCCTCGCGGAGCGTCTCGGCCGCGGACGCCCCCGCGATACCGTCACCGACGATCACGTACGAATCGCTCATAGCCGGCCGTTCGGATTCATGGTTAATGTGGGTTGTCATCCGCGTCTCGGATCGTGGGAATCACTCGCACTCGCGGGAAAGAAGCGGTCCTGAGCCGCCTTTCGCGGCCGATCCGTCCGCGCGGTCAGTGGTCCGCGCCGGCCGGCTCCGCGGGGAAGTCCTTCTCGCCGGCCGCGATCGCGACGTCGAGCCAGTTCTCCGTCGGGACGAGCGGGCACTCGTACGCGTGGTTGTACGCGCAGGTCGGATTGTACGCGTTGTTGAAGTCGACCACCCACTCGCCGTCGACGCGGTCGCGGTCGGGCTCCAAGTCGAGGTAGCGACCCGCTCCGTACGTCTCGTCGCCGCTGGTGGCGTCGCGGAACGGCACCCAGAACCGGTCCGCGCCGTCGACCGGCCGGTACGCCTGAAGCGTCGTCGACTCCCCGTCGACCTCGAAGCGGAACTCCCCCCAGCGCCGGTACGTCTGTTCGCCGTCGGCGGTCGTCTCGACGGTGACGGTCTCCTTCTCCTCGTGTTCGTGGAGCGGAACCACGAACCGGTACGACGGGTCGGGCTCGAAGTATGCCAGTCCCGGGAAGTCGTCGCCGCGCATCGAGACCGGCAGCGGCGACCGCGCCGACTCGCGGAACTGCCGGACCTTCGCCTCGCGCTGCGCCTCCACCTGCGCCGCCCAGTCGTCGTCGGCCTCGCTCGATGTCATCAGTACGTCGGTATTGTTCACAAAGCGCAATAACAGTTCCGCGGCGGGGTCGGCGACGCGCACGGCCCGACGCGACCGGCGTCGCGTCCGGTCCCGACGCCACACATTCAAGAGCGTCCCGGCCCAATCACGGGTATGAAAATCCGGCAGAACATCCGTCACTGGGCCGCCAAGAAGGCGTTGACCACGCCGGTAGTCGGCGACGTCGCAAACGACAAACTCGTCGACCTCCACACGAGCATCTTCCTCAACAAGGCGGACGAGGACCGCCGGGAGGAGCGTCGCGACCACCTCGACAGCTTCTTCGACGCGACGATGGACACCTACGTCGCCGCCCTCGAGGACGGCTTCCCGGAGGCCGAGGCCCGTGAGATCACCCACGTTCAGGCGAACTTCGACTTCTTCAACTACGGGTGGACGGAGATGATGGAGATCCCGGGCGACGAGCTCGAAGCCCACTACCGCCGGTACGAGTCGTTCTTCGCCGACTACGGGATCACGATCGACGACCCGCTGGGGGAGTTCCGCCCGGCCGAGGGGATCGTCGGGGCTCCCGAGACCCCCGAGCGGCTCGACTCGCCGGAGTACGAGAACGCCCTGGCCGGCTTCGCCGACGACGTGTACGTCGAGACCGACGACGGCGAGACGGTCGTCGGGGGCGACACCGAGGAGCCGGACGAGGTCGACCCCGCCGCCGCGCCCGGGCTCGACGAGGACGAGGCGAGCGCCTGACGGCCGCCGCGGGCGGTCGGCGCGTTCCCTTCACCGCCCTTTCCGCCCGACTCGGCGGCCGCGTCCGGCCCCGGCCACGTTTATAATCCGCGGGGGACACCGTGCCGTATGAACCGCGGGCAATCGTTCCTCCTCCTGCTCATCGGAGCGGTCTCGCTCCTCACGCTCTTCGTCATCCTCCCGTTCGTCGAGTACGTGATCGCGTCGGCGATCCTCGCGTTCGTCCTCTACCCGTTCCACCGGCGGCTCACGCGCCGGCTCCGCCGCCGCGTCTCGACCCGGTTCGGGGAGATGCTGTCGGCGCTGGCCCTCATCCTCTCCGCCATCGTCGCCGTAATCCTCCCGCTCGCGTACATCACGTGGGTGTTCGTCCGGGATCTCACCGCGATCGCCGCGGGCGAGACGGCGATAGACGTGGCCGCGATCGAAGCCGAGATCGCGACGCTCACCGGACAGGATCCCGAGATCGGCGACTTCCTCCAGACCGGCGGCGAACTCCTCGTCCAGACGCTGTTCGGCGGGTTCAGTGGCGTGTTGAACACGGCGATCCGGGCGTCGGTCGGGCTGTCGCTCGCGCTCTTCTTGGTGTACTACACCCTCATCGACGGCCCGGCCTTCGTCGAGTGGATCCGGGAGAGCAGCCCGCTGCCGCCGGACGTGACCGCCGACCTCGTCGACCGCGTCAACGTGATGACCCGCGGGGTGGTCATCGGCCACATCTCGGTCGCCCTCCTTCAGGCGCTGGTCGCCGGGCTCGGCCTGTGGGCGGCCGGAATCCCCAACGTGGTGTTCTGGACGTTCGTGATGGCGGTGTTGGCGCTGCTACCCCTCATCGGGGCCTTCTTCGTGTGGGGGCCGGCCGCGGCGTACCTCGTGATCGTCGACCAGGTGACAGCGGGCGTGTTCCTCGCCGTCTACGGCGTCGCGGTGATCGCGATGGTGGACAACTACGCCCGGCCGCTCGTCATCGACCAGCAGGCGCACCTGAACCCGGCGATCATCCTCCTCGGCGTGTTCGGCGGCATCTACTCGGTCGGGTTCACCGGCCTGTTCGTCGGCCCCATCGTGATCGGGGTGCTCGCGGCCACGCTGGAGACGTTCCGCGAGGACTACGACGCGATCTGAGCGAGAGTTAAGTCGTCGCGGGGACGACAGACGGTATGGTGACGACCGCGGCCTCCCGAGTGCCGGATCGACGCGACGCGCTCCTCATCGCCGGCGCGGCGGTCGCCGTCAACCTGATCGGCGCGCTCGGCGTTCCGTTCACGGACACCGAGAGCGCATGGTTCGCCGCGCTGGAGCTCCCGGGATTCTACCCGCCGGGCTGGGCGTTCGGCGTCGTCTGGCCGATCCTGTACGCGCTGTGCGGGGCCGCGGCCGCGCTCGTCTACCTCGCCGGGCGCGACGGGGCGGCGACGGCCGGCCGGGTGTGGACCGCGCTCGCGCTGTTCGGCGTCCAACTCGTCGTCAACGTCGCGTGGTCCCCGGTCTTCTGGGGACTCGAACGTCCCGACCTCGGACTCGTCGTCCTCGTCGTCCTCCTCCCCCTCGTCGTCGCGACGATCCGCGCCTTCGACCGCGTCGACCGCCGCGCGGCGGTGCTCCTGCTCCCATACCTCGCGTGGGTCTCCTTCGCGACCGCGCTCAACTACGCGATCTGGACGCTCAACTAGCCGTCGTCTGCCGTCTCCGTCGCGTCGTCTGCCGTCTCCGTCGCGTTGTCTCCCCCTCCCGCCGGACCGTCCGCCGCCGGCGGCCCGCGCTCCAGCCGCTCGGCAACGAACCGGCGCTCCGCCCGGGTCAGCTCGCCGTCCGTCTCGCGGAACGCCTCGAGCCCCTCGCGGTACCGCTCCGGGTCGACGCGGGCGGGCGTCGCGGCCGGCCGGGCGAGTTCCAGTTCGGCGATCCCCGTCCGCTCGCCCGTGTACGCGAAGCCGCACTTGTGACACGCCTCGTACGCGAAGGGGTTGTTCACGGCGATCTTCACGCGGTCGAAGCCGGCCGCGGACAGGTCCGCGACGGTCTCGCGGATCAGCCGCGGGCCGATCCCCTCGCCGCGCCGCGCGCCGTGGACCGTGACGTACCGCAGCCGGCAGCAGGCGGGATCGGTGCGGTCCGGCGAGAAGGAGACGGCCGCGATCACCCCGTCGTCGAACGCCTCGGCGTCGACCGTGCCGGGGAGCGGCTCGCCGGGCTCCCAGTCGGGCGCGGCGGGGCCGCCGTCAGCCGTTCGGATCACCGCCTTGCCCGGCTTTCCGACGACGAACTTCCCGGCGTACGCGAACGCCCGGTAGTCGAGCCGCAGGGTCTCTCCCTCTCCGGGGGGACACACGAGCGCGTACTCCATGGGCGGCCTACGGCGGCGAGCGACTAAATGGGTCGGTGGCTCTTTGTCCGCCGCGGCGCTTACCGCGTCCATGTACGGACTCGGCGACGTGACGTTCTTCGACCGGGTGGCGCCGCTGTACGACCTCGCGATGCCGCCCGCGGACGGGGCGGCGCTGGCCGCGGGGCTCGACCACGCCGCGCGCCCGATCGGACGCCTGCTCGACGTGGGCGGCGGGTCGGGCAGGGCGGCGGCCGCGCTGACGGGCCCGGACATCACGGTCGTAGACGCCTCGGTCGGAATGCTCTCGCGGGCGCGCCGGGGCCGCGGGCTCTCGGGGCTCGCCGCCGACGCGGGCCGGCTCCCGTTCCGCGACGCGAGCGTCGACGCGATCACGGTCGTCGACGCGTTCCACCACCTGCCGGACCACGAGGCCGCGCTCGCGGAGGCGGCGCGCGTGCTCGCCCCCGGCGGCGCGCTCGTCGTCCGCGAGTTCGACCCCGAACACCCGCTCGGGCGGCTGCTCGTCGCCGGCGAACACGCCATCGGGATGACATCGCGGTTCCACACGCCGGCCGACCTCGCGGCTGCGATGGACGCCGTCGACCTCGACCCGCGGATCGTCGACCGCGGCTTCGGCTACACGGTCGTCGGCGTCCGGCGCTGAACCGCCGCGACTGCGACCGGTGCCGGTCGGAAGCGGGGGTCGCGTCAGTCCTGCGTCCGTCCGCGGGGTTCCGCGCCGCGCGTCGGCTCCGGGGAGTCGCCCTCGGCGTCCTCGTCGTGGGCGTGGTCGTGTTCGCCGTGATCGTGGTCGCCGTGGTCGTGGGCGTCGTTCGAGCCCGTCTCGCCGAGCACCTCGGCCCCCTCGCCGTCGATCATGTCCATGTTCTTGAGGTTGTCGCGCTCCTCGAAGTCCGCGACCGCCTCCATCACGTCCGCCTGCGTGATCGTCATCCGGTCTTCGGTGAGCGCGCCGAGGACCGCCTCCCGGAGCACCATCCGGAGGTCGGAGCCGGTGAGCCCGGTGGTCCGGTCGGCGACCTCCTCGGGGTCGAAGTCCGCGATCTTCATCTCCTTGGTCACCACCCGGAGGATGTCCGCGCGCATGTCGCGGTCCGGCTTGGGGAAGTTGACGATCTCGTCGAAGCGACGCCACGCGGCGGCGTCGAGCTGGTCCGGGTGGTTCGTCGCGCCGATGAGGAGGACCTCGTCGCGGACGAGCGACACCTCGTCGATCGACTTCAGGAGGGTGTTGACCGCGCGCTTCAACGCGGCGTGCTCGTCCGAGCGGCGGGTCTTCGCCACCGAGTCGAACTCGTCGATGAAGAGGATACACGGCGAGAGCCGCTTGGCGACCTCGAAGCTCTTCTCGACGTTCTTCGACGTCTCGCCGAGGTACTGGCTCGTGATCATCGAGAGCTTCACCTCGACGAACGGCAGGCCGAGCTCGTGGGCGAGCGCGCGCGACACGGTCGTCTTCCCGGTTCCCGGCGGGCCGACGAACAGCAACTTGCCGATCTCGCGCAGGCCGATCTCCGCGAGGTACTCGCGGTGTTCGATCGCCTTGACGATCTTCTGTATCTCGCCCTCCTGGTCGCCGGTCAACACGAGGTCGGCGAGCGTCGTCTCGATCTCCTCGGGCGCGCGGACGTTGACGAGGTCGAGCATCTCCCCGTCTTCGTCCTCGTCGAAGTACTCCGCGAGCAGCGCGTCGATCCAGACGCGGTCGGCCTGGACCGGCCGCACGTCGTCTCTGGCCTCCTCGCGGGTCACCGGTGCCGTCAGGTCGTCCGCGGCCTCCAGCGCGGCGACGAGCGTCGGGTTCCCGGCGACCCGCTCGTCGTCCGCGCGGTCGCGGTACCACTCCAACCCCATCGTCGGCTGGGTCAGCGAGATCTCGCCGGAGAACTCCGTGCGCTGTGTGAAGAGGAGGTCGGAGACCGCGTCCCACGCCCGGTCGACGCCGGTCGCGGTGCGGGTGGTCTCGTCGGTCGCCTTCAGCGGTCGCTCCACGCCGCCGGGGGCGTCCTCGGCGGCGTCGGCCGACCAGAACACCTGCCGGAAACGCGGGGGCAGGTCGTTCTCGTCGAGGTCGCGGTCCTGCGTGTAGAAGTGCGTCGTCAACACGAACTCGACGACGTCGAGCGCCGGGTCACTCATCCGCGGCTAGTAGCGCCGGGACGCGGTTAAGAGCGTCGAAGCCGCGGCGACCGCGACGGCGAGCGCCGCTGCGTGCGGGGCCAGTCCGACCCGGTTCGGGACCGAATCGCGGTGAGAGCGGAAGCGCGCGTCGCGGCGGAGCCGGAAGCGCACTTCGGGCGACCGCGGGCTCGCCGGCGGAGCACGGGCGGCGTATCGAACCCTTATTAGCCTTGGTCCGCGACCTATCGCGCATGAGTTCCGAAGACGCGGCCGCGCCGGGGAACCCCGCCGGCGACGGCTCCGGCGAGACTGGCGACACGGGCGACACCGACCACGAGAACGCGCTTCAGGACGTCATCGCCGTCGATCCCGACGACGTCGCGCAGGGCACGGTGAACCGGCTCGACGCGCACACCGGCGACGGGATCCGCCACCGCGCGTTCACCTGCCTCGTCTTCGACCGGGACGGCCGGATCCTGCTGGCCCAGCGCGCGCCGAACAAGCGCCTGTGGGACGGCCACTGGGACGGCACGGTCGCCTCCCACCCGGTGGAGGGGCAGTCGCAGGAGGACGCCACCGAACAGCGCCTCGAAGAGGAGCTCGGCATCTCGCCCGACCAGTACGACGACCTCCGGGTGACGGACAAGTTCGAGTACAAGCGCTACTACCCCAACGAGGGCGTCGAGTGGGAGGTGTGCGCGGTGTTGAAGGTCACCCTCGACGACACCGCGCTCGACCCGGACGACGACGAGATCGGCGGCATGCTGTGGGCCGACTACGACCACCTCCACGAGAACCCCGCGCTGTACCGGCAGCTCCGCCTCTGCCCGTGGTTCGAGATCGCGATGCGCCGCGACTTCTCCTGAGCGGTCGACGCGCCCCCCGAGCGGCCCGCGCCGCCGGGCTTCCCCTCCCTCGGACCGAAACGGCGACTTGAAGGCGCTCCCCCGCCGCGATCCGGTATGACCGTCGTCGTCCTGCTGGCGAACCCGCCCCGCGAGGGGCTCGTCGGAACCGCGATCGCCGAGTCGACGCCGCTGTCGCCCGCCGAGGCGGCCGACCTCTACGAGGCCCAATTCCGCGACGCCGTCCTCGCGGTCGACCGCTCGGGCGGCGAACTGCTCGTCAACTACCCCGAGGAGGAGGACCTCCCCGAATCGCACCGGACGGAGACGAGCCCGGAGGCGGAGCTGCGGACGCTCGTCGCCGACACCCTCGGCGGGACCGACGAGGTCCGCTTCGAGCGGCAGGTCGGCTCGTCGTTCGGCGCGCGCGCCGGCAACACCGTCACCCACCTGCTGCGCGAGGAGAACGCGGATTCGGTCGCGGTCGTCACCCCGACCGCCCCGCTGCTCTCGCGGACCAGCGTCGACTCGGCGGCGATGAAGCTGCGGACGACCGAGGTCGTGCTCGGCCCCTCGACGAACGGGCGCGCGTACTACGCCGGGTTCACCGAGCCCGTCGACTTCGACGGCGCGTTCGAGTCTCCGGCCCTCCCGACGCTCGCGGAGCGCGGCCGCGACGCCGACCGCTCGGTCGACTTCGTCGAACCCTCGCCCTCGCTGGAGACCGGCGACGACCTCCTCGACGTGGTCCCGATACTCCGCGCGCGGTTCGCCGCGGAGCGCGTCGTGCCGGACTACACCGCGGCGTTCGTCCACGAGAAGGGGCTCGACGTGGTCGTCGAGGACGGCGAACAGCGGTTAGTTCGGGACTGAGGGGCGTCTCGGGGCGGATACGGGCGATATCCTCCCCAGATTTTATCCGACCACAAGTTTAGTTTGTCTGTCACGATGGCGCTATCACCGAGCGCCCTGCTCCGCCGGGCGGTGTGGGGTCGCGACGGCGGTCGGATGCGCGCAACGTGGCGGATATTGCTCGGGTTCGGCGTCGTCCTCGGGGTGTTGTTGGGCGGCAGTCGGCTCCTCGGACGGATCGCGTTCCCGGACGTACTGGTGAACGGTCCGGTGGCGCTGCTCGTCGCCATCGCCGTCGGCGCGTACGCGGTGGTCGCGTCGCTCGTTCCCGGCGAACGGCCGCTCCGGGAGTACGGGTTCGCGTTCGACCGCCGGTGGACGCTGGACTTCTTCGCCGCGGTCTTCGCCGGGTGCGCCTTCCAAGCGCTGTTCACCGGGATGCTGCTCGCCACCGGCTCCGGGCGGGTGGTCGAGACGTTCTCCGCCGGCGTGGCGAGCGGCGGCGGGCCGGGTGCGGTCGCGGTCGCGGTCGCGGCGACGGCGGTCGCGTTCGCCGCCGCGGCGCTCTGGGAAGAACTACTGTTCCGGGGGGTGTTCGTCGTGAACGCGAGCGAGGGGCTGGCCGCGCGCGGACTGGAGCCCCGGCGGGCGGTCTGGGCCGCGAGCGGCGTCAGTGTCCTCGCGTTCGGTCCGGCGCACGTGCTCGTGGCGGCACAAGGCGCGACCGCGACGTTCGCCGCCGTTCAAGCGACGGCGGCGGCGGTGTACTTCGTGGCCGCGTACGTCCTCACGGGGAGCCTGGCGTTCCCCGTCGGGCTCCACTTCGCGACGAACTTCTGGGTCGCGTCGGTGTTCGGACAGGCCGGGAGCGGATTCCCCGCCCTCGTCCGGTTGGAACGGAGCCTCGGCGCGGGGCCGGTCGACCTGCTCTCGGTGGTGGTCTCGTCGCTGGCGCTGCTCGGCGTCATCGCCGCGTGGGTTCGTGCGACGCGAGGACGCGTATCGACAGACGAATCGCTGCGAGACGCGGTCGAGCGCCGACGCGGATCCGCCGTCGGAGAGTAGTTGACCGCCGGTCGCGCGGGCGGCGGCTCCGACCCCCAGTGGCCGGGTTCCGACTCCGCCCGGAAGTGCGGGAGCGATAGCTTCAAACTTCTCGGGAGTGTGCGTCAGAATGCGTTCCGTCACGACGGCTTACGCCAGTTTCGGTGTCGATCGAACTGGCGTCGGACGGGCGTGGTTCGGCTCGTCGGGACCGGACGGCGACACCGGGACGACAGTCCGATGGTGGGATGGCAGAGTGGCCCATTGCGCCTGCCTTGAAAGCAGGTAGCCTCACGGCTTCCTGGGTTCGAATCCCAGTCCCACCGTAACACGTCCGGCGCATCTCGCGCCGGGCGCGGCTCGTGCGCGGATTCGAAGCCTACGAGTCGCAGCGCCCGAGCGGCGCGAGGGCGACCGTCTCGCATCGGTTCGAATCCCAGTCCCACCGTAACGCGTCCGGCGCATCTCGCGCCGGGCGCGGTTCGTGCGCGGATTCGGATCAGACCGCGAGCGACGAGTGCGTCGCGTGCGACGACCGGGAGCGGCCGCGAAACCGAATTAGGTCACTCGTTTCGCTCGACGGTCGCCCCGGACTGGTCACCCGTCACGCGCTTCCGACTGCCGGAACCGCAATCACACCGCTGATCGCCTGAAACGCCCGGTAACGCTCGCGTCCGGTGTCGCGTGGTACCACGTGCCGCATTATCTTTAACAGGTTTCCGGCACATGTTCGTGATAGGTGATACAAGCATGAGTTACGAACTCGATCCGCTCCCGTACGAGTACGACGCGCTTGAGCCGCACATCTCCGAGCAGGTGCTCGAATGGCACCACGACACCCACCATCAGGGGTACGTCAACGGCTGGAACTCGGCCGAGGAGACGCTCGAGGCCAACCGCGAGGACCACGACTTCTCCTCGTCGGCCGGCGCCATCCGCGGTGTGACCCACAACTCGTCGGGCCACATCCTCCACGACCTGTTCTGGCAGAACATGTCGCCGGAGGGCGGCGACGAGCCCGAAGGTGACCTCGCCGACCGTATCGAGGAGGACTTCGGCTCCTACGAGGCCTGGAAGGGCGAGTTCGAAGCCGCCGCGAGCGACGCGAGCGGCTGGGCGCTCCTGGTGTACGACACGTTCTCGAATCAGCTCCGCAACGTCGTGGTCGACAACCACGACGAGGGCGCGGTCTGGGGCGGTCACCCGGTCCTCGCGCTGGACGTCTGGGAGCACTCCTACTACCACGACTACGGCCCGGCTCGCGGCGAGTTCGTCGACAACTTCTTCGAGGTCGTCGACTGGGACGAACCGTCCACCCGCTACGAGCAGGCCGTCGAGCTGTTCGAGTAAGCGCGTCTCTCGGACGCGTTACGCGCGTCGAGATCCGCATTTTTTCGCAGAACGTTGCCCGGTGAGCGACGGCCCCGTACAGACGATGTGATTTATCGGTAGCTGCTGACAGATCGGCGGGGAAATCTTCCAAAGCCCCAGTCGCGAGGGCTCGCGCGACTCGCTGCGCGCTTCACTCGGTCGCTCACTTCGTTCGCTCCCTCGTTCCAGTGCTTACGTCGTCGGGCGTCGCCCTCGCGACTGCCCCTTTGCGTCCCGCCCCGCACAGCACCGCACCTCACGCCTCCCCAGCCTCGTCAGTCGCCTCCGCTTCGCTCCGGCCGCTCGCAGGTACGCGCCACCGCACCAGGAGAACTGTATCGGCAGCGTTTACGGACGCGGTCGCGTACCCCGGCGCATGCCCGAACCGAAGTCGGCGTTCGACGCCACCTACCCGTGCGACTTCTACGAGCCCGCGGAGCTGTTCGAGCCGGACCAGATGTACACCGTCCCGGAGATCGGCCGCCTGCTTCAGGGGTTGGAGCCGGACGCGGAGGTCGACCCGGACACCGAGGCCGTGCTGGTCGACTGGGCGGTCCCGTGGGTCATGGTCCACGCGGAAGACATGGTGATCGCCGAGCCGCTGACCGAGGACGGCCCGGGGTACTACGGGCTCGCGGAACACGCGATGGCGGACGACGAGGCGGACCCCGCCGACGCCGACGAGTCGGCGTGACCGGGGACCGACCCGACCCGCCGACCTACCTCGTCGCCGGCGGGGCGCGCGTCGACGCCGGGAAGACCACCTTCTCGGCGGGACTGGTCGCTCACCTCGCCGGGCGCGCGGGCGACGCGGTCGGCGTCAAACCCCGCGCCGGCAACGACTTTTGGTTCGACCACGACGACTACCGGGTCGCGACCGACGCGGGCCGGCTCTACGGGAAAGACGCCCGGACGCTCGCGGCCGCGAACACCCGCGCGCTGCCGGCGGTCGACGACGCCTCGCCGTCGCCCTCGGCGGTCACGCCCGAGTCGGTCAACCCCGTCCACCGGCTCTGGCGGCCGACGCCGGGGCGAACCGGGATGCTGGGCGACGCCGGACGCACGTTCCTCTGCGACCGCGTCACGACCGCGTCCGGGACGCGCTTCGTCGTCAACGGCGCGGCCGAGGACGCGGGGCTGCTCCCCGACGCGCTCGCCGAGCGCCTCCCGCTCGCGGACGCGACCCGCGTGCGCGACGTGCCGGCGTTCAACGAGGTGATGGCCGAGGCGCACCTCCCCGCGATCGAACGGCTCGCCGACCGCGTCGCGCGGACGCCGGTCCCGCTCGTCGTCGAGTCGTACGCGGACGTGGCCGGGACCCTCCCCCGCGACGGGCCGGTCGCGCCCGACGCGGTCGCCGTCGTCGACCCCGGTCGCGCGCGGATCTACGCCGGCGACCGCTACGCGAAGGCCCGCGCGGTCGCCGCCGGGAGCCCGCGCGAGGGGACTCGCGAGGAGCACGTCGACGCCGTGACGGAGATGATCGAGCCGCTCGCGACCGTCTCGCTGCCGGCGCTGCCCGGCGACGTCCGCAGCGGCCCCCACCGGATCGCGGCGGCGTACGAACCGGCGTACGCCACGCTCGCGGACGCGGTCGAGAACTGAGGAAGCGCCGGGTGTCGCCCGCGTTCAGCATTTTCGAGGTGGAGCCCCCGGCCTCAAGGAGCGAACGGAGTGAGCGAGTAGACCGCGGAGGAAGCCGACATGTACAACACAACCGCCACACTGCGACCGGCTGACTCCCAAGTTTGTAAGTACCGTAGGGTACTCTCTGAAAACATGGATGTGCGTCGAACTGCCGTCGTGAAACTCGCTGTTTCCGACGAGCAACGCGACGCACTCCACCGAACCGCCGAACAATACCTGTACTGCGCGAACCGAACTGCCGACTACTGTTGGTCCGAAACCTCCTACACCGAGTGTAAGACCAACAAGCGAGGGGTTCGTGATGCGCTCTACTCCGAACTTCGAGAGGAGACAGACCTACAGGCCCAACTTGTCCAAGCCGCTATCAAACGCGCTGTCGAAGCCGTCAAAGCGTGTGTCGAACGGTGGAAAAAGGGACAGCGCGTCTCTCAACCGACGTTCACCGCCGAAACGATGGACTACGACACGCGCAGCGCGACCTTCTACCGGAACAAGGTGTCGCTGGCAACTGTTGAGGGACGAGTCGAACCGTCCTTCGTTCTCCCGGCAGACAGTCCGACGCCTTACGAGCGGTACGTACCCTCCGAAAACTACGAGTTCCGCGAGAGTACGCTTCGGTACGATGCGGCCACTGACGAGTTCTATCTCAACATTTCGACGCGGCGGACAGACGGTGACGATGAGGTTTCGGAAGATACCGGGCACCTCGATCAAACGGTCCTCGGTATCGACCTCGGCGTCAATAGCCTCGCTGTGTCCTCAACCGGCACGTTTTGGCAGGGAGACGACTACGACCACTGGTGTCGTGAGTTCGAGAAACGACGTGGTGAGATGCAACAGCACGGGACACAAGCCGCACACAAGACCCTGCTTCGCCTCGGGAAGCGTGAAGAAGCGTGGCGGAAACAGTACATCCACACGATCGCCAACGAACTCGTCTCGGAAGCCGTTGAACACGACTGTGACGTGATCGCGTTTGAGGACTTGAGCGACATTCGAGAGCGGCTTCCACACGCGAAGTGGCACCACGTCTGGGCGTTCCGACGCCTCGTCGAGTACGTCTCCTACAAGGCACCAGAGCAGGGTGTCTCCGTGGTACAGGTCGAGCCGAACCACACGTCCCAACGCTGTTCTCGGACGGACTGTGGGTTTACGCACCCGAACAATCGCGAGGGAGAACACTTTGAGTGTCAGAAGTGTGGGTATGAGGTGAACGCGGATTACAATGGTGCGAAGAATATCGGGCTCCGGTACGCTCGAAAGCGGACACACAGACTCCGCTCCTCGCCCAAGTCGGGGAGCGGAGACGCACAAGTAGACGTGCGTATAAATGGTGGGACGCTGAACGGTGAGAGTCACCAGCCTATTGCTGGCGACTGATTGCCGGGAGTCTACATCAAAGCCCTACCCTTAAGCACCGAGGCGCGGAGCGCCGAGGGAGTAAGGTAGGGTAGTTTACGCGTTCCGCTTCGTGTAGTGCTCCAGCGCGGACTCGATCGACGAGAGGTCGGCGGTCACTCGACTGTCGGCGACGCGCATGAAGCCGGGCGTGTACGACGACGAGTAGTCGAAGATCCGGTTGACGGCGCGCTTGGGCGCGGCGACGGCGCCGAAGTCGGTGACCGTGTACACCCGCGTGGTTGGGAAGGCGGTCCAGAAGGTGCCGCTCGCCCAGCGGTCCTCGTCCTCGAACGCCTCGCCGACGCGGCCGGTCGCGACGTACTCGTCGTCGGCGTAGAACAGCAGGAGGTCGCCCGCACCCATCTTCTCGAACGTCGAACCGTTGCCGCTGTCGTCGTCGACGGCCCACAGCCGCGTCTCGTCGAGGTCCGCGAGCGGCTCGGGGCGGTCGGGGTAGTCGGTGAGGTCGACCGGGGACCGGACGGTTCGGTCGAAGTTCTCCGGGTCGATCGGGACCAGGAAGACGTTCTCGCTCATTACCCGTCGTTTTGCCGGGAGGGGTTTAAACCCGTTCGTTGGTGCGTCGGGCCGGGGCCGACGCGGTCACTCCTCGTAGTCGGCGTACAGGCGGTCCATCCGCGCCGCCATCACGAAGTCTGCGCGGGTGAGCCCGCCGACCTCGTGGCTCCACATCTCGACGCCGACCTCCCCCCACGACAGGGAGATGTCCGGGTGGTGCCACTCCTCCTCGGCGAGTTCGCCGACGTCGTTCGTGAACGCCAGCGCCGTCTCGAAGTCGGGGAACCCGTAGCTCGCCTCGAGGTGGTGGTCGTCGACGACCTCCCAAGCGTCGCCCAGTTCGTCGAGGTGGTCGGCGCACTCGTCGCCGTCGAGCGGTTCCGCGTCGTCGCCGGCCGGCTCGACCGGCTCGTCCGCGAGCGGTGAGGACATACCCCATGTTGGACGACGAGCGGTTTGTACCTTCCGCGGGCGCGACGCGGACCCGCACCGATCGCGAGTCCGTCCCTCACCGGAGCCGCGAGAGCGCGTCGCGGACCGCGCGTCGCACTCGCGCGAGGCGTCCCGACTCGGGATCGTCGTCACCCGCGCCGGTCGCGCCGGGTTCGGAGAGCTCCCAGCCAGCCTTCTCGGCGGCCTCGTCGACCCGCAGGAACTCGTAGCCGGTCTCGGTCGCGACGCGCTCGTCCGCGCGGGTGGTGCCGACGAACACGCAGCGCGGGGCGGCGCTCTCCTCGCGGACGTCCGCGAGGGTCCCCCACTTGTCCCACTTCGTGAGCGCGTAGTCGTTGTCGATCCCGTACTCGCGGACGAACGCCGCGACGGCGTCGGTCTCGTTCGCGACGATTCCTACGTGGCGGCTCCACCGACGCGCGTCGTCGAACGCCGCGGGCGGGTCGGCGAGCGACCGCGCCGCACCGAGCGAGAAGACGAGCGTCACGTCGCCGTCACCGGTGGCCGTCGCGTGGATTGCCATCTCGATCGGACGCAGGCGGCCGGCGGCCTAAACGCTGTGGGGAGGCTTTTGTCCGGGGGCCTCTTCCGCTCCGAGGATGGAGTTCGAATCCACCTTCGGCACGGCCGCGCCGCTCGTCGGCATGGTCCACCTCCCGCCGCTTCCCGGATCCCCCAAAGCGCCCGACGACGGGCGCGAGGCGATGCGCGCCGCGGTCGACCGGGCCGCGAGCGACGCGCGGGCGCTCGACCGCGGCGGCGTCGACGGGATCATGATCGAGAACTTCGGCGACGCGCCCTTCTACCCCGACGAGGTCCCGCCGCACGTCGTCGCCGGCGTGACCCGCGCCGCGACCGCGGTCGCCGCCGAGACGGACCTCCCGATCGGGATCAACGTCCTCCGGAACGACGCCGAGGCCGCCCTCTCCGTCGCCGCCGCGGTCGGTGCCGACTTCGTCCGCGTGAACGTCCACACCGGCGCGCGCGTCACCGACCAGGGGATCGTTCAGGGGCGCGCCCACGAGACGCTCCGCCTGCGCGACCGGCTCGGCGTCGACGTCGGCGTCTTCGCCGACACCGACGTGAAACACTCCGCGCCGCTGACGCCGGCGGGGTACACCGCGGAGTCGTTCGCCGACACCGCCGAGCGCGGCCTCGCCGACGCCGTGATCGCCTCCGGGTCCGGGACCGGCGAGGCGGTCGACGCCGACGCGCTGGCCGCGGTCGTCGCCGAGCGCGAGCGCCACGGCCTCGACACGCCCGTCCTCGTCGGGAGCGGCGTCACCCCGGAGACGGTCGCCGACCTGCTCGACGTCGCCGACGGCGCGGTCGTCGGGACCGCGCTCAAGCGCGGCGGCGAGACGACCGCCCCGGTCGACGCCGACCGCGTCGCGGACCTCGTCGCGGCCGCCGGCGCGGTCCGGTGAGCGGGGCGCCGGAGTCTCCTAGCGACCGGCGTCGACGCCCCGGTCCGTCAGGAACGCCTCCACTTCGTCACGGGTCGGGAGCCCCGGCTGCGTGAACCGGGCGGTACAGTTGATCGCGGCGACCGCGGCCGCGAACCTGACGCCGCGAGCGACGCCGTCGCGGTCGGCGGACGACGCCGCGGGGTCCGCCGCGATCCACCGGTCGATCAGCCCCGCGGTGAACGCGTCGCCCGCGCCGGTCGCGTCGACCGTCTCGACGTCGAACGCGTCGAACCGGCGTACCTCGCCGCCGGCGACTGCCGTCATGCCGTCCGCGCCGTGCGTGAGAACGGCGCGGGGCCACGTCGGCCCGCGCCGCGACCGCGACCCGGACCCGCGGGCCCACTCCTGCGCGCTCGCCACCCGCTCGACCGCCGCCGTCGCCGACCCGAAGAACGCCGGCGCGGCGACGCCGTCCGCGACGAACAGGTCGGCCTCGTGGAGGAACCGGTGGATCGTCGGCGGTTCCGTGCCGCGCCCGACCAGCTCCTCGACGGACCCTGAGAGGTCGAAGACGAGCGCTGGCGGGTCGGCTCCGGACTCGCCGGCCTCGGCGGCGGCCGCCCGGAGCGACCGGACCCGGTCGAGGATCCGCCGCGCCGCGCGGTCGGGCGCGTAGGCGGTGAGGAAGACCGCGTCGGCGTCGGCCATCGCGTCGAGCGCGGCGTCGGTCGGTCGGAGGCCGCGGAAGCTCTCGCCCGCGGTGACGATGGCGCGTTCCCCGTCCGGGTCGCGGAGGATCAGCGACCGGGTGTGAGTGTCGTCGCCGACCGCGACGTGAGTCCCGTCGACGCCCGTCTCGGCGAGGTACTCCAGCGCCCGTCGGCCGTACTTGTCGTCGCCGACGCGGCTGACGAGTCCCGCGTCGCGACCGAGGCGGTCGAGCGCGACCGCGACGTTCGCGCCGACGCCGCCGAACGCGGACGTGACCTCCCGGGCGAACGCGCCGCCGTCCGGCTCCGGTAGGTTGCTGACCGCGTACCACTCGTCTATCGCGGCGGCCCCGACGGAGAGGATCGCGGGTGTGGCGTCGTCGCCCCCGTCTCCGGCGTCGGGTCCCGCCTCCGCTTCGGCGTCCGACGCCGTCGTCACGACTCCCCGAAGAAGTCGTCGTGGACTGCCATCGCGGCGTCGACGGCGATCGGTCCCTCGACGGTCGTCTCGCCGTCCCCCCGCTGGATCACCTCTTCGAGGGGGATCGCCACCCCGGCGTCGGAGAGTTCGCCGAGCGTCTCGTTGTCGACGCCGAAGACGACCCGGTCGATCCCCGCGTAGTGGATCGCGGTCGCGCACATCGGGCACGGCTCGGTGCTGGCGTACATCGTACAGTCGGCCAGCTCGTCGGCGTCGAGCTCGCGCGCGGCCCACCGCGCGAGCGTCAGCTCCGGGTGCGCCGCCACGTCGTCCTCGGTCCGCGTCTCGTTGCGCGCCTCGCCGACGACCTCGCCGTCGACGACGAGCAGCGCGCCGAACGGGGTGTTGCCCGCCTCCACCGCCTCCTCGGCGAGCCTGATCGTCCGCTCGACGTACTCCCGGTCGGTCGGGTCCGCCGGGAGGTCGTCGAGGTCGTGGAACTCGTCGCCGCCGGAGTGGTCAGCGTCGGTCATACGCCCCTGTTCGCCTCGGGGTACCTAACGGTTGGTACCGCCCTCGTCCGACGGCTTCGTGCGGTCGTCGTCCGGCGGCCTCGGGTCCCCGTCTCCCGACGGCGTCGGCTCGTCCCCGTCCGCGCCCTGCGACTGCCGCACGTCGCGGAGGGCGTCGACCGCGTCGTCGGTGGCGTCCGCGGTCCGCGTTTCGGTGACGCCGCTCGGGTCGAGGCCGTCGGGCTCGGCGGGGTCGCTCGGGTCGGGTTCGTCCCTGTCGCCGGCGCTCGCGTCGGTCTCGTCGCCCTGTTCGCCCGCGTCGTCGATGTCCTCGTCCGCGCCGAAGAGCCACGCGCGGACGGCGTCGATGAATCCCATGAGTCTGTCTCGTCGTCAGTAGTTCCTGAACAGCAGCGCGCGCACGTCGTCTTTCGTCCGCGCCGTCTCGACGCTCCCGTCCGGCAGGTCGACCTCGTACCGCGCGTCGCCGTCCGCCTCCCGCCACTTGTCGCCGTGGGTGTCGAGGAGGCTCATCATCGCGTTCAGCTGGCCGGCCCCGCCGTCGGCTCCCTCGTCCTCGTTGCCCCCGTCCGCGTCGCCTTCACCTGCGCCGTCCTCGCTCGCATTGTCTTCGTTTCCGTCGTCTCCGATCGCGCCCGCCTCGTCGTCGTCGGCTTCGTCGTCCTCAGGGTCCTCGGCCGGCCGGAGGTCGACGTCCACGCGTGCGAAGGGGTCGTCGGCGAGCGTCTCGGCCGCGTCGAGGACGGCGTCAACGAGCTCGCCCTTCGTCATCTCGCTCCGGCCGGTGATCTCGAAGGCGGCGGCGATGTCCGACAGGTCCATCGGGTCGTCCAGGTCGGGGTCGCTGCGTCGCCGGTTCCGGGCCGTCAGCAGGTCGCGGGCGCGGTCGCGGTCGAACGGGGCCGCGGCCGCCGCCGCGTTCTCCGCGTCGTCGGGCGTCTCGTCGGCGCGGTCGCCGCTCGGCGGCTCCGCGACGCGGTCGGGATCGTCGACCGCGTCCGCGAGGTCGAGCAGGTACGCGAGCGCGTCCTCCCGGTCGACGGAGGCGTACGGGCCGGCGTGGGCCGCGGCCAGCTCCTCGCGGAGCGCTTCGATCCGGGCCGCGTCGTCGTCGGTGATGTCGAGCGTTGGCATGGTGTGGTCACTGGTCCTCCTCGAACCGCGCGAGCGCGTCCGCCCAGCTCTCGGCGAACTCCGGCTCGCCGGAGTGGTCGGCCTCGACGTCGGCGTAGCCGCAGTCGTCGCAGCCGACGGCGGTGGCGCCGCCGAGCGAGAGCGACGAGAGGTCGGCTCCGCAGCGGGGGCACTCGTGCGACACGTTCTCGCGTGAAATCTCGTCGGCCGCGGTGAAAAACACACGGGGTCACGGGTGCGCGACGACGACCGCCCCGGGCCGCCGTCGACGCGACGGGGGTAACAGTCATTACACTCGGCGGAAACGTTCGAACATGAGTGAAGCGGACGCCGAGAACGTCCTCATCGAGTACTACCGGCGGTACGTCGGCGACCCGGACCGGACGATCGACGTGTACGCGGGATTCGGGCTGTTCTTCGCCGGCATCGCGCTCGGCGTGATCGGAGTCGTCGTGTTCCTCTACAGCGCGACGCTCGACCCGACCGCGCTGTCGACGTACGCGGTCCGCGAGGTGGCCGCGGTCGCGGGCGCGGTCGGGCTCCCCGCGCTGCTGTTCGGCATCGTCGTCCTCCTGCCGGTCGACCGCCGGATGCTGTACCTCGCGAGCGCCGGGACCGCGGTCACCCTCGCCGGCACCGGGGCGTTCGTCTGGGCGTACCCGCACAACTGGAACGTCGTCGTCAACCCCGACTACAGCGCGCAGGTGGTCGCCGTCTACGCCGCCGGCCTCGTGGCCGTCATCGGCGCGACTGGCGGCGCGCTCGTCGCGCATCGCGTCGAGCGCGCGACGGGCGGCGCGCCGGCGGCCGGCACCGCGGGCGCGGCCGGGGCGGGCGGCGCGGACGCCGACGGCGCGGCGGGGAACGCGGCCGACTCCGGCGGCGAGGCGGTCACCGAGGAGTCCGTCCGCGCCGACATCGAGCGCGAGTTGGAGGACGCGGAACTGACGTGGGGCGGGGTCGAGCGCTCCGAGACCCGTCGGCTCGAACTGAACACGAGCGCGGTCGACGAGGCGGACGTCGACGCGGAGAAGCTCTCGGGGTCGGCGACCGAGACGCGGACGACCTCCGGCACGGTCACCGACGCGGTCTCGGAACTGAAAGGGCTCCAGGGGGGCGAGGCGAAGACCGACAGCGGGCAGGGGACGGACGACCAGGCCGCGAAGCTCCGCGAACTGCGCGAGCAGCAGCGGGAGGAGGCCGAGGAGGCCGACGAGGACGGCTCGGTCGTCGACAGGATCAAGGGCCTGTTCGGCTGAGTCGCCGGCCCCTGTTGCTGGCGGTCGGCTCGGTAACAGCGTTTGGACGGCGGTGAGAACCGGCAACTGATTTGTGCGTTCGGTGACACACGGTCGCGTATGCCGGCGATAGCACCCTCCCGAGCGCGGGCGGCCGCGTTCGCGCTCTCCGTCGCCTGTCTGGTCCTCGTCATCACGACCCTCGGACTCTCGCCGTCCGTGATCACCGGTATCTCCGGCTCCGCGGCGGGGCCAGCGTTCGGTGCCGCTACGTGGTTCGCCCCGTCGCTGCTCGCGCTCTCCGCGCTGTACCGCGTCCGTTCGGACGGGTGGGGCTTCGACGCGTTCGTCCTCGGCGGTCTCGGCGTCCTCACGCTGGCGACGTTCCTCCTGAACCTCCGAACGGTCGTCGCGTCGCCCGTGGCGCTCACCTACGGGGGCGACGGCGCGTTCTTCGGGCCGCTGCTCACGCTCGCGCTGGGGTCGGCGATCGCGCTCGTCGTGCTGGCCGAGGCCACCGCCTCGGCGGCGGGCGGCTGACGGCGCACGACCGATGACGCGAGGCGACGGACCGCCGACCGCCGGCGATCGCCCATTTATATGTCTCCCGCCGCGTAGTCCGAGCGTGTCCCGCGTCACCGTCAGCATCGACCCCCACGTCCACTCCGAGGGGAGTTACGACGGCCACGAGCCGGTCGAGCTAATCTTGGAGCACGCGGCCGAGATCGGTCTCGACGCGGTCGTCATCACCGACCACGACGTGATCCGGGAGTCGAAACGCGCCGCGGAGATCGCCTCCGAGTACGGCCTGATCGGCATCCCCGGCGTGGAGGTGTCGACCGCCCACGGCCACCTGCTCGCGATCGGCGTCGACCGGATGCCGCCGCGGGGCGAGCCGTACGCCGACACGGTCCGCTGGATCCGCGAGCGCGGCGGCGTCGCTATCGTCCCCCACCCGTTCCAGCGCTCGCGCCACGGCGTCCGCCAGCGCAACATCCCGACGCCCGGGTCGGCCGACGAGACCGGCGACGAGGCGACCGGCGGAGAGACGGTCGGTGCGGAAGGAGGCAGGACGGGGGCGGCCGACGGCGGCGGGGGTGGCGGGGGGGGGGGGGGGGGGGGGGGGGGGGGGGGGGNGGTGAAAGACAGCGCGGCGACGGAGAGCGCGGCGGCGACAGACGGCGCGGCCGCGGAGGGAGCGGCGACCGGCCCGGAACCGGAGCCGCAGCCCGCCGCGCCGGTCGCCGAGGTCGATGCGATCGAGGTGTTCAACGCTTGGCTGTTCACCGGGTACCGAAACCGGCGCGCGCGCCGGTTCGCGGCCGAGCACGGCTACCCGGGCGTCGCCGCGAGCGACGCGCACCATCTCCAGTACGTCGGCCGGGCGTTCACCGAACTGGCGATCGAGGGCCGCGAGTCGGCGAGCGAGGTCACCGCGGACGACGTGCTGGCGGCGATCCGCCGCGGCACGACGACCGTCGACGGGCGGCGCGCGCCGATCCGGATGGCGGCGAAACACTACGTCGGCGCGGCCGGGCGCCGGTCGGCGTACTACGCGCGCACCGGCGCGACGAGGGGCGCGAGAGCCACCGTGCGGACCGCGACAGACGGGCTCGTCGCGGCGAAGGTCGCCGCGCTCCAGTCGGTTCACCGAACCCGGCGGTTCCTCTCCTGGTTCGCCTGACGGGGCGGGCCGGTCCGCGGCCGAGCGGCGACCGCCGCGGAGAACGGGGTTTTTGCCCGCGGCCGCGAAGGGTACCATATGAGCCACGACAGACGCGAGTCCGGGTTCAAGCGGCGGACCCGGGTCGCGGAGGCGAGGGCGACGCTGCTGGACGCCGTCGCGCCGCACGACCGCCGGGAGTCGGTCCCGGTCGCGGCGGCTGGCGGCCGCGTCGTCGCCGAACCGATAGACGCCCCCGCGCCCGTGCCGGGGTACGACCGGGCCGCGATGGACGGGTACGCGGTCCGCGCCAGCGACACCTTCGGGGCCGGCGACCGCTCGCCGGCGGTCCTCGCGGCCAAGGCCGCCGAGGCCGACGCGGTCGCGCCCGGCGAGGCTGCCCGCGTCCACACCGGCAGCGCGGTCCCCGAGGGGGCCGACGCGGTCGTGATGATCGAGCGGGTCGAGACCGTCGGCGACGAGGTCGAGGTGTTCGACGCGGTCGCGACCGGGGAGAACGTCGGCGAGGCCGGCGAGGACGTCGCCGACGGCCAGCGGCTCTACGAGGCCGGCCACGTCCTGCGCCCCTCCGACCTCGGCCTGCTGCGCTCGGTCGGCCTCGACGGCGTCCCGGTCCGCGAGCCGCCCGAGGTCGCCGTGATCCCGACCGGCGAGGAGCTGGTCGAGTCCGACCCGGGACCGGGCGAGGTGATCGAGACGAACGGGCTCACCGTCTCCCGGCTCGTCGAGCGGTGGGGCGGCGAGGCGCGCTACCGCGACGTCGTCACCGACGACCCCGAGGCGCTGCGCGAGGCCGTCGCGGCCGACCTCGACGCCGACGTGGTCGTCACCACCGGCGGCTCCTCGGTCGGCGAGCGGGACCTGCTCCCCGAGGTCGTCGACGACCTCGGCGAGGTGCTGGTCCACGGCGTCGCGCTGAAACCCGGCCACCCGGTGTGTCTCGGCCAAGCCGAGGGGACGCCGATCGTCTCGCTCCCGGGCTACCCGGTCGCGTGTATCGTCAACGCGGCGCAGTTCCTCCGCCCCGCGATGAAGCGGGCGGGCGGGACCAACGCCGAGCCGTTTCCGACGCGGCGCGCGACGCTCGACCGGAAGGTGGCGAGCGAGCCCGGGGTGCGGACGTTCGCGCGGGTGTCGGTGTCCGACGGGGACGGGGGAGACGACGCGCTCCCGACCGCGACGCCGACGCGAGCGAGCGGCTCCGGCATCCTCTCCAGCGTCGCGCTCGCGGACGGCTGGGTCGTCGTCCCCGAGCCGCGGGAGGGGATCGACGCCGGCGAGGCCGTCGACGTGGAGCTCTGGGAGGTGACGCCGTGAGCGACCGCAAGGAGTTCCGCGACCTCGCCGAGCCGGCGGCCGCCCGCGAGGCCGTCGACTCGCTCGACCTCTCGCCGGCCCCGGAGACGGTCTCGCTGGCGGACGCCCGCGGCCGAGTGCTCGCCGAGCGCGTCGACGCCGCCGTCGACGTCCCGGGGTTCGACCGCGCCTCGATGGACGGGTACGCGGTCCGCGCGCGGGACACCTTCGGCGCCGACGAGGCCGACCCGGCCGAACTCGACCTCGTCGGCGCGGTCCACGCCGGGGCGGCCCCCGACGTGACGGTCGAACCGGGCGCGTGCGCGGAGATATCCACGGGCGCGGTGATGCCGGACGGCGCGGACGCGGTCGTGATGGTCGAGCGGACGGACGAACTGGGCGACGACGGCAACGCGGACGGCGACGGCGGCGACGCCGCCCCCTCGCGGATCGCGGTGCGGACCTCGGTCGCGCCGGGCGACCACGTGATGACCGCGGGGACCGACATCGCGGCCGGCGCGCGCGCGCTCGGGCCGGGAACGCGGTTGACGCCCCGCGAGATCGGTCTGTTGTCGGCGCTCGGCGTCGACGAGGTCCCGGTCGAGGGGCGGCCGCGGGTCGGGATCGTCTCGACCGGCGACGAGCTCGTCCGGCCGGGCGAGGCGCTCGACCCCGGCCGCGGCGAGATCTACGACGTGAACTCGACGACGATCGCCGCCGGCGTCGAGGAGGCGGGCGGCGAGCCCGTCCTCTACCCGCACGCCGGCGACGACTACGACGAGATGGAGCGGCTGCTGCGCCGGGCGGCCGACGAGTGCGACCTCGTGCTCTCCTCGGGGTCGACCTCGGCGAGCGCGGTCGACGTCATCTACCGCGTGATCGAGGCGCGCGGCGACCTGCTCCTTCACGGCGTCGCGGTCAAGCCCGGGAAGCCGATGCTGATCGGGCGGCTCGACCGCTCCGCGGACGGCGAGGCCGCCGGGAGCGACGCCCCGGCCGGCGAGTCGGCGTACATCGGCCTCCCCGGCTACCCGGTGTCGGCGCTCACGATCTTCCGGACCTTCGTCGCGCCCGCGATCCGCGAGGCCGCCGGCCAGCCCGAGCCCGCGACGGCGACCGTCGAGGGGCGGATGGGCGTGAGCGAGCGGTACTCGGAGGGCCGCTTGCGGCTGATGCCCGTCGGCCTGCTCGACCTGGACGGCGACGACCCGCCGCTCGTCTATCCGGTCGACAAGGGCTCGGGCGCGACGACGAGCCTCGTCGAGGCGGACGGCGTGGTCGCGGTCGACCCGGACACGGAGTACCTCGACGCCGGGGAGGCGGTGTCGGTCGACCTGTTCTCGCCGGACGTGCGCCCGCCGACCCTCCTCGGCGTCGGCGAGGACGACCCCGCGCTCAACCGCCTGCTCGACCGCCTCGCGAACCCGCGGTACCTCGCCGTCGGCTCGCGCGAGGGGCTCCGCCGCCTGCGCGACGGCGTCCCCGACGTGGCGGTGACCGCGGGTCCGACCGACCGCGACGTCGACGCCGAGGTGCTCGGCGGCTGGACCCGCGAGTGGGGGCTCGTCGTTCCCGCCGGGAACCCCGACGAGGTGACCGGGGTCGCGGACCTCGTCGACCGCGACCTCCGGTTCCGGAACCGCCCGACCGTCTCCGGACTTCGGCGGAGCCTCGACGCGTCGCTCGACGACCTCGCGGACGAGCGCGACGCCGACCGCCGCGGACTCGCCGAGCGGATCGACGGCTACGAGC
The DNA here is from genome assembly GCF_000337035.1 of Halorubrum coriense DSM 10284. Classification (GTDB taxonomy): domain Archaea; phylum Halobacteriota; class Halobacteria; order Halobacteriales; family Haloferacaceae; genus Halorubrum; species Halorubrum coriense. The sequence continues at coordinate 95,429 of NZ_AOJL01000036.1, forward strand.
GCACCGCGAAGGCGTTCGAGAGCCCGGTCCGCGCGGTCGTCGCCGGCGACGCGGACGCCGGGCTCGGCCTCCGCGAGACGGCGGAGCGACTGGGCTGTGCGTTCGTCCCGCTGGGCGAGCAGTCGGTCGTCGTCCGCGCCGCCGCCGACCGCGTCGACCGCGGCCCGGTCGCGGCGCTCGCGGCGGAACTCGGGAACGGCGACGACGGTCGCGTCGGCGTCGACGCGATCCTGACCGACCTGCCGGGCTACTCGCGGAACAGTCGGAACGACCCCTGACCGACGACGACCTCGCCGCGGTCCCCGTTGGCCCCGCTCGTGACGGTCATCTCGCTGACGCCGATGGAGCCGCCGGCCCGGACGACTTCGGCCTCCGCCCGGAGGTCGCCGGTGGCGGGCCGGAGGTAGTTCACGTTGAGGTTCACGGTCGCGACCCCACCGTCGAGGGGGTCCTCGAACGCCGTTCGCTGCGCGACGCCGCCGGCGGTGTCGATCAGCGTCGCCGCGACGCCGCCGTGGATCGTCCGGCCGTCGGTGTTCGTGAGCTTCTCGTCGAAGGGGATCGAGAGCACTACCCGCCCTCGCTCGACCGTCTCGACCGACGTGTTCAGCCACGAGAGGTAGCCGTGTTCGTCCTCCAGTTTCCGCTCGACGAACCGCGTCGCCGCGTCGGGCAGCGGGTCCATCGCCGCGATCTCCGTCTGATCCATGTCCCGCCGGTCGTCCCGGGACGGCTTGTAGCCCCCGGAAACGCGAGACAACCGGCGATCGATTGACCGACGGCTCACCCGACGCCGAGCCGGATCGGGTCGTCGCTGGGGACGACCTCGACCGTCACCGACTCGCCGACCGAGAACTCGCGGTCCGGACAGACTAGCTTGACGCCGAACCGGTCGCCCCGCGCCGCGAACAGGGACAGCCCCACGACGCGCTCGCCGTTCGCGAGGACGTCGACCGGGTCCCACTCGATCCGCGGCGCGCCGACCGCCGCCTCCGAGCCGTGTTCGGTCGCGGTCCCGACGGGAGTGCCGAAGAGCGAGACGGCGTCGCCCGGTTCGAGCGCGGCGGGCTCGGATCCGCCCGTCGCGGGCGTCTCGGAGCCGATTTCGAACGCGCCACCACCCGCGTAGTGCGTCGCCCCGCCGTCGAGCGGGACCCCGCCGTCGCTCGCGAGCGCGGCGAACGACCGCTCGCCGTCGCCGCGTCGCGGGGCGCCGAGGACGACGTGGGTCGGGCCGCGCTCGACGACGGCTCCCGTCCCGTCCCACGCGACGGGCTCGACGGGGGCGTCGACGGCGACGGGGAGCGACCCGCTGGCCCGGAACGGGTTCGCGTCCGGCGGCCGGAAGCCGAGGTGGACGTGGTCGTCGACCCACTGGCCGAAGAAGCCGGACCGCGTCGTCGGGCCGAGCGCGTCGCCGACGGCGACCCGGTCGCCGGGCGACACCTCGGGGATCACGTGGAGGATCCGCGCGACGGTCCCGGTGGGAACGCCGGCGCGAGCGCACCACTTGTCCGCGAGGTCGACGACGATCAGGTGGTCCTCGGCGGCCGCGTACGGACGGTCCGGGCAGCCGACGGTCCTGACCGCGCGGACGACGCCCGCGACCGGGGAGCGCCCGACGCCGTCGCCCGGGTAGAGGTCGACCGCGCGCCCGCGGCGGTGGGCGGGGTACGGCGAGTTGAACCGGGAGAACTTCTCGTACCACTCGACGACGGCCGCGGGGAGCGCGACGGTCGCCTCGGGCGGGTCGGTCACGGATCGGCGACCTCCATCCCGCCGACCACGAACCGCGCGCCGCCGGCGTCGGACTCGTCCACCGAGAGCGTCCACCCGTGGGCCTCGACGATGTCGCCGACGATCGCCAGCCCCAGCCCGGTGCCGCCGCCGAGCGACACGCCGCGCTCGGTGACGCGCTCGCGCTCCGCCGCCGGGATGCCCGGGCCGTCGTCGCCCACGGCGACCGCGACGCGGTCGCCCTCGACGGCGACGGAGACGGCGACGCTCACGTCCTCCCCACCGTGTTCGATCGCGTTGCGGAACAGGTTCGAGAGCAGCTGTTCGAGCCGGTCGCCGTCGGCCAACGCGGTCGCGTCGCCCTCGACGGTCAGCGTCGCGTCCCCGGTCTCCAGCCGCGACCAGACGCGCCTGACCGTCCCGTCAAGCGAGACGCGGTCGAGGTCGTCGACCGTCTCGCCCGCCGTCGCCAGCGCGAGCAGCCCCTCGATCATGTCGTCCATCCGCTCGTGGGCGTTCGCCGCACGGTCCAGCGCGCCGTCCGGGTCGTCGCCGCGCTGGCGGGCCAGCTCGACGGCCGCGGACGCGGCGGCGAGGGGGTTCCGCAGGTCGTGGGAGACGACGCCCGCGAACTCCTCTAAGCGCTCGTTCTGACGCTCGAGCTCGGCCTCGCGACGTTCGAGCGCCGCCTGTCGCCGCTCCCGCGCGGTCACGTCGCGGAGGAGGAAGACGTGCCCGCGGTCGGTCCCGCGCGGGTCGGTTATCGGGTTCTCTTGGATGTCGAACTGGCGGTCGCCGATGGCGATCGGGTGTTCGACGCCGACCTCCAGCCGCGGGAACACCGCCGACAGCGACGAGCCGACCGCGTCGGGCGGGAGGACCGCCTCGGCGGCCGGGTTGAGGTCGCGGATCCGGCCGTCGGAGCCGGAGACGATCACGGGGTCTTGCATCACCTCGACGGCGGTGTCGCGCGCGACGACCGCGGCGTCGAGCGTGCCGAGCCAGAAGACGGTGCCGTAGAGGAACACGCCGTGGATCACGAACGCCGTGGGGAGCCACGAGAGGTGCGCGTAGCTCCCGGTGTCGACGAACGTCGCGACGCCCGCCAGGAACGGGAACAGCGTCCCGAGCAACACGACGAACGTCTGGAGGCGGTAGCGGTTCCCGGTCCGCTCGTAGAGGTCGACGACGAGGAGCGCGCCGGCGACGCACAGCGCGAACGCGAGGAGGACGTACGCCCCCCCGACGGGGCCCAGCCCGTAGCCGAGCAGCGTGAACGGCCCGTCGACGACGGGGGTCACGGGTCCCCGGGCCAGCCCGTGGGTCTCGCTCGACCACGCGAGGAGGACCCAGACGAAGGCCGGCGTCGCGAGCGCGACGATCCGGTTCTCCGTCCGCCAGCGGTCGTGGCCCGTGAACGCCAGCGCGAACAGGATCCAGAGGACGGGGAGCGCGCCGACCAGCGGCGTCGCCAGGTTGAGCGCGACCCGCATCGCGACCTCGCCGGGCGCGCCGATGCGGAGGGCGTACAGGAGGGAGATGCCCCCGCCGCAGAGCAGGTAGAGCGCGACCTCGAGCCCGCCCGGCTGGTCGCGCTCCCGCCACGCGACCCGGCCGAGCCAGAGCCCGATGACCCCGGCCAGCAGGCAGGCGGTCAGGTACGCTTGGACCGGCAGCGCGCCGAGATCGCTCATCGATACCTGTACCACTTCCACGGCCGACAAAACAGTTGTGTCACGCGGTCGCGGTCCGTCGTCCCGGCTCGGTGCGCCCGGCGCTCGGACGGGCTCGACGCAACTGGCTAGTGCGTCCCCGTCGTCCGTCCGAACATGCGCGTGTACCGGGGGGAGTTCGAGACGCCCGCGGCGGACCGGGAGCCCGTCGCGGAGCTGTTGGCGGCCGCGGCCGACGGCGTGCCCAGCGTGCGCGTCACCGCGCCGCCGCGACAGGTCGCGTTCGGGCGTCGAGACGCCCGCGAGGCGGGGTTCGACCGCGCGAAGCGAGCGGCGCGCGACGCCGGCTTTCCCCCGATCGAGCGCGACGTCGGCGGGCGCGCGGTCGCGTACACCGGCGCGACGCTGTCGTTCGGCGTCGCGGTGCCGACGGGCGAGGGCCGCGGGTCGATCGACTCCCGGTACGAGACCGCGGTCGAGACGCTCCGCGACGCGCTCCGCGGCCTCGGTGCCGACGTGGCGCGCGGGGAGCCGGCGGCGGCGTTCTGCCCGGGCGACCACTCCCTGCGGGTCGCCGGCGGCGGAAAGGTCGCCGGGCTCGCACAGCGCGTCCGGGCCGACGCGGCGCTGGTCGCGGGCGTCGTCGTCGTCTCGTCCGCGGACGCGGCCGCGGTCGCGACCGTCACCGAGCCGGTGTACGACGCGCTCGGACTCCCGTTCGACCCGGACTCGGTCGGGAGCGTCGCCGACGCCGGCGGTCCGGACGATCCCGACGCCGTCGCCCGCGCGGTCGAGACCGCGTTCGTCGAGGGGTCGTGGGGGGACGGTGAACGCCGCGTCGTCCGCGTCGACGGGGCAGCCGACTGAGCGCGCCGCGCCGCACGGTTCCGACGTTTCGACGTGCTTTTTATGCGCGGGGGTCTGCGTTCGGGCATGGCCGAATTCAAAGTCGTCGTCGCCGACCCCGAGACCGGCGAGACGTTCCAGCGAGAGGTCGACGGACAGGACGCCAACCGATTCCTCGGTCGCGAACTCGGCGACGAGATCGGCGGCGACGCCGTCGGACTGCCCGAGCACACCATCGAACTCACCGGCGGCTCCGACGAGACCGGCCGCCCGATGCGCGAGGACGTCTCGGGTACCCGCCTGAAGGAGCTCCTCCTGGAGGGCGGCGTCGGCTTCGAGCCGTCCCGCGAGGGCGAGCGTAAGCGGATCACCGTCCGCGGTCGCGAGATCGACGACGACATCGCGCAGATCAACGCGAGCGTCGTCGACGGCGACGGCGACGTGGCGGCCGCGCTCGGCGAGGACGACGCCGAAGCCGACGAGTAACGACGCCCGGATGCCTCGCGTTCCCTCCGACGGCGAGGACGTTTGCTCCGTTCGCGTCTCGCTCGCCCGCAGCGGCGGCACTCGCCGCCCGTGCGTCAGGCTCCCCGACGACGACGCGCTTGACGGCCGGATCGAGTCCGGCTCCTGCGACGCGCTCGGCGTGAGCGCGGGCGACGTCGTCCGCGTCGCGTTCGACCGCGAGGAGTACCACGCCCGGGTCGCGGCCGACTCGCGGGGACGGCTCCTCCGGGCCGCGTTCGACAACCGGCGCCTCGCGCGCGAGACCGGCGAGGGGACGAACCGCCTGACCGAGTGGCTCGACGCGAACGGTCGGGGTCCCGGCGACAGCGTCGTCCTCGACGTGGTGGTGCCGGGCGATCTGTACGGGCTCCGGGTCCCGGGCGAGCGGACCGTCTACGACGCGAACCGCGGCCCGCGCTCGTCGCTCGCGGACATCGCTCGCGACGTGGACGGGTAGCGCGCGTCCGCCTCCGGCCGCGTAGCGCGCCCCGGACGTCGGCCCCCGCCCTCCGGCGCAGCGACGCGGCGGCAGGTCGGATCGCTTATTCTCGCTCGGTCCCGAGATCGGTTCATGCAGGAGGTCGACGCGGATCTGACGGCGCTCGACCGCGCGATCATCAACGCGTTCCAAGGCGGCTTCCCGGTCGCGGAGCGCCCCTTCGACGCGGCGGCGGCCGCGCTCCGGGAGCGCGGCGTCGACGTGACGGGGCCGGCGCTCGCCGAACGCGTGCGCGAGCTCGACGAGGAGGGGATCCTCTCGCGGTTCGGCGCGCTCGTGAACGCCGAGAAGATCGGCGGGGCGGCGTCGCTCGTCGCGATGCACGCGCCGGAGGACCGCTACGAGGAGATCGCCGAGACCGTCAACGAGTTCACCGCGGTCGCGCACAACTACGAGCGGGAACACCCGCACCTCAACATGTGGTTCGTGGTGAGCGTCGCGGACCACCCCGACCCCGACAAGGACGGCGGCGACCGGGTCGAGGAGGTGCTCGCGGAGATCGAGGAGGCGACGGGGCAGGAGACGTACAACCTCCCGAAGATACGGGAGTTCCACGTCGGCGCGAAGTTCCTCGTCGACGGGCCCGTCCCCGAGGGCGACGCGGACCTGTCGGAGCTCGGCCCCGCGGTGACGCCGAGCGACCGCGACACGCTCACGCCCGACGAGCGCGACCTCGTCGTCGAGATCCAGGGCGGGCTCCCAGTGACGGAGACCCCGTACGCCGACGTGGCCGCCGCGATCGACGCCGACGTCGACTGGGTGATCGAGACGATCAAGCGGTTCGACGCGGAGGGGAAGGTGCGCCGGGTCGGCGTCATCCCGAACCACTACGCGCTCGGCTACACGGAGAACGGGATGACGGTCTGGAACGTGCCCGAGGACGCGCTCGACGAGGTCGGCCCCGTCGTCGCCGACCTAGACTTCGTCACGCACTGCTACGAGCGCCCGCGCCACGCCGGCGTCTGGGAGTACAACTTCTTCGCGATGACGCACGGCCGCACGGAGGCCGAAAGCGAGCGGCGGATCGCGGAGGTCAGGGACCTGATGGACGACTACTGGGACGTCGGCGCGGACGACTGGGACACCCTGTTCTCGACGCGCATCCTCAAGAAGACCGGCATCCGCATCGCGGACCGGGCGGACAGCAACACGGCGTGACCCGCGCCGCGACCGCGCCGCGGACCGCGTTCGGCGGGGGCCGGCCGTGACGCCGCTGTACCACGACCTCTCCGGCGAGACGGTGCTCGTGTTTGGCGGCGGGTCCGTGGGTGCGCGGAAGGCTCGCGGGTTCGACGAGGCCGCCCGCGTCGTCGTCGTCAGCCCGGCGTTCGACGAGCGATTGCTGTCGCTCGCGGACGGCGACGGTGACCGCGACGCCGCGGTGGAACTGGTCCGCGCCGCACCGGAGGCAAGCGACGTCGCCGACTGGATCGACCGGCTCGACCCGGCGCTGGCGGTCGCCGCGACCGACGACGCCGCGGTCAACGCCGCCGTGGAGTCGGCCGCGCTCGACGGGGGGATCTTGGTCAACCGCACGGACGTCTCCGGAGGTCGCGATCCGGGGAGCGTCGTCGTGCCCGCGACGGTCGAGGACGACCCGGTGACCGTGGCGCTCTCGACGGGCGGAACCAGCCCCGCGCTCGCGAAGGCGCTTCGCGAGCGGATCGAGGCCGAGATCGAGGGGGCCGGCGAGATGGCCGCCCTCTCGGGGGCGATCCGCGAGGAGCTGAAAGCCGACGGCGTCGCGCCGGAGAAACGCCGGGAGGCGGTCCGGCGCGTTGTCAGATCCCGGGGGGTTTGGAAGGGTTTACAAAAGGGGAGATCTTACGGACGGCAAGAGGCCGACACCGTGATTGAGGAGGTACTCGACCGATGAGAGAGACGGGTGCGATCGCCGGCGCGAGCGTCGCCCACGCCGACGCGACCGTCGACGAGATCGAGGCCGCCGGCGGCGACGGCGTCCGCGCGACCGTCTCGGACCTGCTCGCGCGCGAAGGGGTCGAAGAGGCGTTCGCGGTACAGACGTGTAACCGCTCGGAGGCGTACGTCGTCACCGACCGCACCGTCGACGGGAACACGGCGCTGTCGACGTTCGCGCCCGACGTCCGCGGCGGGGCGGTCCGCCGCCTCGACCACGAGGAGAGCTTGGAACACCTGATGCGGGTCGCGTCCGGGCTGGAGTCGCTCGTGCTCGGCGAAGACCAGATCATCGGGCAGCTGCGGGAGGCGTACGAGGAGTCGAAGTCCGCCGGCGGCATCGGCCCCGTCCTCAAGGACGCCGTGACGAAGGCGCTCCACGTCGGCGAGCGCGCGCGGACGGAGACGTCGATCAACGAGGGCGTCGTCTCGCTCGGCTCCGCCGCGGTCCGGCTGGCGGCCGGCGAGATCGACCTCACCGACGGGTCGGCCGTCGTCGTCGGGGCCGGCGAGATGGGGACGCTCGCGGCCCGGGCGCTCGACGACACGCCGGTCTCGGACATCGTCGTCGCGAACCGCACCGTCCCGCACGCGGAGTTCGTCGCCGAGGAGGTCGACACGCCCGCGGAGGCGGTGCCGCTCGCCGACCTCCCCGCGGTGATCCCCGACGCCGACCTCGTCGTCACCGCGACCGGCAGCCCCGACCTCGTCGTCCACCCCTCGTACGTCGACGGCGCGGGCCGGGTCGTCTGTATCGACATCGCGCAGCCCCGCGACGTCGACCCGGCGGCCGGCGCGCGCGAGGGCGTGACCGTCTACGACATCGACGACCTCGAAGACGTCACCCAGCGGACCAGAGAGAGCCGCGCCGCGGAGGCGCGCGAGGTCGAGTCGATCATCGACGCGGAGCTCGACCGCATCCTCGAGGCGTACAAGCGCAAGCGCGCCGACGACGCCATCTCGGCGATGTACGCCGGCGCGGACCGGGTGAAGGCGCGCGAGCTCGACCGCGCGATGTCGAAGCTGGAGGCGCAGGGCGACCTCACGGAGGAGCAGCGCGAGACGGTCGCCGACCTCGCCGACGCCCTCGTCGGCCAGCTGCTCGCCGCCCCGACGCGCTCGCTCCGGGACGCCGCCGGCGAGGACGACTGGGAGACGATCCGCACGGCGCTTCAGCTGTTCGACCCCGACTTCACGCCCACGGCGGGCGACGCGGTCGAGTCGGACGCCCCCGACGCCGGGGTCGGCTCACCGGACGCGGTCCCGGACTCCGTCGCCGAGGAACTGGACGACTGACCCCCAGACTTCTCGCCCCCGACGCTCCCGACCGCGCCCGCTCCGCGCCCTTTATTCGCCGACGGGCACACCAACCGTTATGAAGCTCTCCGAGTACGTCGACCGACTCGACGACCGACTCGACACGCCCGCGTACGCCGACGTCGACGCGAGCGCGAACGGCTTACAGGTGGGTCCGGACGACGGCGACGTCGAGCGCGTCGCGTTCGCGGTCGACGCCGCGACGGCGACGATCGAGGCCGCCGCAGAGGCGGACGCGGACGTCCTCGTCGTCCACCACGGGCTCTCGTGGGGCGGCATCGAGCGCGTGACGGGCCGCGTCCACGACCGGATCGCGGCGCTGGTCGAGCACGACGTCGCGCTGTACGTCTCGCACCTCCCGCTCGACGGCCACCAACAGCTCGGGAACGCCGCCGGCGTCGCGGCGGAGATCGGACTCGAAGACCGCGAGCCGTTCGGCGAGATCGGTCCGGTGACGATCGGGACGATCGGCGATGTGGCGGAACCGCGCTCGGCGGACGCGCTCCGCGGGACGCTCGACGGGTTCGAGGGACAGCCGGACGGGGAGGCGTCGCCGACGCGGGTCCTCGACTTCGGGCCGGACGATATCGAGCGCGTCGCGGTCGTCACCGGCTCCGGGGTCGACTGGCTCGACGAGGCGGTCGCGGCCGGCGCCGACGCCCTGATCACCGGCGAGGGGAAAGGGCAGGTGTACCACGACGCCTGCGAGGCCGGGGTGACCGTGTTCCTCGCCGGCCACTACGCCACCGAGACGTTCGGGGTCCGGGCGCTGGAGTCGCTGACCGCCGACTGGGGCGTCGAGACGACGTACCTCCCGCACCCGACTGGACTATAGGTCGCTCCGCGGGCGGCGGACGCTGCCGCCTCGGGCTCGCGCCGAAACTCGGCTCGCCGCCGAACGCAACCCTTACCGCCCGCGTCCGCGCAGTCGGGGTATGCGCGATCACTTCGAGATCCGGGACCACGACGCCGCCGGGCGGATCGGTCGGCTTGCGGTCCCGCGCGCCGACGTCACGGTCGAGACGCCGGCGCTCCTGCCCGTGGTCAACCCCAACGTGCTCACGATCGAGCCCGAGCGGCTCCGCGAGGAGTTCGGCGCGGAGATGCTGATCACGAACTCCTACATCATCCGCAGCACCGACCGCATCCGCGACCGCGTGCTCGATCAGGGGCTCCACGAGTTCCTCGGCTTCGACGGCGCGATCATGACCGACTCCGGCTCCTTCCAGCTGGCCGAGTACGGCGACATCGACGTGACGACCGAAGAGATCATCGAGTTCCAGCGGCGGATCGGCAGCGACGTGGCGACCCCGGTCGACGTGCCGACGCCGCCGGACGCCGACCGCGACCGCGCCGAAGCCGAGCTGGCGACGACGAAGCGGGCGCTCGCTGACGCCGAGGCCGCCGAGACCGGCGAGATGCTGGTCAACGGCCCGGTCCAGGGGGCGACGTACGCCGACCTCCGCGAGGAGGCGGGGCGACACGCGGCGGGGACCGACCTCGACGTGTTCCCGGTCGGCGCGATGGTGCCGCTGCTCAACTCCTACCGCTACGCCGAGGTTGTCGAGGCGGTGCGCGCGGCGAAGCGCGGGCTCGGCCCGGGCGTGCCGGTCCACCTGTTCGGGGCCGGCCACCCGATGATGCTGGCGCTCGCGGTGGCGGCGGGCTGCGACCTGTTCGACTCGGCCGCGTACGCGCTGATGGCCCGCGACGGGCGCTACCTGACCGTCTCGGGGACGGAACACCTCGAGGACCTCGACTACTTCCCCTGCTCGTGCCCCGTGTGCGCCGACCACGAGCCGGCCGACCTCCGCGGGTTCGACGACGGCGAGACGGAGCGGCTGCTCGCCGAGCACAACCTCCACGTCACCTTCGAGGAGCTGCGCCGCGTGAAGGAGGCGATCCGCTCTGGGACGCTGCTCGAACTGGTCGACCGCCGCGCTCGCGGCCACCCGGCGATGCTCGACGGCTACCGCGCGCTGCTCGACCACGCCGACGAACTGGAGCGGACCGACCCCGGCTCGAAGGACGCCTTCTTCTACACCTCACAGGAGGCGGCTCGCCGCCCGGAGGTGGGTCGGCACCACGACCGGCTCGATCGGCTGGCGGCACCCGCGGACCTCCTGCTCACCGAGTCGAAGGCCCCGTCGGACCACAGGTACGACGCGGTGTGGCGCGTGAAACCCCCGTTCGGCCCGTATCCGCCCGCGCTCTCGGAGACGTACCCGCTCACCGCCGAGGTGCCGGAGCGCACCGACGACGCGGCGCAGGTCGCGGCCGCGGCGGGCGTTGCCGCGCTCGCGGCGGCGAACCCGGAGACGGCGGTCACGCTCGGCCACGACGCGTGGTGTGACGCCGCGCTGGCGCGACTGCCGGACCGCGTCGAGACGGAGAACCTCCGGACGCTCGGGTAAGGGGGCGGTCGCTCGACCGGAGACGGCGACCGCTCGGGGGAGCGTAGCCATCGCTCGTCGCGGGAGGTCCCGTGAAAAGGCGGACCGCAGCCGTGACCGTCCGACCGTCGGTTCGGGACGCCGGCGGTCTCAGTCGCGCCGGTGGCCGAGCGGCTTCTTCTGGTCGACCTCGACCTCGACGTGGATCGAGTCGGGGAAGTCGCGGCCGACGACGGCGCGCGCGATGTCGTCGGCGCCGTGGATCTCCATCGAGCGTCGGTACACGTCGTAGCGCCACGGCGAGAACTCGTCGCCGGCCGAGAGGTTCTTGTACAGCGGTACAGTGACGCGCTCCGAGGGGCTCGCGTGCGGGCCCTTACACTCCGCGCCCTTGCGTTCGATCGTCTCTTTGAGTTCCTGAACGGTCTCGACGAGCACGTCGCGGTCGCCGGACGCGAAGTCGAGTTTCGTGACGAAGGTCATGGCTGGGGGTCGTGCGTGAATGGCCCCCGGAGCGGTAAAAACGCATCTACCCGCGTTCGGCGCGCGCTATCGCGAGGCGACCCGGCCGCGGATCCCGCCGCGAAACCGGTCGACGCGGGGGAGTCGGTCGGACCTGTTCGGGAGTCCGACACGCTCTTTAGGGGTGATCGCTTACCTGCGGCCAATGACGGTCGAAGCGACCAGTGCTGGAGCCATCCTCTTCCGCGATACCCGCGGCGAACGGGAGTACTTGCTCCTGAAGAGCCGACCGGGGGACTGGGAGTTCCCCAAAGGCGGGGTCGAGGGGGACGAGGAGCTCCAGCAGACGGCGATACGGGAAGTCGGCGAGGAGGCCGGAATCGAGGATTTCCGGCTGATCGACGGGTTCCGCAAGGAGTACGACTACGTGTTCGAAGCGAACGGGAAGACCATCCACAAGACGGTTCACCTGTTCATCGCTCGCTCGTTCGAGGCGAGCGCCGAACTCTCGAAGGAACACCGCGACCTCCAGTGGCGCGACTACGACCAGGCGATCAACACGATCACTCAGGACGGGCCGCGCGACATCCTCGAAGAGGCCCACGGCTTCCTCGACGAGCGCAAAGACGAGGAGGAAGACAAGTACGTCTGAGCGGCGCGCGGGCGACCCGCCGACGCCGGACGCTCCCCCCGAACGGTCCGCTTTTGTCCGGGGCCGCCGAGGGTTCGACCAGTGACGCCCGACGCCGAGTTCGGCTACGAGCTGTTGGTCTGCCGGTACGCCGAGCTGTCTTGGCACCCGAGCGAGGGCCCCCGTCCCGCGCTCGTCGCCCGCCAGCTCGGCACGCGGGAGCGGCGCTGGGACACGGTCGTGATCGAGGTCGACCCGGCGGCGTTCGAACGCCGGCGCGCGTTCGGCGAGCGGACGATCGACTCCGACCTCCTCCACGTCGTCCGCGGCGCGCCCCCCGAGTGGACGTGGTACCGCGACGCGCTGCCGGACCCCGGCTACCCGTGGCGCTACGTCCGGCAGGCGGTCCACCGGGCCGCGGGCCGCGACCTGATAGAGAAGCGCCGCGACGGCAACCGGATCCAGATCCGCCGGGTGCGTCCGTACCCGGACTGGGTCGAGCGGATCGTCGCGGTCGAGAACAAGCCGGACTTGGACCGCTCCGCGGCCGACCGGCTCGCCGAGCAGCTCGGCCATGACATCGAGACCGGGCTCGCCGACGAGGCGTGGCTCGCGACCGAGACGACCGGCGAGCGCGTCGAACCCGCCCTCCTCCGCGAGCTGCCCGTCGAGGCCGGCATCCTCGCGACCGACTTCTCCGCGGGCGTCGACGCCGACGCGGTCGACGTGGCGTGGCACCCGAGCGACCTCGCGCCCGGCTCGGGCGAGCGCCGCGACGCGGAGACGGAGACGCTGCGGCTGGAGATCGCCGAGCGCGCCTACGGGAAGGGGTGGCGCTCCTTCCACGACACGATGCGCCCGGACTGCCGGCACTTCGAGCTCCGACGCGAGGGCCGCGCGCTGGTCCCGTACTGCGCGGCGAAAGAGAAGGTCCCGACCGCGCGGGAGTGCTCGGGCTCCTGTAAGGAGTTCTCGCCGGAGCCCCCGCAGTGGCGCACGAAGGGGTGGCCGATCGAGGGCGGGCCGGGGAAGGGACTCACGGCCCTCCTAGAACGACGCCGCGAGCGCGAGCGCGACCGGATCGCGCCCGCGGGCGACGACTGACGGGAAACGCTTGTGTGGGAGCCGCCGCGAGTGGGGGCGTGGAGTTCCCGATACCCTCTCGCGCCGACTACGCCCTCCGCACCGCGGTCGTCGTCGCGACCCTCGCGACCCTCCAGTACACCGGGACGTTCGTCGACGGCCCGCCGGGGATCGACCCCGCGCACCTCGCGGCCGTCGCCGTGTTGTTCCCGACGTTCTCGTACTTGATCGACGTGGTCGTCGCGAACGTCCGCAGGTCCCCGGAGTGAGCGGGGGTCGGTCCCCGGCACCAGATCCCGCTACGCCAGCGCGGCCGCCAGCTTCTCCACCGGGTGCGACGGCTCCGGCACCTCGCCGGGCCCCTCCTCCAGCTGGGTCCGGCAGGACGTCCCCGGCGCGACGAGGGCGTCGCCGTCGCTGGCGTCCACCTGCTCGAAGAGGTTCTCGCCGATCGCCTTGCTCATCGCGTAGTGCTCGGCCTCGTAGCCGAACGACCCCGCCATCCCGCAACAGGAGGAGTCAACCGGGTCGACGCCGTAGCCCGCGCGCCGGAGCACGCCGACCGCGTGGTGGTCCTTCTTCGTCGCCTTCTGGTGACAGTGGCCGTGGTAGGTGAGCGACTCGGTGGGCGCGTCGAGGGAGAGGGACTCGTCGAGCCGGTGGGCGTCGACGTACTCCATGATCCCGTAGGCGTGCTCCGAGACGGCGGCCACGTCGGCGTCGGGCACATCGCTGGCGTCGCCGTCGAGCAGGTCGTGGTAGTCGGACTGGAGCATGACGGCGTCCGAGGGCTCGACGACCACGACTTCCCAGTCGTCGCGGACCCGGGGCGCGAGCGTCTCCACGGCGTCTCTCGCCGTCGCGCGCGACACGTCGAGCATCCCCTTCGAGTGCGGCGGCCGCCCGCTCCCGTCGACGTCGGGGATCTCGACGTGGCAGTTCGCGGCCTCGAGCACCCGCACCGCGGCCTTCCCCGCGCCGGGGTCCGTGTAGGTGGTGTACACGTCGGGGAACAGCAGCACGTCGCGGTCGGCCTCGTCCCGCGGGACGCCCGCGCCGCCGCGGGCCTCGAACCAGTCGACGAGCGTCTCCGAGCGGAACTCGGGGAGGTCGCGCTCCTTCGCGATCCCCAACGCCTTCTCCGCGAGGAGTCCGCCCCCGGGGATCTTGTTCGGGAGGTTCGAGAGCGGCGCGAACCGCGAGGCGAGCGGCGCGAGCGACTCGAAGCGCCCGAGCAGCCGCGTCCGGAGGTCGACCCCGTGTTCCTCGTGGTGCGCGTGTTCCACCTCGGCTTTCAGCTTCGCCATGTCGACGCCGCTTGGGCAGTCCACCTTACAGCCCTTACAGCCGACACAGAGGTCCATCACCTCGGTGACGAACTCGTCGTCGGTCGGGTCGTCCGGGAGTTCCCCGGAGATGGCCCCGCGGAGCATGTTCGCCCGGCCGCGGGTCGACTGAACCTCCTCATCGGCGGCGCGGTAGGTGGGGCACATCACGCCGCCGGTTGTCTCCTGCGGGCCGCGGCAGCCGCCGCAGCCGTGACAGAGCTCGACCATCCCCTGCATCCCGTTGTCGACCGCCCACTCCATCGCGGGGTCGAAGCCGGCGTCGTACTCGTAGTCGGCGTCGAACCGGAGGTTCTCGCGCATGTCGACGTTGCCGCAGACGTTCCCCGGGTTGAGCAGCCAGTCCGGGTCGAACGCGGTCTTGAGGTCGCGGAAGGCGTCCCAGAGGTCGTCGCCGTACAGCTTCCGGTTCCACTGGGTCCGCGCGCGGCCGTCGCCGTGCTCGCCCGAGACGGAGCCGCCGAGCCGCACCACGGCGTCCGTGACGCGGTCGGCGATGTCGACCATCGCCTCGACGTCGTCGACGTCCTTCGTGTTGATCAGCGGACGGATGTGCAACACCCCTGGCCCGGCGTGTGCGTAGAAGGTGGCGAACGTGTCGTTGTCCTCGAGGATCGCTTGGAACTCGCGGGTGTACTCCGGGAGGTGTTCCGGCGGGATCGCGCAGTCCTCGATGAAGGAGATGTGCTTCTCGTCGGTCGTGCGGGAGAGCAGGATCGGGAGCCCCGCCTTCCGCATCTTCCAGAAGCGGTCGCGTTCGGCGGGGTCGTGCGCTTCCATCGCGTGCGCCGCCCGGCGGGGGTGGCTCGTCGTCTCGGCGGCCCCGGCGCTCGGCTCGGCCGCCGTCTCGACGCCGGCCCCCGCCGCGGCCTCGGCGGCTCCCACCCGGTCCGCGATCAGGTCCGCGACCTTCTGTCTCCCCGCCGCGTCGTCCTCGGCGTAGAACTCGACGAGCAGCACGGAGTCGGTGCCGTCGGGGAGCATCCCGACGACGTCCTCGAACTCCGGCGTGTCGGCGGCGAGGCCTAAGAGCACGTCGTCCATCACCTCGACGGCGGCGGGGTCGTGTTCGAGGCACGCCGCCACGTCCTCCATCGCGTCGAGGAGGTCGTCGTAGGTGAGCAGCGCGACCGCCTTCGTCTCGGGTATCTCGACGAGCGAGACGGTCGCCTCGGTGACGGTCGCGAGCGTCCCCTCGCTGCCCGCCATGAGGCGGCCGAGGTTGACGACGCCCGCCTCGCCGTACTCGCCGCGGTACTCGGCGAGCAGCCGGTCGAGGTTGTAGCCGGAGACGTTCCGCTTCAGCTCCGGGAACCGCTCGTCGATCTCGTCGGCCGCCTCGTCGAGAATGCGCACGATCTCGGCGTGGATCCGCGGGAGGAGGTCGTCCGCTTCCGGATCGGCGGACGCGCGGAGCTCCTCGACCGCGACCTCGCCGAAGGTCGCCACCGTGCCGTCCGCGAGGACGACCTCCAGCTCCTCGACGTAGTGGTCCGTCTTGCCGTACTTCAGCGAGTGCGCGCCGGTGGAGTTGTTCCCGATCGCGCCGCCGACCGCGGACTTGTCGCGCCACGCCGGGTCGGGCGCGAACTTCAGCCCGTGCGGCTCGACCGCGGCGTTGAGGTCGCCCACGTACGCGCCCGCCTGGACGCGGGCCCGCTCCCCGTCGGGGTCGGTCGACAGCACGCCGTCCATCTCGGCGGTCAGGTCGAGGACGACCGCCTCGTTGACGCTCTGGCCGGCGAGGGAGGTGCCGCCGCCCCGCGGGAGGACCGGGATCCCCTCCGCGAAGCAGTACTCGTGGACGGCCGCGACGTCCGCGGTCGACTCGGGGATCACGACGCCGATGGGCGTCACCTCGTACGCGGACGCGTCCGTCGCGTACAGCCGCTTCGAGTAGTCGTCGAACCGCACGTCGCCCGCGACGCGCTCGTCGAGCGCGTCGACGAGGTCCGGTCGCTCGACCGCGCCGCCGGTGTAGTCGAAGTCCCCGCCGTCCGTCGGGTCGGGGCCGGGGGTGTGAGTCGCCATGTGAGTCCCTCACGGTCGAGCAATGAAAAAGCTCCTGCCGTCCGCGCCGTGCGGGAATTCGCCCGTCCGGGTCGCGTCGCGCCCGCACCGGTCGGACCGATGCTACCCGCCGGGAACGGCCGCAACACCCATATGCCGGCCGGCGAACGAAACGGGTATGACACTCGCAGACACGTCGACGTTCGCCGGTCGGCTCGCCGATCTCGGCGTCGAAGTCTCCGCGGGACCGCCCGAGGAGTGCGCGGCCATGGTCGACGCGGCCGCGGGCGATCCGGCCGTGGGCGTGCCGCTCGGCCGTTCGGGGCCGGACGCGCTCGCCGACTCGCCGGCGTCGCTCCCCGACCGCGTCGAGACGGAGCCGACGACCGCCGACCTGCGCGCCGCCCACACCGGCGTCACCGCGGCGTCGCTCGGCGTCGCCGCGTACGGGAGCGTCGCTCTGGAGGCGGACGCGGCCGGGACGGAGCCGGTGAGCCTCTTCGTCGACCGCCACGTCGTCGTCCTCCGCGAGACGGACCTCGTCCCGGACATGGCCGACGCGTTCGACTGGCTCGGCCCGCGGTCGCGCGACGAGTCGGTCGACGTGGTGTTCGCCACCGGGCCGAGCGCGACCGCGGACATGGGCGGGCTCGTCCACGGGGCCCACGGGCCGAAGGCCGTCCACGTGGTCCTGTTGCGCGACCGCGACATGGCGGAGGGGTCGCTCGACGGTCCGGAGGGAGGCCGATGAGCAGCGACGCCGAGCCCGGCTCCGGCGGCGCGGAAGCGACGAGCGGTCTGGACCGCGAGGGGAAGGCCGACCGGATCCGCGAGCTGCTCGCCACCGAGGGCGACGCGGTCGCGGCGAACACCCGCGGGTTCAACGAGGGCCGCTACGAGTCGACCGGCCGGCTCGACGACTACGAGGCGCTGAAAGAGGAGGCGCGCTCGATAAAGGAGGACGCGATCGAGCGGCTCCCCGACCTCATCGACGAGGTTCGGGAGACGGTCGAGGCGAACGGCGGGACGGTCTACCTCGCCGACGACGCGGCCGACGCGAACCGGTACATCCGCGAGGTCGCGGCCGAGCGCGGCGCAGAGCGCGCGGTGAAGTCGAAGTCGATGACGTCGGAGGAGATCGAGGTGAACGACGCGCTCGCGGCCGACGGCGTCGATGTCGTCGAGACCGACCTCGGCGAGTGGGTCCTCCAACTGGCCGACGAGGAGCCCTCGCACATCGTCGCGCCGGCGATCCACAAGTCCCGAGAGGGCATCGCCGAGCTGTTCGCCGAGCGGTTCGACCCCGACGACCCGCCCGAGACCGCCGAGGAGCTCACCATGTTCGCCCGCGAGCGGCTCGGCGAACTGGTCGAGGACGCCGACCTCGGGATGACCGGCGCGAACTTCGTCGCGGCCGACTCCGGAACCATGCTCCTCGTCACCAGCGAGGGGAACGCCCGGAAGACGGTGACGGCGACCGACACCCACGTCGCGGTCGCGGGCGTCGAGAAGCTCGTCCCGACCGTCGAGGAGTTCTCCCCCTTCGTCGAGCTGATCGGGCGGTCGGGCACGGGCCAAGACGTGACCTCCTACATCTCCACGCTCACCCCGCCGGTCGACTCGCCGGTGCCCGACTTCGACGACGACGGCGAGCCCCTCGCCGACGGCACCGGCGACGACCGCGAGTTCCACCTCGTCCTCATCGACAACGGGCGCATGGCGATGCGCGACGACGAGGAGCTGAAGGAGACGCTGTACTGTATCCGGTGTTCGGCCTGCTCGAACGCCTGCGGGAATTTCCAGAGCGTCGGCGGCCACGCGTTCGGCGGCGAGACCTACTCCGGCGGCATCGCCACGGGCTGGGAGGCGGGGATCGAGGGGCTCGACGTGGCGAGCGAGTTCAACGACCTCTGTACCGGCTGCTCGCGCTGCGTGCCGGCCTGTCCGGTCGGCATCGACATCCCGTGGATCAACACGGCCGTCCGCGACCGGATCAACCGCGGCGAGGCCGACCCGAGCCAGCTCGACTGGGCGTTCGAGGAGCTCGTCCCCGACGAGGAGCCCGGCGGCCTCGACCTCGCCACGCGGCTGGTCGGCAACTACGCGACGCTCGCGAAGTGGGGCCACCGGACCGCCCCGATCGCCAACCGCCTCGCGGACGCCGGCCCGGTGCGCGCCGTCGCCGAGCGGGTCGCCGGGATCGACCGCCGGCGCGACCTCCCCGAGTTCGCGAACGAGTCGCTCGTCGAGTGGTTCGAGGCCCGCGGCGGCCCGGCCGTCCCGGCCGCCGAGGCGACCCGAGAAGCCGTCGTCTACCCCGACACCGCCACCAACTACGTCGACGTCGAGCGCGGGAAGGCCACCGTGCGCGCGCTGGAGGCGCTCGGGGTCCACGTCCGCGTGCCGGCCCTTCCGGGAAGCGGTCGGCCGCCCCTCTCGCAGGGGATGGTCGCGACCGCCGAGGCCGCCGCCGAGGACGTCTACGCCGGCCTCGCGCCCCACGTCGACGCCGGGCGCGACGTGGTCGTGGTCGAGCCGAGCGACCTCGCGACGTTCCGCCGCGAGTACGAGCGGTTCCTCCCGCCCGACTCCCACGAGCGGCTCGCCGACGCGAGCTACGACGTCATGGAGTACGTGTTCGGCCTCTTGGAGAGCGGTGGGGACCCGGCCGCGCTGCGCGCGCCCGCCGGGGGGACCGGTCCGGTGGCCTCGGGGAAGCGGATCGCGTACCACCCGCACTGTCAGGCCCGGACGATCGGTGTGGGCGAGTACGCGACCGCGGTGTTCGAGCGCCTCGGCTACGACGTGCGCGTCTCCGAGACGGAGTGTTGCGGGATGGCCGGCTCGTTCGGCTACAAGTCGGAGTACTACGAGCTGAGCATGGACGTCGGCGAGCCGCTGCGCGAGCAGTTCGGCGACACCGACCGGGTCGTCGTCGCGCCCGGCACGTCCTGTACCGAACAGCTCGACGCCCTGCTCGGCGCCGCCCCGACGCACCCGATCGAGGTCGTCGCGCCCCGGGAGTAGCGGGGCGCGCGCCGCGCGGGAGCCGCCGGCGTCGGACGCGCGTCGTTCGACAACGAACGCTTATTAGGCGCGCTCGTGACCGTATCAGGTATGAACGCAGCCCCCGAAGAGATCACGTCGCTGGTCGGTCGCGAGGTGTACTCGAGCAACGGCGTCTTCGTCGGCGAGATCGAGGACATCCAGCTCGACTTGGACGCCCGCGCCGTGACCGGTCTCGCGCTCGCCGAGCTCAACCACGAGCTGTTCGCCGGCCAGGTGAGCGGGTCGACGGGCGTCATCGTCCCGTACCGGTGGGTCCGCGCCGTCGGCGACGTCGTCCTGATCAACGACGTCATCGAGCGCTACGACGCGGGCGAGTCGGAGGAGGAGGCGAACGAGATCGAGGCCCGGCCGGAGTCGCGCTGACCGGGACTCGGTGACCGCGGTGCCGCCGGCCCCGTCTCAGAACGGTAACGCGTCGCGGAGGCTGGCGATCACGCCGCGCTCCTTGCGGCGGGCCTCGTCGAACACGGGGTAGAGCGCGTCGAGAAACGCCGTCTCGTTGTCGAACTGCTGTTGGGGCACGCGGTCGAGCGCGTCCGCGATCGAGAGCGACCGCCCCTGCGCGTCGTAGGGGATCTCCTGGTCGCCGAGCGCGTCGCGGAGCTCCGCGGCCGTCGCGGGAAACGACACGTCCGCCTCGTCGAGCCGGGCGTCGAGCGCGGCGATGCCGAACTCGATCGCCTCGGGCTCCTTCGTATCGCCGCCGCCGGGTGGCCGTGCTGCCATTACGCTCCGGTACACCCTCCGGCGGCTTGAAACCCCTGTTCTCCGCTCACTCCGGGACGGACTCGGTCGGCGGGGCGGCGTCGACGACGGCGAGTTCGACCCCGTCGCCGGCCCGGTCGAAGGCGGCGACCGAGTCGCCGTCGTACGGCGGGACCGCGACGATCACCACGGCCGCGAGGTCGTCGGTCCGCGACACGCCGAGGAAGCCGTCCGGATGCGAGAGGAAGCGCGCGCCGCCCTCCCCGGCCGGCGCGCCGAGGTCGACGCCGAACACGGAGCTGACGGAGCTCCCCACCGACGGGAGCGTGAAGTGCGTCACCACCGGCGTCTCGGGGTCGAGCCCGAGGTCCGCCTCGAACTCCCCGGCCGGCGTCGCCGAGAGCCGGACGTTCACCTCGTCGGGGTCCTCGCTCGCGGCGCGCTCGCGGAGCACGGTCAGCAGGTCGCGGGTGACGTAGATCACGGTTCGCCCCACGCTACGAGGCGGACTGGCAAAAGGTCACGCACGGGTCGCCGCCCTCGGCGGGCGTCTCGGCCGCGCTCAGAACGGCAGCGCGGACGCGAGCGTCTTCGCGTACAGCCCGGGGGCCTTCCGCCGCGAGTCCGAGAGGGCGTCCTCCAAGGCGACGGCCGCGCGCTCGTGGACGCCGACGCCGTGTCCGACGAGGACGCGCTCGGGGTCGAGCCCGGAGAGGGCGCTCGTCGGCGGCGTGATCCGCAACATCGGGTGGACGCCGAGCCGCTCGCGGTCGCCGCGGAAGTACGACCCGCTGCCGAGCGACTCGGGGACGATCAGCGTCTCGCCGTCGAAGAAGCCGACCTCCTGCCACGGCGGCAGCGAGGAGTCGCGGATCCGGATCGCCTCGAAGCCGGTGTCCGCGAGCCGGGACCCGAACCGCTCGATCTCGACGTCCGGCCCGAGATCCTCGGTAACGCCGGTCATCCACTCGGCGACGTACACCGGCACGTCGTGGCGCTCGGCGACCGCGGCGCTGTCGCGCACGTGGCGATCGAGCCCGATCACGACGCCGGCGACGGTCCCCAGCTCGTCGAGGAGGTCATCGACGCCGGGCGCGTCGACCGGGTCGACGACCCACACGTCGTCTTCGTCCGCCTCCTCGTTCGCGACCGCGAAGGCGTGGCTCGCGCGTTCCATCACTTCGTCGGGGTACGCGATCCAGCCGACGCCGCTGTCGTAGCGATCGATCTCGTGGAGGTCCGGCTCGTCGCCTTTCATGCTCATACCGGTTGTTCGGTCCGGACCCTTTTTAACCCGTCTCCGGCGGCACGGCGATCCGGCGCTGGGACGCGCGCCGGGCGAGACCGTCCTACTCGCCCGACCACTTGATCGAACAGCCGCGGGAGGGACGGTCGGGGATATCGACGTCGTCGCCCGCGAGGACGGCGTCGACCGCGTCGGGAACGTAGAACTCCGTCGGCTCGTCGTCGGGGTTGAGCGCGTCGTCGAGCCGCCCGTGATAGCGGAGCCGCCACGCGCCGTCCTCGCGGCCGAAGAGGAACGGGTCGGGGGTACACACCGCGTCGTAGGCGGCCGCGACCTCGCCGGTCTCGTCACGGAGGTACGCGTCGTACGCGACGGTTCCGTCCGCCACCGCCTCGCGCATCGCGTCGAGGGAGTCGGCGGGGTACTCGTCCGCGTCGTTGGGATTGATACCGACGACGGCGAGGTCGTCGTACTCGGACGCGAGGTTGTTCAGCAGGCCGATCTTCGCCTTCGCGTACGGGCAGTGGTTACAGGTGAACACGACGAGTAACGCGTCCGCTTCGAAGTCGTCGAGCGCGTGCGTCTCGCCGTCCGCGCCGGGCAGTTCGAAGTCGGGCGCGGCGTCGCCGCGGTCGAGCGCCGAGTCGGATTCCGTCTGGACCATGTCTCGACGTACGGGCGGGAGCAGGAAAGACATTCTGCGGCTCGACGGGCGCGCGAGGAACTCCCGGCACGGCCGAGCGAACCTCGCTCCGGGTCAGTACTCGATCGCGGCGGAGTAGCGGTTCAACACGACCACGAGCCCCGCCCCGGCCAGCGCGGCCAGCGCGAACCGCGGCGCGGCCGCCCGCCACGACTCGCCGCTCTCGGCGAGGACGGCCGTCGTCTCGGCGAGGGGCGCGCGGAGCGCGCCGACGACGAGGCTCACGAGGAAGGCCATCGTGGCGGCGCGGGCGCGGGCGAGGGCGTACCGGACGGCGTGCGCGATGGTGACGAGGCCGACGACGCCGCCGGCGCAGAACGCGGCGACGACCGGTGCGGTCTCGACGATGCCGTCCGTGCCGCGCCCGAGCGCGAACGCGATCGCGCCGTCGACGAACCGGCCGACCGTCCCCGCCATGTAGTCGTACTGGCCGAGGACGATCAGTAGCAGCGAGCCGGAGATGCCCGGGAGGATCATCGCGCTGACCGCCACCGCGCCCGCGACGGCGACCACCGGCAGCGAGCTCGCCACCGCGGCGGAGGCGAACCCCGACGCGAGGAAGGCGAGCGCGAAGCCGCCGACCGCGGCCGCCTTCCGCGTCGGCGTCGCGAGGTCGACGTCGGCGAGGAGGACGCCCGCGCTCGCGGCGATCAGCCCGAAGAAGAACCCGTACGTCGCCACCGGCCGCGTCGTGAGCAGGTAGTCGACGCCGCTCAACACCGCGACGACCGCGGTGGCGATCCCGGCCCCGAGCGCGAGGAGGAAGCCGGCGTCGAGCTCGCGGACCGCGGTCAACGCGTCGTCGCGACCGCCCGAACGGAGCCCCGCGAGTATCCGCCGGAGCCGCGAGGGCGTCGCGGCCGTGATCGCGGCCACGAGCCGCTCGTAGACGCCGACGATGAGCGCGATGGTCCCGCCGGAGACGCCCGGCACGGCGTCGGCGCTCCCCATCGCGACGCCTTTGAGATAAATCGTCACCCACGCGCGGAGTCCGGCCATCTGCTCGCAAGAAACGGAGCCGCGGTTATGAAGGGACGGGTCTCAGGCCGCCGCGTCGACCGCGACCGTCAGATCGCTCGCCGCCGCCGCGGTCGGTTCGGTGCCGATCAGCGAGCCGGCGTCCGTCGAGTTCGTCGTGTCGCCGTCGTCGTCGACCGGACACTCGGGGTCGCCGCTCGGGCAGTCGACGACCTCCTCTGCCAGTTCGACCGTCGCCGCCGCGTCGTCCGCGCCGACGACCTGACCCTCGGTCACCTCGACCTGCCCGACGCGCCGGATCGTGTACAGGTCGTCGCCGGTCGTCTGCGCGGTGGTGACGTTGTACGGTCCGGTCGCGCGGACGCTCGTGTTCGTGTACCCGTTCTCGGGGCCGAACTCGTCGTAGCCCGTCGTCGAGTACGGGAGCGTGAGCTCGAAGCTCCCGTCGTCGTCCGCGGTCGCGTACTGCGTGTACTCGAACGTCTGCCCGTTCGGCTTCCGGAGCTGGACGGTCGCCTCGACCTCTTGCCCGGGCGCAGCGCCCGAGCCCTCGACGGTCGCGCCGGGCACGCGTTCGAACGTCTTGACGAAGTCGTCGCCGAACGCGCCAAACAGCGACTCGCCGAACGTCGCCTGGAGGTCGACGCCGAACCGCTGGGCGAGGATCTGCGCCTGCTGGGCGTACGGCGACCGGCCGGGGGCCTGCGTGGCGTGAACCAGCCGGTAGTGTTCGAGCGCGTCGACGCGCTCGGAGGGCACGCCCATGACGCCGCCGACCTGCGCGGAGCCGTCCTCCTCGACGTACGACCGCGCCGCGGAGAGGTTGTCGAACCGGCGGACCGCCTGTCCCTCGCTCGGGAGGACCTTGATCTCCACCTGCTCGCCCGCGTTCGTCTGTGCGGTCTGGCGCTCGTAGTCGAGCACGACCGGGTCCGGCTCGACCGCGCTCCCGTAGTGCTGGTAGAGCCGGATCATCTGGCTCTCGTGGTAGCGCTGGGTGCGCGTCTGGAGCGCGGCGCGGAGCCCGCCCCGCTGGCCCTGCGGGCCCTCGACGCGCTGGTAGAGCACCTCGTTGAAGTCGCGCACCGTCTCGTTGCCCGAGTAGAACGTCACCGGCGCGTTGAACTTGGAGTTCGGCGACGCCATCTGCCAGTCGACCATCACGTACCGGGTGTTCGCGCCCTCGGCGCTCTGGCTCGCGAGCACCTCGGCCGCCTCCTCCTCGCTCGGTGCGAGCAGGTAGTCCGCGGCTTCGCCCGCGTTCTGCTGGAACGGGTTGGCGTTCGGGATGCGCTCGGCGCGCGTGGTGATCCAGTGGCCGTAGTCCCACCACGACTGGACGCCGTACGCGCCCTCGGGGTACTCGAAGTCGCCGTCCGCGGGACGCTCGTAGGTGCCGTACAGCTCCATGGGGTTGTCCGCGCCTTCGAGTTCGCCCGGCGTCGGCGTCTCGTCGTTCATCCACTGGAGGCTCTCGTCCCACTGGACGACGCTGCCCGGTTGGCTGGAGTTGCCCGCCTGCCAGACCGGTGTGGCGACGCCGACGAGTGGGACGACGAGGACGGCGAGGACGGCCGCGAGGGTGAGCACCTGCCACCCCTCGATGTCGCGGACCGCGTCGAGGGAGGTGAGATCGAGGGCGTCGAGCGCGACCTGGAGGAAGTACGCCGTGCCGACCGCGACGACGACGGCGAGGTAGTAGTTGAAGCGGCCCTGAGTGAACGCGGCGCTCCCGATGAACGCCGCCCACACGACGAAGTACAGCTCCTCGGCGTCGTACTCGACGAGCAGCGTCGCGCCGACGAGGAGGGCTGCGGCGATGAGCAGGCCGATCACCTGCCAGTCGACGCCGACGACGCCGCCGATCGCCGAGTAGGCCTGTGGGACGGCGTAGACGGAGCCGACGACCGCGAGCGCGGCCGGGATGTACAGCGTGTGGTTGGTGTTATCCGACCGGTAGAGGGGACGGGCGACGATGTAGAGGACAGCAGCGAGCGCGAGGAAGAATGCGAGCCCGTACTGCGAGAGCACGAAGTCGGTGAACTGCGCGTTCTGGAGCGGGGGCTGGGCTTCGCCGATAGTACGTGCGCCGGCCGACGCGCTGAACGCGACGGTGTTGAGGAGGCTCCCGATAACTGTCGACCACAGCGACGGAATCGCGAGCCAGACGACGCCGGCGGAGGCGAGCACGAGGCCGCCGACGGCTGCTGGGTAGCTGTCGGTACTGAGGTCACGCGTCTCCCACTGCCGGGCGAGCCACGCGAGGAAAACTGCGCCGAGTGCGACGACAAGCGGTGCGATAAGCTGTAAAAGTGAGTACTCGCTCGGTTCGAACGAAAACGTGTCGAGCGGGATGACCTGCATCACGCCCGCGACGCTCATCGCGACCGCGCCGACGAACGCGACCGGCTCCGGGCTCTTACCGTGGTACGTGTCGCTCGTGATCTTGACCGCGAGGAATATCCCGGTGAAGCCGACCATCAGGATACCCGGCTGCCACGTCCAGATGTAGAGCCCGAGCGCCACGCCGGCCGCGGCGGCGTACACGATGGGCTTGCGGAGCGCGTCCCAATCTCGGTCGACGACGAGCTCCCACACCGGCTTCTCGCGTTTCGCGGCCCCGAGGGCGGCGAGGAACGCGAGGATAGCAGTGCTCTGGAAGAAAACCTCGGCCACGCTGTGGTCGGGGAAACCGACGAGGGTGTATCGGAGGAAAGTCCCGGAGAACAGCGCCAGCGTCACCGCACCGGCGAGGGCCGGCACGCGGTCGACGAACCGCCGCGCGATGAAGTACGTCGGTACCGCCACGAGCGCGCCGACGATGGGTGCCATGACGAGCATGACCTCCTCGGCGCTGCCCATGATCGGTCGGGCGATCCAGATCCCGACAGCCATGATGTGGTCCCACAGCGTGCCGAACTGGCCGGCGTTCGTCCCGAACGGGAAGCCGGTCCAGACGTCGTACGGGAGCGTACTCGGCCAGTTTTCGAGCAGGTAGTTCGTCGTACGGAAGTGATACCACGCGTCGTTGCCGCGGAAGTACACCTCACCGTTCTGAATGAAGTTCCCGTACGAGCGCAGCCGCGTCCACAGCATGAACGCGACCACGCCGAGGAGGGCGGGAACGTGGTACCACCGCGCGAGGAGATCGGACGGGGACGAGTCCGATTCGTCCGGCGGATCGTTCGAATCGCTCATTACCGCAAGGCACTGGCAAAACGCGCATAAGGCTTGTCATATACCCGCGCCCGCTGCGCCTTTCCGGGGGTGTCCGCGGTCGAACGCGTTCCGGTGCGGGACCCGAGACGGAAACCCTAAGCGCTCGCGTCGAAAGCGTCTCGGTGTGAAGGTCTCTGTCGTCGTCTGTACGTACACGCTGGACATGTACGAACACTTCCGCGAGGCGGCCGACAGCGTCCTCGCGCAGACGCACGACGATGTCGAACTCGTCGTGGTCGTCGACGGGACGCCGGAGGTGTACGAGCGCGTCGCAGAGAACTACGGCGACCGCGAGGACGCGGTGATCGCGTGTAACGACGAGAACGTGGGGCTGCTGGCGAGTCGGAACCGCGGTGCGGAGCTGGCCTCCGGCGACGTAGTCGCGTTCATCGACGACGACGCGATTGCGGACGAGGCGTGGGCCGAGCGGCTGGTTCGCGCCTACGAGGAGGAGGACGCTGTCGCGGCCGGCGGGAAGATGACGCCCGAGTGGGTCGCGGGGAAGCCGTCGTTTCTTCCCGAAGAGTTCTATTGGTTAGTCGGCGTTACCCATCGCGGATTTGCGGACGGGCCAGGCGAGGTGCGGAACACCTTCGGGTCGAATATCTCGTTCCGGACGGACGTGTTCGCAGAGTTGGGCGGGTTCGATGTCGACATCGGCGGGCGGAAGGGTGACAAGAATCTTCAGGGGGGAGAGACTGAGCTGTGTGCCCGGATGCGGGAAGAGTACGGGCAGGGCGTGTGGTACGACCCGGAAGCCGAGGTGGCACACAAGGTGTTCGAGTACCGGACAGACTTCTGGTGGTTGGTTGACCGCGCGTTTTGGCAGGGATACTCGAAGCGGGCGATGGAGTCGCTTGTCGACGACGGCGGGAGAGAAGAGGGGGCGTTTCTGTATCGATTGATACTAGACTTTGTTCCGAAGCGCCTGAGAAACACTCTCAGTACACCCTCTCGACCGAAGCTAGAACGGCTGATCTGTCTCTTCTGCTTTACTTTCACTGTTGGGTGTGGCTACTTGTATGCCGTCGTAAGCCGCTAACGTAGAATGACTTAGCAGATCTGTTTTGAATACGATTATGTGCATTTTCCATTTCCTCCAGTCATCATACTTCACCGCTGGTTTCTTGATTCGATATCCTGTAGTGCGTATATGGACGATCACGTGGATGTCGCTGAACCAATCATTGGCGATGAAGAGCGGGAAAACCTGAGAAATGTTCTCGATTCTGGTCGGTTTTTACAGGGTGAGTTTGTTGAGGAATTCGAAAAAAAATGGGCAAATTACGTAGGTACAAAAAACGCAGTTGCCGTTACTAACGGAACAGCGGCAATCCAACTATCTCTGAAAGCACTGGGATTGGAGCCCGGTGACGAGGTTATCGTTCCATCACTTACTTTCGGATCGACAGCTACCGCTGTGGTCCACCAAGCCGGTGTTCCGGTGTTCGCTGACATCGACCGAGAACTCTACACCCTCGATCATACGGATCTTGAGCGGTGCCTCTCCGACGAGACATTCGCGATTATGCCTGTCCATTTATATGGCCACCCTGCGGAGATGGACGAGATCCGAGCGTTCGCGGATGAACACGATCTATATGTCATCGAGGACGCGGCACAGGCACACGGAGCATCATACAAGAACGACATCGTTGGTTCGATCGGTGATGTGGGCTGTTTCTCATTCTACGCCACGAAAAACATAACCACAGGTGAGGGCGGCATCGTGACGACAGATAACGACGCAGTCGCAGAACAGCTTCGGATGCTTCGAAGTCATGGGATGGCTAACCGAGACCAGCACGTGACTCTCGGGTACAACTACCGAATGAGTGAACTGAATGGGGCTATTGGGACAGCACAAATTGACCGGCTTAACCGGTTTAATGAGCGAAGAAAGGAGATTAGTGGGAGACTGCTTGATGCGCTTGACGACCTGAACTGGCTTCAGCCAGCTACGGTACGCGATTACGTCGAACACGCGTACTTTTGGGCACCCTTTGAAGTTCAGACGGAAAAGATTGGCATGTCCGGAAAAGAAGTTTGGGAGAATCTTCGCGAACAGGGTGTCGAGACGCGGCACAGATACAATGACCCTCTCTACGATCAGCCGGTCTTCGCTCGTCACCGTGGGTTCAATTCGGACTTCCCTTGGAGCGCAAACCCGAATGACCACGACTATGACCTCTCCCTCCCTAACGTAGAGGCCGTTGTCGGGAGCATGATCGGACTTCCGAATCATCCCAACCTCACTGAAGAGGAAATTCAGTACGTCATCGAAACCGTCAGAGAATTCGACACCGTCGCACAGGTGAGATAGGACATTTGTTGCTGGATTGACGACTTAGTTCGGATTGACGAGAGTGGATCTATTCCAGCCGCGGTTCAAAACTCCGGGGAGTCGAATGTCATAACAGATTTAATCTGTCGATTGGAAGTCACCGAACGTGAAAGTACTCCTAACAG
Source organism: Halorubrum coriense DSM 10284 (assembly GCF_000337035.1). Classification (GTDB taxonomy): domain Archaea; phylum Halobacteriota; class Halobacteria; order Halobacteriales; family Haloferacaceae; genus Halorubrum; species Halorubrum coriense. Next base: position 124,239 of record NZ_AOJL01000036.1, read on the forward strand.
GTGGTGCCGGTTACATCGGCAACTACGTCGTTGAAGAAGTACTCGACAACGGCCATGAGGTCCGGGTTCTCGACTCGATGCTCTGGGGAGATAATGCACTTGAATCCCTCCGCAAAAACGAGCGGTTGGAAGTCCGCAAGGGCGATATCCGGCACATCGAGGATCTCTCATACGCCGTAGAGGGATGCGACGCCGTGATTCACCTCGCAGGGATCGTCGGCGACCCCGCCTGCGGTGTCAACGAGCAAGCGACGCAAGCAGTGAATGTAGAGGCCACCAAATCACTCGTCGAAGTCTGTAAGCTCCACGATATTCAGCGTCTCGTTTTCGCGTCGACCTGTTCGGTGTACGGAGCCAGCCAGCTTATGGAGTTAAACGAGGGCTCGTACCTCAATCCGCTCTCGTTGTACGCCGAGTCGAAGATCGATTCCGAGGAAATCATTCTCCACGAGACGCACGATATGTTCTCCGACAACGAGATCACGCCGACGATCCTTCGGCTCGGTACGATCTTCGGATGGTCTCGCCGGATGCGTTTCGATCTCGTTGTCAATATATTAACTGCGAAAGCCGTCTTAGAGGGGGATATTCCGGTTTTCGGTGGGGAGCAGTACCGGCCACTCGTCCACGTTCACGACGCCGCCCGAGCGTTCGCGGCTGTGCTAGAAGCCGATACAGAGAAAGTCGCGCATCAGACGTTCAACGTCGGCGACAACGATCTGAACTACCAGATCAAAAAGGTAGGACAGATCGTCGAAGATAACGTCGACGGTGCTGAGGTTCGGTTCGTCGAACACAAGGAAGACGAGCGAACGTATCGCGTGAGCTTCGACAAGATCAACCATATTCTCGGCTGGGAGGCGAAACACGATATCGCAGACGGGGTGCAAGAGATTAAAGAATGGATGGAAGAGGAGAACATCACTAACTACGAGAAAGACAACTTCAGGAACTCTGAGTATCCCTACATGTAGATCTATATTTATTCACCGTTTTTATGTGTGTAATTTGGAACTTTTTTTGGTTCAGCACTATTTTCTACTTCATCCGACTCTGACTCAATATGTACTTCTAAATAATATTTTTTACCGTTCTTTTTGAAGTAAGCGTTATTGTACGGAGGGAATGTGAGTGCCCGGAGCCTATCTATGAAGTCACCGATCCTGACTTTTTTGTCGAGATTTAACTCCCATAGATCCGTGAAATCCCGCTTGTAATGGTACGTTCCTTCGTTCAACTGTTGTTCAATAGTACCTACGTCACTCTCGCGAATCTGGTCCCACATCCGCTTGAACTGCTCAACCTGTGTATCTTCGAGACGCTCGTACAAATCTCGTGCATCATCTTTGGGATCAATATGAACTTTTTGTCGATCTATAATCGGGCCTTGGTCCACATCAGACGTCATATAATGTATTGAAGTACCTGCTGGATTATTTTCGATGATACTCCAAACGTTGGGGTTTGCCCCTCTGTTGTATGGAAGATACGATTTATGAAGATTTATCGCACCGTATTCAGGTACCTCTAGAATCTCTTCTGGGACAATATGTCTATATCCTACAGAAAGAATAAGATCTGGTTCGATATCCTTTAGTATATTCAGTTGTTCATTTTCTGTAAATATGCCCTGTACCTTCGTATCATCACGGCTTACTAGCCAATCGTAGATACGTTCCCCTACATCATTAATTCCCAGAAATGCTATTTCTATCATAAGTCATCCCAGTATCTTTGATATATAAAACTACTGAATTCATAACCTTTCTGCGTCAAGTTATCGAAGGCTACACAGATTGTGAAGGTACTGTTAATTTCTAATAAGGCCCCTCACGAGACAGGAGGGCGAGCAGAAAAAGTAGAGACAAGGCAGCGTCTACTTGAACAAAGAGGGTGGGAAGTAATAATAGGGTATGTACCTCAACCGTATCTCTATTCTTTCTTACCCAGTCTGTTTAGATGTTGGCGGCGTGCCAATCAAGAGGATGTTGACGTGATACACTCAATAAGTAATCCGATGCACCTCCACGTGATAGGGTTGCTAATATCTCTCTTGACACGCTTACCTTGGCTCGCTGAATTCCGTGACCCTATGGTAAGAAACCCTGATAGGGAAGACGGTACATTCGAAATGTATCTTGCGAAGATTATCGAGAGCCTCACAGTACGTTTCGCTAACCGCGTAATTTGGATGGACGGGATACAAATGCAAAAAAAGTACTTTATAGAGACTTATCCAAACCTCGCCGAAAAACAGTTCAAAGAACTCCCCTTCCTCGGTTTTGAGGCGGGAAAATTTGAGTCTGTACCGACTGAAAATTATGAAGCTTCTACTATTACTTATGCCGGCTCTTTTTACGAAGGATGGATAGAACCGTATGAACTCCTCAGAGGCTTTTCGGATTATGTGAATAAAAACGAACCTGAGGGAGACGAACTAACCCTACAATTCTATGGTGACTGGAGTGATGAGTACCAAGGAGCAGTGGAAAAACTCAACCTCGTTGAGTTTGTTAATACGTACAATTTTGTCCCTCATGAGAAGATCATACCTCTGCTCAAAGGATCCGACATTGTTGTATATATAGGTGGTAAGGATCCGGAGAATAGACTCAGCGTTCCATCGAAAATTTGGGATTACATGGGCGCGAAGACGCCGATACTCGCCGTCGTAGATCCCTCCTTCCGTGTCGCCCAACTCATCGAAGAGAACGGCTTGGGGGTTGTGGTTCACCCCGATAACAGGGAGGAGATAGCCGATGCTATCGAAAGAATGCTTTCGGGGGAATTCCAGTATGTGTCCAATAAAACCACTTTTGACGAGTTCAGCAGGTCGCACAAGATGGATGAATTAGCAGAGGTCCTTGACTCCGTGTCTGAAAATAATCATTGATAGAACAGACTGTTACTAACTAGATGTTTTCAAGCCTACGTATTGATATTCTGTCTGTGTCGCTCTAAATTCCTTCTGTACCGAGGTGACAATTCACCGAACTTCAGAGTATCTGGTATAGTGTATTCCATTTTATATAATAGTTATGATATATCTCTGTAATCTAGGGTGGTATGAAATGACTTGTCTCTTTGAGACGTTACTAAATAATTACATTTTCTATCCCTAACTACTTTTAAAGTAGTATGCTTGTGGTTTTATTGGGTGTTTTTTTACAATCTCATACGAGACATCATGGCTGTCAAATTGGTCTAATACAGTGTTTTCTCCATCGCCAAGACGGTCAGAGTGAATCTCTACGATCCCTGCGAAACTTTCTATATCTGCAGACAGCAAATCTGCGATAACCTCATCCTCAGCGCCTTCAATATCAAGCTTCACAAATGGCTTTTTAATGTTGTGGGATTTAAATATATCAGATAAAGATTTGCTATCACGTTCCACCGTCTCTGTGAACTTTTCCGTGTCTTCTCCCGGTGAAAGTGTGTCTCTGGGGGATCCGGTCGTTGATCTATCTTCGTGAAATGTAACAGAACCAGATTCACCGGCAACAATTGTATCCAAGATCCTAACCCGAGACGAGTCAAAATCATTCAGTTCCGAATTCTGTTTGAGAACTGAACGATTATACTGGTTCGGCTCAAATACAAGAATCGGAAGGTCTGGGTTCATTCTTCCCAGGATGACAGTATAGAGCCCAAAGTGAGCACCAACGTCTAATGCTGCGTCATGATCAGAGAGTTCGAAATACGAAAGAGGTATGTCTTCTAATGCTGTACGGCCGCGCTCAACGTCGATACAATCGTACTGCCTCAAAAAAGTCGTCGTATCCTGATACCCATACACGAACTCTGCCCCTGAACAGTTATATCGGAACTGATTAGTTCCCCGAAGTTGATTTACTTTAACAAGGACACTTGCTCCAAGTCTACCGATTGGTCTTGGAAGTTTCTGACCAATTTCATAAAGCATGGTAATCATTCGTGATCCGGCGTTCTGAGTATTTAAATCCGGCTATCTCTGATTCTTTTTTGTATATCGTTCACCTTCGGAAACCGTATTGAGGATATGTGTATACTCTTCCATAGCTTGGCGGCTATCGAATCTATTCTTCATATATCTATTTGGATCGTAATTAAAATCGGCTGTACGAATGGTGTGGATCGCATCGGCTACCGAATCTGGCTCTTTCGGATGGGCGGTGACTCCAACATTTTCTTTTCTTATGAACTCTCCAGCACGAAAAGTCGGATCAATTACACCCAAGATTGGTGATTCGGCGGCAATGTAATCTGCCATTTTCAACGAGATATTTTGTCGGTTGCGCGGATCATTACCGCCGACGTACAGAAGCAGATGAGACTTCTTTAGAATAGGGATAATTTCATTGTATGGCACTGGGTCATATGTAGTCACGATATCCTCTAGATTCTCTTCACACACTTTCTGCTGGTATTCCTCTTTCCAGTCACCGTAGAACTGAGTCTGTATTCCTCCACTACCGTGACGCCTCACGTACTCGCTCAAACCCTCTAAGAATCCGTATGGCTCGATCCATCCGTCATAGAAAGAGCCCGCGTATGTAATTGTGAAATTATCAAACTTTTCGGTGCTTATCCTGTTAAATTTCTCAACTTCAACACCACCAAATCCTAAATAAGGTATCTTATAGAATTTTGATTCGGGTAGATCTGGATAAGATTGCTTGAAGTGATTGTCATTCATCTGAATGCCATCCCACCATACTACTTGATCTGTAGATATAACAACACGTTCTTCCAAAATGCGTCTCTGGAGATGAGAGTAGGATCCAGTGTCTACATGAACATTTGTCGCTAGAGGATCACGGAATTCTGCCAACCATGGCTCCCCTGTGATTTTCTTCAATATGTATCCAAGAGCGTGTAACTCAGGAGGGCTACAGTGAGTCACCATCACATCGATATCATCTGAACGTACACGGCGAGTGAGCTTAGGAACCTCTTTTAGGATGCCGGAGATCGATGGATCGGGAACATACCCTATTTCGACTTCCCACCCTTGCTCGCGCAGCAACTCTTTGTTCGCCTCTTTCTCGGGTCCGCCCCCCATCTCACGTGTACGATTATTAGAGATCATTAGCACCCGATTCATAGCTTGATTAGCGCTTCTACCCCATACTTGAAAACATTCTCTTTTTATATGCCAGTGTATCTAGTGTATCTTGCGGTGTTCAGATAAGGATTGAAAGGAGAGGCGGTGCGTTTTCAAAGTGATCTATGCCCGAAAACGACCGCCTCAGCGGCTGTTTAGAAGAGATCAACTTAGAGTTTATGGAGCGAGAAGCAACACCGAAACTGTTGATGAAGCTCAGTATTCAGCTCCATCTGGCTGGATTATCGCTTTCGAATACTGTTTCTTTTCTTGAGGTATTTGGTGTTGATCGGGTTCGATCTACCGTTCATAACTGGGTTCACAAGGCTGATTTACAGCCGAAACCAGGGCAGAGCCCGAATCACGTTGCGGTTGATAAAACTGTGATTCAACTTGATGATGAACAATATTGGCTGTACGCTGCCGTCGATCCAGATTCGAACGATCTGCTACACACAAAGCTTGAACCGACGAGAACAAACGTGATCGCGGATCAGTTTTTCGCGGAACTCCGCGAAAAACACGACGTGGACGACGCGATCTTTCTTGTTGATGGTGCGGTTCCACTTCACCGAGCATGTGAAAAACATGGCCTCAATTTCAGATACGAACGACATGGAAATCGGAACAGCATCGAACGTATCTTTCGTGAGATAAAACGCAGAACTACCAGTTTCTCAAACTGTTTTAGCAACGCCAAAGCAGAAACTGCTGACGAGTGGCTGAGATCGTTCGCGTTCGCATGGAATCAGCTTATCTGAACACGACCGTGTATCTTGGGCAACAGTATATGCTACCGAAGCTTGTAATACCCTGAGTATAATCCCACTATACAATGACTGATATTGTTCTGATAACAATTGATTCTTTGCGTCACGATCATCTAGGTAGCTACAATTATAACAGAGATACATCTCCAAACATAGACGATATCGCAGAAAGATCCCATCGATTCTCCAACGTCTTCTCACATGCAGGGATGACACGGGCCTCTTTCCCTACCATTCTTAGCTCGTCCTATACCAATATGTACGGAGGCTACGAAAGAATAACTGAAGGAAGAGCGCTCATTTCGGAGGTGCTGAAGGAAGAGGACTCCTCTACCGCGGGATTTCATTCAAATTTGTTTCTCTGTGCGGACTTCGGGTATGAGCGCGGCTTTGATACCTTCTACGACTCTAAGACCGACCCAGGTCTCACTGCGAAGCTCAGACAGCTCATTAAAACGAACCTCGATCAAGACAGCCTCTTGTATGGGGTTCTACAGAGTCTCTACGACGCGACAGAAAAGAACGCCGGCCTCAACGTCGGTTCTAGCTATGTGAAGGCAGACGCGATCACCGATCGATCGATTGAATGGGTAAATCAGACCGATTCTGACGATCGGTTCCTCTGGACGCATTATATGGACGTACATCATCCATACGTACCACCGGAGGAGTACCAGCTTCAGTTCCGCGACTCGCCGATAAGCGATAGACGGTCAATCAAGCTCCGGAGGAAGATGTTGGAGTCGCCCGACGAGATTACCCGAGAGGAACGACAAGATCTCATTGACCTGTACGACGCCGAGATACGGTTTACCGATCACGAGGTAGGACGCCTCGTCGATGAGGTGAAGGATTCGTGGGGCGAAGATACGATCGTGATGATCACCGCGGACCATGGTGAAGAGTTCTATGAACACGGGCAGTACAGCCACAACACTGTCCATGATGAAGGGATCCACGTACCGCTAATAATCGACGACGGTACCACGGGAGAACACGATGAGATAGTTGGCCTCGTAGATATTGCTCCCACGATCGCGGAGTACGCTGGGTGTGACATCCCAGACAATTTCTATGGTAATAGCCTCATCTCGGTTGTTACTAACGGTATCTGGGAACGAGACCACGTTATCGGGGATTGGGGAGGATCTGACGGCGAACCGGATCGGTTCTTCTACCGCTCCCACGATTGGAAGTATATAAAAAAGCAAGACAACGAACAATTATACGATCTAACTACAGACCCGGAAGAGAAGAACGACATCAGAGGTGAAAATCCGCCTGCCTTGTCTGAGATCCGATCTAAGATAGAGGAGCACCGGAAACTGGTCTCTGAAACGTCGATGGACGCAGGCGACGTGGAAATGGACGAAGTGGTTCAAGACCGTCTAGAGAAACTCGGATACAAGACTTGACGAGATGGAGCTCGGACAGAAATCGGTTATACATTTTGTATCGCAGTTTGCTGCTACGATAGCAGGATTCTTGGCGACGATTTTTCTCGCTCGCGTTCTAGGAGCCGATACCTTGGGAACCTACTTTCTGGTGATTGCCGTGTTGACGTGGGTAAAGATGTTCTCCACGATGGGGATTACCAGATCGGTGAGCAAGCGCATCAGCGAAACCGACGAACCGGGTGAATTCCTCACGGCTGGGCTTCTCATACAGATCACAAGCGTCGTCATCGTGTCGTTGTCTATTCTACTGTTTCGGGGACCGCTACAGGAATACACGGGGTATAGTAATATCGAAGTTCTAATTGTACTACTACTGTCAGGTTCGTTCTTCGGATTCATAACCTCGCTGTTGGTTGGTGAGGGCTTAGCGCACGTCGCAGGCGCCCTCAATCCTCTTGATCGAATTATTCGGACGATCGTACAACTTACCCTCGTCGTCTTGGGATTCGAACTACTCGGGTTATTTCTGGGGTATATAGTAGCGAGCGTCATCGCAGCGACCGTCGGGATCTACTTTGTCGCCGCCAAGCTCGAATATCCTGAGAAGCGTCACTTCATATCAATCTGGTCGTACGCGAAGTATTCGTGGATTGGCAACTTTAGCAACCGAAGTCTCGCGTCGATGGATACGATCGTCCTCGGCCTCTTCGTCACGTCCGATCTGATCGGGATTTACGAAATCGCATGGAACGTGGCTTCGGTTCTCGCCGTGTTCGGTGTGTCAATCAATCAAACACTGTTCCCCGAGATAAGTAGTCTGGACGAAGAGGCATCTGAAGAGGTCGCTGATCTGGCACAGACTGGTGTCGCTTACTCCGGTCTCTTTCTCATTCCTGGTCTCATTGGTGGTTCAGTTCTTGGGGAGGTCATTTTGTCCGTGTACAGTGCCGAGTTCCGTCAGGGATACGTGGTACTGGTTGTACTGATACTCGCTCGACTTATTTCGACGTATAAGTCCCAGTTCACCAACGTCATCGATGCGATCAACAGACCGGACGTTACCTTCAGGGTTGACGGCGTTTTCGTGACTGCTAATATCGTTCTTAATATCGTTCTCGTGTACCTCTATGGTTGGATCGGCGCGGCGGTCGCTACGGCTGTTTCGGCTCTGCTCGGTGCCCTACTTTCCTATGATGCGCTTGTCCGACTGACAGAATTTAGATTTCCGATTGCTGAGGTCTCAAAACAGGTGGTTTCCGCATTCATTATGGGAATATTCATTTATGCAGGTGCGGAGTTCATAGCGTACGAACTCGTTCCAAGTCTCTTCTTGATACCGATTGGAGCGCTAATATATTTCGCGGTATTGTTGGTAATCTCTCGCCGGTTCAGAACAATCGTTCGAAATAATGCCCCGGACAGAGTCCATCCATTCAATTAGGGTACTGCTCGTCTTCAACGAAGGATTTCTCGTACAGAGGATTTAATATTCTCAGACGGTTTCCAATTGAGTTTCTGTGCTGCTCTTGAGATATCCACCTCAAACTGGTCGACTACAGTTTCGCTTGAACGTGGGTTGTTAACCAACTGGATGTCAGTTTCTGCGCCTAACTCCTCTTCGGCTTCCTTCCGCACAATCTCCGCAACCTCCATCACGCTCATGTCTTCCTCTCCAGCAATTTCGTACGTCTCGGTTCCGGTTTCGCCGCGCGCTAGCTGCTCTAACAGCCGCTCCATGCTCCGGATGTGTGCCCGTGCCACGTCTTTCACGTGAACGAAATTACGTGCTTGGGTTCCGGGCTCGTACACCGTTAGCGTCGCGTCAGCGAGTGCTCGGTTGACGAAGAAGTTGATAACGGTTGGCTTGTCGATACTCATATCACCGACAACATGTTCACCGTACAGATTCGAGATAAGAAACAAATGCGCCGGGAACGCGCCGTCCGCGAAGGTTTGAATGGATCGCTCACCAAGTAGCTTCGTTCGGCCGTACCAGTTCAGCGGGTCTCGCGGCTGGTCGGCGGTAATCGGGAATTCCTCTGGGTCACCAAGTACGGCCATACTGAACGGGAACACTAACCCAGCGCCTGTCTTCCGACAGAACCATGCCACGTTGTTTGTTCCCGTCACGTTCACGTCATATGCCAGATCCGGGTTTTCTTCGCAGTCGTCAACTCCGCTCAGTGCCGCGAGGTGACAGACCACGTCCGCACCCGCAAGCGCGTCCTCCAACCGCCCACGGTTTCTGATATCCACGTGTTCGATCTCGATATCGCCGATCGCGTCGACCTGCCCACGATACATATTATCGATTGCGATCAACTCCCAATCGGGGTGAGTCTCACGCAGCTCGACGATCATCCGACTTCCGATGTATCCAGCCGCACCTGTGACCGCTATTGTCGGGTTCGTCCCGGAATCTGACTCACTCATCGGTTAGCACGCCCGGCAGGAACCGGTCCTCGTGGGCGGCGATCCGATCCTGCTCCTCGACGAGCGTCCCGAGGACGTCGCGGATCCCGGCTTCGAGCTCTTGGCGCTGGCCGCCGACGAGTTCGAGGAACCGCTCGTTCTCCATCTCCATCTTGTGTTCCTCGTCCTCGTTGCGCGGGTTCTCGTAGTGTTTCACCTCGGCGTTGAGGTCGAACTCGTCGCCGACCTCGGCGATCGTCTCCGCGAGCTCGACGATGGCAACCGGCCGGGTGACTTGGTTGTACACGTCGATGCCATCCTCGTCGGAGTGGCCCTGCTCGACGAGTCGCACGAGACTCTCGACGGTGTCTTCGAGGCTCACCATCGGCTTGCGCTGCTCGCCTTTGCCGTACACCGTGATCGGGTATCCCGCAACGGCCTGCGCGCAGAACCGGTTCACGACGGTGCCGAAGTAGTAGTCGAAGTCGAACCGCGTCGGGCTCTCGTGAGCTTGGGTCTCCTCTGTCTCGGTACCGTACACGATCGCGGTCCGCACCTCGCTCATCGGGAAGTCGAACTGCGACTCCGCGAGCCGCATGTTCGCGGCGTCGAACGACTTCGTCTGGTGGTACCAGCTGCCGCCCATCGCCGGGAAGGGCACTTCGTCGGAGCCGCCCTTCCGATCGACCTCCAGCCCGCCTTCTGGAATCGGGAAGTGGGGCGCGCCGTAGATACCGGTCGTCGTCGTCTCGATGAAGTGGGTGTCCGACAGCCCCGTCTCGTGGAGCCCGTGGAGCAGGTTCAGCGCCATTGAGACGTTGTTGCGCTGGGTGTACAGCGCGCGCTCGCCGTTGATCGACGAGTACGGCGCGCTCGGCTGGGCGGCCGCGTGAAGCACGGTGTCCGGTTCGTGCGTGTCCAACAGCTGGAGGACGAAGTCGCGGTCGGCGAGGTCGCCCTCGATCAGGCTGAGGTTCTCGACGCGCCCAAAGCGCTCTTCGGGACCGTCGATCCGCGTCGCCGACACGCTGCCCGACTCGGCGACCCAGTCGCGCCGCGAGAAGTCGTCGACGCAGACGATCCGCTCGTCGAGGCGGTCGGCCAGTCGCAGGGCGGTCGGCCAGCCGAGGTAGCCGTCGGCACCGGTAAGGAGTACGGTCATCGTTACTCAGATGTTGAGTAACTGCTGCTAAATGTTTTCCGGTTGTTCCTCCGCGGTGAGGAGACGGTGCCCGTCGCGGGCGCTCGGGCTACCGTGCGTCGTGTCCTACGTCGTCGTCGCCCCCGTGATCGGCGGGGACGCTCTCGTGTCGCCACAACAGGTCGAAGTACTGCCACATCCCCGCCACGAAGGAGGGGTTCTCGGTGACGGCGGCCTGCCGATGGTGGTTCGGCACCTCCTCCTGTTCGACCATCAACAACCCCTGCCCCGACTCGTACGAGAGGCTCGGATCGGCGAACGTGCCGCGCCACGGTAACTCGCGATCGCTGACGCGGACCGAGACGGCGGGGAACGACTCGGCGAGCGACGCGCGGATCTCCGCCTGTCGGCGGCGGTTCTCCGACGAGAGCGACGCCGGGTTCAACAACAGGACGTCGACGGAGACGCCGCGGTCGATGGCGTCCCGAAGCGCCGGCCGGACGGCGTCGATGTAGCCGAAGCTCTTCGAGAGCACGTACACCGCCTCCTCGGCTTCGCGGAACAGCCGTCGCGTCTCGCGCTCGCTCGGCTCGCCGACGTCGACGACGTGGAACAGGTCCTCGGTCGGGCTGAGTTCGTCCACGCCGCGGTTCCGCACCGGGGCGTACTCCTCGACGAACGCCTCCTCGACGGCCTCCACGTCCTCGCGGAACCGCTCGTAGGCGTGCCGCCGGTTCTCGACCGCGCGCTCGGCGATCGCCGCCGGCTCGTGCGGCTCGTACCGCTTCGGACGCCCGGGAATCATCTTCACGTATCCCGCTTCCGCGAGCGCGTCGAGGACGCCGTAGATCCGCGCCTTCGGGATCCCCGTGGCCTCGGCGAGATCCGGAGCCGTCGTCCGTCCTAACAGTAGCAGTTCCTCTAGCGCTTCGGCCTCGTACTCCGTCAGATCGAGCAACGAGAAGAGGTCGGCTCCGGGCTCGGCCATGGTCGTGCGTCGTCGTCGGGCCAGTAAGTAGCTACTGGTGGCGTCGGAACAGTTATTACGTGAGCGTCTATACGGTTACTCAGAACATGAGTAACTCAAGTTCCTCCGACGACTCCCACCTCGCTGACGTCCCCGACGGCGCTGGCTGTACGGAGATCTGGGAGCGGCTTTCCGAAGGCCGCGACGAGGAGCCAGACGACGAGTAGCCCTGGCATTGCCGCTCCGGGCGACGTGGAGGGCTGGCCGCGCCGAGCGAACACGCACACGGCCCGCCAGATCCCATCGCCTGCCACGGCGAACAGTAGAGAGATGATCTGTCAGTCCGTCATCGATCCGACCCTTCTTGACCGCACCCCGCGAATTACGGCCCGACATGGATCTCTCTATCGTCGGTAGCGGCTACGTCGGCACGACGGTCGCCGCCTGCTTCGCCGATTTGGGCCACGACGTGGTGAACATCGATATCGACGAGTCGGTCGTCGAGACGATCAACGCCGGCGAGGCCCCGATCCACGAGGAGGGACTCTCGGAGCTCATCGCCGAGCATGCCGGACCAGACGGAACCGGCCGCCTTCAGGCGACGACCGACTACGCGGCCGTCCGCGATACCGAGGTAACGTTCCTCTGTCTCCCCACCCCGCAGAAAGACGACGGCAGCATCGACCTGTCGATCACCGAGGCAGGCGCGAGCCAACTCGGGAAAACGCTCGCCGACAAGGCCGACTGGCACACAGTCGTCGTCAAGAGCACGGTCGTCCCCGGCTCGACGGCGGACGCTATCACGCCGATTCTTGAAAGAGAAAGCGATAAAAGGGTCGGCGAGGGGTTCGGCGTCGGGATGAACCCGGAGTTCCTGCGCGAGGGGACGGCGGTCCACGACTTCCTGAACCCGGACAAGGTCGTCCTCGGCGCGGACGACGACCGCGCGCTCGGAGACATGCGCGACGTGTTCGCCCCGCTCGTCGAGGGGACGGACGCGCCGGTCGTCGAGACCGACACGCGCACCGCCGAGATGATCAAGTACGCCAACAACGGCTTCCTCGCGGCGAAGATCAGCCTCATCAACGACATCGGAAATATCTGTAAGGAGTTCGGCGTCGACGCCTACGAGGTCGCCGACGCGATCGGCCTCGACGACCGGATCAGCGAGCAGTTCCTCCAGAGCGGCGTGGGGTGGGGCGGCAGCTGTTTCCCGAAAGACGTCGCCGCGATCGTCGCGGCCGCCGAGGACACCGGCTACGACCCAGCAGTGCTCAACGCCGTGGTCGAGGTCAACGACCGCCAGCCGGAGCGGTTGGTCGAGCTGCTGGCCGGCCACCTTGTCGAGCGTCGCGAGAGCGGATTCGACGGGGCCGAAATCGCCGTCCTCGGCCTCGCGTTCAAGCCCGGCACCGACGACATGCGGAACTCCCGCGCGATTCCGGTTATCGACGACCTCCAGGAGCGCGGCGCGACTGTCACCGCCTACGACCCGGTCGCGGCCGACAACGCCCCGAACTACGTCGACGACGTGACCTACGCGGAGTCGGCCGCGGCGGCGCTCGACGGTGCCGACGGCGCGGTCGTCGTCACCGACTGGGACGAGTTCGCGGCGCTCGACGAGGAGTTCGACGCGATGGCGACCCCGATCGTCGTCGACGGCCGACGAATCGTCGAGCGCCGCGACGGGATCACCTACGAGGGACTGACCTGGTGAGCGACGGAACGCTCTCGCTCACTCCACGGTGACGCTCTTCGCGAGGTTCCGCGGCTTGTCGATCGACCGCCCCTTGTCGTTCGCCACGTGGTAGGCGAACAGCTGGAGGTAGACGTTCGCGACGAGCGGCTCGGCGACCCCCACGTCCGGCACGGGCAGCGAGACGTCCAGCGTCCCGTACTCGTCGCCCGCCGACACACACCCGATCGCGGGCGCGCCCCGCGTCTGTGCCTCGGTGACGTTGTTCATCGTCTCGTCGGCGCGCCCGCCCTCGGTCAACAGAGCCAGCACGGGCGTGTCGGGCGTCACCAGCGCCAGCGGACCGTGTTTCAACTCGCCGGCCGCGAACCCCTCGGCGTGGTCGTAGGAGATCTCCTTGAGCTTCAGCGCGCCCTCCAGCGCGACGGGCACGCCGAGCTTCCGCCCGACGAAGAAGAACGCCTCGCTGTCGCCGTACTCGGTCGCGGCCTCCCGCACTCGGTTCTCGTTGTCGAGCACCTGCTGGACCGCTCCCGGGAGGTCCCGAAGCCCCTCTAACACGGGCCGCACGTCGGCCGCGGCCAGCGCGCCGCGCTCGCGGCCGATCGACACCGCGAGCATCGCGAGCGTCGCCACCTGCGAGGCGAACGTCTTCGTCGCCGCCACGCCGATCTCGGGGCCGGCACGGATGAACGCGGTGTCGTCGACCTCGCGCGTGACCGTGCTCCCGAGGGTGTTCGTCACGGCGAAGGTGCGCGCGCCGGCGGCGTTCGCCCGCCGGACCGCGCCGAGCGTGTCCGCCGTCTCGCCGCTCTGGGTCACGGCGACGACGAGCGTCCGGTCCGGGCTGCGACCCGCGCCGAATTCGTACTCGCTGGCGATGTCGACCGTCGCGCGGACGCCCGACAGCTCCTCGAACAGCCGCGCGGCGTACTGCCCCGCGTAGTTGGAGGTGCCGCAGGCGACGATCTGGATCTCCTCTAAGTCGGCGAGGAAGCCCGGCGGGAACGAGACGTCGAGGTCGACCTCACCGCGGTCGACGTCGAGCCGGCCGGCGATGGTCTGCCGGAGCGACTCCGGCTGTTCGTGGATCTCCTTGCGCATGTAGTGGTCGTAGCCGCCCTTCTCGGCGGCGTCGGCCTCCCACGTCACCGTCTCGGTCTCGCGGTCGACGAGGTCGCCGTCGGCGTAGACCTCGACGCCGTCGGCCGACAGCGACGCCACGTCGCCGTCCTCGAGGTAGGTCACGTCGCGGGTGTGTTCTAAGAAGGCCGTCACGTCGCTGGCGACGAACGTCGCGTCCGCGCCCCGGCCCAACACGAGCGGGCTCCCGCGGCGCGCGACGACGATCCGGTCGGCGCCCTCGCGGACGGCACAGATCGCGTAGCTGCCCTCCAGCCGGTCTTCGACGGCCCGCACGGCGTCGAGGAGGTCACCCGCGCCCGACCGCTCCGCGAGTTCCTCCTCGATCAGATGGGGGATGACCTCGGTGTCGGTGTCGCTCGTGAACTCGTGGGCGGACAGATCGGCTTTGAGCGCCGCGTAGTTCTCGACGATGCCGTTGTGGACGACTGCGACGTCGCCGTCGCAGTCGGTGTGCGGGTGGGCGTTGGCGTCCGTCGGCGGCCCGTGCGTGCTCCAGCGCGTGTGACCGACCCCGAGCGTCGCGTCGGCCACGTCGGGCACCGCGAGGTTGGCGACCTCGCCTGACCGCTTCGCGACCGTCAGCCCGCTCGACGCGCCGACGAGCGCGATCCCCGCCGAGTCGTAGCCGCGGTACTCCAGGTTGCGGAGCCCCTCGTGGACGAAGTCGCCCACGCGGGCGCCGCTGTCGTCGTCGGTCCCGCCGTCGGTCCCGTCGAGCGCGACGCCGTCGCCGACGTAGCCGGTGATTCCACACATGGTTACCCCCTCCGCACGACCGCGCCAGACTCGACTCGTCCGTCGATCACGACCCCTGCGTCGGCCTCGACGTCATCTCCGACGACCGCGCCGTCGGCGAGCGTCGCGCCGCCGCCGACGATCGCGTTGTCGCCGACGACGCCGCCGAGCTCCACGCCGCGGTGGACCGCGTCGCCGACGACGACCGTCGCCGGTCCGCCCGTAACCGTCGCGTTCGCCCCGATCCGCGCGTTGCCGGCGACGATCGCGTCGCGCACCACCGCCCCCGCGCCGATCACGGCGTCGGGGAAGATCACGGCGTTGTCGACGACGGCCCCCGCCTCGATCGTCGCGTTGCTGCCGACCGCGGTGCTGCCGCCGATCGTGACGTTCGACCCGATCCGGACGTTGCCCGCCAGCGCGGTGTCGGCGGCGACGGTCACGGACTCGCCGAGCGCGTCGTCGTCGATCCCCGCGCCGGCGTCGTCGCCGATCAGCGCCGCGTTGACCGTCAGCAGGTCCCAGAGGTTCGAAACGTCGAGCCAGCGGCCACCGTAGCGGACCGCCGACAGCGGCTCGGCCGACGCGAGGCGGTCGAGCGTCGCCGTGATCGCGAGCTCGCCGGTCGCGTGCGTCTCGCGGATCGCGTCGAAGACGGCCGGCGAGAAGGCGTAGACGCCGGCGTTGATCTGGTTCGTCTCGACCGCGCCCTCGGGCTTCTCCTCGATGTCGGTGACGCGGTCGCCGTCGAGCGTCACCACGCCGTACTGGCGCGGGTTCGCGGCGGTCGTGACCGACATCGCGGGGAGGTCCTCCTCGCGGGCGCGGTCGCAGAGCTGCGTGACGACCTCCGGGTCGACGATCCGGTCGCCGTTGAGCACGACGAACGGTCCGTCGACGACCGGTTCGGCCTGTAACACGGCGTGGCCGGTGCCGAGCTGGGTCGACTGCTCGACGTACTCGATCGTCGCGCCCCAGTCGTCGCCGTCGCCGAAGTGGTTCCGGATGCGCTCCTGCTCGTAGCCGACGACGAGTACGACGCGGTCCACGCCCGCGGCCGCGACGGCCTCGACGACATGTTCGAGCAGCGGCCGGTTCGCCACGGGGACCATCGGCTTCGGCCGCCGGTTCGTCAGCGGCGCGAGCCGCCGCCCCTCGCCGGCGGCGAGGATCACCGCGGTCACGGAGTCACTTCTCATGCCTCGAACGTCGCCCGCCCGCGGTTTAAATCGCTCGCGGAACGCCGACCGCACACAGACACAGTAAAGCACGTTTGCGACTATATAAGGGACGTGACAAAATCGGCCGTCATCGCCGACGACGACGAGACGATCCGGTCGATCCTCCAGTACAAGCTGTCGAACGCCGGGTTCGAGCTGACGGCGTGCCACGACGGCGAGGAGTGCCGGCAGGCGCTGGACGGCCCCGCCAGTACGCCCGACGTCGTCGTCCTCGACGTGATGATGCCGCGGCTGAAGGGCACTCAGGTCCCCCGGGCGATCCGCCGCGGCGAGCTCGCGGTCGACCCCGAAGTCCCCGTCATGATGCTCACCTCGCGCGGCCAGGAGGACGACGTGTTGGAGGGGCTGAACGCCGGCGCGGACGAGTACCTCACGAAACCGTTCAGCCCGACCGAGCTGCTCACGCGCGTCGATCGGCTCCTCGAGGCGTAACCGTGGCCGCGCCACCGGGACCCTGCGGCGGCGCGGTGAGCGGGGGACCGCTTCAGGTGTCGGTCTCGTGGCCGCTCACGCTCGGCGTCGTCGTGCTGGGGTCGCTGCTCGTCGCCGCGGCAGTGGTCACCCTCGGCTACTCGGTACGCGCCGCGCGCCGCCGGCGACGGCGCACGCCGATGCGGGCCGACCTCCGGTCCGGCCTCCTCGACCGGCTGTACGGCTCCGGGGAGCCGGCGTGGGAACGGTGTGTCGCCGGCCTCTCGGCCGCCGAGCGCGGCGAGCTCGAGTCGCTGCTCGACGTCTACCTCCGGCAGCTTGAGGGGCGCGACGCCGACGCGCTCGCCGACCTCGGGGCGTCGCTCAGCGTCCCCGAGCGCGCACGGGAGGCGATCGCCGGCGACGACTACTGGGCCCGGATCCACGCGCTGGTGTGGCTCGCGCTCCTCCGCGACGCGCCGGACCGGTCGCTGCTGGAGGCGCACTGTACCGACACGCCGCGCGAGCGCTCCGCGGCGGCCCGGGCGCTGTACGCGGCCCGGACCGACGACGTCGCGACGACCGGCGTCGACCTGCTCCTCTGCGACGACCCCGCGCCGTTCTCGGTGTTCGGCGTCGACACGCTGTACCGCGTCGCCGAGGGAACCCGACGCCGTTCTTCGAGCGGGCGGCCGCCGACTTCGACGCGTGGGAGCCGGCGCTCCAGCGACAGGCGCTGCTCGTGGTGCGACACCTCACCACCGTCGTCGGCGGCGCGGACCTCTCGTGGGTCGTCGGCGCGCTGTCGAGCCCGGACCGGGGGTACGGCCGGCGGCGTGGCGGGCGCTCGGCGCGTACGGCTGGAACCGCCGGCTGCGCGACGGGATCGACCTCGACGCGATCCGCGACGACCCCGCGCCGACGGTCCGCGCGGAAGCGTACCGAGCGCTCGGCGTGTGGGGCGACGCCGACGCGGTCGCGGCGATCGAGGCCGCCGCGCCGTCCGAGTCGGACGCCCGGGCGCAGGTGGCGGCCGCGGAGACGCTCGTCGAGGGTCGAGAGCCGTTCGCGGGCGACGGGACGCCCGACGAGGCGGGAGGCCTCGCGGCGCCGACGGAACCCTTCGAGGCCGCGTACGCGTAGGCGCTCGAACACGCGCGGCCGGCTCGCGGGACCGCGAGCGGCTCTTCGAGGAGGCGCGCGGATGACGACCCTCGAGACCGTCGGGACGACGCTGGTCGTCGGGTCGGGCGTTTCATCGTCACGTACTACCTGCTGATCCACGTCAGCTACCTGCTGATCCACGTGCTGGCGCTGTTACAGCTCCGCGACAGCGTCCGCGAGTCGGAGTGGGACCCTCGTTCCGGCCGTTCGACAGCCCGTTTTATCCCGGCGTCGCCATGGTCGTCCCGGCGTACAACGAGGCGGCGACCATCGTCGAGAGCGTGCGCTCGATGCTTGCGCTCAACTATCCCGATCAAGAGATCGTCGTCGTCAATGACGGCTCGTCGGACGCCACCCTCGACCGGCTCCGGGAGGCGTTCGCCCTCCGCCCCGTCGACGCCGAGGTGCCCTACGACGTGCCCTCCGAGCCGATCCGGGGCGTCTACCGCTCCGCGACCCACGAGGACCTGCTGGTCGTCGACAAGGAGAACGGCGGGAAGAGCGACTCGCTCAACGCCGGCGTCTGGCTCACCGACCAGGAGCTGTTCTGCGCGGTCGATGCCGACACCCTGGTCGACCGCGACGCGCTGTTGGACGTGGTCGCGCCGTTCTTGGAGGACCCCTCCCGCACGGTCGCCAGCGGCGGGACGATCCGCGTGGCCAACGAGTGCGTCGTCCAGGACGGGCAGGTCAAGGAGGTGAACCTCCCGAAGACGGAGCTCGCCGGCGTCCAGGTGATGGAGTACCTGCGGGCGTTCTACTCGGGGCGGCTCGGCCTCGCGCGGCTGAAGGGGCTGATACTCATCTCCGGGGCGTTCGGCGTGTTTCGGACCGACCGGGTCCGCGAGATCGGCGGCTACCGCCACGACACGATCACCGAGGACTTCGACGTCGTCGTCCGGCTCCACCGACACCTCGCCGACGCCGACGTGGACTACCGGATCGAGTTCGTCCCCGAACCCGTCGCGTGGACGGAGGTGCCCGAGTCGCTCGCGTCGCTGGGCCGCCAGCGCCGCCGCTGGTACCGCGGGATGATCGAGACGGTCGTCGCCAGCCGACGGATGTTCTTCAGGCGGCGATACGGCCGCGTCGGATCGGTCGTGTTGCCGTTCTTCACCGCCGCGGAGGCGCTCGGCCCGCTGATCGAGGGACTCGACTACGTGCTGCTCCCGCTCGGGTGGTACCTCGGGATCCTGAACGTCGAGTTCTTCCTGACGTTCCTCCTCCTGACCGTCGGCGTCGAGGTCTTCCTCTCGTGGTTCGGCGTGTTCAGCGAGGTGTGGAGCTACAACCGCTACGAGTCGCCCCGGGACGTGCTCCGACTCCTCTGGTACGGGGTCTTGGAGAACTTCGGCTACCGCCAGTGGAAGACGATCGTCGCCTGGCACGGGCTCGTCGAGTTCCTCCGCGGCGAGCGGTCGTGGGGCGCGATGGAGCGCAGCGGCTTCGGCACGGACGCCGAGCCGGCGGCGACGGACGCCGCGGCTGGCGCGGCGGCGAGCGCGGAGACGGCCGGCTCACGAGCGGAGACCGGCGCGTCCGCCAGCGGCTTCGTGTGGGTCGACCGGCTCGTCGACGCGCCGGCGACCGACGGCGTCCGGTGGCTGGACCGCGTCGCGGGCGACGGCACGCCGGGGCGGTTCGCTCCGGTCGTCTACCCGACGGTCGGCGTCGGCGAGGGCGGGTTCGTCTGGACCGCCGACTTCGGCGACGGCGACGACGACGACGGGGGGTTCGTCTGGACGACGGACCCGTCGCTCGGCGCTGGCGACGGGGGCTTCGCGCTCGTCCGCGACGGCGAGGACGGAGTGCGCGTGACGGCGACGACCGACTTCGCCGACGCGGTGGGCGGCGGCGGCTTCGTCTGGACGGCGGACCCGCCGCTCGGCGCGGGCGACGGCGGCTTCGTGTGGGTGCGGGACTTCGACGTCGGGGCCGGCGACGCGGGGTTCGTCTGGGTCGTGGAGGCGGCCGAGCGCGCCGCCGACGGCGCGTGAGGCCGCCGAGCGACGGGGACGCGTGAGGTCGCGTCGCCGTGCGGCCGCCGAGCGTCGACGGCGGCGCGCGACCGTCAGTCGTCGGCCGGTCCGCGGGGGACCCGCTCGGCGGCGTTGAGGTTCGACACCGCGAAGCGCGCGCCGTCCCCGTCGCTCTCGACGGCGAGGTCCCAGCCGTGGCCAGAGACGACTCGCAGGACGACCAACAGCCCGAGCCCGAACGACTTCACGTTCGTCGTGTCGGCCGCGGTGAGCGCCGCCTCGACGTCCTCGGGCAGACCCGGACCGTCGTCCGCGACGGCGAACCCGTCGTCGTCGCCGGTCACGGTCACGGACACGCCCGGCCCGCAGTGTTCGACGCTGTTGCGGAACAGGTTCTCGAAGAGCCGCTGGAGGCGCATCTCGTCGGCGACGACGGTCGCGCCGGGCGCGACGTCGACGGAGAGCGTCGCGTCGCGCGTCCGGACCGTCTCCCACGCCGCTTCGACGAGGGGTTCCAGCTCGACCCGCGTCCGTTCGCCCACGTCCGCCCCCTCCTTCGCGAGGATCAGGCACTCGGCTATCATCGACTCCATGCGGTCGAGCGATCCCCGAACGCGCGAGAGGAACTCGGCGACACGCCCGGTGGCCGCGTCCTGCGCGAGCTCGGTGAACCCAATCGCGCCCGCAAGCGGGTTCCGGAGGTCGTGGGCGACGATCTCGGCGAACTCGTCGAGGCGGTCGTTCTGCGCGCGCAGCTCGGCGTAGTGCTTCTGGCGTTCGAGCTCCGCGCTCACCCACTCGGCGAGCACGGTGACGAAGTCGCGTTCGGCGTCGCTGATCGGGTCGGACCGCGGCTCGTCGTCCGAGAAGCAGAGCGTGCCGTACGTCTCGCCGTCCACCGTCAGCTCCGCGCCGACGTAACAGGAGAGCCCCGTCGTGTCCACGGCCACGTCGTCGCGGTACTCGGTCGCTGTCGCGTCGACGAAGGCGAGCGGCTCGCCCGTCTCGACGACGTGTCGACACCACGTGCCGCCGAGGTCGACGACGCCCTCCCGCGCGTACGGACCGCTCTCGATGTTGGTCTCCACCACCTCGTAGCGGCCGTCACCGGTGTACGAGAGCACGCCGTTGTCGACGCCGAGGAACTCCCGGCCGACGTCGATCGATCGGCGGAGCCGCTCCTCGTGCGAGAGCTCGGACGCGGTCAGCTGTAACAGGCTCTTGAACGGGTCAGGAGGGTCCGTGTCGGATGGCATGCGTGGAGTAACTCCGGATTACCGGTAGTTCGCGCGGTCGACGCATAAAGCTGCGAGTTCGACCGCTGCCGCCGGGTTAAGACAGGCTTATCCCGCTTTGTCCGCACTAATTGGTGTGCGTAGACGCCGATTCCTCGGCCGCGTCGGAGTCGCCGGCGCGGTCGGCACCGCCGGTTGCGGCTTTCGCGGCGACGATCAGTCCGGACAGGGAGGCGACGCCGACGGGCCGTCGCGCCGCTTTCGGATCGGCGACGACGGGTTCGAAGTCGCGGTCGACGGCGGCGCGTTCGCCCCGTTCTCCGTGCGCGGCGTGAACCTCGGGATGGGCAAGTCCGGGCGGTTCCCGGGCGAGGCCGCGATCACCCGCGCCGAGTACGACCGGTGGCTCGGGCTGATGGGCGAGTTGAACGTCAACGTCGTCCGCGTGTACACCGTCCACCCGCCCGCGTTCTACCGGGCGCTCGCGGCGTACAACCGGTCGCACGCCGAGCCGATTACGTCCTCCACGGCAACTGGATCGGCGAGGAGACGCTCCGCGAGGCGGGCGACGCCGCCTCGCTGTCGGACGCCTTTGACCGCTCGATGCGGCGGGTCGTCGACGCCGTCCACGGCGCGACGACGGTCGAACCCCGCCCGGGCTACGCGAGCGGGACGTACGACGCGGACGTCGGCGACGCCGTCCTCGGCTACGTCGTCGGCATCGAGTGGCCGCCCGCGGTCGTCGCCGAGACGAACCGCGCGGCGGACGCGCCCGGCTACGACGGCGAGTACCTCGCAGCGCCGGACGCTCCGGGGTTCGAGTCGTGGCTCGCCGCCCGACTCGACGCCGCGGTCGGGTACGAGGCGCGCGAGTACGACGCCCAGCGCCCGGCGGCGTTCACCAACTGGGTGACGACCGACCCGCTCGATCACCCCTACGAGCCGTTCGTCGCCGTCGACCCCGACGCGGTCGCCGCCACCGACGCGTACGACGCGGGCACGTTCGCCGCGTACCACGTCTACCCATACTACCCGCCGCTGTTGAACGAGACGCCGGCGTACGCGAACTACACCGACCACCGCGGCGAGCCGAACAGCTACGCCGGCTACCTGAACGACCTCGTCGGCGCGACCGACCACCCGCTGCTCGTCGCGGAGTTCGGCGTCCCCGCCTCGCGCGGTGTCGCCCAGCGAGACGTTCACGGCCGCGACCACGGCGGCCACACCGAGACCGAACAGGGCGAGATCTTCGCCGCGATGTACGAGGACGTCCGCGAGGCAGACGCGGCGGGCGGGATCGCCTTCAGCTGGCACGACGAGTGGTTCAAGCGGACGTGGAACCTCGACGACTTCTCCGACCCCGACCGCCGCCCCCACTGGTCGAACGTCCAGAGCCCGGAGCAGCGCTTCGGCCTCCTGACGTTCGACCCGGAGGGGGCCGTCCCCCTCGACGGCTCCGCCGGGGCGTGGGCGGACGCGACCGCCGCGACACCCGAGCGCGACCCCGTCCGGCTCCGCGACGGCGCGGACGCGAGCCGCGAGCTGACCGGGCTCCGCGTCACGAGCGACGCCGCGTACCTCTCGATCAGAATCGAACTGGACGCCCTCGACGGCGGCGTCGACTGGGACGCGACCAACTACCTGCTCGCCGTCGGCGTCACCGACCGGGGCGCTCGCGCGCTCCCGTACGGCGTCGACGCCGCGGCACCGGCCGACTTCTGCGTGCGACTGGGCGGTCCGGGCGACTCGCGGGCGACCGTCCGCCCGCAGTACGACAAGTTCGCCTACCAGTACGGCGCGGAGGCCGGCCTCGACCTCGACGCCTACCGGGACCCGGAACCGGGCGCGTTCGCCCCGATCCGGACGGTCGTCAGCCGCGGGTACACCGTCCCGCCGACCGACGAGCGGGTCCCTTTCGAGTCCGTCGAGACGGGGACGCTCCGCTACGGGAACGGCAACCCGGAGGCAGACGCGTTCGACTCGCTCGCGGACGTCCACGTCTCGCCGGCGACCGACGCGGTCGAGGTCCGGCTCCCGTGGCTGCTGCTCAACGTCGCGGACCCCAGTCGCCGCCGGCTGGGCGACTTCTGGAGCGAGGGGCTCGACGCCCACGAGACGTTCGAGGCGATCGACGTCGCCGCGGCCTCCTACGCCCCGGCCGGCGCGGACGGGACGGCCGCCGAACTCGACGCCGAGACGAACCTCACGCACGCGGTTCCCGGCGTGTCAGGCGGTCGAATCCGGTTGCTTCGGTTCGCGCCGCCGACGTGGGACCGGCCGGCGTACACGGAGCGGCTCAAGGAGTCGGGGCGGATCGTCGGCGACACGTTCGGGCGCTACGCGGATCGGGAGTGACGCACCGGGCGCGCCTGTCGCGGCCGGCGGCGAAGACTGCTATTCTGGGGGCCGATCCCGCGTCAGCGACTCGCCGAGCCCCGTGATCTCGCCGGCCCCGAGCTTGACGCCGGCGTTCAACGCGGTGTTGATGCCGGTCTTCGCGCCGTCGCCGACGATCGCGCCCAGCTTTCTGCGGCCGGTGTCGACGCGGTCGCCCTTCACCGTAAGCCGGACGTTCTCGCCGTCGTGGCGCAGGTTGGCGACGTTCGTCCCCGCGCCGAAGTTCACGCCGCGACCCAGCACGGAGTCGCCGACGTACGACAGGTGACCGACCGACGCGTCGGCCATCAGCACCGAGTTCTTCACCTCGACGGAGTGGCCGACGTGGGCGTCCGGCCCCACCACGGTCGGCCCGCGGAGGTAGGCGTTCGGTCCCACGTCGACGCCCTCGCGGATCAGGACTGGCCCTTCGACGTACGCGCCGGATCGCACTCGCGCGCCCGCCTCGACGACGACCGAGCCGTGGAGGTGGACGCCCTCCTCGACCGCGCCGGCGATCTCGGTCCCCTCGTCGAGCGCGTCGAGCGCGAGCTCGTTCGCCGCCAACAGCTCCCACGGGCGGCCGACGTCGAGCCACGTCCCGTCGTAGTTCGCGACCGCGATCCGCCGGCCGTCGCCGAGCAGGCGGTCGATCGTCGTCGTGATCTCGTACTCGCCGCGCTCGCTCTCGGGGGTGTCCTCGATGTACTCGAACACCTCCGGCTCGAACGCGTAACAGCCCACGTTCGCGAGGTTCGTCGGCGGGTCGGCCGGCTTCTCGACGATCCCGGCGAGCGAGCCGTCGCCGTCGACCGAGAACACGCCGTACGCCCGGGGGTCCTCGACCTCGGTGGCCGCGACGGCCGGCGCGCCCGCCTCGGCGAGCGCGCGTGGGAGCGAGGCGTCCGCGAGCACGTCGCCGTTGAGCACGAGGAAGTCGTCGTCGACGACCGGTTCGGCCTGCGCGACGGCGTGGGCCGTCCCCAGCGCCTCGGCCTGTTCGACGTAGTGGACCGGGCGGTCGCGGTACGACTCGCCGATCGCCTCGCGGATCGCCTCGCCGCGGTAGCCGGTCACGACGACGAACTCGTCGACCACGTCGCGGGCCGTCTCGAACACCCGTTCGAGCAGCGAGCGGTCACCCACCGGGAGCAGCGGTTTCGGGCGGCGGTCCGTCAGCGGTCGCATCCGAGTCCCGCGGCCGGCCGCGAGCACGACTCCGTACATGTGCGGAGCCGACGGCGGGCCGGGGCTTATTGACTGCGGTCGGGTCCGGGGATTCAGTCGCCGCCCGCGTCGGCCCGGTCGACGAGCCCCCGGGCCGTCTCGAAGAGCGCGTCGGCGTCGGCCTCGTCGCGCGCCTCGGCCGTGATCCGCACCAGCGGCTCGGTCCCGCTCGCGCGCACGAGGAACCAGCCCGCGTCCGTCTCGACTCTGACGCCGTCGAGCGTCGACACGTCGTCGTACTCGGCGGCCGCGACCTCGCCGACGCGCTCGACGATCGCCGCCTTCCGCCCCGTGCGCACGGAGTCGCGGCGGATCGGGTACTCGGGCAGGTCGTCGACGAGCCGCGCCAGCGACCCCGCCGCGCCGACGAGCGCGGTCAGGATACACGCCGCCAGCGGGCCGTCGGGACAGAGCGTCCGGTCCGGCCAGATCCACGCGCCGCTCGGCTCGCCGCCGAAGGCGACGCCCGGCTTCGCCGCCTCCGCGGCCACGTACGCGTCGCCGACGGGCGTGTACGTCACCGCGGCGTCGACCTCGCCGAGCGCGTCGGCGACGAGGAGGCTCGTGTCGACCGGGACCGCGACGCGGTCGCCCGGCTCGGCCTCGCGGCGCGCGAACAGCGCGAGCAGGGCGTCGCCGGCGACGAACCGCCCGCGCTCGTCGATCGCCATCAGCCGGTCTGCGTCGCCGTCGTGGACGAGCCCGAGGTCGGCGTCGGTCGCCGCCACCACCTCGCAGGCGGTCTCGCAGTTCGCCGCGGTCGGCTCGCTCGGGCGGCCCGGGAACCGGCCGTCGCGCTGGCCGTTGAGCGTCTCGACGTCGCAGCCGGCGGCGTGGAGCGCGTCGGCGGTGACGCGTCCGACGCCGTTCCCGAGGTCGACGACGACCGAGAGGTCGTCCGGGATCGGGACGGTCTGGCGGAGGGCGCGCTCGTGGCGGCGTCTGGCGTCGCCGCCGACCGTCGCCTCGCGCTCCTCGACCGTTCCGATCCCGTCGTGGCCGGCGAACTCGAACGCCGCCATCTCGACGATATCGGCGATCCGGTCGTTCCGCGCCTCGTCGAACGCGCGCCCGGACGCCGTCCAGAGCTTGATCCCGTTGTCGGGGGCCGGGTTGTGCGAGGCCGTGACGACGACGCCGGCGTCCGCGCCCTCGCGAGAGACCGCCCGCGCCACCGTCGGGGTCGCCTCGACGCCGACGTCGATCACGTCGCTCCCGCACTCGGTGAGCCCCGCGGTGAGCGCCCGGGTGAGCATCGCTCCGCTGTCGCGGGCGTCGCGCCCGACCACGACCGTCCCCGCGCCGTCCGTCGCGAGCGCGCGCCCCACGTCGAGCGCGAGGGCCGCCGTGACCTCGTCGCCGACCGGGCCGCGAACGCCGCTGGTGCCGAACATACCTCTCGATCACCGGCCACCGCAAAGATGGTTCGGGACGGCGGGTGGCATCGGGACGGGGGTCGGCGTCAGAACGACTCAGAGCGGTCGCCGCCGCGCCCGCTATTGGGACCGAACTCCGGGCCGTCGTCGGCGTCGAGGTTGCGGTCAGTCCGTCACCGACCGCGCCAGCGCGCCGAGCCCGACGAGATGCGCCATCGTGACGCCGAACACGGTCGCGGCGTCGGAGAGCCCGAACAGTGGCGTCACGCCGCACGCGACGACGTACGGCACCACCGCGATACAGGCGACGCCGACGGCGAGCAGCAGCATCGTCCGGCTCCCGTTCCGGCGGCTCCCGTCGTAGGCGAGGAACGAGACGTACGCCCCGAGGCAGGCGGTCGCGACGCCGCCGCCGGTCGCCACGAGCGAGAGCGTCACCGGTGAACCACCCCGAGGACGAGCAGGAGCCCGCAGAGCTTGCTCGCGGTCACGACCACGGTCCGCTCGGTGGCCGTCACCCACGCGACGTTGCCGAACGCCAGCCGGAACGAGAACATCGTATTTATATCTTTGGTGGCGTTGCCGGCTCAGCAGCGCTGAACTCGGTATATGTGAACTCGGCGACAAGCGGAGAGTACAGCATGAGTGACCACAGCTGGTCTCCACGCTCGCCGAGCGAGGCGCTCGCGCGCTTCCTCGGTGTGCCGTTCGACGCGCAGACGTATCGCAACCTGGCGTACCTGCTGCTGGCGTTCCCGCTGGGCATCGCCTACTTCACCGTCGTCACGACCGGCCTCTCGACGGGGCTCGGGCTCCTCGTCACGTTCGCGGGCGTCCCGATCGTCATCGCGACGCTGCTCGTGACCCTCGGGATCGGCTCCTTCGAGCGGCGGCTCGCCGACTACCTCCTCGACGTCGATGTCGATGCCGACGCCGGGGAGGTCGAACTCGCCTTCGGGTCGGTCGAGGAAACGATCGGCACGACGAAGCGGGTCCTCACCGCGCCGACGACGTGGACCGGGCTGCTGCTCGTCGGGCTCAAGTTCGTCTACGGCGTCGTCGCGTTCACCGCGCTCGTCACCGCGTTCGCGGTGTCGGCGACGCTCCTCGCCGCGCCGGCGCTCTACGACGCCCCCGGCGTCACCTACACGTTCGGCCCGTACGTGATCGACACGCTGCGCGAGGCGGTCGCCGGGGCCGGCCTCGGCGTCCTCCTCGTCCTCGTGTCGCTTCACGTGAGCAACGGCCTCGCCCGGTTCGGCGGGTTCCTCACGGACGCGCTGCTCGGCGGTGCGGCGCGGTCCGCAGAGGTCACCGATGCGTGACCGCCCGGCCGGTGACGCGGGGTCGACGCGGCGACGACTGCTTGGTACGGCCGGTGCTGGACTGGCGACCGCCCTCGCGGGCTGCGGCGGTCTGTTCGACCCGTAGACGACCGACGGCGAGATCCGTAGCGCCGCCGAGACTGTCCTCGCCGCCGACCCGTCCGCCGCGGCGGCCCGGCGGCCGCGCTCGGGCCGACATCTGTCTGATCCACGGCGGCACGGCGAGCGAATGGATCGCGTCGGACCCGTCCGTGTCCGCGCCGATGAGACGGAGCGTCGAACAGTCCCTTCGGAGAGGGCGTATCCACACGCCGGTGAAATCCCTCCAGCCGCTACCTGTCACTCGTCGGGTAAACACTCATAAGTGTCGTCTAGACAATGTAGCGCGAGCCATGGACGTCCACGATGAGCGTGTTCCCGAGAAACTATTCTCACAATTCGTCGAGCGGATGCCGCAAGCCTGTGTCGAGTTGATCGTCGAGTCGACGGAAGGCATCCTCGTCGCGAAACGCGATATCGAGCCGTCAGTCTGGTTCTGGCCCGGTGGCCGACTGTACAAGGGCTGTCTCTTATACACATCTCTGAGCGGG
>NZ_AOJL01000037.1 GCF_000337035.1 Halorubrum coriense DSM 10284
GACATCTCGTTGGACGACCAGCATACCGACTACCGATTCCTCACGGCGGTCGAAGACGATCTCCACGAGTACGTTCGTCTCTATCTGACCGACAACGACCTCCTCTGAATCCGGTGAGCGGATCCGGTCAGCGGAGCGCCCTTTCGCGTTACCCGAATCTCGATCGGATCGCCGCGCAAGAGGTCGCCGGGCCGCTCCGCCCGCGAGATGGGTTCGAGACCAGTACAGTGCCGCCGTGCCTCGTCGAATAAAATCGACTCAGATGAGTTCGTTCGTCCACGTCTCGGGCGTTTGCTCGTTGACGATCTCACACTCGATGTGGTAGTCGAACTCCTTCGCTCCGCGCGCTTTCATCCACTCGATCATCTCCTCGAGCCCCTGCCGCAACGTGTACTCCGTCTCGTAGTCGAGCAACTCCCGAGCCTTGTCGGCCGAACAGTTCGCCAACCTGACCTCCTGTGGCCGCTCCCGTTTGTAGATGGGGTCCAGATCAAAGTCGAGGATGTCGGCGATCGTCTCGGCCAACTGGTTGATCGAGACGAACTCGTCGTCCGGACCGATGTTGATGACCTCGCCCGTGACGTCGTCGTAGTGGCCGAGCTTCTGTAACGGCCGCACGTTGTCTTGGATGAACGTGAAGCAACGCTTCTGCTCGCCGTCTCCGTAGATGATGGGCTGTTTGCCCTGGAGCATCCTGTTGATGAAGATCGCGGCGACGTTGCGGAACGGATCGTCGTAGCGCTGCCTGGGGCCGATGATGTTGTGTGGAACGGCGATGACGTGCTCGAACCCGTGGACGTCGGCCATCAGCTGAACCATCTCCTCCGCTGCGACCTTACTTACGGCGTACGGGTCTTGCGGTTGGGGCTCCATGTCCTCGGTGAACGGCGTCTCGTTTTCGCCGTACCGGGACATACTCGAGCAGAAGACGAACCGTTCGACGCCGGCGTCGGCGGCCGCCGCCAACGTCGCGGTCGTTGACTGATATATACTCTGGTTGACTCGCGCCGGCGAGAAGACGCTCAGTCCCTCGTACGCCAGTGCGGCAGTGTGATAGACTACGTCGGCCCCCGCCACTGCCTCCTTCATCTTCCAGACGTCCTTACAGTCGATCTCGTGAAGCTCCGCCTCCTCCGGAACGTTCGACTCGTATCCGCCACTGAAGTTGTCATTGCCGGCGACGGTGTGGCCCGCTTCGATGAACGCGTCGGCGAGATGGCTCCCTAAGAACCCGGCAATCCCGGTGACGAACACGTCCTTCGAACGATCTGTGTTGGTTGCGGACATCGAACTGTCTACGGAGTGGTAAACCCAATTCAATTTAATTATAAATTAGTTACCTGCGCGTAGTATTGTCCTAATTTACCGGTTAAATGCCGATATGTCAAACAGAACTGTCAGGATCTGAGCGTCAGACGCAGTCCAGCGATACTTGTACTCGGGTTTCACCGGATGGTGTCAAAATCGGCCATCCAGACCGCAGGGACTCAGTCGTTCGCCTCGGTTCGGCGCTCCGCGAGAATATTCTCCCGGGTCTCGTAGGCCTGTTGAACGATGTCTTTGATCCAGATGTACTCGTAGGTACTCACTCGGCCGAGATTGAACATGTTGTCGTACGCGCTCAACTTCCCGTTGATACGTTCGAACGTTTCTATCTGCTCGGTGACCGGCAGCGGGTACGCGCGCGGCGCTCGACGGACCTGCGCGTCCAGTAACTCGGCGTCGATACCCTGTTCGTCGAGAAACTCGAGCAGGTAGTCGGCGTACCAGCGTTCGTCGTTGGACCAGGTATCGTCACCGACGAAACAGGGGAACTCCACCGTGAGGATCTGCTCCCCGGCCGGCGTTTCCTGCGGCACGAACTCGTAGTCGGTGATGCGGGTGAAATCGTAGTGGTTCGGGAAGTAGCCCCAGTCGACGTGGTCGGGGAAGAGCGACTCGTCGGCACCGACGTGGGCACCGAGGATGACCATACTCCGGTACTCCAACGACTCGTCGGTGTCGACGACGATGCTCGGGTCGATCGTACTGACGAAGAGGTCGCTCTCGATCCGGTCGCCCGACTCCGTTTCGACGGCCGTTATTCGGTCGCCCTCCGTTTCCAATCCGGTGACTCCGTCGAAGACGATGTCACAGTCGGCGATCATCGACTGGAGAACGTCCGTGTACTTGTCTTCCGGGTAGTAGGCTCCACCGCCGAAGAACTCCTGCTCCTCGTCAGGAAAACTGATCTTGAAGTCGAACCAATCGCCCGTGATCCGCTTCGGGTCGATCCCCCAATGTTTCTCGGTGTAGCTCCGGTTGTACCGTTCGTACAGCGTTCTACCGACTTGGTTTATCATGTACTCCTCGAAGAACTCGGCGTCGGTCTTTCCGGGTGCCTGCTCAAGCTCTTCGCGGATCTGGTCCGCGTCGTCCCACTCGTCGATGTTCTGCTTGCTCACCGGATAGTGGTGCGGGTCGTCGAGATCGCCTCGGGGGTACGTCGCGGCGTAAAACTCGTGTGGCTCGATATGGGTGAACTCCGAGAACAACTCACCGACTACCGCCTCTTCTTCATCGTCGAAAAACAGTAGATGCGGTGCGGAATCGCAGTGATACCCGGTCTCAAACTCGATTTCGCGCAACAGCCCACCGACGGCGTCTCGCTCGATGACGGTCACGTCGAAGCCCTCGTTCGCTAGGAGGTAGCCGGTGGAACAGCCCGCGACACCGGCGCCAATTATCGTGACATCTACCATTACTCGTGGGGTCGGCGCAGACTCATTAAATTATTCACACCTTACGGCCGCTCGTCGGAGTATCGTTCGGACGCTCGCGGGCGCGCATCTCACGTACGGCGCAATGGGTGGCCTCGGCCGAGCTGACTGCGAGCCTAGGTCCCGTGGTCCGGTCGCGTGGAGTACGCGTGGACCCGTCGCGTACCGAGGTTACCGGTCCCTGAGCGCTTCGGCTCCCGGGGCGTCGTCCGCCAGCCAGAGCACCGTCGCCGCCGAAGCGAGTGCCAGTTCGACTACGCGGATGTATCGGCTGAGGCGTGCTCCGCTCGGCACGTGCCGCGCGGTCCAGCGCGGCTTCGCCTCGATGGCTCGATCGATTGCTGGCAACTGTTCGAGAAGCTGGAAGATCCCGTCTGCCGGGAGCCCGACCGGCCAGAGAACAAATCCGACCTCGACGAGGTCCCTCGCGAGCGTCCCTTGAAGCAGGAAGACCGACGCGTCGAGGAACGGATGAGAGACGTATCCGACCGCGAAGAGCACCACCGGGACCGCCGGTCCGCGACAGCGCCGGAGGACGGAACCGAAGACGAGGATGGCAGGGATCGCGAAGAGCAGAGAATGAGCGACCGTCCGCCCGCTCGCGAACGGCCCGCCGACCGCGACCGCGAGCGGCTTATCAACGAGATCCGGCAGCAGTGTCCCCACGACCACGAGGAGCGTCTCTCGGCGCGTTATCGATCGACGCCGAGTCGCACGGACGACTCCCGAAGCCAAGACATACCCTACCGCCAGATGTGCGTGCGGGAGCATAGCGAAACGAATTCAGGGGGGTTCATGCCGGATCATTCCGCGGGTCTCACTCCGCGCTCCCGAGCGCACTCAAGAAGAACGATGAGGACATGATCTGTGTCCCGAGGACTACCGAAATGAACGCGACGACGATCGCTTTCAAAGACGGAAGCGCCGTGTACCCGGTCGTCGCCCACGTTAGAAACACCGAGCCGAGGTACGCCAGTCCGAGTGCGCTGACGCCGACCCCCAAGCTCATCCCGTGCTCCAATCGCACGTGTTCTTTCGCCCACTGGGTGAGCCGGTCTGAGGGCGCACGAATGCCGGTGTCAGCCGTCGCGCTGAACACTGCGAGACACCAGAACTGGAAGCCGGTGATGAGGGCCAACCCGCCCGCGACGGTCGTCAGTACGCCGGGCGAATACTGGCCGATCTGTGTGCCGCTGACCGACAGCACCAATGATACCAACCCGACCACAGCCAAGGCTGTCCCGGGAAGCGAGAAGATGTGTCCCGGAGTGTTGACGAGCATGAACCGGACGTGGCGCCAGCCGTCACGGAAACTGTGGAGCGTCGCGTCGCCCTCCCGCTCGTGGTAGACGATGGGGACCTCTTCGATGCGGAGGCCCTTCACCGACGCTTCCATCAGCATCTCGCTGGCGAACTCCATCCCGCCCGACGACAGTTCCAGCCGGTCGAGCGCGGCGCGAGTGAAGACTCGGAAACCGCTATGGGCGTCGCTAACGCCCGCGTCATAGAACATGTTCAGAAACCACGTCAGGAACGGGTTGCCGACGTATTTATGTAACAAAGGCATCGACCCGCTCTCTATCGTTCCGTTGAGACGGCTTCCGAGGACCATATCGGCTCTGCCGTCCCTAATCGGGGCGAGCAACTTCGGGATCGACGTGAAGTCGTAGGTCACGTCGGCGTCTCCCATGGCGATATACTCGCCGCGCGCTCGCTCGAACGCGTATCGATACGCGTTGCCGTACCCCATTTCGGTCGGCTCGACGACGATCGCCCCCTCGTGGCGCGCTATCTCGGGCGTCCGGTCGGTCGAGCTGTCGCTGATGATGATCTCCGTGGGCACGCCGAGTTCGAGGATAGCCTGTTTTATTTTTTGAATACAAACGAAGACGCCCTTTTCCTCGTTGAGCGTCGGCATTATCACGCTCAGTACCGGGACCTGACTGCTGTCGGCCTGTACGAGTAGGTCCGAGACGTCCGGCTGGTCCCCCTCTCGATCCCTCGACTCGGAAGTTACGAGACTAGGATATTCCCGGCCGGTTGTGATGGTATCCTTCATCTGTCCTCCTCTCGGAACGGTCGACGATCGCCGGGATCGGTCGGGTTGATGTCGCGCTTGTACTGGCTCATATCCGGCTGGTCACCCGACGCTAATTCGATCACAGGTGATAGTTATCCGTCTTTTACCGGTCTGACGGACCGGTATCAGGTGTTTACTAACCGATCCCGGAGCACCGCGTTGATTTGGGATCGCAACAGCCGGCTTCGTGGTCGATGGTCGATCGTCGGTAACTGTCTCCTTACGACGCCCTACGAATCGCAAAACCGAACGCCAGCCGACGAGATCCGACCGCCGATAGATTATTACCGCCCGCCCCTGGAGAGCCGCGTTCGTGAGATCGAAGCGGCGTCGTAACGCGTCGTCCGGTCGCTCCGCCGGTGGACTGCGGCCGCTCCCGTCGACCGCTCTCCTCTCGGTAGGACGCGTGTGCCGGGTCAGGAATCCGAAGTTGGCCTCGCGTTCGACCGCGCCGTGTCCTTCGAGCAACTCAGAGAGCGGCAATGGGTGAGCCGACGCGCGATTCCCGCTGGGGAGCGTTCACGAACCTCCCAAAGAAGTGAAATACGATGCGCTCGCCGTGCCCGTGCTCTCCGTGTGCCGTGTTCAAACCCGTCTACTGCGTCAATCGCTGAGAGTGATCGACGAGTCAGCACCGACGGTGAGATTCAGACAGGTTGCTTGATCGCGGTTGCCAGATAGAGACGATCGTGGACCAATTACGCTTTCCTCAAGCGTACAATCGACCTCCGTCTTAACGCCGTCCATGATCACGGTCGAGCGAATATCCGCGTTCCTGATCGTACATTGGTTTCCGATGGTGACGTATGGACCGATCCTCGCGTCACTGCGAATCGACGTGTCTTCTCCGATATAAACAGGTCCCCGGATTTCTGTACCCGCCTCAACGGTCGCTCCCTCGGCGAGGCGAACTCTGCCTGTTATCTCGGCCCTGTCGGAAACGTCGCCTTCTATCTCAGGAACCATCGATTCGACGAAATGTCGATTTGCTTTCCGGAGATCGTCGACCGTCCCGACGTCCATCCATACCCCAGTTGTCTCCGTCCAGTACGCTTCGTACTCCGATATCAACGTATCAATTGCGTGAGTGAGCTCGAGTTCGCCTCGGTCAGACGGTTCGAGATCCTCTATGATATCGAACACGGCCGGCGTGTAAGCTTGGACACCGATGTAAGCTGAATTCGTCGGGGGATCGTCTGGCTTCTCCAGTATCCGCCGTATCTCACCCTCCCCATCCAAATCCGCAATTCCAAATCGCGTCGGGTCATCCACGGACTTCAAGATGATTCCCACTTCGTGTTCGTTCGGATCAAACTCACGGACTAATTCGGCAGTGATGTTCTCTCCCGTGATCGTATCACCGAAATATACGACGAATGGGCTATCACCGACGAACTCCTTCGCACAACGGACCGCGTCTGCCAGCCCTCGGGGGTCACCCTGATGAATGTACGTTACCGAAACGTCATACTCCGAACCGTCACCTATCTGTTCACGGACCTTTTCCGGGAAATCTCCGCCGAGAACGACGCCGATATCGTCAATCCCGGCCTGCTTGAGATCTTCTATGACGTACTCTAAGACCGGCTTGTTCACAACGGGCAACAGTTGCTTCTGAGTAGCGTTAGTGAACGGTCGGAGCCTCGTTCCCGATCCCCCGGCGAGGATTACAGCTTTCATACGGCCGTCATTTCACCGAGGGACATAGTACCTTTGACGGGCAGGACATAATTGACCGATCGTAGGCTGAGCGGGCCGTAGCGAGAACTGCTAAAACAGCTCACACCCCTCCGGAGAACCAGTAGAAACGGACAGACGAGCCGTTTCCCCGCTCGTATGACCCGCGTGTCGGGGGGCTCGCTATGGAATGTTCCACCTACCAAAGTGCCCTTGGCTGGAGAACCGACAGAGGAGACGAACCCATGAGCCACTCGACAGAGTCCGAAGCCACGACGCCGGTGCGAGGCGACGAACGGACCAGCGCGGCCGACTCGCCGGCCTCCGGGCCCGCAGTCGCTATCATAATTCTGACCTGGGAGAACTACGAGGAGACCGCCGACTGCCTCGATTCGCTCCGGTCGGTCGACTACGATAACTATCGCGTCATCGTCGTCGACAACGGCTCCGAGGACGGTTCGGTCGACCGATTGCGGCGGGAGTACGGCTGGTGCGAGTTCGTCGTCAACGACGAGAACATCGGATTCGCCCCGGGAAACAACGTCGGCATCTCCTACGCGCTCGACACGGGAGCGGACTACGTGCTGCTCCTCAACGACGACACGATCGTACGGCCGGACTTCCTGACGCCGCTGGTCGACGCGATGGAGCGGTACGATAGGGTCGCCGCCGTCGGGGGCGTGAACCTCTTGCCGGACTCCGGTGAAATTCACAACGCGGGGTACGTCTTCCACCCGTGGCTCGCGGCCAAGGGCGAACTACACCGGGAGCCGGTCTCCGACGAGCCCTATCCGGTCGATTTCGTACAGTCCTGTCTGATCCTCTTGGATCCGGAGTTCTTGGCGGAAATCGGGCTGTTGAACGAACAGTATTTCCTCGGGATGGACGACGTCGACCTCGCCTGGAAGGCGCGCGCGAACGGGTGGAAGGTGCTGGTCGCGCCCGACTCCCAGATATACCACCGCGTCGGCGAGACGGGGTCGAGTTCACCGTTTAGCATCTATCACAAGACGAGGAACAAACTCCAGTTCGCCGAGGAGAACCTCTCGCCGGCTCGCCGGCTCCCGCTGTACCTGTCGCTCCTGGCGTACCGATCCCTGCTGTCGATCTGGTGGGCGGTGTCCGGGAACCGACGGGCGATCCGAACGACGGTGCTCGGTGCGTACGACCACTACAGGGGCGTTGAGTTCCGGGATTACGACGAGATTTCCGAATAACAGGCGAGAGCGCGTCAACCTTCCCGGCCGCTCGACACTCGGTCCCGAGAGGACGGGTTCACTCGACGCCCAGCGCGTCGATCACCGCGTCGTACTCGGCCATGAGCGAATCCCAGGAGTGTTGGGCCGCGATCTCGCGTCCCGATTCCCCGAGTCGGCGTCGCAGCTCCGGCGAGGACCGGAGCCGCTCGATTTCGCCCACGAACCCGTCCATGTCGTCACAGACGAGCGCCTCCCGGCCCGGCTCCACGGCCAACCCCTGGGTTCCGACGGTCGTCGAAACGACCGGGAGTTCGGCCGCGAAGTAGTCGAGCATTTTCAGTTTGGTTCCGGACCCGGTAGTCAGCGGACAGAGGGCGGCGTCGGCGAGACGCAACGCCCCGGCGAGGTCGTCGACGTATCCCGGGGCGTAGACGTTGTCTGCGGACACCGACAGCGGATTCCGGCCGAGGAGCAGGAAGTCGACGTCCGGCAGCGCTGGCGCGATGTCGTCGATAATTGACCTCGCGGCACGACGGTTCGGCGCGTAATCGTACGACCCGAGGAAGACGCAGGTGAATCCCTCACCGGGTATCTCGCACTCGCGGGCGGCGGCTTCCGGGTCTCCACCGCGGTTTATCCGCTGGTAGTCACAGCCGTTCGGGATGACGAGCGCGTCGCTGGCCGACCCGACGTCGAACCGCTTCCTGTCATCCTCCGATTGGAACACGGTCACGTCGGCGGCCTCGATGGCGTTCGCCTCGAACTCCCGGAAGTTCTCGACCAATCGATGTCGGACGATCGCCGGAACGCTCCGCTCTCGCAGATACCCGTCAAGTATCTCGTGGTCGGCATTGTGCTTGTTCAACAGGAGCTCGGCGTCGTGGGACCTCGCGAGACTGATGGCCGCGTCCGTCACCTGCGGGAACTCACACACGACGACGTCGAAGGATACTCCGGTATCTTCCACGGGCTCGACCATCGCGTCCGCGAGCGGTCGTCGGAGCGGATGCCGGGGTGACACCGCGAACAGGCCGGTCCAGAGTTCGTCCCAGACCGGCTGGTAATGAAACAGCGGGCTGGTCACGCCGATCGGTTCCATATCGCCGTCGAGGCGCTCGTCTCCGGGGGGAGCGGCGACCCACAGGTCACCGAGCGTGCTCAGCTTCTGTGCGGTCTTCCAGAGCCGAACCTCGGCTCCGTTCTTCGGCGGGTACATCGACGTTCGGCTCAGTTGAACGATGTTCATAGCGCAGTGGTCGGGCTCGTCATCGCCGCTCGGGCGGGATCGTCGCAGATCCGATCGCCGAGGCGAGGCGTCGAGCGAGCGACCCGGCCGGGGCGGACTGTCGTCGACTCACCGGAGGGGAGGGCGCGCCGTTTGTAAGTATGTATTGCGTACCCCGCGTCGCGCGGTCCGATCGCCGACGGGACCGGAGACGCGGACGGCAGATCGACCACTACAACAGCGCCCCGAGACTGTTGATGTCCCGCGCACCGACCTCGTCGAGGCCGTAGAGGACGGCACCGTACAGTACTCCGCCGACAGCGGCTGTCAACAGCGACACTGCGACACCGTAGGTTCCGGTCACGTACAGCGCTGCGGTCGGACAGGCCATGACCGCCCCGGCGATCAGCGCGTTCCGGAACGGAAGCACCGGGAACTGCCAAGCGATGTACCGCGAGGAGAACACCAGCGTGAACGCACAGTAGAGTCCGTAGCTAATCACCGTCGCCACGGCGGCGCCCACGTACCCGAAGGCGGTGATGAGCGGGACGTTGAGGGCGACGTTCAGCGCGATGACGACGAGGATTCCGTACGAGAGCAACGACGTCTGCTCTTTGATTTCGATGGCGACCTGGGCGAGATTCGCGAGCGACCAGAGGAACAGACCGACGGCGACGATGGGGATGATGACGTATCCGCTCGTGAACTCGTCCCCGATCAGGAGGGTGCTGACGGTCCGACTGAGCGCGGCGACGCCCACTACCACAGGGACTCCCAACAGTATGAAGTATCTCATGAACTTGGTCAGCGTGTCGGCTATCTCGCCTTCGTTGTCCCCCTCCCACGAATCGATTATGATCGGCGACATGGCCTGAAGCATCGGGGTGTAAGCCAGTCTGAGCCCCCGGTCCACGAGCATGTAGTTCGAGGAGTAGATGCCGACCGCGACGCTTCCGGCGAACACTTCGAGCAGCACCCGATCCGCCTGAACCAAGAACGCGTCTCCGATCACGAATCCGATCATCGGAACGCCGTACCCGGCGAGGCGGCCGATCGTCTCTCTGTCGACCGCCGGGGACGTCCGGACCTGTTCCGACGTGACGAAAGCGAGGACGCAAGCGACGGCGATTCCGATAGTGGTCCCCCAGATCCACCCGACGATGTGATCGAGGACGAATATCGCCAGCACGACGGAGAATCCGAGTCCGACAACGGCCCGCGCGAGACGGAACAGCGTGACCTTCTGCGAGTTGAGGATCGACCGGAAGAACGCGAGGAGTACCTGTAACCCACCTCGTGCGAGGGCCAGCCCCAACGACGCAAAGAAGAACACGGTGTACGGACCCAGCCGGTGTCTCAAGACGAGGTACCCGCCGATGGCGGCCAGCAACAGAACCGACGAGATCCCGAGGTAGACCGAGAACGCGTTTCTGATGACGAGTTCTTCGTCCAGCTGTGGGGCGTATCGCAGCACCGAGTAGTTGAGCCAGCCGTAGAGAAGCGTGCTGACGATTCCGGCGACCGCTAGCGAAAGTGAGTACCGACCGAACGTCTCCGGCCGGAAAGTCCGGGTGAACAGCATCAGCGCCCCGAGCGAGAGCAACGCAGGGACGACGTGCGCGACGGAATAGAAGCTCAGATCGTGAACGAGCTGACGGACCCGGTCGCCTACCTCCTGCGTCGTGCCCTCCATTGGCTCACGTGACAGCGAGGATGGAAGTAAGTAATCGCCGATTACGAGCCATTCGCCGCACCTCGTTCGGACGAGGGGTCGGGTCTCGGCACGGTCGAAGCGGGCCGTTCGAACGGGTCATTCACTGTTGAAGACCGTTTTGAACGTCCGGGACGCCTCCGGAAGCGACTCGTACTGCTCCGAGACGTGTAGTTCGCTCGGTCCAACGAAGTGAGGGCCGGCGACGAAGCTCCACACGTTGTGCCACGCGACGACGTCGCTGTTCGCTCCGATCCAGTCCGCGAAACGCTCGAAGAACAACGGATTGTCACCGCTGCCGGCGTCGTTCCAGTTCCGAGCCGCGACGCCATACTCCGGGAACACGAGAGGCTTCTCGCGGTCTCTGGCGAACTCGACCCAGTGGCTGAGCCCGAAGTCTTGGTTCACGAGACGGTTCCAGTTCTCTTCTCTGAGCCTCTGGACACACGCGTCCCCGCAGCCGGGCGGATAGTAGTGCTGGCTCTTGTCGTACACCGTCAAGCCGACCTGGTCGACCCACTCGTCTCCCGGGTACGCGGCCGTCGGATCCATGTGTACGCGACCGACGTGGGGTGCCCATACGTACTCGAACGCCGCTCCGTCGGCGGCGTTCATCGCCTCGACGACCCGTCTCCACGCCCGGACGAATCTGTCCGGATGGCCGACCGCCCCGTCCGGTGACCACCGCCCGTTCATCTCGTGGCCGATACGGACCGTCGCGTCCGCCATCCCGTGCCGGATCAGGCTCCGGGCGAACGTCTCGTGCCGGTCGGCGTGATCCCCGGCCGCGACGGCGGCCAACGTCGTCTCTCCCGGGGGGAACATCTTCATCGTGACCGCAATCTCCCGGTCGGACGCGATCGGCTCTATCGGCCTCTCGAAGGGCATGTTGTCCACGAGGTACTCCTCCCACCCACCCGTCGGAACGTTGAACGAGTAGTAGTCGACGGGTCGGCCGAACCACTCTTCCCAGGGTGCTAAGGCGCTCTCGTCGCCCAAGTAAACCCCCACCTTCGGGTCATCGCCGGTAGAATCCGGCGTTCCCGACGTCTCGGTCCCGGTGGTCGGCTGCCCCTCCGACTCGTCTGACGACATCGGGCCCAGGCACCCCGATAGCAGACTCGTCCCAGCCACGGCGCCAGCGGCCGTCCGCTTCAGGAAGGTTCGCCGCGCCCGCTCCACCGGGCCTTTCGTAGGGGGAGAGGGCTGCCGGTCGCTCGCGTCTGCGGCGGAGCCCCCCCGGCAGTAAGTGTCGCCGGTCACGCTCCCCGTTCGTCCACGTCACATTTAGTAAGTACACACCTACCTCCGACGGCATCCGCGAGCGGCACGAGAGCCCGGGCCACGCGGACCTGCGCCGAGGCGTCTCTACCGCTCGGACGATCCCGCCGTCACGTCCCGGGGTTACGCACTCGTTTAGTTCGATTTTCCTCTGTATTACTAATGCCCCGTAGTCTCGACTCAGACGCAGTCAGGACCGCCGGAGGCGGGGAAATCGGTGTAACTCATGAACACGAATCCACTCGAGCTCTTCTCGGACAAGGGTGCGGTGACCCTCCTTTCGATGTGTAAGTCGTACCTCGAGGAGGAACTGTACAGGCGGACCCTCGACGCTCGGCGCAACGTGTCTGTCCACCCGTCGGCAGAGATCGATCCCGAGACGAAGTTCGATACGAACGGGACGATAACCGTCGGCCGTGACTGCCGAATACGCAAATACGTGGTCATCGCTCCGTCGGGCGGTCAGATCAACATCGGTGAGAACTCGCTCGTCAACGCCTTCGGGATGATAATGGGACGCGGACCGGTCGAGATCGGTACCGATGTCCTGATCGGACCGCACACCACTGTCGTCGCCGGAAACCACACGTTCGACGACCCGGACACTCCCATCGTTCGACAGGACGTCGTCGGTACGGGTATCACGATCCGTGATGACGTGTGGATCGGTGCCAACTGCGCCGTGCTCGACGGCGTTACCCTCGGGGAGGGATCCGTCGTTGCGGCCGGAAGCGTCGTCACCGAATCCGTCCCGGACCACACGGTCGTCGGTGGTGCGCCCGCGGAGGAGATCGGCGACCGAGGCGCGTCACAATCGCCGTAGTTCGTGGCGTTCAGAGCTCCGAACGGAAACAGACGACCGTCTCCTCGGCGCCCGGATCGGATCGCCGAAACGTCATCACAACCCGACTGACCTCGGGTTATCCGAACGAGTTCGCGGCACGTTCCACGGTTAGGAGGTACTTACTCGAACGGCGTCCCAGTTCACCGGTCCATAATTATACTGCGGACAGTCCACGTGCGTATCACGGATGGTTGTCGAAGCCCGGCGTCTGGCCAGCCACTATTACTTTCCGACGCTCCTGGTCGTCGCGATAATCGCCATGGTAACTGCGCTCGAGGTACTGGGGCCCATCGCTAGCATCAAAAGCGGCTACCTGTTTCTGGGGGTCTTGTTCGCCTCCGTCGTCTATTACGGACACGAGGTGACGCCGCCGGAGCAGGTCCGGAGCGGCCGCGGCGTGGCGCCGTACTACGGACAGGTGGTGCTCGGCGTCGTCGCTCTGGCAATCGCCGCTGTCGCGGCGGCCGCGATGCTTCCGTTCGCCGATGCGACGACGGTCCGAACCGGCGCTATCGTGGTCGGTCTCCCCGTCGGGTATACGGTACTCGTCCTTCAGGTCGGTGAACAGGCACCCTCCGATTGGCTCCTGACCCAGATCCTCGCGCTCTTCGCACTGGATCCGATCACGAAGGTCCTCTCGACGGACTTCTACTTCGGCCGAGGCGATATCCCCAAACACGTCCGATTCACGGAGCTCGTCACCACGACCGGTACGTGGAGGATCATTCCGGAGGCGACATCCTATCACTCCTTCCCGGGGTTACAGACGTTGGTCGGGTCCGTCAGTCTCCTCTCCGGGCTTTCGGAGTACGACTCGCTCGTCACCGTCGGCATTATCACGTACCTCATCGTCGTCGTGATCGCGTATCTGCTCGCCGATCTGCTGTTCGACGACTGGCTCTTGCCGGTGTGTGTCGCGTTAGGCGTTACCG
This sequence comes from Halorubrum coriense DSM 10284, assembly GCF_000337035.1. Classification (GTDB taxonomy): domain Archaea; phylum Halobacteriota; class Halobacteria; order Halobacteriales; family Haloferacaceae; genus Halorubrum; species Halorubrum coriense. The sequence continues at coordinate 13,709 of NZ_AOJL01000037.1, forward strand.
TGTTGAGCCCGATCCACCGGTACAGCGTCTACTTCTTCCCACAGTCGCTCTCAGTCGGACTGGTACTCGTCGTTATCCTAGCCGCGTACCGGTTCGATGCGGTTCCGGAAGCCGGGGACGGGAACAACCTGCTGGTCGCGTTCCCGATCGTCGTCGCACTCTGGTTCACCCACCACCTGACCACCGTCCTCTTCGCCCCGGTGGTACTGTGCCTCGTTGCGGTGCCCGTCATCGCCGACCGGTGTGGGTTCGAGGGAGTACGTCGGCTCAAGATCCTCTCGCTCGGGGCGTGGATCGGGGGAAGCGTTGCCTACTGGATCCTCGGCGGAGTGTTCATACAGAGCCTCATTAGCGCCGTCGGGATGGTACTCAGTCAAGGGGGGGTGAGCGACACCGACGCCGGCGCGCCGGTCGTCTCGCTCGGCGCGGCGGTCCCGGAACCACTGATCGACGAGGCGGTTCTCAGTCTCCTCAGCGTCGGTGCCGTCTATAACGTTACGCTCGTCTGTGTCTTCTCGTTGAGTGCCTTGTTGCTGCTCAGAGATCCGAACCGGTACCGCTCCTCGGCGGCGATTCTCACCGTTGGTCTGTTGGGTACGGGGGTTATGATTCGGACCCCCATCGACGTACACGGTCTCGCGCGCACTCAGTTGGTCGTCAGTGTCTTCGTGGCGTTCCTCGTCGCCGTGACGTTCTCCCGGCTTCTCCCCTTATCGCTCGGTTCGATCAAGACGACGGGACCTGCCCTCTTGCTCGTCGTGTTGGTCGCGACCAGCGGGTCCGCGTACGCCGCGGACGATCTGTACGGCCTCCATTCCGGTCCCGACCTGTGGGAAACTCGGACGACGCCCGAGACACAGAAGGAATTCAGCAGCGCGGAGATGGGAGGGTTTCAGCTCGCTGCCTCCTTCGCCGATCGGAACGATCTGAGACTCGGAACCGACTGGAATTCAGAGATCGGCCTCAGTAGATACCGATACGATCTGCCGACTGGCTCGTTCGCCGTCGAAGAGGGGCGTATCAGGACGGACAGGGACGTGATAATGTACCGACAGCGATGGGTCGACCACAGCGTCCGTTTAGTTCCCGAACGGCGATCGTTCATCACGCTCCTGATCTCAAACGAGTGGTTTGATCGAATGGTAGGGGCCGAGAACAAGGTGTACACGACGGGCGATATCGGGATGATCGGCGACAACCCGAACGCCACGTACGTCGAGACGACGGACCGACCGTAGTTTCCGGTCGTCGTTTCGCTCCGAGAGTCTCGGCGAATACGTCCCGGACCGCTGCTTCCGATGAACCGTTTCCGGACCCGCCCCGGCGCGTGATGTCGTCGCGAAACCCGAGGGGCCGGTGCTGGTTTTCGCGGGTTTTCGGCGATCCGTACACGCAGACACGGAGGCCCGACCGACGTACACCGTCGTCCACGCGCCCGAGTCCGGGTCGACCACTCCGCGAGTCCCGAAAGGCGAGACGAACGGGGTAGCCCCCAGCGTCAGCGACTCAGAACACCGACTCCTCGGTGTGTAAACGGACCTTACTTTCCGGTAATGTCGTGTTTCAATCTCGATCTTTGACCTTACTTCCGTAGTAACTGGTAAGTAACTATCTCCAACGTACATCTATAAATGACCAAACTTACACTAATAGCTGGTAAGGTTGGAATACTTTTAATTATGGTCCACCTATAGACGTTGATGTATGAATCAGGCTGAACGAGCCGGTTCGGGCGGGGTCGCGTGTAGTAATGACGGGACGTACTCAGGCGGTGGTGTACGATGAAACACGGCGCGTACGTGATCTCCGAGTCGAGAGTCCGGCAACTCGAAGACGAGTGGTTCGGTGGTGCCGAAATCGATCTCGTTACGACCACCTTCACCGAGGGGTTCCACGACGCGATCGGCATCACGTGGGAGCCCGGTGCGGGTGCGAGCGAGAAGCGCGAGTCCCTCCGGCGAACGTTCGGGGAGACCGATCGTCGGATGATCATCGCCTACGAGTTCGCGGGCGAGGATCGCGGAGCGTACGGCCCCCCGGCCAACGGTGACTTCGACGATCGGTACCGCCAGTTCGCCAGCGATCTTGTGGACCTCGGGATGGGTGACTCTTTCATCGCCCCGAACCACGAGTTCAACCTCGACTGGGGCAACAAATCGGCCTGGGACGATCCGGAGAACTACCGGGACGGCTACGCGCGCTGTGTGCGAGAGATGCAGTCCGTCGACGGAGCCGAGTTCCGATTCTGCTATGCGCCGGCCCGGAACCGGCTCGGCGTCGCCCCGGAAGCGTGGCCCGTTGCGTCCGACTACTGGCCGAGCGGGGAGGATCCGCCGATCGTGATGCCGACATTCTACGACGCCGGGCAAGTGTACCCGGACGACCTGTCGTCGGTCAACCAGACCGAGCTACAGGACCTCCGAGACCAGATCTGGCGGGAGAAGCACAAGCCGCTACTAGACATGTGGAACGACTTCGCAACGTCGCGGAACGCGCCTCTGGGTTTCCGCGAGTGGGGGGTCGGAGACGACGACTACTACCATCCGGCTGGCGGCGACAACGCCGAGTTCATCCACCGGATGTTCGACTACATGCGCAATAACGGCGTCGAGTTCCAAGCCTACTGGAACGTGGAGTCCGGCGGTGGTGGTACCCATCGACTCTGGCCCGAGAGCGAAACAACCCTCGACAGCGCCGGGGAGGCGTTCAGGACCGAGGCGTCAGTCGACATCGGTAGCGGCAGTGACGAGGGATCCACAGACACTTCGGACGAGACCGAAACGACGTTGGGCGGCTACAACCAACCGTCGTCGGGAACGCTGAACTGGCACGTTCCGATGAACGAGAACTTCGCGGACATCGAGGCGGACGTCAAGTCACTGGATCAGCGGTTGAGCGATCTCGAGTAGCTGAACCGTCGTGCGTGAGCGGATCCGGGTATCCTGTCGCTCCCACCGGACCGCCGTTCGGCACGGTCCCAACGGGATTCCTCCCGTAGTCAGTCCATTCATCGCCGGAAAGTTCCGAATATAAAACCGGAACGGACGCGAAGCGCGGACCGAACACCGATGTCGGGTCTACACGCGCTCGCCGAATCGCTGTCCGCTCGGGTACCAACAACTGACCGACTCGAACAGACGGCGGACGCGGTCATGAAAGTGCTCTCGTCGTGGGCCCCACACGGGACCGACATCTTTGAAGAAGACTGGGACGTGCTCGTGATTCTCGACACGTGTCGAGCCGACGCGATGGACGAGATGGCCACCGAGTACGAGTTTATTTCGTCCGGAACGTCGGTGTGGTCGCGGGGGAGCGCCACACGCGAGTGGGTCCCGCACACGTTCACTCGGTCTAACCTCGAGGAGATACGGGACACGGCGCTCGTCACCGCGAACCCGACGAGCAGATGGGGGCTCGGCCACGAGGCTCAGCCCGAGTGGCCGGCGTTCATGAAGCGACTCACTCGTTGGGACACCGTCGACCCCGACGACTTCCTCGAATTCGACGAAGTGTGGCGGTACGGGCCGCAGAACCCGTTCAGCGGAACCGTTATGCCGTACGCCGTCACTGACCGTGCCATCTCGGTGTGGCGGTCGGAGTCGCCAGATCGACTGATCGTTCACTATCTTCCGCCCCACCAACCGTACGGCGCTAGAGCGCTCCGCGAGAACCGCGCGCTGAACGACGTCGAGCGAGCACCCTGGAGGGCGTTGAAAAACGGGAAGCCCCGGGAGGAGGTCTGGTGCCGCTACCTCAACGAACTCCAGTTCGGCCTCGACAGCGTCCGGACGTTGGTCGAGGACATCGACGCCGAGCGCATCGTTATCACCTCAGATCACGGTGAGGCGTTCGGGGAGTTCGGGCTGTACGCGCACCCGATGGTCCCGATTCCGCAGCTCCGGCAGGTTCCGTGGGTCGAAACGAGCGGCCGGGGCCGCGACGAGTACACGACACACCTTGAGCCGACGGGCGGGAGCGACAGACTTGAGTCGGCGGTCGAGGAACAGCTCGAGTTACTCGGGTATCGCTGAGCAGCGCAGACGTGACACCCTCGCCTTTCAGACGACCCGTCTCCCTATTCCCCGGGACTCGAAACTCGAATCCAGAGATGTACCTCTCGGTAGGCGTTGTCTACCGAGGGATTCGGCGGGGGCTCTCCGGTGTACAGAAGATAGGTCAGCCGATAGCTCCGATCGTCAACCCTCGGCTCGATATGGTGTGGAATACGCTCCGTTTCCCCATGGTCCAACGTCGTGGAGAGCGTCTGGAGTCGGGTCTCCGAGACCAGAAGTCTCGCTCCGTCGTCCTCCTCGAACGCTTGGAGAAGAACGATGGCCGTGTATGTAGTCGTCTCCCCCTCCCGATTGGTTACCCCGAGCGCGAACGACTCGTTCCCACCTCGTGATACCGTCTCCGGGTAGTTCCTCGGGACGTACTCCCCGCTTTCGTTTTCCGACAGCAGATACAGTTCGGTGACTTCGCCGCCCTGAGACGATTCCACCCCCGCCCCGACGGAGAGGACTGCGGCGATGAACACCAATGCGAGGAGGACGTTCATCGCGTTTGCCGCGGTCCCCTGACCAGCGAGCGCCGACCGGACTCGGATCGATACGGTCCGGTGCGGGGATCGCATCCGGACGTCGGAGGGTAAACCCGACCGCCGTTTCGCCGCCAGCGGGAGGCCGACCGCGACGAGTGCGGCCAGCCCGACATACAAGTTGCTCCGGGATATCCCGGGGAACCAGTAGCCGAGAGCGAGTCCCAGTAGGACGGCGATTGCGACGCTCACGCCGAAAGAGAACACGAGTCGTTCGAGCGACCCGAGTCCACCGTCCGAGTGCTCCGTAGCGGACGCGCTGTCCGCCGTCTCGCTCGGACAGGACCGCTTCGGGAACAGGACGCTGAGGTAGACGTAACCGGGAGCGAAGAGGACGAACACGAGCGAGACAACGGGCCGGAGCGGCGTGTCGCTCAACGGTGAGACGAACACGAACAGGCCGACGACGGCGGTCAACGCCGCTATTGCGAGGAGGTCTCCGACGGAGTCGAAGGCGTGTCCGTCGGCCGCGTCAGGCTCTCCCATCATGCGGCCAGTTCGACTTCGGGGGTAAAAGTATAGACGCGGTACGAGTCGAATACCGGGGTGTCGGGACTGACGGCCGAGTATAGCCGGTCCCTACCAGAGATCGGCGTTCTCCGCCACGACTTCGGTCCGTCGCCGTCCGGTCGGCCAGTTCGGTTCGATATCGGCCGCTCCCCGCCCGAGTATCGATGAAGCCGGTCCGATGCGTTCGACGGGGTGCCGGTGATCGACGTGTCGGCTGGTCCGCTCATCGGTAGCCCAGATCCTCTAAGCGTGCTTCCACGTCCGGTTTTAGCCGGCGGTCGTCGGGCAGCCGGCTGTCGACACCGACATCGGATGCCCGTTGGGTTGCGACCCGCTGGACCCGTCGCAGTTCGTCGTCGTCGTGGCTCTCCGGTGACACTACCTGCCCAGAGTTCAGGTCAGTGAGACGCGTTTCGTCGAGGATGTCGTCGATCTCGTACAGCCAGGAATCGGACCGGACGCCGACGATCGAGTCGCCGTGTACCTCGTGTTCGGCGACGACGTGGTCTCTGGCTCCTGGCTCCGGATACCGACCCGCATACTCGGCGGGAACGTCCAGCCCGGTCGCTCGATGGAACAGGGGCGGCAGGTCGACGAGGCTTACCAGTTCGTCGGTGGCCGCCGATAGGTCGGTCGGCCCGTTGACCACCACGAGCGGGACGCGTATCAGCTCGTCGTACATGCGCTCTGGCTTGCCGTACCGTCCGTGTTCGCCGAACAGCTCGCCGTGATCCGACGTGAACACGACGAGCGTGTCGTCGAGGCGGCCACTCGATTCGAGCGCCTCCAGTAACCGCTCCACTTGGCCGTCGACGTACGCGATCGACGCCCTGTACAGCCGCCGGATGTCGGCCATCTCCGCGTCGGTGAGTGACGCCGAGTCGTCCAGCAACCGGGAGTAGAGTTGGGAGACGGTATCGATATCGACGTGTTCGACGCCGAACTCGGCCCGGTATTCGGAGGGCGGATGGCACGGATGGTGGACGTCCATGTAGTGGGCCCAACAGAAGAACGGGTCGTCCGCATCGGCCATCCACGCTATCGAGTCGTCCGTGATCACCTCCGCGCTGACGTACGGCCGCGGTTTGCTGGCGACCGCCCGATACGCGGTCTTGATGAATCCAGTCAAATTAATCAGGTCGTCGACCCGCTCGAGCCAGGGATTGTTTATTTCGATCCCTCTGGGGAACACCGTCGTCGCGACGCCCATCAACGGGTTCTGGTAGTCCTCGAACTCGTCGAAGCCCCGGTCGTAGTTGAAATGGGTCGACAAGAAGGGGTTGCTGTGGAAGCCGGCGGTCGCGAAACCCCGGTCCCCGAGCAGCGCTGCGACGCTGGGCCGCTCGGCCGTCAGCGGTCCGAGACCACCGTACGAGAGCGGCAACGTTCCGGTCAGCATCGCCGGGAACGACGGCGTGGTCCCCGGGCCCGTCGCGAACGCCCGATCGAAACTGACGCCGGTTTGCTCCAGTCTCGGTCCCGCGACGAGCGCGTCCTGCATCTGTTTCCAGACGTCGTACCGAAGCGAGTCACACGTGACGAGCAGCACGTTGTCCACCGACCCGTTAGTCATGCTTTCACCGTCTTTCTGTCCGGTCCGGCGAGCATCTCGTGGTACCGGTCTATCGAGGCGTCCTTTACGAAATTCTCCTCGAACGCCTCGCGTGCGTTTGCGCCGTGCCGGTCGACGAGCTCCGGGTTCCGCTCATATCGTTTGATTGCGGCCGCGGCCTCCTCGACCGACCCCTGTTCGACTTGGACACCTGCGTCGAACCGATCGACGATACGGGCTTCGTCGTCGTTCGCCTTGGCGATGGTCAACACGGGCTGCCCCGACGCCATCGCCGTGTAGAGTTTGCTAGAGACGACGATACCCTCGAACCCCTCTTTGACGGCGACGACGGAGACGTCGGCGGAGGTCAGACTGTACGGTAAGTCGTCCCACGGCTGGTACGGTAGGAATCGGACCGAGTCGCCCCGCAACCCCTGCTCTTCGGCGAGTTCTACGATACGCCGTTTGTTGTCTCCTTCACCGATGATGAGAAACTGGACATTCTCTCCCTCGAGTTCGGCCGCCGCCCTGACGAGCGTTTCGAGATCGTGAAATTCAGCGATGTTTCCGGAGTAGAGCACGGTGAACTGGTCTTCGAGGCCGTGTTCCTTACTGAACCAGTTGTCCGACTTCGCCATCGGAGTGATGAACTCCTCGTCTTCCCAGTTGTGGATGACGTGGATCTTGTCGGCGTCGAACGACGGCCCTCCCTTCGCACTGATCCGCTGTTTCATCACGGGACCGAGAGCAACGACGTGCTCGGCTCCCAGCAGCGCTCGTCTGTCGAGAGCTCCCCAGATCCGATCGAGGGCGCCGCCCTTCCGGAAGTAACCGAGCGCTGCCGGTTCGTCCGGGTACAGATCGTACGCGATGTAGGTGTACTCCCAGCCTCTGACGGTACACACGAACCACATCGCGACGGGCATGAACGGCGGACAGGTCACGAACACCACCCTGCGTTCGCGTTCGACGCGCTCGAAGAGCAACAGCGCGGTCATCCAGACGGTAAACAGCGTCCAATTGACCAGCCGACGGAGTATCGACGCCTGCCGGAACTGCGGCGCGCCGATCCGGCGGACGAGGACGCCCTCGTGGAGCGACCGTTTCGGCTGTCGCTCGTTGTCCCCACTGTGGTAGTTGGGCTGGCCAGTGTACACGGTCATGTCGAGGCCTCTGTCGTTGAGTCCGACCGCCAAGTCCGTCATCAACTGCCCGGTAGAGGCCGTATCCGGGTGGAAGTATTCGGTGACCAGCAGGTACTCCGGTTCCGGTGCCATCTATCGCTCGTGGAGGAGTGTCTCGAGGTTCGATTTCACGCGCTCCCTGTCCTTCGCGTCCGTGTACCAGTCGACCGTCGCTTTGAGACCCTCTTCGAGGGAATACTCCGGCTCCCATCCCAGGATCTCTGCTGCTCGAGTGGTGTCCGCCGCGCGGTGGCGAACGCCGACGGGCTTGTCCGTCATGTACTCGATCCGTCCCGGCTCCTCGCCGAGACACTCGAATATCTTCTCGACCACCTCGTTGATCGACACGTATCGGCTAATTCCAGCGTTTACCGGCGTCCCGTCCGTGACGTTCTCCGCTGCGAGGCGAAGCGCGCGCGTGATGTCTTTGACGTAGGTGAAGTTCCGAGTCTGCTCGCCGTCACCCCATATCTCGAACGGGTTCTGCCCGGCGTACGCCTTCGCGATGAGCGCGATGATCGCGTGGGTTTCGTTCTCACGCGGGCCGTACGCAGTGAAGATACGGACGATGCTGGTGTCGATGCCGTACTGTTCGTGATACGCCTGTAGCGACCGTTCGCCCATCAGCTTCGCCCACCCGTACACCTCGTCGGCGTACGCTCCGCCACGGGTGTCGAAATCGACCATGTCCTCGCCGAGGCGTCGTTTCTCCTGCTGTATGTCCGTCGGATACGCGCACGCGCTGGACGCGAACGTTATCCGCTCGACGCCGTTCTTCGCCGCGGACTCGTACACGGTGTTGTCCAGCGCCATGTTCGTGGCGCAGTTCGCGGGGTAGTTCGATATGTACCCTCGCCCGCCGTGATCCGCGGCGAGGTGGAAGACCGTATCCACGCCGTCGGTGGCGCGGTCAGCGAAGCCGACGTGCTTGAGGTTTCCGTCGAGGATCTCGACCCGATCGGCCACCGAGGCGAGGTTGTCCCGCGTCCCGCTGGAGAAATCGTCGGCGACTCTGACCCGTGCCCCTTGGTCCACGAGGTCTTCGACAAGGTGGCTCCCGATGAACGACGCCCCGCCCGTGACGAGCACGCGCTCGTCGCGCCACTCGGTCACGGCGACCCCCCGTCGGCGGAGACCGCCGTCTCCGGCGTCGTCTCGAGTTCCCTTTCGGCCCACCGGTAGACCTCCGGGAGCCCGGCGTCGAGCGGGACCGAGGGCTCCCACTCGAGCTCGCTTTCCATCTCGGTCATGTCACAGGCGTACTTGTCAGTTCCAGTGGGTTTCGACCGGTCGTACGCCAGCGAGAGGTCCTTGTCGCTGATCTCGATTATCCGGTTTGCGAGCTCGCGTATGCTGACCACCTCCGTCGAGTTCCCGAGGTTTATCGGCTCGCCGTCGGACTTCTCGGTCAGCACTTCGATCATCCCGTCGACGAGGTCCGTCACGAAGATGAACCCGCGCTGTTGAGACCCGTCGCCGAACAGCTCGATGGACCCGCCGTCGGGCGCCTCGATGACCTTGCGACAGAGCGACGGGATGACGTGGCTGCTATCCGGATCGAGGCTCTCGCGCGGGCCGTAACAGTTGAATATCCGGACGCTGCTCGTCCGTAGGTCCGTGTCGGCGTGATACGCTCGACAGGCGACCTCACCGAGGACCTTCGCCCATCCGTACGTGCTGTGTGGGTCGGCAGGGATGCCTTGGTCTTCGGAGAAGCGGTTCAGTCCGTCGTGTTCCTGTCGGTAGATACACGCGCTCGAGGCGAAGAGGAAACGATCGATGTCGTTTATCCTCGCGGCTTCTAGCATACACTGATTCATCAGGACGCTCGGGGTGAGCCCGCCCACGTTCTCCTGTTTGATGTAGTGGACTCCGCCGACGCTTGCGGCGAGGTGGAATACGTCGTCGACACCCTCCGTGGCCTCGACGCAGCCCTTCTGCGTGGTCAAGTCGACCGGCAGCAGTTCGATACTCTCCCGGATACCAGAGAGGTTCGACACGTCTCCCCGAGAGAAGTTATCTGCGACTCTGACCTGCGCCCCGAGGGACACCAACTTCTCGGTCAGGAAGGAACCGATGAAGCCCGCGCCGCCGGTCACGAGAACGGTGCGATCGGCAACTCCGTCTGTCATATTTCTACCTAGTAACGACTGCGACCCGACATTGTTATAGAGAAATTATCCGATCGGTCGAGGGTCCAGTCGCGTGCTACCAGCGGGCGCCAGCCGCTTCACGCCGGTTCGTCCGATGATTTTTCACCGTTCGCTGTCGGGAAATTAGTGGCCCGTTCTCTCACGGGTCGGCGTGGCTGGTCGCGAACGAGCCACGGAGAGGACAGAGACGTACGTCGGTAAGCGTCTGTTACCTCCCCTCGGTTCGCCCGGATGACGTGGAGTTCGTCCCGACGGGTAGTTGCCCGACTCCTCACGGCGGTATCGTCCGACGCCCACGAGTTGCGGTTGCGACGGGAGACCCACCCACGGAGTTGTCAGGTCCGTTGACGTCGAGTCAGCGGCGAGTCACTGACGTCCGGGCACGCGTCCTTCGACGAGGTCCGCGCCGCGGGAACCCGTTCGTCGGTGCGGGGTCGGACGGAACCGCTCCGGCCGTGCCGACGGCGTTCGCTCGGTGTGTACCGCCCGTATGGGTCGGAACGAAATTGCTCGCGTGTCGTCCGTCGACCCTACTACCGCTCCGGTCCGCGTCCGATTCTTCCGCCGACATGCGGCTATTCGGAAGCGGTAAAGCCAGTCGGAAGGACCATACTACTGTATTATATGGGGAAATACCTTGAAGCGAAATCAGCTTCAGATGTGGTTATCTGGTAACTAACCCTACTCAAAAGTCGGAACGTGGTAAGAAGCGTTAATTTACGCTGTGCTGATTTTCGCACGCAATGGCCAAGGACGACGACACGTGGTATGACAGCATTATCGACGGATCCGGCGACAGTAGCATGCCCTTACTAGGGACGGAGACGGGAGAGACCGACGACGGCGGATCCCCGAGTGACGGCGGCCTCACCAGACGGTCGTACCTCGCGAGCGCCGGCGCGGCGGCGGCCGCTCTCGCCGGGTGCGCGGGACGCGCGGGTCAGCCTGTCGTCACTCCGGTGACGGTGTTCGGCTTCGGTGGCGGTACGGCGATCCGACAGTCAGAGGAACCGTCGACGTCGGTCGCTGAGTCCGAACCCAACGACACCCTGGGGGCCGCGACGCCCGTGGCGCTCGGCGAGCAGATCAGCGGCGACCTCCGACCGAGTGACAGCGACTGGTACGCCCTCGAACTGTCGAACGGACAACAGCTGGCAGTCACGTTCTGGCGCTCTTCGCAGACGGGGGTGACCGCAGTTATCGTCTACGACGCCGACGGAGTCTTCAGCAATCTGCGGTACATCAGTACGGACGAGACGGTCGCCTTCGAGGTGACCGCCGAGACCAGCGGGACCCACCACGTTCAGGTCGTGGACACGCAATCGAGCGACGGGGCGTACACCCTGGCACTCGGAGACGCGTCGGCGACCGAGACGCCCGACTCGGATTCGGGGACTGAAACGCCGACGCCGACCCCCATTGAGGACGACTACGGCCAACAGGGATACGGGGAATACGGCTACGGTGGTATCAAGGCCTGAGGGGCCGTGACGGGCGGACGATCCGGGTCGCAGTCGTAGCCCGAAGAGGCGTCCGGGCCGACACTCCGGTACCGATCCGAACGGTGGACCGTCTCGAGAGAAGACGTCGCCCGCGCCGCCAGACAGACGCCCGGAATCGCCTTCGGTATCGCCCGTGACGTGAAATCTCACTCGACGCGGCGACGGGGTTCTGCCGCAGGCGATCAACAGCGGACGTCGGATACGAGCGAGCGTGTACGCCGGTCCCCTACTTGAGAGACGTGACGCCGATCGACCGAAGTGCGACGTCCGGATCGCGTCGGAGCGAGCGGGAGGGCGTCGAGCAGAAGTTCTAATCCGTTCGCTCTACACAACGGTACACATGTAGAACAAACGCGTCCTCGTCACCGGCGGCGCGGGCTTCATCGGATCGAACCTCGCGAATCGCCTCGCGGCCGACAACGACGTGATCGCGGTCGACGACACCTACCTCGGCACGGAAGAGAACCTCGACGACGCCGTCGAGTTCGTCGAGGCCTCGGTCGTCGACGGCGACTTCCCCGCCGACGTCGATGTCGTCTTCCACCTCGCCGCGCTCTCCTCGCGGAACATGCACGAGTCCGACCCCCAGCGCGGTTGCCGCGTCAACGTCGAGGGGTTCGTCAACACCGTCGAACGCGCCCGCGAGGCAGGCTGTGAGACCGTCGTCTACGCCTCCACCTCCTCGATCTACGGCAGCCGCACCGAACCCTCGCCCGTCGACATGGACGTGGAGGCCCACACCGCCTACGAGGCGTCGAAGCTCGCCCGCGAGCGCTACGCCGAGTACTACGCCAACCACCACGAGATGAGCGTGGCGGGGCTCCGCTTCTTCTCGGTGTACCAGGGCTTCGGCGGCAACGAGGAGCACAAGGGCGAGTACGCGAACACGGTCGCGCAGTTCGCGGACGCCATCGCCAACGGCGAGGCCCCGGAGCTGTTCGGCGACGGCAGCCAGACCCGCGACTTCACGCACGTCTCGGACGTGGCGCGCGCCTGCGAGCTCGCCGCCGACGAGGAGTTGACGGGCGTGTACAACGTCGGCACCCAGGAGGCGTACACGTTCAACGAGATGGTCGCGATGATCAACGACGCGCTCGGCACGGATATCGACCCGGAGTACGTCGAGTGCCCGTTCGACGGTTACGTCCACGACACGATGGCCGACTACTCGACGTTCCGCGAGGCGACCGGCTGGGAGCCCGAGATCGGCTTCGAGGAGGGCGTCGAGCTGGTGTGCGAGCCGTACCGGTAGCGACGACGCGGCGGCTGTGGCTCCCGACAGCCGGCGTTCCCTCCGCGGCTCAGACGATCGAGGCGACCGCCTCGGAGAGCGACTCGTCGCCGTCGGCGACGTCGCGACGGTAGTGCATGTACACCGCGCCGAGCGGCGGCTGGACGACGTACGCCAAGGCGATCGGCAGCACGGCGGTCTCGGGCACTGCCGGCGCGGCGACGACGACCGCCACCGCGATCGAGAGGTTGCGCATGCTCGTCGCGTACACGAGCGCGACGCCGCTGGCCGCGTCGCGGAGCACGCGCCCGAGCCCCGCCCCGACGGCGAGTAAGAGCGCGTAGAACGCGACGATGGGGAGGATCGTGACCCCCGAGGCGACGGGGTCGGCGAGGATGCTCTCGGAGCGCATCGCCATGGCGATGAACACGATCAGCATGACGCCGAAGGAGCTGATTCCGCCGAGCGTCGGCTTCAGCCGTTCGAACCCGTCTTTACCCAGTCGGTCGAGCAACACCCGCCGCGTGAGGGTGCCGGCGACCATCGGGACGACGACCACGCGGGCGAGCTGCCCGTACAGCGCGGTGGGGTCGAAGCCGACGCTCGCCGGGATCAGCGCGGCGAGGTACGTCGGCAGCACCGCGACGGCGACCAGCAGGTTCACCGCCATCGCCACGAGCGCGGACTCCAAGTCCCCGTTGGCGAGCCCGGTCCAAGCGGCGGTCATGCCCGAGGTCGGGATGAGCGCGATGAAGTAGAGCCCGACCGCGTAGCCGACGCTCCCATCGAAGAACAGCCGCGCGAGCCCGACCGCGAGCAGCGGCGCGACCCCGAAGTTGACGAGGAGGCTGAGCGCCACGACCCGCGCGTGGCTGCGGACGTTCACTACCTCTCGGAGGTCGATGTTGATCATCATCGGGTAGATCATCAGGAACAGCACGGGGACCACCGCCGACTGGAGGAGCGTCTTGAACGACGCCCCGGCGAACTGTCCGACGAGTAACCCCGTCGCCAGCGACCCGACGACGACGTAGATCAGGTTCGATTTGATACCGGTGAGGAACCGCCGTATCATCGTGTGCGTTATTGTGGTTTGCGCACAATAATGGTTCGGGCCGACGGTCGTGTTCGCGGATCGAGTCGCGTCGCGGGTCGTGGTCGCCGCCGGGTCAGTGCCCCTCGACCGCGCTGCCGGCCGCGATGAGGAACCCGGTGATCGCGGTGATCAGCGCCACCGTCCCGATCGCGATCGCGCCGATCCGGAACGTGTCGCCGGAGAGGCGTTCGGCGATGAGAAACAGGAAGACGGTCGTGACGAAGCCGATGAGCACGAGCGTGCGCCCGAAGCGGCCCGTGTCGATGCCGGGCTCGCTAGACACGATTCAGTATCTCCTTGAGGACGCCTTGGTAGTCCTCCTCGGTGGCGGCGTTGCCGAGCGAGTGGATCGACTGACAGATCCACAACCCGGCGGTGAAGTTGATGAACGCCGCCATCGAGACGATGCCGAGCTGTCCGTCGACGAACAACCCCGAGACGACCGCGCCGACGAATCCCAGCGCCATGAGCGCGTGGGTGACGAGCGATCGGGTGCCGAAGTCGGCGAGCTGTAGTGATAACCGAGTGCCAACGGCCATACGACTCGTTGCGGCTGGCGATGTAAAGAGTTAGCGTGCTCCGACACGCCGACGCCGACGCGCGGCCCGGGCCGTCGGTCGCGAGACGTGACGGTCGCGGAACGGGGCCGTCGTCCGTTCGCTCCCGACGAGCCGCTCAGCCTCGACCGGGCGCTGCCGGTCGCCGAGTCACTCGACGGCGGGGGCCGTCTCGTCGGTCCGTCCCGGAAGCTCCAGTTCGATCTCGAGCTCCGGCTCGCCCACGCCCTCGAAGTCGATCTCGAGTTCGACCGGCTCGCCGAACGAGAAGGGCAGCTCCCACTCGTCGGTGGCGATCGTCAGCTCGTCCGCGTCGCGGAGCTGCTCGCCCAAGCCGATCAGGAACTCCCCCGCCTCGCTCGCGTCGAGCCGATATTCCTGTTCGAAGTCGCGGCCCGCGCGGATGGTCGTGCGTTCGGACTCGTCGCCGTCGGATGGTGATTGCGTCATCGTGGTGAACCCCTGCGTTCGCGACGGCCGCGCCGCCCGCGACGCGACCCCGAGCGGCGCGGCGCCGGGGAGCGGCGGCCATCGGAACGGATTAGGCAGGCCTAAAACTAAAGCTGCGCGGTTCCGACGACGATGCGGGAGTTGCTCGACGTCGACCCGACCGGTGAACCCCGCCAGTTTAGCCCGGCCGGCCCGTTTACGCTCACGAATGACCGACTCGAACCGGACGCACGACGTGGTTGTGTGGGGCGCGACCGGGGTCGCCGGGCGCTTCGCCGCCGAGTATCTCACCGAGCGGTACGCGCCCGAGGACCTCTCGCTCGCCGTGGGCGGGCGGAACCGAGGGAAGCTCGACGCGCTCGTCGACGACCTCACCGGCCGGAGCGACGCGTGGGACGACGTGCCCGTCGTCGTGGGCGACGCGACCGACGCGGAGAGCCTGCGCGCCATCGCCCGCGACACCCGGGTCGTCTGTACGACGGTCGGCCCGTACACGACCTACGGGACGCCGCTGGTCGAGGCCTGCGTCGAGGCCGGCACGGACTACTGCGACCTCACCGGCGAGGTGAACTGGGTGCGCGAGACCGTCGACCGCTTCCACGAGGCGGCCGTCGAGAACGAGGCGCGGATCGTCCACAGCTGCGGGTTCGACTCCGTCCCGGCCGACATCGGAACGCTGCTCGTCCAGTCGTTCGCGACGGAGACGTACGGCGAGCCCTGCGAGGCGGTCCGGATCTACCTCGACGGCGGGAGCGGGAGCGTCAGCGGCGGCACGCTGGCGAGCTTCGGCGAACTGTTCGAGGCGGCCGCGACCGACCCGCTCGCCCGCGAGGCGCTTCGGAACCCCTACTCGCTGGCCCCCCGCGGCGAGCGGAGCGGCGTCGACCCCGGCGAGCAGCGCCGGCCGCGGCGCGACCCCCTCCGCGACGAGTGGACCGCCCCGTCGCCGATGGCCCCGGTGAACGAGCGGGTGGTCCGGCGGAGCAACGCCCTGCTCGGCTACCCGTGGGGGCGCGAGTTCCGGTGCGGCGAGGTCGTTCCGACCGGATCGGGACCGGTCGGCGCGGCGACCGCGAGCGCCGTCGCGGGCGGGCTCGGGCTGTTCTCCGCGGCCATGTCCGTCGGCCCGGTGCGCGACGCGCTCCGCCGCTACGTCTTCCCCGACCCCGGCGAGGGACCGACCCGGGAGGAGGCGGAAGCGGGCGGCTTCCTGATCCGCGTCCTGGGCCGCGGGACGAGCGCGGACGGCCCGTTCACCGTCGAGGCGGAGTTCGGGGCCGACCGCGACCCCGGCTACGGCGCGACGGCGCGGATGCTCGGCGAGTCGGCCGTCTGTCTGGCGCGCGACGACGTCGACTCCCCGTTCGACGGCGGCGTGTTGACGCCGGCGTCGGGGATCGGCCTGCCGCTCGCGGACCGGCTCCGGGAGGTCGGCTTCACCGCGACGGTCGGCGAGGCGTAAGAGAGACTTCTCAGGCGGGTCCTTCCCGCCCGTCGATCACATGTAGCCGAGGTCGCGGAGGCGCTCCATCAGGTCCTCTTTGTCCTGGGCGCGGCCGGCGCGCTCGGTCGTGTCCTCGAGGTTCTGGAGCCATGCGGGCTCCTCGGTCGTCTTCTCGGTCGAGACCTCGCTGCCGAGCGAGCGGAACCCGGCGAAGTACTTCGGCGAGATCGGAACGTCCTCCTGGGTGACCCCCTCGGGCAGGTCGTCGTCGGCCTGCGGGATGTACCCCTCGTCGGGGAACGCCCCGACGCTGTCGGGGACGACGAAGTTCCAGAAGGCGTCCCAGACGTCGGCCTCGGCGAACTGGAGGATGGGCTGGATGCGGTCGTGGGGCGGGAACAGGTCGGGGTCGTGGCGCGGCGAGAAGAACGTCTCGTCGGCGCGCGCCTCCTGTTCGTCCCACCGGACGCCCGAGATGACGCCGTCGATGTCGTACTCTTCGAGGGCGTCGTTGAGCGCGACCGTCTTCAGCAGGTGGTTGCCGACGTAGGTGTCGAGCAGGAACGGGAACGAGTCCTCCTCGAACTCGAGGATCTCCCGGATGTGGTGCTGGTTGTGCTCGGAGAGCGCGTCGACGGGGATGTCGTCGCCGGGTTCGAGGCCGTGCTCCGCGACGTAGTCGCCGACGTCCTCGTTGCGGGCGTACACGAGGTCGATCTCCCACTCGTCGGCCCAGTGCTCGACGAAGTCGGTGATGTCGTCGAAGTGCTGGAAGTGGTCGATGAAGACGGCGGTCGGCTTCTCGTAGCCGTACTCCTCGGCGACCTGATTGATGAAGTACAGCGTCAGCGTGGAGTCTTTGCCGCCGGTCCACATCACCGCCGGGTTGTCGTACTGTTCGAGCCCGCGGCGGGTGACCTCGACCGCCTTCTCGATCTTGTGCTGGATCGACGGGTAGTCGTCGGGGGTCTCTCCCTCGCCGTCGGTGTAGTCGACGTCGACGCTCGCCGGGAAGTCGTCGCTCATACGCCGGAGATGTCGCCGCGAAGGGAGATATGCCTTCTGAATCGGACGCGGAGCGCGCCCGCGCTCGCCGGAACGGTCCCTCCCGCGATCTCACGGAACACAAGGGATATGCCGGCCGCCCCGGAACCGTCGAGCATGGGTCTGTTCGATCGGCTCCGCGGCGAGGACGACGAGCGCGTCGTCTTCCTCGGCATCGACGGCGTACCGCTCGACCTCGTCGAGGACCACCCCGAGGTCTTCGAGAACCTGACCGACATCGCCGAGACCGGCTCCGGCGGGCGGTTGGAGAGCATCGTGCCGCCGGAGTCGAGCGCCTGCTGGCCGAGCCTCACGACCGGCGTGAACCCCGGCGAGACGGGCGTCTACGGGTTCCAGGACCGCGAGGTCGACTCCTACGAGACGTACGTCCCGCTCGGGCGGCACGTGAAGGCGACCCGGCTGTGGGACCGCGTCACCGACGCGGGTCGCGACGCGACCGTCCTCAACGTCCCCGTCACCTTCCCGCCGTCGACGCGGATCCAGCGGATGGCCTCCGGCTTCCTCTCGCCCGACCTGGAGTCGGCCACGAGCGACGAGTCGCTCCGCGAGACGCTCGACGGCTTCGGCTACCGCATCGACGTCAACGCCAAGCTCGGCCACGACGACGACAAGACCGAGTTCATCGAGAACGCGCACGCCACCCTCGACGCACGATACGAGGCGTTCTCGCACTACCTCGCCGAGGACGACTGGGACCTCTTCTTCGGCGTGTTCATGAGCACCGATCGCGTGAACCACTTCCTCTTCGGCGACTACGCGACCGGCGGCGAGTACAAGCAGGAGTTCCTCGAGTTCTACCGCACGCTCGACGAGTATATTGGCGAAATCCGCGACTCGCTCGGCGACGATACCACGCTGGTCGTCGCCTCCGACCACGGGTTCACCCGGCTGGAGTGGGAGGTGAACTGTAACCAGTTCCTCGCCGACGAGGGGTGGCTCTCCTACGCGGCCGACGACCACGACTCGCTGACCGACATCGACGACGAGACGCGGGCGTACTCGCTCATCCCCGGCCGCTTCTACCTCAATCTGGAGGGACGCGAGCCGAACGGCGTCGTCCCCGAGTCGGAGTACGAGGCGACGCGCGACGAGCTCATCGCCGACCTCGAATCGCTCACCGGTCCGGGCGGCCGGCAGGTGTGTAAGCGGATCGTGAAGGGCGAGGACGCCTTCGACGGCGCACACGACGGCATCGCGCCCGACCTCGTCGTCATCCCCGCCGACGGCTTCGACCTCAAGTCCGGGTTCTCCGGGAAGGAGGCGGTGTTCACCGAGGGGCCGCGCAACGGGATGCACAAGTTCGAGAACTCGCTGTTGTACGCCACGGAGCCCGACCTCGACCTGAGCGACGCGAACCTCTTCGACGTGACGCCGACGGTCCTCGACCTGCTCGACGTCGACGCCGACGCCGAGTTCGACGGCGAGAGCCTTGTGTCGTAGGGCCATCGGCTCCGGCGCCGTCCCGGAACAACCGTAACCGACACGGCTATGCCCCCAGCCGCTGGGGTTGAGGTGTCGTGACCGACGGTATTCGGTTCGTCGCGCTCGGTGCCGTTCGACGGGACGACGAGTTTCTGGTCTGGGAAGGGGAATCGCCGAGTGGGGAGCCGTTCTATCGATTGCTCGGCGGCGGCGTCGAGTTCGACGAACACAGCCGCGAGGCGGTCGTCCGCGAGTTCGACGAGGAACTCGGCGTGGAGTTGCTCGACCCGACAGCGGTCGGCACCTTCGAGCGCGTCTTCGATCACTGCGGCGAGACCGCCCACGAGGTATGGCGGGTCTACGAGGGGGATATCGCCGAGGACTGGCTATACGACCGGGATTCGTTCACGTTCGTCGAGCCGGAGAGCGGGACTGAACACGTGGCACGCTGGGTCCCAGTCAATCGGCTGCGGCGACCGAAAGTGACGTTTTACGCGCCCGAAGTGCTCGACGCGCTGACCGACTGACGCGGACGCCCGGCTCTCAGATCCGCTCCGTCGGCGTCGAACACCGCAGACAGAGGATCCCGGTCCCGGCCCAGTTCACGTGTCGCGACCCGCACTCGGGACAGCGGTGGCCGTCGTTGTTGTACTCGGTCGTCCCGCGGGGCGCGGCGAGGTGCCCGTCGTCGATCGCGCGGTCGAGGAGGCTTCGAAACCGCTGCTTCTTGAACCGGGCTCGGTGCGCGAGGAAGTCGCCCGGGCGGTCGGGGTCGGAGCCGTGGACGTCCTCCCACTTGATCGCGATCTCGCCGTCCGCCTGTCCCCGCGCGACCTGCTTGATCGTCGCGGCCGCGGCCTCGAAGAGCGGCGTCGTCGCGAGCGCCTGCGGCGAGTCGACCGCGTCGGCGGCCGCGTAGCGCTCCGCGGCGTCGTCGTACGCGGCCGCGGCGCCGTCGAGCCCCCCGGCGACCCGGAAGTCGGCGACGAACTCCGCGAGGCAGGCGTTCTGTCCGGGTGCGTCGAGCACCCGCTGGAAGTCTCGGCTCGCGGCGATCCCCTCGACCGCGCGCTGGGTCGCCCGGGCGTCGGCGCCCGCGACGCGGTACGCGACCGCCGCGGCGAGCAGCTGTTGGAGCCCCTGCCCGATCCACCCCTTCTCGTCCGGTTCGAAGGGGTCGATCTCCGGCCGCGGGTCGGCGAGGACGCGTCGTCCCCCGCGGGTGTATCGATCCCCGGCCGTCTCGTACTCGCGGGCCGCGAGCGCGTCGACCGCCGCGTCGTAGTGACCGCCGTCCTGCGTGTTCATACCGTACGCAGGGGCCGGACCGGGTTGCATGTGACGGTCGCGGCGGCCTTCACTTCCGAGACGTTCCGACGGCCTCGGCTCGGATCTCACGGCCGACGCAGAGGCGGCAATCGGACCCGGGCGCGGCGACGCAGCGGAGGACGTACCCCGCGTCGTCGCCTGGTCCGTCGGTGCTCATTCCAGATTGCCGGGTAATATTCGACACTGCCAATAATGTAGCACGGTTTATGCTTCCAGACGATATTTGTTCACTATTTGATGCGTCTGGAAGGGCTGCCCGCCGACCGCTGCGGCTACCCACAGGGACGATCAGGTGACGGACGGGATACGACGGGCGACATCACGGTCGTGACGCAGTCTCGGGTCAAACGCACCCGACGGCCGTATCCTCAAAAGAGCAAGTACGCGACGCCGTACCCGACCGCCGCAACGGTCACTGTCGCCGTTCCGGTAACGATGGTTCCCAGTGCGTCGATCGGTCTCGTAAACGGGTGAGACAGCAGTCCGACGCCGACCGCGCTCAGCGCGAGGATACTGAACACGAATACGACTGCGTCGTGGAGCGTCGGCGGCGGAATAACGAAGACGGCCCCAGAGTACCCCGTCCCGAGCCCTGCCCGCGGGTGGACTAACCGACGGATGGAAACGTCGTGCGAGCGAGTGTACGTCCATATTCCCAGCCAGACGGTTCCGATCTCGATGAGGAACGCTCCGAGTAAGTGCAGCGTGGGATCTGGGTGCAGGGTGATCCGGTGACTCACCAGCATCGCATCGAACGGATAGAAAAACAGCGGCGGGCTGCCGGTGACTAAGTCCCCGAACGGATGTGAGAGCAACCCGAGAAACGCGACGGCCAGCACCGCTGGTGCGGGAACGCCGCGTCGTCGGGCGGCCGTCGCGACCACCACGCCGCCGAGAGCGTACACGACGGTGATCCCCGCGACTGCACTTCCGCCGGTCACACCGGCAACGGCGATCAGCCCCGCAATGACACCCGCGCCGGCTACGTGCCCGATCCGTCGATCCCCGGCTAAGAACGCCGCGCCGATCGCGAGAACACCTCCGAAGAGGAGCGAGTGGGTCGGGCCTCGATGGATGATGTTCGCTGTGTTCCAGAACGTGTCCGGGTCGATCGTCTGGACAGACTGAAGGGCTAACGCGACCGGGGCGTACGCGATGTCGATGTCAGGCACGAGCGCGAACAGCCCAGCGAACACGCCGAACTGGAGCGCTCTGTCCCGGCCGACACCGAGACGTGTCGCGGCCAGCGCT
This sequence comes from Halorubrum coriense DSM 10284, assembly GCF_000337035.1. GTDB lineage: Archaea > Halobacteriota > Halobacteria > Halobacteriales > Haloferacaceae > Halorubrum > Halorubrum coriense. Next base: position 35,052 of record NZ_AOJL01000037.1, read on the forward strand.
CCGACGGCGAACGCCACGAGACTATGCCCGACGAACATACCCGTGGTTTTGTTTCAAAAGATATAACTATCTCGTGTCGCCCGGCCCACCAATCGGTCTACACGGCGAAGTACCGACCCGAGCAGAACGGGCTAAATGTGGCCTCTCACTCAGTGTCCGACGAAGTCGTCTGCGATGTAACGAACCGGCAGTATTAGCTGCTACCGCTCACAGACGAGCGTGCGTCTGAGTTCGCTAACTGTGCTCAGATTCACCGACAGGGGTCGTCTCGGGGCGATCGACGACGGGTTTATCTCGTATCCTCGGGACGCGATCGAGCCCGGAAACTCCGGTGCGGCTCCCTCGGCTCGGGTGAGACCACGCGTTCCGTTGCCGGTGTGACGTCGCGGTGGCGGTGGCCGAGCGCGACGAACTCGCCCGCGCACTGCGGCGGGCCTCCGAGACGGCGACTGCCTCGGCCCAACAGGCGTTCCTGAATCGTCTGTCCCCCGCCGAGCGGAGCTGCTTGAGGGCATCTCCGGGGCCGCCACGATCGGTGTACGCCAGTGAACGTTCCTCCTCCTCGTCCCCTCCGTGTCGCTCACCCTGTCGCTTCAACGTTCGTCCCACGCAGCCCGGGGCGGCCCTGGTCGGCTCGGCCCCTCTCGGTGTGAAAAGTAACACGACCGACGACGAGTGAATGTACCAAGAGCCGTTAGCTGACCCGATGGCGATACGAGGGTGCCGAACGCCGGGCCGGGAACGCGACCTGCCTGCGTTCGTCAGCGGTCTGCCGACCTCGACCGGAGCCGATCCCCCAACTGGTCGGAGATGCCGGTCAGGTACGTCGTCCCGAAGACGGCGACGAGTATGCCGCCGATACTGTTGTACATGAGGTCCAAGACGGTGTCGTCGAGCCCGTACTGCGTGAGCACTTTGGGGATGCCGAACAGGTCCGCGCCCACGGCGATGTAAAACTCGATGAGCTCCCAGATGACGCCGAACGCTAACACGAATATCAGCAGGTACGCGAACATGAACTTCGGTCCCAGATGGATGTGGTCGGTGTGTTCTTGGACGGCTCGCGTCACCGCGTAGCCCGATGCGACGACTATCGACGAGGACAGCGCGTGGGTCAGGTGGTCCCACCACCACGTCGCACCGTACAGACTCTCGAAGTCGAGTCCGGGGAGCGGCACCGTCCCGAGCGCGTGTAGGAACACCGCCATCGTGATCCAAATGACGAGCCACACGTCCATGACGATCCGGTATCGACGCTCTAAGAGTGCGGGTAACTGTGTGACGAAGAGCCCGATTGCGGCGTCGAACGCGATCACGACGTTGCCGGAGTACAATCCGAACCCGAGGATGGCGACCAACAGGACTTGGAGCACTCTGACGACTCCCACCTGCGTGCGCTGAGAGACGTGTATCCGGGTTCGGATGCTCAGCATGCGGGTCCGGATGCTCATCGCGCACTCACCCCCTCTCCGCCGACGCGTTCGAGGTTGGCCTTGAGCTGCCGCTGGAAGTACAGCCGAAAGACGCCGCCGGCGACGAACGCCGCCAGTGCCGCGGCGTTGAAGATCATCATCAGCTCCTCGTTGGTTTCGATGAAGGCCGTGTCGAAGTAGTAGGCCGAACCCGCCGCCAGAATCGCCCAGAGGCCCGCAGTCGCCATCGTGGCGAACACGACGAAGAACACGGCGAAGTTCGGCGTCATCCGCACGGACCCCGTCGATTGGAACGCAACGACCACGAGCATGCCCAGCGCGGCGATACTGAGACCGGTGACGACATCGGCGAGGAAGTTGACCCCGAGCGCTCCTGTCGAAAGGGGGATCGCACAGACCAGTAACAGCGGCCACGGAACCGTTCGGGTCCACCGTCTCTCGACGAGCGCCGGGGTGATGGCGACGAACGCCGCGACGGCAGCGAGCGCCATCCGGGCCAGCAAGAGCTCCAGAAAGGCGGTTATCGCGACGGCGAAGAGAGCGCCGACGAGGGCCCACGCGATTGCCGCGTTGATCCGAGTGTCCTTGAGGAACCACTCTTCAGGTAGTCGTTGACTCATGCTCGGGAGCGCTCCGTGAGACGATCGGTGTGGGCTGCGCCAACCGACGGCTTCATACTCGACTCCGCTGGGCGGCGTTTCCGACAACCGAGCTATCGCGCTCCTGCCCAAGAAGCACCACCGAGACGCCGGTCACGAGCAAATTGATCCCGAAGAGAACACCGACAGCCCAGACCGCGTCGGTGGGGAATCCGCTCCAGAGGAAGCCGCCGAGCAGGAGCGAGAGACTCCCGCTAGCGAGCAGCCACACGGCTCCGGGCTGTCCGCGGCTTCGTATCCCCCACGCGACCTCCACGACCCCGTCGGCGATGAAAAATCCGACGGCGAGCAGGGTCAACGTCAACAGCCCGAAGAGGGGGTTCGCCAGGAAGATAATTCCGGCGACGCCGTAGACGACGGCAAGTGTCACTTGACCGAGTCCGTCTCTGAGCGTCCCCGTAGAGGAGGCGTGTAACACGTGTACAATCGCGCCGGCGACGAGGACGACGCCGAGTAACACGGACAGCGAAAGTCCCGTGACGAACGGAAATATCACCGCGAGACCCCCGAGTACTGCGAGGAGGGTTCCGGCCACCGCAGCGGTGCGGCTCCCGGTGCGGGTCGATTCGTTTTCAACAGTGTTAGTTTCTACCACATTATATACTACGTCAGTCTACATAAAAACGATAGAGACTTTTCAATTCAGTTCATCCGTTGCTAGAAATTCTTTTGTTTCGTAAGTGGCTCGGATCAAACATATTGGACAGATCCGAGACACTCCACCGCGAATCGCCACAGGAGGCCCCGGTAATACCGGTTTCACGTTGCGATAAATTACGGTACCGTCTGCTTACTGGCTGCGATATTACAGGGCGACCGCGCGCCGGTCGCGAGTGGATTCGAAGCCCGTCGACCCCGGCGGACGCTCCCAGAAGCGGCCGGTCAACGGGCGAATAACAGAGTACGACGAATACCATCGGACCGTAGAGATGGGACTGATACAACAGGGAGTCTCGATCGACCTACAGCAGTATATCCCGATGTTCGTGAACGCGATTGCGACGACGCTGCTATTCGTCGTCGTGTTTCTCGTTGCGTACCGACTCGGGCGGTCAGTCGTCACCGGAGCGGTCGAGAACAGTCTCAAACGTCGGGATTTCGACGAGACGCTCGTCGGGTTCGCCGCGAGTATGACCGCCGTCGTGATGACCGTCTTTGCGGCCGCACTGGCCGCCGCGATCGCCGGATTCGGGACCGTTCTCGCCGCGTTCGCGACTCTCGGAGGGGCGCTCACGCTCGCGATCGGCTTCGCGGCGCAGGACCTCATCGCGAACTTCGTCGCCGGCGTGTTCCTCATAAAAGACAAGACGTTCACCGTCGGCGATTGGATAGAGTGGAACGGGGGCGACGGCGTCGTCCGTGAGATCCATCTGCGGGTGACGAAACTCGACACGCTCGACAATCAACTGATGACGGTGCCGAACAGCGACCTCGCTAACGCGACGGTGACCAACAACGTCGCGAACGATCGACGCCGGGTGGCGGTGGGGTTCGGGGTCGAATACGACGAGGATCTCACCCGAGCACGGAACGCCATCGTTGAGGAGGGCGCCAGTATCGACGGCGTCCTCGACATCCCCCGACCGACGGCTCCCCTCGCGGAGCTGGGCGACTCGTCGGTCATTCTCTCAGGACGTGTCTGGATCGACCCGTCGGAAAACAGCTATCCGGCGGTGCGTTCGCAGTTCGCCGAAGCGGTCAAGGACCGCTTCGACGCCGAGGGCATCGACATCCCGTATCCCAACACGGAGCTCTCGGGCGACCTCGAAGTCACGAACGTCGCTCCTGTGGAGGGGAATACCGGAGACTGATCGACCTCCCTTCGGTTCGGAGACTCGGAGCGTGAGCCGTGAGCGGACGTCAGCGTCTACAAGTCGCCGCCCGGGAAGCCGGCAACACGCCGGGGACGTCCGGAGGGTTCGGTAGGTGTGAATCCGTCGACCGGGCGGTTCGACTTCGTCCCACCGTCGGCGTGACACTCGTTCCGGTCTCCGATTCCGCTCGTGATCATCGTGAGTACCGTGGTGTCCGAGCGTAGCGTAACGCGTGCTGCGCGTCGTACGGCCTCTGTCTCTGGCGCGGTTCAGGTGCCTCAACGGCGTGAAATCGGACTGTACGCCACCGAAATCTCGGTCCCCGACGATTCTTCCCGGCGCGTCCCCGAGAGGAGGGTATGGCAGAGCGCCCTCCGGAAGCGGCCGCCGGCGAGCGAGCGGGCGAGAGGTCGAGCGACGGAGGGCGGCCCTCCGACCGCACCGCCCACGGACCGGCGGGGAGCGGACGCGGTCTCGTCGCCCGGACGGGGTGGATCCTCGTTCTCACCCTGCTCGCGGTGCCGATGGCGGTCATCCCCGCCGCCGACCTCACGGTCGTGAGTCTCTGGGGCTTCCTCAACCCGGCCGCGTCGGGGTCGGGGCTCGGCTTCGGCGGGTACCCCGTCTGGGCGTACTTCCTCGATCAGTCGCGGCCGTTCGCGGCGCTCCCGGCGTCGATCCGCGCGTGGCCGCTGGCGGTAGGGTTCCACGTCCTCGCAGCGGCCAGCGCCGCGTCGGGCCGGGTGTTCGGCCGCGAGGACCGCCGCGTCACCGGCGGGCTGCTCGTGCTGGCGGGGACGGCGAGCCTGTGGGTCTCGGTGGGGTTGGCGGCGCGGTTCGGCGTCGGGACCACGTCGGGACTGCTCACCGTGCTTCCGGTCGGCGCGGTCGCGACCCTCGCCGTCGCGGCCGCCGCGTACGGGCGCGACCTCCGGGCGGTCGTCGTACAGTGATCGCTGCCGGTCCGGAATCCCTTTTCGAGGTTTGGTCCGTTCCGTTTGCGCGTGTCAACGACTGTGTCGACGCCCGACGCCGACGAGACGGACGCCTACTGCAGTTCGCTGATCTTCGACCACGACCCGACCTGCGTCCGCGACTGCGAGGAGAACCGTGGCTCACCGGCGTACTCCCGTTACGACGCCCGCCTCGCGACGCACATCGACGAGCGCGATCTCACCGCGGGGAACGCCCGCGAGTGGTCGCCGGGGGAGTGAGGCGACGCGCGGGGCGGCCGTCGTCCGCTACTCGTCGCGCGGGCTGCTCGGGTGGTACTCGGTGTCGTACTCGCCCGGGTTCCCGTCGACGCGGTCCGGGTTGATCCGGCCGCCGAGCAGCATGAAGTCGAGGACGGTACAGTACAGCATCGCCTCGACGACGGGGACGGCCCGCGGCGGGAGGACGGGGTCGTGCCGGCCGACGACCTGGACCTCCTTCTCCTCGCCGGTCTCCCAGTCGGCCGACCGCTGCTTCTTCGGGATCGACGTGGGCGCGTGCCACGTCGCCTCGCCGTAGATCGGCTCGCCGGTGGTGATCCCGCCCTGGAGCCCGCCGTGGTCGTTGCCGACCGGGACGGGGTCGCCCGCCTCGCTCTCGACGTGGTCGAACGACTCGCCGTCGTCGAACGTCCAGTTCTCGTTGCGGTCGCTGCCGGCCACGTCGGTCGCGTCCTTCCCCAGCCCGTACTCGACGCCGGTGGTCGCCGGGATCGAGAACATCGCCTGCCCGAGCCGGGCGGGGAAGCTGTCGAAGCGCGGGGATCCGAGCCCGCGGGGGACGCCGCGGCACTCGAAGTAGATGGAGCCGCCGATGGAGTCGCCGCGCTCCTGGTACTCTTCGATCAGCTCCTGCATCTTCGCGGCCGCGTCCGGGTCCGCGCAGCGCACGTCGTTCTCCTCGCTGCGGTCGAGGAGCTGTTCGAAGCTCACCGGGTCGGCCTCGACGTCGCCGATGCGGTTGACGTGGGCTTTGATCTCGACGTCGTGGTCGGAGGCGTCGAGCACCTGCTCCGCGACCGCGCCGGCCGCGACCCAGTTCACCGTCTCGCGCGCCGAGGAGCGGCCGCCGCCGCCCCAGTTGCGCGTGCCGAACTTCGCGGAGTAGGTGTAGTCGCCGTGGGAGGGGCGCGGGGCCGTGACGTACGGCTCGTACTTGCCCGAGCGGGCGTCCTTGTTCTGGATCACCATCCCGATCGGGGTGCCCGTGGTGTAGCCGTCCTGAACGCCGGAGTTGACGACGACTTCGTCGGGCTCGCCCCGCGAGGTGGTGATCATCGACTGGCCCGGCTTGCGCCGGTCGAGCTGCGCCTGGATCGCCTCCTCGTCGAGCTCGACGCCCGCGGGCACGCCGGAGACGGTGACGCCCATCGCGTCCCCGTGGCTCTCGCCGTAGGTCGTCAGCTGGAAGAGTCGGCCGAACCGATTCCCGTTCATACCGGTACGTGTGGCCGGGGGCATATAGGGGTTGCAATCCGCGCAACGGGTGCGGTCCGCCCGGGCGCGACGGAGACGGCGCGCCGGCCGTCGCGGCCACCGCGGTCGCCGGCACGGCGCGCGACCGATGGGGGTATGTAACGGGAACGCGTTGGTGGGGGCGTGCGCGATCGCCTCACCTCCGACCTCGGCGTGTACGCCCTCTCGGGGTTGTTCTCGCTCGTCGTCTTCGCCTTCGCCCTCTGGATCCTCTCGCGGACGCTGCCCGGCGGGCTCGCGAGCCGACAGCTCGGTGGGCTCGTCGTCGGCTACCTGCTGTTCGTCGGCGTCTACACGACCGCGTGGTTCATCTACACGGGGATCGACAGCCGCGAAGAGGTCTGACCGGCGGGCCGCGGCCGCCGACCGACCCCGGTTCCGCCCGGGCCGGATCCGCCTGCCGAACCGTTTTCACGCCGCCGCGCGACGGGACGCGTATGAGTCGGGACACCATCGCATTCGACGTCGACGACCGCGGCGTGGCGACGATCACCGTCGACCGCCCCGAACAGCTCAACGCGCTCACCGCCGAGACGCTCGAAGCCATCGAGGACGCGCTCGGCGAGGCCGCGGACCGCGAGGCGCGCGCTCTCGTGATCGCCGGCGCGGGCGACGAGGCGTTCGTCGCCGGCGCGGACATCTCGCACATGGTCGACCTGTCGACGCCCGAGGCGCAGGCGTACGCCGAACTCGGCCACCGCGTCGCGGACGCGATCGAGACGTTCCCCGCCCCGACGGTCGCCGCCGTCGACGGCTACGCCTTCGGCGGCGGCTGCGAGCTCGCCCTTGCCTGCGACCTGCGGGTCGCCGCCGAGAGCGCCGTGCTGGGGCAGACGGAGATCGACCTGGGGATCATCCCCGGCTGGGGCGGCACGCAGCGGCTCCCGGCGCTCGTCGGCGACGAGGTCGCCCGCCGGCTGATCTTCCTCGGCGAGCGGATCGACGCGACCGAGGCCGCCGAGGTCGGCTTCGTCGGCGAGGTCGTCGCGGACGACGCGTTCGACGACCGGATCGACGAGCTGGCCGGCGAGCTGGCGGCAAAGCCGGCGACCGCGCTGCGCGCGGCGAAGGAGGCGCTGAACGCGGCCGGCGAGGGGTCGGCGGCGACCGGGCTCGCCTTGGAGCGCCGGGCGTGGGCCGGCCTGTTCGGGACGCACGACCAGCGCGAGGGGATGGAGGCGTTCGTGGAGAAGCGCGAGCCCGAGTTCGAGTAACCCGACCGCGCCCGTCGGCCCGGTCGCGGTCCTGCGGCTCGGCGGGCCGGTAAGGCAAAGAGTCGTTTGCGCTACGAGGACGGCTTTATTCTTCGGCCGCGAACGGTCGTCTATGAACCGTAGACGACTCCTCGCCGCGTGCGGGGCCGGCGTCGGAACGCTCGCCGGCGGCGTCGCGTGGCGCCGGGTCCGCGGCCCCTCGGTGCCACCGGGGATCGAGGCGGCCACGACCCACCTCGAGGCCGACGTGCTCTTCCGGGCGCCCGACCGCGACCCCGAGTTCCCCGAGTGGAAGTCGGAACACCACACCGTCGTGCCGGACGCGGCGGCGGCCGAGGAGCGGCTCGTCGACGACGGCTCGGTCGCCGAGTTCGTCGCGGCGACCGACTTCGCGGAGTCGGTCCTGATCGTCGTACAGAACGGCATGCAGTCCGAGATGGAACTCGTCCTAGACGCGATCGAGCGGGTGGCGGACGGCCTGCGTCTCGACGTCTCGGTCGAGGCCCCCTCGGGCGGCCCCGACGACCTCCGGACTCACTCGCTGCTCGTCCGGCTCACCGGCGCCGAACCGCGCGTTCCCCTGCGCGTCACCGTGGACGTCGAGGGGTACGTCTGACCGGGGCCGAGCGGGCGGTTCCGGCGCGATTCTCACCGGCACTCGAGACAGACATACGCGACTCCGGCCCCACGTGACGGTATGATCCCGAACTTCGGCGACAAGTACGACGCCGACGCCCTCTTCTCGCCGAGCGACGCGGTCGCCGCGCAGGGGGACGGGCTGCCCGACGTGCCGCCGGCGGTCCTGCTCGGCTACCAGTCCGAGCTCACCGACGCGGTGCGAGAGCGGAGCGACGACTGGGTCGAGCTCGTCAGGGGCCAGGGCGTGGACCTGCTCTCCGAGGCGGTCGGGTACGTTGCGGTCCACGAGTCGGGTATCGGCGCCCCGGTGACCGCGACCGTGACCGAGAACGTCATCGCCGCGGGCGCGGAGGCGGTGGTGATGCTCGGCGGCGGCGCGGCGCTCCAGCCGGACCTCGCTCCGGACGCGGCCGTCCTTCCGACCGACGCCATCCGCGACGAGGGCGTCTCGCACCACTCCTCCCCCCGGAGGAACCGGTGACCGCGACCGCGTCCCTCGTCGACGAGCTGGACGCGTCGCTCTCGCGCGCCGGGTTCGACACGCCCCGCGGACCGACGTGGACGACGAGCGCGATGTACCGCGAGACCGTCCCCGAGGTCGAACGCTACCGCGACGAGGGGGTCGTCACCCTCTGTATGGAGTCGGCGGCGATCTGGGCGGTGGCCGAGTACCGCGGCGCCGACGCCGCGACGGTCCACGAGATCGGCGACTACCTCACCCCCGACGACTGGGTTCCCGAGGCGGACGCCGACCGCGGGCTCCCGGAGATGCTCGACCCGACCGTCGAGGCGCTGGAGCGGCACGTGGGCGAGCGGTGAGCCGGGACCGGCTCGGGCGAGCGACCCGAACCCCGCGCCGCGACCCGTGCGACCGAGGTCCACGGAACCCCGGGATCGCCACGCTTTATTAATCCGCCCGAGTACCGGCGACATGGACCAGTTGCGGCAGTCGCTCCTCGACGCGCCGATCATCGAGAAAGGCGAGTACCAGTACTTCGTCCACCCGATCAGCGACGGCGTTCCCATGCTCGAACCGGAGCTGCTCCGGGAGATCGTCATCCGGATCATCCGGAAGGCGGAGTTGGAGAACGTCGACAAGATCGTCACGCCCGCGGCGATGGGTATCCACATCTCCACCGCGCTCTCGCTGATGACCGACATCCCGCTGGTCGTCATCCGCAAGCGCCAGTACGGCCTCGGTGGCGAGGTCCCGCTGTTCCAAGAGACCGGCTACTCCGAGTCGGAGATGTACATCAACGACGTGGAGGAGGGCGACCGCGTGCTCGTCCTCGACGACGTGCTCTCGACCGGCGGCACGATGAAGGCCATCCTCGACGCGCTCACCGACGAGGTCGGCGCGGACGTCGTCGACGTCGTCGCCGTCATCAAGAAGGCGGGCGAGAACGAACTCGACGACACCGACTACAACGTGAAGACGCTGATCAACGTCACCGTCGAGGACGGCGAGGTCGTGATCGTCGACGCGCAGGGCGACGAGTAGGACGCCGCCGAGTTGCGTCGCGTTTTCCGGGGAGTCCGGGAGCCACAGCCGCGCGGCTGTGCGTAATCGCTTGTAACACGGCGATCGGCACGAACACTCCCGAAGCCCCAGCCGCAAGTCCCACACCGCAACCGCAGCCTCGCGCCTCCCCAGCCTCGTCGGGCGCGTCCGTCGGACTCCCTCCGGTCGTCCTCGTCGCGTCCGACTCCAGCGAGGGACCGACGGTCCCTCCGGCAGCCGGCGCGACGCGCCGGCGACCTCGCACGCGCACCTCGCGACCGCCGAGGGCGGCCGCTCGGCGGCGCGCGCCGACCGCGCCGCGGCGTCTGCCGGGTATAAACCCCGCGTCGCCCTCTCTCGCTGCCGGGCGCGGGCGTCTTTTATACCGAGGTCGTCAATGACTGACCACACATGACTAGCGCACTGTTCGTCGTGAGCGAGGAGGGGTACTGGGCCGAGGAGTGTATCGAGCCGCTGACGACGCTCGAATCGGAGGGCGTCGACGTGACCGTCGCGACGCCGTCGGGGTCGCCGCCGGTCGTCGACGAGCGCTCGCTCGACCCCGAGGCCGCGGGCGGCGAGGAGCGAGTCGCGGAGCTCCGCGAGGTCGACGAGGAGCACCCCGAACTGAACGATCCGGAACCGATCGCGACCGTCGACGCCGACGGGTACGACGCGGTCGTCTTCCCCGGCGGTCACGGCACCGTCTGGGACGTGAACCAGGACCGCCACGCCCGCCAGCTGCTCCTTGACGCGGTCGCGGGCGAGGAGAGCGTCGCGCTCGTCGTCTGCCACGCGGTCGGCATCCTCGGGTTCACGCGCGAGGCCGACGGGACGCCGCTCGTCGAGGGGCGCTCCGTCACCGGCTTCCCGAACGACTGGGAGGACGGCATCGTCGACGACCACGACGTGATGCCGGACGGTCGGAAGCTCCCGTACTGGGTCGAAGACGAGGTCCGGCTGGCGGGCGCTGAGTGGGACGCCGAACTCGACGCCGACACCAGCGTCACCGTCGACGGCGACCTGATCACGGCCCGCGGCCCGGGCTCCTCGGCCGCCGCGGCCGCGACGCTGCTCGACGAACTGTAACTCCGGGCGAGGGACGCGGGGCCCGTCCGCTCACCGGATCACGAAGGCCGGTTCGTCGATCCGCTCGCTCTTACACTCCGGACACCGCGACGGTTCGTTGACCGGGTCGTCGAAGCCGTCGAACCCGCAGTCGCGACAGGTCGGCGGCGCGACGAGGAACTCCTCGTCGTCGTCGCCGGCGTCGGACCCGTCGCCGTCGGCCACGGACCGCGAGACGTGTTCGAGGTGTTCGTACACGGCCGGCGTCGGCAGCGACAGCGTCGCCGCGAGGTCGCTCGCCGTTCGCGGCTCCTCCCGGAGCGCGTCGGCGATGCGCTGGCGGGTCGTCTCCATGCGTCGTCTTCGCCCCGCGCCGGCTAAAGCGGTCCGGGACGCGGCCGCCGCCGTACCGCGCGACGACGGCGCGGGCACAAGAGGTATGTCACCGGAGTGAGACGGAGGGGTATGAAAGCCGTCGTACTCGCTGGTGGCTACGCGACCAGGCTCTGGCCGATCACCGAACACCGGCCGAAGATGTTCCTCCCGGTCGGGGAGAACACCGTCATCGACGAGATATTCGAGGACTTGGAGGCCGACGAGCGCGTCGACGAGGTGTTCGTCTCCACGAACGAACGCTTCGCCGACACGTTCGCCGACTACCTCGACGACAGCCCCTTCGAGAAGCCGACGCTGTCGGTCGAGGAGACCGTCGCGGAGGACGAGAAGTTCGGCGTCGTGGGGGCGCTCGAACAGCTCGTCGAGCGCGAGGGGGTCGACGACGACCTGATCGTCGTCGCCGGCGACAACATGATCAGCTTCGACCTAGCCGACTTCGCGGACTTCTTCGAGGACAAGGGGACGCCGACGCTGGCGGCCTACGACGTGGACGACCGCGAGCGGGCGAAGTCGTACGGGCTCGTCCAGCTCGACGGCGACGAAGTGGTCGACTTCCAGGAGAAGCCCGACGACCCGCAGTCGACGCTCGTCTCCATCGCCTGCTACGCGTTCCCCGCCGAGACGCTCCCGGACCTCACGACCTACCTCGAAGACGGCGAGAACCCCGACGAGCCCGGGTGGTTCCTCCAGTGGCTCCAACAGCGCGGCGCGGTCCACGCGTACACCTTCGACGGCGCGTGGTTCGACATCGGCACCGCCGACAGCTACCTCGACGCGGTCGAGTACGCGCTCGACGGCGGGACGCTCGTCGACGACGACGCGACCGTCGAAGGGAGCGACTTGGGCGACGTCGTCCACGTGATGGCGGGGGCGTCGGTGAGCGACTCGACGCTCGACCGCGCCGTCGTCTTCCCGGACGCGACCATCGCCGACTCCGAGGTCCGTAACTCCGTGATCGACACGGGCGCGACCCTGACGGGCGTCGACCTCTCCGGCGCGCTGATCGGTTCGTACACCTCGATCACCGAGGGCGACGGCTTCTAGCGGGGGTCACCGCGGCCGGCGCAGCCGTCGCGCTCACCCCCGTCGGAGCCGCTCACTCGTCGGTCCCGGCCTGCGCGTGCGTGTGGTGGTAGCAGTCGAACGCGGGGTCGCCGCCGTCAGTCGCGGGGTAGAAACAGACCCGCTGGTAGCGCTCGTTGTCCAGCAGGTTCGCGACGAAGCCGCCGGTGTGCCGCGAGACCGAGTCGTACGGGTCGCCGCAGGCGGGGCAGTCCGCCGGCGGGTCCTCGGGGACGTACATGCGACGTGTCGGTCGACGCTACGCTCCCGAGCCGGAAAACGACCGCGGCGGGGGTCGGCGGCCGACGCGGCTCAGGAGCCGTTCGACCCGTCGCCGCTCCCGCCCTCGACGCCGAGCGCGTCGAACAGCTTCCGCCGGACCGCCTCCTCGGTGAGGTGGAGCAGCGTGTCGCGGTTCTCGCCGCTCGCCTCGATACCCGTGAAGATGCCCAGCGGGATCTCGAGCGACCCCTGCGTGGAGTGGCCCGCGGCGTCGCCCATCTCCGAGAAGGCCTCGTCGAGCACGTTACCGATGTTCAGCCGGATGTCCTTCGAGCGGGCCGCGAGGTAGATCTTGTCGTCGGCGATCCCCAACACGGCCGTCGTCGTGATCCCCTCTAGGTTGAGGAGGTGTTGGGCCGCCTGCGCGAGCGCCTCGCGGTCGCGGATGAACCCGGCCGTCGAGAAGAGGTGGCTCCCTTGGACCTCGCGGTTCTGGATCGCCTCCGCGAGCACGTCCAGCGTCTCCGGGCTCATCGACGGCGACTCCACCTGTTCGAGCGTGTCGTGGTTCGCGAACGGGTGGAGGTACGCGGCGGCGGTCAGGTCCGCCGGCGTCGTGTCCCGCTTGAAGTCCAGCGTCTCGGCGCGGATCCCGTAGAGGAGGGCGGTCGCGACCGCCTCCGAGGGCGACTGGTCGAACTCCTGGAGGTACTTCGTGAGGATCGTCGACGTCGAGGAGACGTTGGTCCGGACGTCGACGAACCGCGCGTCGAACGGTACCTCGGCCTCCAAGTGGTCGAGGTAGACGTCGACGGGCACGTCGAGGTCGAGGTCCTCGGCGGCGGCCTTCGCGAGGTCGACGGCCGCGACCGTCGCGTACTCCGCGAGCGGCGGGGCCTCGCTCCGGGCGAGCAGGTCGATCCCGAGGAGGTTGACGAAGGCCCTGTTCTCTTGATGGCCGACGTCGCCGGAGTAGATGATGTCGGCGTCGACGCCGAACGCCTCCGCGATCGCTTGGAGCGCGGTCGCGGACGCGATCGAGTCCGGCTCCGGGTTGTCGTGCGTGAGGATCGCCATCCGGTCGCCGCCCTCCTCGATGATCTCCGCCAGCTGGCGGGCCATGTACTCCAGCTCGCCCGTCTCCAGCGACTGGAGCGCGCTGTCGGCGATCACCGTCGAGGGGTTGATCACGACGTCCGCGCCGCGCTCGCGCAGCTCGTCCTCGCTGACGGGGTCGGAGGCCCGGGCGACGAGGTAGTGATCGCCGCCCGTCTCTCTGACCGCGGAGACGGCGGCCTTGTTCGCCTCCACGTCGCTGGCGAGTATCAACACGATGTCCCGGTCGTCGAGTTCGTCGACGACGTCCGGCTCGGCGATGTCCTGAACACGTGCGTTGAGGTCCTGGTCGCGGAGGGCCTCCACCCGGCTCTCGTCGCGGTCGAGGATAAGGACGTCCTTGCCGCGCTCAGTCAGTTCCTCCGCGACGGCGTGGCCGACGCTTCCGCAGCCGAGAATGGCGTATCGGGTCCGCGCGGATCCGGATGCCCCACTACTCATTGAAGGGATTTCCGCGGCACGACACTTAACGAGTGCGCTCTCGCCGTGAGAGGCGTCCGAGACCACCGGTCGACGGCGGCGCGGTCGGGCGACCGAGAGAGCGATCCCGCCGGCGGGGAACTCCTACTGCGAGACCGGGTCGGCCGCGCTCTCCGCGGCCGCGGCGTCGCTCGCGCCGCCGCTCGCGCGCCGCGCGTTCCGGACGAGCGCGGCGACGAGGATCGCGGCACCGACCGCGCGAGCCGCCACGTCGTTCGTCACCGAGTAGAGCGCGGCGTCGACGCCGACCAGTCCGAGCGCGGCGCTCGCCGGGAGCAGGACCATGCCCGGGACGGACAGCAGCACCGCGGCGGTGACGAGCGACCACCGCGATCCCGACCGCACGTCGGTCCGGTAGTACCCGATGATCGCGACGCCCAGCGCGTACACGCCGGCGAACGTCGCGAGGATCGGGACCGCCACCTCCGGCAGGAAGAAGCCGAGGTCGGCGACGTCGGCCCCGGTGAGGACCGTCCCCTGTCCGTCGCTGGTCCGCAACAGGAGGATCCCCGGCGAGAACACGAAGGCGAACGGCACGAGGATCTTGTTCAGCGAGAGGAGGAACGCCTGCTTACCGGTGTCGAACGGGTCCGACTTCGCGATCCCCGACGCGGCGTACGCCGCCACCATCACCGGCGGCGTCACGTCGGCCATCAGCCCGAGGTACAGGACGAACAGGTGGACCGCCAGTAACGCGATCCCGAAGTCCGGGAGCACCGGCCCGAGGAGCACGACAATGATGATGTACATCACCGTCGTCGGCATCCCCATCCCGACGATCACGGCCGCGATCCCGGCGAGGATGAGGAGCAGCACGAGCGACCCGCCGCTCACGTCCAAGATGAGCGCGCGGAGGCTCCCGCCGAGCCCGGTGATCCCGATGACCCCCGGGATGATCCCCGCCGCGGCGACCGCGACGACAACGAGCGTCGCGGTCCGGGCCCCGCTGTCCATCGCCTTCAACACGAACGACGCGAACCGCCCGGTCCGCGACGCTCCGACGTCCGTCCCGAGCCGCTCGTCGACCCACTCGGCCGACCCGTCGACCGCGTCGTCGAGGTCCAGCAGCGGAGCGTCGCCGCGCGGGTCGGCGAGGAGGAACGCCACGCTCACCGCGGTGACGATCGTCGGGAGCGAGTTCGCCGCCTCGCCGAAGGCGGCGACGAGCCCGACGTCGACCGCCTCGGCCCCGTACAGCAACCCGACCGGAGTCACGCCGAGGGCGAACAGCGACCCCGCGAACAGCGCGTAGCCGGCGGCCACGGTCCCGACGAGGTACGTCCCGTACCGCTCGTTGTACGCGGCGACCATCGCGATGAGCGCGACCGTCGCGGCGATCGTGAGCCAGCCGGCGCGCCCGACCGAGAGGCGGGCGATGACGAGGTAATACAGCAGGAGTCCGAGCGGCACGAGGTAGAACCATCCCCGGCGCATGTGCGGGACGACGTCCAGCAGCTCGGCCCGGTCGAGCCCGCCGATGTTCCGCTTCGCCGCCTCGAAGTGGACCATCACCCACATGCCGAAGAAGAAGGCGATCGCCGGGAGGGTCGCGGCGATCACGACGTCCCGGAACGGCGTGCCGGTGTACTCGACGATGAGGAACGCCGCCGCGCCCATCACGGGCGGCAGAATCTGTCCCCCGGAGGAGACCGACGACTCGACCGCGCCGGAGAACTCCGGCGAGTAGCCCGACCGCTTCATCAGCGGGATCGTCAGCGCGCCGGTCGTCACGGTGTTGGCCACCGACGACCCCGACAGCATCCCCATGAAGCCGGACGCGACGACGCTCGCCTTCGCGGGTCCGCCCTTGCGCGTCCCCGTGAGGGAGTACGCGAGGTCGATGAACCACTTGCCGGCACCGGACATCTCCAGGAACGCGCCGAAGAGGATGAAGATGTAGATGAACCGCACCGACACCCCGACGGGCACGCCGAGGATCCCCTCGACGGTGTACCAGAGGTTCTGGACGATCTGGTCCCAGCGGAGCTGCGAGGTGGCGAACGTCCGCGCGACGGGGACGTCCCGCGGGAGGAGGTAGCCGTACTTGGCGTACAACAGGAAGAGGCTCACGAGCCCCGTGAGGAGCAGTCCGAGCGCCCGCCGGGTCGCCTCCAACACGAGCAGGATGGCGAGCACGCCCATCAGGTACGCGAACGTGTACTCGGCCAGCGGCCCGATCGAGAGCGGCGCGAGCGCCGGGTACACGTCGGCGAGCCCGCCGGCACCGCGCAGGCCCAACACGCGGATCACGTCGGTGATCTCCTGGTACCGCGTCGCGTAGTAGATCGTCGGGAACGTCGACAGCAGTATCAAGACCAGGTCCGACGGCGTGATCCGGTCGCCCCCCTCGTCCACGAAGACCCACCAGATCGCGTCGCGGACGGCCGAGACGGCCGTCGAAACGGGGGAGCCGTCGAACCGGTCGGCGATCCCCCGCGTCGCGCGGTCGATACCCGCCGTCAGGTATCCCCGTCCGTCGGAGCCCGGGAACAGCAGGAACGCCAACACCAGCGCGAAGTTGACGTGGATCGCGCGGATCTGAAGCGAGGAGAGCGACCCGAGGTCCACGGTCCCGTACCCCGGGATCGTGAAGTCGAAGACGAACCCGCGCGCGCCGAGCCAGAGCTGGAACGCCGAGAAGGCGATCCCGATCGCCGCGACCGCGACGACGCCAGCGCCCGACAGCGAGCGCCGGTTGTCGATCTCTTCGAACACCTCCGTTGCCACGTCGCTCTCCGATTCCAACGATTCGTCGCCGTTCGATGTGTTCGAGGTCACTGTTGTGTCATCCTCCGCGGTGTTTCGTCGCCTATCGCCGAGGGGTCGATCCGGCGCGGGACCCCCTCGATCCGGATACTCGACGGCCGCGCGTCACCGACCGAGCGGGCCGCGGCGGTCGACGGTGAGTTCGACCGCTCCGCCGCCGCTCAGTCCCGAGATGTCGTACCGCTCCCCGCCCACGATCAGGTCGTGGCCGGCCACGTCGCCCGTCTTCAGATGAAGCGTGCGGTACTCACTAGATGGGGGATAATATACGTACCGACCGTCCCGCTCCGTGACGTCGGCTTGCGACGGCAGCCCCGCCCCGAAGGAGCTGAACTCCATCCGCGTCATCCGGAGCGCGTCCGCCGTCGGTACGTACACGTCGCGGACCGTCGTCTTCTCGACGCTGTGCGTGTACTCGATCACGATCTCCGTGTCGGCGTCGACCTGCGTCGCGATCAGCTCGGTCCCGTTCTCGTGGGTCACGACGAGGGTTCGGTCGCCGCCGAGCGCGCCCACGCCCGCGTCGCCGGCGACGCCGACCGCCGACACGACGACGGCGACCGTGACGAGCAGCCCGATCGCGGCCGCGACGGCGGTCCGCCCTCGCGGGCTCGTCCCGGGGAGCGGCGAGGCGTGCGCGTCCCGAGCCCCGCGGGTCACGCGTTACTCGAAGTAGCGCGCCGCGCCCTCGTGGAGCTCGACGGACATCCCGTCCTGCGCGGAGTCGGCCGAGATGAAGTCGGTCTTGATGCTCAGCTCGCTGACGTTGTCGAATATCGCCGCGGTCACCGCCTCGACGATGTCGGCGTCGTACTCCGACCGAGTCGCGATCATCGCTTGGACCGAGACGGTGTCAATGTCCTCGTCGATACCGGCGTACGTCCCGGCGGGGATCGTGTCGTCGGCGAACCAAGAGGCGTCGTCGCGAGCGGCCTGCCGCTCCTCGTCCGAGAGGCTCAGGATGCCGACGTCGGTGCTGGTCGCGAGCTCCTCGACGGCCCCCACGGGCCACCCGCCGACGACGAACGCGGCGTCGACGTCGCCGTCGCGCAGCTGGTTCGCCGCCTGCGTGAAGTCGGTGTTCTGCTCATCGAAGTCGTCGGTCGTGAGCCCGGCCGCCGACTCGAGGATCTGGAGCGCGTTCACCTGCGTCCCGCTGCCGAGGTCGCCCGTGTTGACCCGCATCCCCTCCAAGTCGGACAGCGAGCCGACGTCGGACTCGGGGTTGGTCAGCACGTGGATCGTCTCCGGGTACAGCGTCGCGACGCCGCGGAGGTTCTCGACGGGCGAGCCGTCGAAGGCGTCGAGCCCCTCGCCGTTGCGGGCGAAGTAGGCGATGTCGTTCTGGATCAGCGCGAAGTCGGCGTCGCCGCCGCCGAGGCTACCGACGTTCTCCACCGACGCTCCCGTCGAGGAGACCTCGACCGGATACTCGGTGTTGTCCTCGATGATCCCCTCGAACTCGCCGGACAGCGGGAAGTACGTCCCGCCCGTCCCGCCGGCGTGCCAGCGGATGACCTCGGTGTCGCCGCCGCCGCCGTCTCCGTCTCCGTCTCCGTTTCCGGAACAGCCGGCGACGCCGACGATACCCGCGGCGGCCGCTCCCCCGAGGAATGTTCGCCGATCGATCCGTTTGTTGCTTCGTTCATGTGACATACCGTGTCAATACTCTTTGGGAGTTGATAACCGTTTCCTCCTACCGTCGGCCGAACCGACCGACCCGACACCCGCCGCGCCCGGGCGATTCGGTCGACCCCGGCGGGGCGGCGACGGGGTCGAATGAAAAGGCCTTTTACCGTGACACGGATAGCGAATAGCGAGGGCCGGTAGCTCAGTTAGGGAGAGCGACGGACTCTTAATCCGTCGGTCGCGTGTTCAAATCGCGCCCGGCCCGCTCCTTTGTCGCCGCGGCCGTTCGCTCTGAGCGGTATCTCCGACGATGTCCGAGGCGTCGCCGAACTCTCGTGGGATCGTGTAGCGGCCGCGACCGTCAGCCGCGCAGCCGCAGCACCGACTTCTCCTTCCCGTGCGACTCGATCATCACGTCGGATTCGGCCCGGAGCCAGTCGGGGACGCCCGCGACGTGGCGCGCGTGTTTCTGCGGCGCCGCCTCCGGGTCACTGTGGAGCCGCGCCGGCTCCGAGTAGTGCGTGATCGGCCTGACCTCGCCCCACGTCTCGCGGGCCGCCTCGAACCCCTCGCGGTGCGTGCGGCCGCGGTCGGTGAACGCGTGGTGGTGGTAGTCGAACGTCACCGGCACGCCGGCGTCGGCCGCCACCGCGTCGACGAGTTCGGTGACGCCGAACAGCGACCCCTTGTCGTCGTTCTCGACGACGAGCCGCTCCCGGGCGCGCGGCGCGAGGTCGGTCACGACGTCGCGGAACCGGTCGGCCGTGGCCGCCTTGTCGCCGTAGTGTGCGCCGATGTGGACGTTGATCGCGTGTCGCGGCGACCGCGGCAGCTCCATCAGGTCGAGCCAGCGGCCGTGGTGTTCGACCGACTCGACCGACCGCGCGACCGTGTCGCTCGACTCGCTCGCCAGCTTACACCAGTGGCTCGGGTGGAAGGTGAGCCGCATCTCGTTCGACCGAACGATCTCCCCGCAGTCGGTCGCGAGCGACCGGACTCGCTCGTAGTTCGGGAGTTCGTCGAGTTCGAACTGCGAGTTCCACGGGACGAGCGTGGAGCTACACCGGTAAAACCGGATGTCGCGGTTGCGGTTCCACCGCAAGATCGCGCGCAGGTCCTCGAAGTTCCGCTCGGCGAGTTCGGCGACGCGCTCGATCCCCTCGGTCTCCCACGTCCGCTTGCGGATGTCCCGGTTACAGCGCCGCGGCGGATCCCGCTCGCGGAGCGTCCGGTTCATCGCGGCGTATCCGAGCATGATCGGTCCTTCGCGCGCCACGGTCTAGACGGGATCGGTCGCGGCGGTGCGTCGCCGACCTCCCGGCGGCTCCCCGCGGCACCCCGCGTAACCGTCTTGTGTCACAGCGCCGTATCGATCGTCGATCCCGGCGCGCGGACGCCGGGGCGACCATGGGACAGGAAACGCTGAACGGCGTCGACATCTCCGAGCTCCGGGCGACGTACGACCGGAAAGTCCGCGAGGAACTGCCGGCCCGCGCGACCGACGACTGGCCGATACGGGCAGATCACTGCTTCGCCCGCGTCGTGCTCGACAACGTGTTCGGCGGCCCGTGGGACGAACACGTCTCGGGTCGGCCGGCGTACGAGCGGCTCTCCGTCGCCGAACTGGAGGCGGCCGTCGAGATCGCGGACGTGATGCTCGCCGAGGGGCGGCCGGCGGTCGAGAGGTACGACGAGAACTCGCTCCGCTGGCGCGGCGAGCGCTGACCGCAACGCGCCGCGGCCCGCGGCTCGGATCGCGGTCGGTGGTCCCTCACCGCCGGCTCAACGCTTTTCTCGGAGCGGTGCCGACGACCGTCCGTGAAACGAAACGTCGGCCGTATCGACGCGATCGCGCGGATCGTCGGGGGCGTCGCCGTCGGGATCCTCGCGCTTCTCGCCGCGACGACGGACGTCAGCGTGCCCGTCGTCTCGGCCGTCGGACTCGCGGTCGGCTGCGTCGTGCTCGTCGTCGAGGGCGCGACGCGCCGGTGCCTGCTGTACCGCGTGCTCGGGATCGACCGCTGTCCGGTGGACTGACCGCCGAGGAATCGCCTGCCGGACCGTCACCCGCCGTCCTCCGCCGCGTCGGGGTCCGTCGCCGCCAAGGGCGGCTCGACATCGAGCAGGTCGGCGCTCACCTCCCACAGTCGGCGGGCGGCGGTCTCGTCCCGGGCCGCGCGCGACGCCGTCGTCGGCTCCCGGTCAGCGAAGTACCGCCCCGAGACGGTCGCCGTCTCCGGTTTCAGCGCCGGCACGAGGAGCTCGGCGGCCCCCTCGGCGACGCTCGTCACGAACGGGAGGCCGTCGAGCGCCCCCAGCGCGCTCGAGACCGGCCCCGGCAGGAACCGGCTGAAGCCGCTGCCCGGGATCGCTCCCGGGTGGACGCTGTTCGAGGTGACGTCGCGGTCGGCGGCGTCGAGTCGAGCGGCCAGTTCGTTCGCGAACAGCACGTTCGCGAGCTTCGAGTGGCCGTACGCCCACGTCGCCGAGTACCCGTCGACCGTCCGTACCCGCGTGAGGTCGAGTTCCGAGCCCCGGTGCGCGGCCGACGCCGTGGTGACGACCCGCGCGCCCGGCCGGAGGTGATCGAGCAGCTCCGCCGTCAGCAGGTACGGCGACAGGTGGTTGACGTGGAACGTGTACTCGACGCCGAGGTCGGTCACCTCCCCGTTGCGAAAGAACCCGCCGGCGTTGTTGATCAGGACGTCGAGGCCGTCCGTCTCCCTCCGGACGGTCACGGCCAGTTCGCGGACGGAGTCTGGGTCGGCGAAGTCGGCGCGGACGAACCGCCCGTCGACGCCGGCGGCGGAGAGCTCCTCGACGACGGCCGCCCCCGCTTCCCGGTCCCGGCCGTGGACGATCACGTCGGCACCGAGCCGCCCCAGCGCGAGCGCCGCGGCCCGACCGATCCCGCTCGTCGAGCCGGTCACCAGCGCCTGTCGGCCGCGACAGTCGACGTCCGCGACGCCCGCGATACGCTCCGGATCGTCGGTCATACCGATCGTTGGACGCGGACGCACTTGAGCGCGGTCACCGGCGTCGGTCCCGGTCCGGGCGGCGACCGGGCTCTCTCGGTCGCCGTCCCCACGACGTCGCCGGTGGATCATTTACCCGTGGAGACCGTTGGATGCGATATGGCGACGTTTGACGCGGACACGGCGATGGTCTGCGCCGGGGTGCTGCTCAGCGCCCTCGCGTTCGCGGAGGTCTACTCGACTTGGAAGCGGACCCGAGGAACCGAACGAGACGAGCGCGACTCCGAGACGACGGACGGGAGCGCGACGCCGGATCGGGACTCGCCGGCGTCGGACGCCTGACCCCGGCGGTGAAAACCTCTTTACGGCTATAGAACCAACTTAATATATGCCCGAATCAGACGAGGTCACGGCCGACGTCGTGGACGATATCGACGCCGAGGGACTAGGTACCGCGGTGATCGCGTCGATCGCTTCCGTCGCGCTCGCCCTGTACTTCTACTACGTTCGTGGGGACAAACAGCGCGGGCAGTTCGTCGGACTGTGGCCGACGACGATCCTCGCCGTCGCGTCCTACTTTAAACTCGAAGAGATCCGTCAGAAACTGGACGAACTGGACGCGTAACCCGACACCGCCGTCTTTTCTCCGACCGCCCCACCGACGAACGACGCGCGAACGACGCCGATCGAACGCCTCCAACGGCGGCGCTGGCGGAGTGACCTCCGGGACCGTCGCGCGGTCCGCACCGCCGTCGGCGCAACCCCTATATCGAGGCTGGCCCATCGATCTACATGGAGCTTCAGACCGCCGAGACGGCGGTAGAGCCGGGCGAACTCCGAGATCGACTGCCGCCGGCACCGGGCGAGTGGACGCGTACCGCCGACGCCACGGGCACTGTCGAGTACCGGCTGCCGAGCGACGAGAGCCCCTGTACCGCGGCGAAGCTGACCGTCCGCCCGGAACTGTTCACGGACCACGCGGTGCGGCTAGATAGGACCGTCGACTGCCGTGGCGTCGGCACGGACCGGTTCGACGCCGTCGAGGACGTCGTCGCGGTCGTCGAGCGCGAACTGGCGCACGTGCTCGGCGGGCTCGACGACGTCTCGGAGAGGGAGACGCCCGCTCGGGGGGACTCGTAACCGCCGCACTGGTGACGACGGGCGCTATCGCTTCGCCGGTCCGATCCGCCGCTGTCCGACCCGACAGGAGCGTCCTGTATCCACGGATCGAACCGGATCAGCGGTCGTTCGGGGCGTCGAGGACGCCGCGGATCGCGGTCACCGCCTCCCTGAACGCGCCGACGTCCATCGAGTCGGTGGTGAAGAGCACGCCGCCGTCGCCCGCGAGCACTCGCACGACGAAGCCGTCCTCGTGGAACCGCACGGTGAAGTCGTACTGGCCGATACCCGGTCCGTCGTCGCTGCGCGCGATGTCCGTCCGGACCGATCGCTCCGCGAACCCGACCCGTTCGAGCGCGACCAACTGCGCCTTTCGCGTCCGCGCGTCCCCCGCCGACGGGTAGAGGTCGGAGCGGACGTAGAGGAGGTCGAACGCCGACGGCGTGAAGTAGACCACGCTGCGGAGCTCGTCGCCGAGACCGGTGCGGGTGGCGCTGAGGACGCTCTCGGCCCGTCCGCCGTCGATACCGGTCTCTGCGATGTCACTGCTCATACCCCTCCAATACGGGCGCTGCGGTATTAGCCGCTCCGGCGGTCGGTCGCGGACGGCGACGATGACCGACGAGGAGTACGCGGCGATGCGGGAGACGAACGTCGACGGCGCGTTCTTCCTCACGCGCGCGGCGCTCCCGCACCTCACGGAGAGCGAGGGGAGCCTCGTCGCCGTCGGCGGCTTCGCCGGGGAGTACCCGCGGTCGTTCAACCCCGTGTACGCCGCGACGAAGTGGTGGGTCCGCGGGTTCGCGCACAGCGTCGCGGCGCAGGTCGGCGACGACGGCGTGGCCGTCTCCGTGATCAACCCCTCGGAGGTCCGCACGGAGTTCGGCAGCGAGGACGGGGAGCCGTCGAGCGCCGGGCCGCGACTTTCGAACCGCAACCCCTTTTGAATCACCGGACGGCGGACGGGTGTGAGCAACGCGACGGCCGGACCGAGATCGCAGTTCTGGGCGCTCTACCTCACCCGGTTCGCGGAGGGGTTCGGGTTCATCACGCTGCTGACGCTTCTGCCGACGTATATCAACGCGCTGGACCCGCAAGCGGTCACCGTGTTAGGCGTCACGGTCTCGGCCGGATTCGTCATCGGGATGTACACCACCGGGTTCACGCTCGCGCAGACGGCCGCGGTGGTCCCGCTCGCGTGGGCCGGCGACCGGTTCGACAAGCGGCGCGTCCTCCTCGTCGTCCTCGCGGCCGGTGCGGGCGTGTACGCGCTGTTCCCGCTGGTCGACTCCTCGGCCACCTTCGTCGCCGTGCGCGCGCTTCAGGGGTTCGTCGTCACCGGCGCGGGGCTGATGACGCTCTCGCTCGTCGGCCAGATCGCAGAGGCGGGCACCCGGGCGGACAAGATCGGGAAGGCGAACGCCGCCTCCTTCGCCGCTTCGATACTCGGCTCGCTCGGCGCGGGCGCCATCTACGACGCCGTCGGCTTCGGCCCGGTCTTCGGGGTCATCACGGCGCTGATGGTGGCCGCGTGGCTCGTCACGTGGGGCGTGCTCGACGACGACCCGACGCGGGTCGAGGGGTTCCCGTTCACCGACCTCGCGGTCAACCGCAAGCTCCTGACGATATCGACGTTCCGGGCGCAGTACGCCTTCGCGGTGACGATGGTCCGGACGTGGGTTCCCATCTACGCGGGGACCGCGGTCGGCGGCGGGGGGCTCGCGGTCGGCGCGACCGCGGTGGCGGTGACGGTCACCGCCGAGAAGGCGACCAACATGGTCGGGCAGCTGTTCACCGGCCGGCTCTCCGACGCGTACGGACGGTCGCTGTTCGTGTTCGGCGGCGGGGGCGCCTACGGGGTGATCGCGATGGCGATCCCGTTTTCGGCACCGGGGGGTGCCGCCCTCGGTAGCGGCGTCACGGTCCCGATACTGGGCGCGCTCCCGCCGGCGTACCTCCCGCTCGTCGGGTTCTCCGGGCTCCTCGGCGTCGCCGACTCGTTCCGGGAGCCGGCCAGCATGGCGCTGTTCGCCGACGAGGGAACGGACGACGGCGGCGTCGCCTCCAGCTTCGGCATCCGAGAGCTGGTGTGGCGGCCGGGGTCGGTGGCCGGGCCCCTCATCGCCGGCTGGCTCATGGTCGAGGTGAGCATGGCGTCCGTCTTCTACGTCGGCGGCGCGTTCGCGGTCACCGGCGTCGTCGCGTTCCTCGCGATCCTCGCGCGGGACCACGGTCGCGCGGCGCTGACGGCGTGGTAGCCGCCGTTCGACCCGAAGGCGTCGGTCGTGCGTCGGCCCGTCCGCTCGCCGTCGAAAACGGTCCGTGAGATAGCTGCGCAGTGACACGCCGGGTCCGGCGCGGTGTCCGCCGGCGGTGGAACCCGCCGCAGTCGCTCGCTCAGTCGTCGCTCTCGGCCGTCGAGCCGCCCGCGGAGTCGGCGACCCGCTTCGTCTCGCTGTCCACGCTGATCCCCTCCCAGTCGTCGTCGGTGTGGAACCCCTCGCGTTCCTTCGCGCCGGGCGCGACGCGGACGAACTCGGCCCGCTCCCGGGCGCGCTCGATCGTGTGGCCGCCGCAGTACGAGAGCCCCGAGCGGATGCCCTGACAGAACTCCTCGGCGACGGTCGCCACCGGCCCCTTGTACGGCGTCAGCGCCTCGACGCCCTCGTCGGCGCCCACGTCCGCGCCCTTGTCGTCCCGCTCTTCGGCGGCGGCGGTCGTCGCCATCCCGCGCGACCGCTTGTACCGCGTGCCGTCGACCTCGACGACCGCGCCCGGGGCCTCCTCGGTCCCGGCGAAGAGGCTGCCGAGCATCACGGTGTCGGCCCCCGCCATCAGCGCCTTCGCGGCGTCGCCGGAGGTCCGGATCCCGCCGTCGGCGCAGACCGTGACGTCGAGGTCCTCGGCCGCCGTCGCGCAGTCGTCGACCGCGGTCAGCTGCGGGACGCCGGCCCCGGCGACCTTCCGCGTCGTACAGTGCGAGCCCGGTCCGATGCCGACCTTCACGCAGTCGGCCCCGGCCGCCGCGAGGTCCTCGACGCCCGCCGGCGTGGCGACGTTGCCGGCGACGAGGTCCGTCTGCGGGAACTCCGTCGCGATCTCCTCGACGGCCGCGATCGTCCGGTCGAGGTGACCGTGCGCGACGTCGACGACGATCGCGTCCACGCCGGCGTCGACGAGCGCGGCGCTCCGAGCGAGGTGGTCCTCGTTGATGCCGACCGCGGCGGCGACCCGTTCGCCGGCCGCGGCCACCCGCTCGACCTGCGCCGACTGCTCGTCGACGGTGAGGAAGCGGTGGAGGACGCCGAGCCCGCCGGCGCGGGAGAGCTCGACCGCTAGCTCGGCCTCCGTGACCGTGTCCATCGCCGCAGAGACCAGCGGCGTCTCCAGTTCGACGTTCGGCGTGAACCGCGTCGAGAGGTCCACGTCGCTCCGGCTGTCGACGGGCGACCGCTGCGGGACGAGCAGCACGTCTCCGTAGCTCAGCCCGGTTCGTAGATCGTTCATACCCCTAGCGAGGAGAGGGACGGACCCTGAAAAACCTCTCGATAACCGGCGTCGGTCGCGCTCGCGCCGTCGCGGCCGGTCAGAACTCCTGCTCGGCCAGCGCGTCTTCGAGCGCCGCGAGGACGTATTCGACGTTCTTCGGGCGGGCGGAGTGACCCATACAGCCGATCCGCCAGATGTCGCCCTCCAGGTCGCCGAGGCCGGACGCGATCTCCAGGTCGTACTCCGCGAGCAGGTGGTCGATGACGGCGGCGTCGTCGACCCCGTCGGGCACGCGGACCGCGTTCAGGCTCGGGAGCCAGTACTCGTCGGGCGCGTTCATCTCGAGGCCGAGCTCGCGGAGCCCCGCCTTCAGGTCGCTCGCGACCTCGCGGTGGCGCGCCCACCGCGCCTCGATCCCCTCCTCGGCGACGAGGCGGAGCGCCTCGCGCAGCGCGTACACGTTCGTGATCGGCGCGGTGTGGTGATACGACCGGTCGTCGCCCCAGTACCCCTCCAGCAGGGAGAGGTCGAGGTACCACGACCGCGGGCGTTCCTCGCGGTCGAGCACCTTGTCCATCGCTCGGTCGCTGAGGGTGAGCGGGCTCGCGCCGGGCGGACACGAGAGGCACTTCTGCGGGCCGGAGTAGGCGACGTCGACGCCCCAGTCGTCGACCCGCATCTCGACGCCGCCGAGCGACGTGACGCAGTCGGCGATCACGAAGGCGTCGTGGGCGTGCGCGACGTCGGTCAGTTCCGCGACGTCCGGCTGGCGGACGCCGGTCGAGGTCTCCGCGTGGACGAACCCGAACACGTCCGGCTGGTGTTCGTCGAACGCGCGCTCGACGTCGACGGGGTCGAGCGGTTCCCCCCACGGGGCGTGTACCTCGACGACCTCGCCGCCCGCGCGCTCGGCCATCGACTTCATCCGGCCGCCGAAGTAGCCGTTCGTCGGGACCAACATCGTGTCGCCCGGCTCGACGAGGTTACCGATCGCGGCCTCCATCGACGCCGACCCCGTCCCCGAAACCGGAATGGTCCACCGGTTGTCGGTCCGGAACGTGTAGCGCAACAGCTCTTGGACCTCGTCCATGATCTCGACGAACGACGGGTCGAGGTGACCGACGAGCGGCGTGCTCATCGCCTTGAGGACGCGCGGGTGGACGTCGCTCGGACCGGGACCCATCAGCGTGCGGTCCGGCGGCGTCAGCTCGCCGACCTCGGGCGGTCGCTCGTCGACGCCGGGCTCGACGTGGGAGTTCGACATACCTCGGATCCCGGAAAGCGGCGTAAAAAACCCGACGGAACCGGGAATCCTCGGCGTCGAGTCGGTCGCGCGGCCGCGCGGTCGAGTGAGACCGGGGCCGTTCGAGCGTCGATCCCCGGCAACTAAGCGGCCCCGACGAGTACACGTGCGCATGTCCGGCCCCCCGCGTGGCTCGAACTCGGAACGGGACCTTCAGACGGTCCTCGACCGGATGGCGGACGGGTTCTTCGCCCTCGACGCGGACTGGACCGTCACGTACGCCAACGACGCCGGCCGGCGGATCCTCCGGTCCGCGATGAGCGACGAGGTGGTCGGCGCGGACGGCTCCGTCGAGGGACGCCACCTGTGGGACGCGATCCCCGGCTCGGCCGAGACGCAGTTCCACGACGAGTACCACCGCGCCATGGCGACCCAAGAGCCAGTCTCGTTCGACTCGTACTACGAGCCGCTGGGCACGTGGTTCGACGTGCGCGCGTTCCCCGACGACGACGGGCTGTCCGTGTACCTCCGCGACGTGTCCGAGCGGCGCGAACTGGAGCGGCGACAGCGGGAGAGCCTCCGCGCGATCCAGCGGCTGTACGCGGTCTCGTCGGACCACGATCGCACGTTCGAGGAGAAGGTCGACGCCATCCTCACGCTCGGCTGCGAGTACCTCGACGTGCCGAACGGCTTCCTCACGCGGATCGACGACGGTCGACAGCGCGTCGAAGTGTCCCACGCCGACCACCCCCTCCTCCAGGTCGGGGAGACCTGTCCCCTCGACGAGGCCTACTGTAAGCGCACGATCGAACGCGACGCGCTGTTGACCGTCGTCGACGCGTCCGACGAGGGGTGGGAGGGCGACGAGGCGTACGAGACGTTCGGCCTCGAAACCTACATCGGCGGGCAGGTGGAGGTCGAAGGGGAGCAGTACGGCACGCTCTGTTTCGCCGCGACGACGCCCCGCGGCGAGCCGTTCACCGACACGCAACGGACGTTCGTCGAGCTGCTCACGCGGTGGGTGAGCTACGAGCTGGAGCGACAGCGCGCCGCCGAGCGGCTCGAACGCGAGCGGAACCGGCTCGACGAGTTCGCGAGCGTCGTGAGCCACGACCTCCGGAATCCCCTCACGACCGCGCGGGGCCGGCTGGACCTCCTGGCCGACGACTGCGACAGCGAGCACATCGAGCCGGTCGAGCGGTCGCTCTCGCGGATGGAGACGCTCGTCGACGACCTGCTGACGCTCGCGCGCGAGGGAGACGCCGTCGACGACCCGTGCCCGGTCGACCTCGTCGCGGTCGCGACCGACGCGTGGGAGACGACCGATACGCAGCGCGGAACGCTCCGAACGGCGGCCGACGAGTTCGAGATCTTGGCGGACGAGGCGCGGCTCAGACAGCTCTTCGAGAACCTGTTCCGCAACGGCGTCGAGCACGGGGGCTCGGACGCGGCCCTCACCGTGGGAGCGCTCCCGGACGGAGACGGCTTCTACGTGGCAGACGACGGGCCGGGAATCCCCGAGGACGAACGCGACCGGGTGTTCGAGACCGGCTACACGACGACCGCCGACGGGACGGGGTTCGGCCTGAACATCGTGAGCGAGATCGCCGACGCGCACGGCTGGGCGATCCGCGTCGTCGAGTCCGAAGCGGGCGGCGCTCGCTTCGAGGTCACCGGCGTCGAACAGGCCTGAGTCGCCGCGAGCGACGCGGGGGGTCTCGGCGTCCCGAGCCGGTCGTCACTCCTCGTCGACGAAGTCCGGCTCCGTGCGCTTCTCCTCGCGCTCTTCCGCGAGGTGGTCGACGAACTCGTCGAGGTCGACGTCGCCGCGCTGGTTCTCGAAGCGGTCGCGGACCGAGACGGTGCCCGCCTCCTGCTCGTCGTCGCCGACGATGACCATGTACGGGAGTCGGTCGTCGTGGCCCGCGCGGATCTTGCGACCGACGGTCCAGTCGCGGTCCTCGACCTCGACGCGGAAGCCCGCGTCCGCCAGTTCGTTCTTCACGCGGTGGGCGTAGCCGAGCGTCTCGTCGGAGACGGGGAGGATCCGGACCTGCTCGGGCGCGAGCCACAGCGGGAAGTTGCCGTCGAAGTGCTCGATGAGCACCATGAAGAAGCGCTCGTAGCTGCCGTACAGCGCCCGGTGGATCATCACCGGCTGGTGCTCCTCGTTGTCCTCGCCCGTGTAGGTCAGGTCGAACCGGTCGGGCATGTTGAAGTCGAGCTGGACGGTCGGGCCGTCCCAGACGCGACCGAGCGCGTCCTCGAAGCCGAAGTCGATCTTCGGGCCGTAGAACGCCCCGTCGCCCGGCTCCACGTCGTAGTCGTAGCCGCCCGATTCGAGCACGTCGCGAAGCTGCTCCTCGGCGGACTCCCAGATCTCGTCGCCGCCGACGGACTTGTCGGGGCGGGTCGCCAACGCGACCTCGACCTCCAGGTCGAGCGTCTCGACGACCTCGAAGATCATCTCGATCACCGACTCGATCTCCTGGCGGATCTGGTCCGGGCGGACGAACAGGTGGCCGTCGTCGATGGTGAACGACCAGACGCGCGAGAGGCCCGACAGCTCGCCGCGCTGCTCTTTCCGGTACACCTTCCCGTTCTCGAAGTAGCGCTGGGGGAGGTCGCGGTACGACCAGTTCTGCTGGTCGAAGATGGTCGCGTGGCCCGGACAGTTCATCGGCTTCAGGCCGTACTCCTCGTCGTTGACGTCGAGGAGGAACATGTCGTCCTTGTAGTTCTCGTAGTGGCCCGACTGCTTCCACAGCTCCGTCCGGAACACGTGCGGCGTCTCGACCTCCTCGTATCCGTTGTCGCGGTTGAGCTCGTTCGCGAAGTCGGACAGCTCGCGTAACACCGTCTTCCCCGGCGGGTGGTACAGCGGCAGGCCGGGTCCGGTCACCGTCGGGATCGAGAAGAGGTTCATCTCCTGGCCGATCTTCCGGTGGTCGCGCTCCTGGGCCTGCTCGCGCAGTTCGAGGTACTCCTCGAGGTCGGACTCGCTCGCGAAGGCGGTGCCGTACACGCGCGTCAGCGTGTCGTTCTCCTCGTCGCCGCGCCAGTAGGCGGCCGACACCTCGAGCAGCGTCGCCGCGCCAATCTCGCCGGTCGACTCGACGTG
Organism: Halorubrum coriense DSM 10284; assembly: GCF_000337035.1. GTDB lineage: Archaea > Halobacteriota > Halobacteria > Halobacteriales > Haloferacaceae > Halorubrum > Halorubrum coriense. Next base: position 65,466 of record NZ_AOJL01000037.1, read on the forward strand.
CGGCCCCTGACAGAGGTCCTCCCAGTCGTCTTGGACGTAGAAGGTGACCTCCTCGCCGTCGGCCTCCTCGTCGAGTATCTGCCGCTTGTACTCGTTGTCGGCGAAGGTCTCTCTCGCCGCCTCGCGCGAGCGGACCTCGCGCTCGATGTCGTAGTCGGCGGCGATTATCTCGTCCATCTCGGCCTCGATGGCGGCCAGGTCGTCCTCGTCGACGTCGACGTCGGTCACGTCGTAGTAGAAGCCGTCGTCGGTCGGGGGGCCGATCGTCAGCGTCGCCTCCGGGTGGACCCGCTGGAGCGCCTGCGCGAACACGTGGGCCGCGGAGTGGCGCAACACCGTGAGGTACTCGTCGGACTGGTCGGTGACGATCTCGATCCGCGCGCCGTCGTGGACCTCGGCGTGCTTCTCGACGAGTTCGCCGTCGATCTTCCCCGCGACGGTGTCGCGACCGAGCCCGGGGCCGATCTCGAAGGCGACGTCCTTGACTGTCGACCCCGCCGGAACCGCCAGCGCTGATCCGTCCGGCAGGACGACCGTCACCTCGGCCTCCGCATCGGTCTCGCTCATACAGTGTCGGAGCCGGACGACCGGCATAAGTGTGTTCGATCCGCGGCGCGGAGTCACACGGTCGACCGGTCGGCCGGCGACGCTCGCCGCCCCGCTCGCGGCAAATCGCGCCGTCGCCCCGGAGCCCCGGATCGGCGGGGACCGATGGCAACACACAAATCCCGCGGCAACGTTTGCCGGCCTATGACCGATCATCGGGAGCCCCTGTCGTCGGTGTTGGAGACGATCGGTGAGACGCCGCTCGTCGAGGTCCACGACGCGCCGGACGCGGTGCCGGTGTACGCCAAGCTGGAGTCGTTCAACCCCGGCGCGAGCATCAAGGACCGCATCGGGAAGTACATGCTCGAACGCATGCTGGAGCGCGGCGACGTCGCGGAGGGCGGCACCGTGATCGAGCCGACCGCCGGCAACACCGGGATCGGGCTCGCGGTCGCGGCCAAGCAGCTGGGACTGAACGCGATCTTCGTCGTCCCCGAGCGCTTCTCGGTGGAGAAACAGCAGCTGATGCGCGCGCTCGACGCCGAGGTCGTGAACACGCCGAGCGAGGACGGGATGGGGCTCGCGATCGACCGCGCCCACGAGATCGCCGACGAGCTCGACGACGCTGTCGTCCCGCAGCAGTTCTCGAACCCCCTCAACGCGGAGGCGCACTACGAGACGACCGCGCCGGAGATCGACGAGGCCCTCGACGGCGAGGTCGGCGCGGTCGTCGCCGGCTGCGGCACCGCCGGGACGCTGATGGGAACGGCCCGCTACTTCCGCGAGGCCGACCCGGACACGCACGTCGTCGCGGTCGAGCCCGCCGGGTCCGCGTACCGCGAGTTCCTCGGCGAGGACGTCGAACACGAGGCGTACAAGACCGAGGGGATCGGCACCCACGACACCGAGCGCAACGACCTGTTCGACCCGACCCTCGTCGACGAGATCCAGGCGATAGACGACCGCGACGTCCACGCGGAGATGGGTCGGCTCGCGGCCGAGGAGGGCCAGCTCGTCGCCTCGTCGGCGGCCGCCAACTCGCTCGCGGCGAAGCGGGTCGCCCGCGACATCCGCGACGGCGAGATCGACGCCCCGCACGACGCGGTCGTCACCGTGTTCTGCGACTCCTCCGAGCGATACCTCTCGAAGGGCGTCTACCGGTCCTTCGAGGAGTGGGAGGGATAGTTCGAAACCGTCGCCTGCCGCGGACCCCTATCCGCGCAACCGGCCGTGTTCGACTTTGAGACAGCGGTCCTGAACTATCTCGATCCCGTCGGCTTCGGCGGCGGCGGCCGCCTCGTCGTGGCTGATCCCGAGCTGGAGCCACACCGCGCCGGCGTCGCCGCGCGCCGCGTGACGCTCGCGGACGGCGTCGACGATCTCCGGGACCTCCTCGCTCGGCCGGAACACGTCGACGAGGTCGATCTCCGCTTCGACGTCGCCGACCGCGTCGTACGCCGGTTCGCCGAGCACCTCGTCGGCGAACGGGTTCACGGGGACCACGCGGTACCCCTGTCGCTGGAGATAGCCGGGCACGTCGTGCGCGGCTTTCCCGGGCGTCGTCGAGCAGCCGACGACGGCGATCGTCTCCGCGTCGAGCAGGCGGTCGAGTCCGGCGTCGTCAGTGATGGGCATGGCTGTCAGTTCGATCGCCACGCGATTAAACGGATCCCCCGGTCGTCGCGGAGAGAAGAGCGGTCGCCGTCTCCCGATCAGGGGAGCCGGATATCGGGATCGCCGTCCTCGGGGACGGTGACGATGCCGTCGAACAGCTGTTTGAGCGTGTTCATCGCCTGATCGTCGTGGGCCGTCGAGTCGATGCTGAACAGTCCCAGCCCGTCGACGCTCTGGACGCGCCCCGTGAACACGTGAAGGAAGCGGAACACCGTCTGGAGGTCCGAGTACATCAGCAGCGTCGACAGCGAGTGGACCATCACGCGGTTCCGCTTGATACCGCGGTCGCCGAACGCTTGGAGGAACTCCGAGAGCTTGATCCCGATGCCGGTCATGTCCACCGGCGACGAGGCGTACTTGATCCGGTCGGACTCGCGGGTGTCGCCGCCCTGCTGTTGGGTGACGCAGTCGACGACCGCGACCGGTTTGCCCTCGTAGGGCGTCCGCTTCTCGTAGTCGCGGAGCACCCGATCGGCACCGTCCTTGGTGGTGACGACGATGGCCCCCTCGTCGCGGTCGGTCCCCGCAGCGAGGACGTCCATCATGATCGACCGCTTCCCGCTCAGCGGGGGGCCGGTCAACAGGATGTTGGTCCCGGGCTCGACCTCGGCGTCGAAATGCGGCGTCAGCTCATACATGGACGCACCTCGGGGGCGACGTCGGCGGCGCGAGCCTCACGTTCGGCCGCGAGGCCGTACGACCAGGACACATCTACTACCGAAACATGCCCGCTCCGAATAATATTCTTTTTGATCGGCCTTTGTGAGGCGTCGATCACATCGCCGCCCGGTGACTGGCCCGCTCAGGGGCTGCGTCTCCCGCGGAATTCGCACCGCACGGCGACCGAGCGCACCGACGTATCACGTCGCCGAATCGATCGGCCGCCGGCGGCAGTCGAGAGACCCACGGACCGCGCGACGGCGGTCTCGGATCGCGGGACTTAACACCGTCTCGGAAATATGGAGAATTGAGGGCGCTTAGCTCAGTTTGGACAGAGTGCTTGGCTTCGGACCAAGTTGCCGTGGGTTCAAATCCTGCAGCGCCCACTTACTCACCGACCGTTTCACGACTAATGCCGATTCTCTCGTAGCGACTCGCTACGCTACGGAATCGGCAGAAGCGGTCTCTCCCGAACCCGGTCCCGAAATCGGGTTGAATACGTCACCGATCGCGACCCCTTCGCGTCGTGCGATCGACCCCACTAACGCTGGGGTGATTCGCGGATGATGGACCTCGGAGGTGAACCGGACGGATCCGGGGTCTGCTTGGAGTGCGGGTCGCACCTCCCGCCGCGTTTCGGACGGGTTCACGGTGATGACGATGATCGCGCTCACCGCTGTCCCGAGTGCGACTCGTGGGTGCGGATCTGCGAAGGGAGTGCGGCCGGGAAAGATGTCGACACGCCGGACCCGCGGACGAGCCCTGCCCGCAACGCGGGTGAACCGTGGGACGGGGGGCTGTCGGGATGAGCCCGTTCGTCCGCGCGAGCCGGCTTTACGACCCGGCACAGGGACCGCGGCCGCACGTCCGCGACGCTGCCCGGCTCCGCTGGCAGCGCGACGCTGAACGGGGGCGGTCCGCGTGAACCGCGACCGGAGCGGCGAGGTCGCCGCTAGCTTCACGTCGCACGGCGTTCTCGACGCGGCGACGACGATCCTCGCGGCCCGAGCGGTCGGTCCCGACGCCGAAGCGAACCCGATCGTTCGCGAGTTGCTCGCGCTCGGCGAGTTACCCGCGGCGGTCGCGATGCTCGCGGTCGTCGGCTTGTGTTGCGGTGCGTGGCCGGTCGCGGCCGATGCTCTGGAGGCGCCCGAGTGGATCGGGCTCGGGGTCGCGACGATCGGCGCCGCGGTCGCCGCGGTGAACCTCGTGGTGGTGTTCGCGTGAGCCGCGCGAGTGGTCCCGTCTCATCGAAGCGAGCGGGCGAGAACGCCGAGGCGGCGGTCCTCGAATCGGTCGACGGGCTCGCGTACGTTCCCGACACCGAGACCGAACACGTCGACGCTCGCGCCGAGACGCTCATCGTGCCGTCGCGGGCGCTCCCGTTCGTCGGGATCTGCCTGCTCGAAGCCGGCTCGTTCGTCGAGATCAAGAGTGCGATCCCGCGGCTCGCGAGCGGTCGCCGGGGTCGGTTCTACCTCCGACGCGAGCAGCACGAGCGGCTCCGCGAGGCCGGCGGGAGCTACCTCTTCGCGGTGTGCGAGCCGCAGCCCGGTCGCGAGCCGGTCGCGATGAAGATCGTGCCCGCGACCGTCGTCGACGACGCGATCACCGCGTGGCGCTCCGGCGGAGACGATCGGCCCGAGTGTTCGCAGGTCGCGTGGTCGCGGATCTTCCACCCGAGCGAGGTGGAGCCGTGAGTACCGCAGCCTACGGACTCCGGCGCCCCGCGGCCCGGTGGGAAGCGGAGCGGAAGTACGCCGCGTGTCCGCGGTGTCAGGATGAAGTGACCGAGACGCTCGGGGCACCGGCGATCGCGACGCTCCGGCTCGCGAACCAGAACCCGATCCGCGTCGACGGCGACGCGATCAACGCCCGCGGCTACACCTGCGAGGCGTGCCGGTACGTCCTCGCGATCGCGCCCGAAGCCGCGATCGTCGACGTCGACGATCCGACTGACGGGTCCGACCGGGCGCCATGGGTCCGGCTCGGTGCGGTGTTCGTCGACGGCTCGAAGCGGTCGATCGTGGTTCCGCGTCGTGAGGTCAACTCGCGATGAAGGCGGTCGAGACGGCCCCGCACGAGTACATGGCGAACTACGTGTATTCCGGGCTCGGGGCGTGGTTCGGCGCCGCGCGGCTCGTTGACGCGACCGGAAGCCGTCGCGGGAGCTTTACGCTCGACGGCGAGAAGTGGCGCGTAACGCTCTCCTATCAGGAGTCTGGGCTCGCCCCGCCGGACGGCGGCGAGACGCCTGACGGGACACGCGTCGACTTCGACACGCTCCGGGAGTTCCGGCTGAACGCGGTCGCCGACGACGAGGTCGGCGAGCGGAAGGTGAAGGCGCTCATCCAGCCGCGGTGGCGCGGGCTCAAATCCACCGAGGGGAAATCGGTCGCCCGGCCGCTGTGGGATCTCGGCGACGCGGTGAACGTTCGCGTGAACGCGTCGAACGTCGAATTCGACGAGATCGAGACGGTGATCCACCGGGCGGCGGGAGCGGTGACGCTCGATCCGATGTACTTCACGAACCGTCGCGAGGAGTACAGTGTGGTGATCGACGCGGCGCGGTACGTTCGGCTCGACTGCGACGTGTCCGGTGCGATCCACTCCCGAGAGGGCCCGCTCGCGCGGATGGGCCACCTGCTCGAAAGCGACCGATCGGGATATCGAAAGCTCGTACAGGACGACACCGAGCGGGCGGGGTACTACCACACGGTGACACTCGGGCCGAAGCGGGTCCGTGAGGCGTTTCCGGACCACCGGGTTCCGAAAGAGTTCAAGCACTACTACGCGCGAAACGCGGAGTCGCTGCCGGACGATCACCCGCTCGCGCACCCGAAGGTCGAAGCGTCGTATCAGTCGAGTCGGTGGGACGAGACGCTTCGGCCGGTCGATCACGCGGAGATTACTGACGAGCTTGAAGAGGCGATCCTCGCGACGTTGAACGAGTCAGGACTTCCCACGCAACCACTTGACGACGGCCCGGGTGGCGGTCGTACGTTCGTCGAAGACGCGTACTTCGAGGCGGAGACCGTCGACCGGTCGCGGGTACTCCCGCTCAACCTCGAACGCGTCGAAAGCGACCAGCGGAACGTCGTCGTGCGTCAGCTCGCAGATGGACTCTCGCCGATTGAGTGGGACTCGCTGAAGACGCTCGTCACGGACGGTGGCGACGTGTCGCCGGCGGAAATCGCAGACGAACACGACTGGCACCCGGACAGCGTCCGGCGGGGGCTCCGACGGATCGAAGACATGGTTGTTCGCGAGCAGGGCTCGGTAGCGCTGCGGTCGCACCACGTCGCCGAGCAGGTCGTCGAGGCGCTTGACGCGGCGCGTGAGGGCGTCCGGAACGCGATAGGTACCGCGGCGAACGCGGTCCAGAACGCGGAGCGCGAGTCGCTCGACGAGCGGACGGACGAACTGATCGCGTTCTGCCAGTCGAACGGGATCCACATCGACGAGCGCGAGGCGCACCTCCGGGTTCGAATGGGGAACCTCGCTGGCGAGTCTTGGTCGGAGTTGGTGACGCGACTCAAGCGGTACTGGGTTGGTGCGGGTCGCGATCCAGAGCGACTGAAAGAGGCGGTGTCTCACTACCGGGACGCGTCAGGTCCGAAGATTCGCCCGGTTCGGAGCGCGTGGGGGAAGGGGCAGACGCTCCGGTAGCGCGGCCCCTCGTGAGTGGCAACACTACCCTGACCTCCTTTTTGCGGCTGTTTTCGCTGACTTTAGACAGGGTTGGCTTGTCGAGCGGCGTCGATCGCGACCGCAACACAAGCGCGATCTCATCGTCGACCGCCGACCGAACGAGTCGATCCGACACCCGGGGGTCGGTCGACGGTTAGGGGTGTGGCTAAGGCCACACGGCTAAGGTACCACCTCTACTTTCGCGAGGTCGGCCGCGCGCCTCTGGCGCGCTAGAAAATTTTTCGTTTGGGTTGCGGTTGGCCACTGCGCCGACCGGCACCGACGAACAAATCTCAACCGAATCCCAGCTACGTGGTCCCCACGGATTCAGGCTCGACACCGAGATCACACGCGTATAAACAGAGGTATGCGCCGGGCAGGTAGGTGAATGAATTGCCGAATCGTATCGCAGTCTGTCTATTCACGTGTTTGATTCATTCAGGCGATCTCGGCACTTCGGCCATCTCATTCGCTAATTCGGCTCTGTTGGAATCCTATTCTTTAGACACGGTGTCGTCTGAAACAGCCCGTCGCTGAAGGACGATGTTAATCAGATGTGTAGTGCCACCGCACTAAATTCGGGTCGGACGCACGATTGACGCCACGATAGTCCCACCCAGTGTGATAATACCACCCATTCGCTTCTGATTCTATCGGACAATCAGCACCGATACTGCCATACGTTTCTGCTATCTGTTCGACAAGCGTTGATCCAAGGCCTTGACTGCGGTAATCTTCTGCGACTGCAATTCGATGTAACTCAGTTATCGAATCAGGGTCATCTACCGACTCGATTGCGACACCTGCCGCAATTTTATCTTTATCATCCATCACAGCCCACAGATCGACATCGATATACGGCGGATTTTTTACAAAGTCCGCGCCACTAGTATTAGCGTTCAACCACCCGACCAGTCCAGGAGCGTTTTGCTCTCTCGCTTTCAAACGGAATTTGCTATCATCGACGAACGGATCATCCATCTGGACGTTGATTGGCCCCGGTGGTCCCATGTTTGCTCTTACTTAGTCTCTGTATATAAATGGGAAAGTTGGAATAAGACTTGACTGCGAGAGATTCGCCTTGTACTGGCCACAGCCAGTCAGAATGTACTATCTCCTAGGGATTTCAACAGAGCCACTAACGTAGACTGAAGTCTCCTCGCTGATACCACGCTTAGGTCTTCGAGTGTCACCCAGAGATATCTTTAAATAAACCACCGTACCTGCGAGGGTCGATGGGCTTCAAAAGTCTCGTTGACCGCGACGGGAGTGGAACCGTGACAATCGACAAGCAGCATCTCAAGCTCGACGGGCTTGTCGCCGAGGACGGGTCGATCAAAGAAGCCGAGGCGCACGTTCAGCGCGTTGGCGAGGGATCGTATCTCGTTCGGTTCCCAGAAGGCGGGGAGGTACAATCGTTGAACGAACTCGTTGGGAGAGCGTGAAACCTGCCGGAGGTAGGTTCTCGACACGACTCCGTGGGGTCCGACGTAGATGTATTCACCATCCGCGATCTATGTACTTCACTCGGCGCGATCGGTGCGCGAGGTACATAGAACTCGGCCGAGTTGCGGGTGGCGGCCGCAGTGATCGTGGTCGATCTGGCGGTGTTACTTTAACACAGAGCGGTTCAGTCACTCCAGAACTACGGGATCGCGACCCCGGTACATACGATAGAATATAAATGGGCCGTCGAACCAGCCTCAAGATTATTGGAGAATGCGTCTACCGTGCTTAATATCTGTGAGATATTGTTCTACAGTTTGTGGGTCAATGCTGACTCGTTGAGCAATTTCTGACTTATTCATCCCACCAAAACTGTACAAAAATCCAACAAGGGCCGGCTTCCCCTCTACAGCGACATCTAATGGAACAGCCTTTGGGGCCCGGTCGATAACGCTCAAATGAAAATCAAAATTTCTATAGATTAGTTTGAGAATAGTTGTCCGTTTATCTACCTTTTCAAACGAATCAATCTCGATCACCCATTGGTGATCGATTGACTCCAATCCGACCCTTATCTGGGAAGCTATACCGAAATCATGTGTTTCTATTTCCAGTTGCTTTTGAGAGGGAGCCATCGCGACATGAAAAGTATATATTTTGTATACAAAAGTCTCCTGACTAGGTTGGCTATATTTCTATAACCTACTCTTAGAGGCTAATGAGCCCGTCTACACACACCATACTGAACTATTTTATACTGGACTGTTTCTCCCCGCGGTAGCGGCACTCACTTTCTGTTCATCCGGTTCAGATCATCCGCTAGACGGATGACAACCGTGAGTCCGCCTATTCTTGCTATGAGTCAACGCAAGCTCACCGATTACGAACAGAGGCATTGTCCGACATGCGGTCGAACCGACTTCGACACGGAAAAAGCGATGAAGATCCATCATAAGTTATCGCACGGGGAGTCACTGGCAAAGTCTAATGAGAAGTACCAGTGTCTGGTGTGTAAGAACAACTTCGGTACTAAACAGGGATTGAATAATCATATCTCAAAGATACACCCAAAAGTCTGGAGCAGGATACAGGAACAGGCTTTGACTTTAACACCGGTCGATCCAGCCAAAAAAATTCAGGGACACGATCAGTAGAGCGGATTATCTATTTGATTAAAAAGAGTACCTGTGTCCAACAGATCACTCTTCTAAGTCATCAGCGTGAAGATCGCCTGTGAGATACTCACGACCAAGTTCAGAAAGGCGGTAGATCCCACGCTCCTTATTATGGTATTCAATCAGTCCATGCTCACGCAGAATTGACACATGCTCTCGAATTGTTTGGTGCCCCCAATCGGTATTAACAGCGATCAGTGCTGGGCTAAGTACGAGTTCATCTTCGTCCCCGTTCTCTAATCTTTCGAGAATATCCCGATCGACGGGTGTCATCCATGAAGCAAGTGGGGGACGCATTAGCCTATGAGGCTAATAGGATTATCAGTATGCTTTATTATTTTCATGCGGATAACTTACAAACCAATCTGCGGGTTTGACAAACTATACTGTAGGTAAGATTTATATCACCAACCTACAGAATGGTTTGTAACGGAAGCACTCTCGCGGACCCGTCGCCTCTCGATGGGTCCACTCTGAAAGGATTGCGGACCCCGCTGCTAGGGACAGCGGGTCCGCGTGAGCTTCCGTGAGTAAGCACGAAAGCCATGCTCGACCACTACGCACCGGGGTTTGAAATCCCCGATCGACCGAGGAACCGCAACACAATCACCGGACACGACCACTTTCAGTTTCACTGCGCGCGTCAGGATCTTCTCTTTTTAACCACCGTCCGTCGGTCGGAATCGATGCCTCCGAAAGAAGTTGTGCGGATTGAAAACCGGCAGGATAGGTGGCGGTTCGTGTGTCCCCGCGGTCATCGTTCGTGGGAACCGACGAATCACCATTTCTGGTGTCGCAACTGCGCCGCGAGCGACGACTACGACGGCGTGTTTCAGACCCTCCGCGATCGGAAGACCGGTGCCGAGCTGACCCGCGATCGGGTGCGACTCATGACGCCAGTCGGCCCCTACGACCGCGATCTCGACGGTAAGGAGGGGTTCGCGTGAGCGACGACTTGGAACCGATCCCGCCCGAGCGCGCCGTCGAGATGCACCTCGACCGAATGAAAGAGGATCGCGCTGAGTGGACTCGAACAACCCACCAAAGCGAACTTCGACCCTTTGTCGAGTGGTGTCGCGAAGAAGGTGCGATCGACAATCTGAACGAACTCTCCGGTCGCGACCTCTACGAATACCGGATCTGGCGTCGCGAGGGAGGGTACAGCAACAGCAAGGTCGACGAACTCGCGAAAAAGACGCTTCACTCGAACCTCTCGACGTTGCGGTCGTTCCTCAAGTTCTGCGGGGAGATCGAAGCGGTCCCGTCGGACCTATTCGAAAAGGTGCCGCTCGTGAAGCTCACCCGCGAGGACGAGGTGAGCGACTCGTACCTCCGTCCGGAGCGTGCGGCCGACATCGTCGAGTACCTCTCGCGGTACGAGTACGCGAGTCGCGACCACGTCGTGTGGTCGTTGATCTGGCACACCGGCGCTCGCCTCGGTGCCGTCCGCGCTCTCGACATGGGCGATCTCGAACTAGAGGGAAACAACCCCTCAATCGAGTTCGTTCACCGCCCGGAGACGGGTACCCCGCTCAAGAACGACACCGCGAGCGAACGCGTGAACCGCGTCAGCCGTCGAGTGGCGCAGATTCTAGAGGATTACATCGACGGTCCGCGGACGGACACCGTCGATGATCACGGTCGGAACCCACTCGTGACCACCGACGCGGGGCGGATCGCGGCCGGAACCATCCGGAAGGCGTTCTACCGGTGGACTCGGCCGTGTTTCATCGGCAAGGAGTGTCCGCACGACGAGGATCCGGAGTCGTGTAAGTTCGCGACGTTTCGGCACGTGAGCGGGTGTCCGTCCGCTCGCTCACCGCACGACGCCCGCAAGGCGCGGGTGACGAAGTACCGGAACGACGGCGTCCCTCGGGGCGTCGTTTCGGACCAGCTCAACGCGAGCGAGGACGTTCTCGACAAGCACTACGACCGCGCTTCGGAGCGCGAGAAAGCAGATCGCCGCTGGCAGATTATACAACAATGAGTGTCACACAAATTCAAGACGATTACAGAGAGATAACTAAGGGACTCAAGTCCTGCAGCGCCCATAATTTGACGCTCGATAATCGCCAGATAGCGTAGCGATCGACGGTCGAACGAGTCTGATTTTTGCTTTCGTTCGATGGATGACCCGGCGAACGGTGTCCGCGGGAATTCGCGTCCGTCCAAGCTGGTGGCAATTCGGAAAATCGATCACCGATTGGAATAAGACTCTCGGGCTCTGTCAGGATCCGCGTGCTGAATACAGTACGTAGCCAGCACCGCGACCCCGTTATATTCTGTATCCGAACCTGAATCAACTGATAGAACGCCCCCGACTAGTGACTGTCATGGATTCAATAGGGGTAGCGCAGATCCCGTATTCGTATTTCGATTTAATAATTATCCGTCGGTGCCTTACAACGATTCTCTATAGCCACTGCCATCCGAGACCGTGTATCACGATAACAGCCAGCACCCCGAAAGCCGCCGTACCCGCCATGTAGAGAATCATAATGATCCCCATTTGTTTCATACTCATCTCTCCTTCAAGCGCATCTGAAATTCTCATAAGACTGTCTAACAATCTGTCTTGATAAATCCTCATGGATACATGCCTTATCGAGTGCTCCATATTTCAGAGAAATTATTTAACAAGCCATGCGGTTGCCTTGGAATGGGCCCAGTGTGTTTGTCCGGCAGTCTGTACTGACCGATCACTCTCTCACGAAAGTCGGCCTCGGTTCGTACTACACTCGCGCTGTGTATCTTGTAAGCGGAGCGCAGACATATTTATTAAGTGTCAGAAACGCCGATTCTGAGACGCGCGAATTCAGCCGTCTTACGCCTCAAAAGTCGGTTCGTTCGACAGTCGAACCGGGTCCTACAGCGCTCATCCGAAATTACCTTCTTTCGGAGCACACGCTATTTCCCTCGTAGCGGCGTCTACCCGCCGACTTCCGGCCGGACGAACCGCCTCCTGAACCGTTTAGTACCGTCCCGGTGAATTCGATCCCATGTACGCGCTCGTCGGCGGGACCGTCCACACGGCAACGGAGCGGGGAACGATCGACGCGACCGTCGTCATCGACGACGGCGAGATCGTCTCCCTCGACGAGGGCGAGCCGCCCGAAGAGGCGACAGTGCTCGACGTCTCGGGCCACCACGTCACGCCGGGGCTCGTCGACGCGCACAGCCACGCCGGCATGGCCGAGTGGGGCGAGCCGGAGGACGGCGACATCAACGAGGGGACCTCGGCGGTCACGCCGCACGTCAGCGCGCTCGACGGGTTCCACCCGCGCGACGAGGAGCTGAAACACGCGTTCCAGAACGGCGTCACCGCCGTCTCGGCGCGGATGGGGTCCGGCAACGTGATCGGCGGGATCATCTGCTCGATGAAGACCCACGGGCGCACCGCCGACGACATGCTGATCCGCGAAGACGGCATGAAGGCCGCGATGGGGGAGAACCCGAAGCGCTTCCACGGCGAGGAGCAGGGCCGCCAGCCCTCGACGCGTCCCGGCGTCGCGGCCACCCTCCGGTCGGCGCTGATGGAGGCCGAAGACTACGTCGACCGACGCGAGCACGCCCGCGACGAGGGCGAGCCGTTCGAGCGCGACCTCGGCATGGAGAACCTCGCGCGCGTCCTCACCGAGGGGCTCCCGCTCCGCGTCCACGCGCACCGCACCGACGACATCATGACCGTCTTTCGGATCGCCGAGGAGTTCGGGATCGAGTCGCTCTCGATCGAACACGCGACCGAGGGTCACCTGATCGCTGAGGAGTTCGCGGAGCGGGACGTGCCCGCGATCGTCGGCCCCTCGCTGTACTCGGGCGCGAAGTACGAGCTCCGGAACATCACCTTCGAGACGCCGGCGATCCTCCGCGAGGCGGGCGTGAAAGTCGCGATCCAGACGGACGCGCCCGTGCTCCCGCAACAGCACCTCGACGTCTGCGTCGGGCTCGCGGTCCGCGAGGGCTTCCCCGCGGACGAGGCGCTGGAGGCGGTGACGCGCTACCCGGCCGAGATCCTCGGCATCGACGACAGCGTCGGCACGCTGGAGGTCGGCACGGACGCCGACGTGGCGGTCTGGGACGGGGTCTTCTACGAGAACGACAGCCGGACGCGACACGTGTTCGTCGACGGCGAACACGTGTTCGACCGCGAGCGCGACGCGGTCGACCCCCGCGACGAGTACGACTGGTAGCCGGCACGCCGGCGACGACGGCCGGTGCCCCGGGCCGACCGAGCGCCCGCCCCGCTATCTTTTAGTCGCCCGTCCGTCTCTCGCGTAGTCGTGCCCATCCGCCGCGCGAAACCCGTCGACTCACTCTACGCGGAACTCCGCGACTACGACCTGGTCGTGACTCCCGACGCCCCGCTCGCGAGCGCGATCAACCGCCGCCTCGACCGCCCCCACTTCGGGACGTTCGCGACCACCCCGCGCCGCCTCGCGGCGGGCCGACGCGAACGGGCCGAAGACCGGCTCGCCTTCCTCGAAGCGGTCGAGCGGACGGACCGCGACTGGAAGGCGGTCGCGCACGCCGTCGGGAACGTGCTCCAGTGCTGGGAGCACCGCGGTCGCCTCGACGCGGTCCTCGACTACGACGCCTACGTCGACGACGCGACCCGCGACGTCGTCGAGGTCATGCGGTCGCTGCGGACGACGTCGAAACGGCTCACGGAGTACGCCGTCGACGGCGGGCGGTCGGTGGCCGTCGTCGGTGCCGACCAGCTGACCGCGCTGGAGCGCAGCGTCCTCCCGGAGACGTGCGACCGCGTCGACCCGTTCACCGACGAGGCGTTCGACCATCCCCCGTTCCACGTGTTCGAGTCGGCCACGGACATCGTCGGCGCGCTGCTCGACGCGGTTACGGCGGAGAACGCCGAGCACGTCGCCGTCGTCCTCGACCGCGGGAGCCGGTACTCCTCGCTCGTCGAGTCCGCGTTCGAGGCGGCCGGCGTCCCCTTCTACGGCGGTCCCGGGTTCGCCGACGACCCGCACCACCGGGCGTTCGTCCGGCTCCTCCGGCTCGGGTTCCGCGGGGCGGAGACGACCGTCGGCGACGCCGCGCCGGTGCTCACGCGGCTGGGCGTCGACGCGCCGCTCGCCGACCGGGAGCGGCGGTTGGACGCTGTCGACCGACCGGAGCTGGAGTGGCTGCGACGGTTTCGCGCCGGGATCGAGGAGCGCACGTTCGCGGAGGGGCTCGACGCGTACGCGACCGAGGCCGGCGTCGAACTGCCGCGCTTCGACGAGGAGCTCCGGCGGTTGGGGCTCGCCGACGAGCCCGTGACGAGCGAGGCGGTCGACCGGCTGGCGTACTACCTCCAGACGTACGAGGTGCCGGTCGACAGGGAGAACGAGGGCGTCCTCCTCGCCGACGCGAAGTCCTCCGCGTACGTCGACCGCCCCGTCGTCTTCCACCTCGGCATGGACGAGGCGTGGACGCACTCGGCCCCCAAGCGCCCGTGGGTCGACACCGAGGCCCAGTTCGACCGGTACGTCGGGCGCTTCCAGCGGCTGCTCCAGAGCGGCGACCGGCAGTACTACCTCGTCCGCGACGCGGCCGGCGGGGAGCCGGTCACGCCCTGTCTGTACTTCAGTGAGCTCCTCGACGACGAGTACGAACGGTTCAGCGACCTCGAATCCGTCGCGCACCGCCGGCGACCGCGCTCGGCGGGGACCGGGTTCGACCGGAGTCCCCTCGACGTTGAGTCCCAATCGGTCGACACGGTCAGCCAGTCCGCGCTCAACGGCTACCTCAACAGCCCGCGCGACTACCTCTTCGGGCGGCTCCTCGATCAACCGGATCGGGAGCGGTTCGTCGAGGGGAACCTCTTCCACGACTTCGCGGAGTTCGCCGTGAGCCACCCCGACCTCGTCTCGGAGGCCCCGACCGAGGACCTCGTCGACGCCATGCTCGCCGAGACCGAGGGGTTCGTCGCGCCCGCGGACGCGACCCTCCGCCGCCGGACGTACCGGATCGGCTTGGAGCTGATCGCGAAGTACTTAGCCGAGAACGAGCCGGCGTCGGACGACTTTCTCACGGCGACCTCCGGGTGGGGGACCAACTTCTTCGCCGAGCACTTCGACGAGCCGGTCGACTCCCCCCTCACCGAGCGCTGGTTCGAGGACGAGGCCCTCGGCGTCAAGGGGAAGATCGATCTCGTGCGCTCGCCGACCGCGCTGCTCGACTACAAGAGCGGCTCGAAAAAGCGGGCGTCGCAGGTCGTCGGGGGCGCGGCGGTCGACCCGCCCGCGGACGCGCCGAACTTCCAGGCGGCGCTGTACCTGACCTACTACCGGACTGTCCGGCCGGACGAGCGGCTCGAGTTCACGTTCTTCCACTTCCTCGAACCGATGGACGACGTGATCGCCGGCGACGCCGACATCGACGACGCGCTCACGACGGTCACCTACCACCCGGTCGCGTTCGACGAGTACGTCGGCTCGCGCGAGGCCTACGAGCGGCTCTTGGACGGCTACACCGACTGTCGGGAGACGTTCGACGACCTCGGCTACGCGGCGTACGAGGACGTCGTGACGCCGCTGTCGTTCCCCGAGACGACCGATAAAGGGGAGCTGCGCGCCTCCGCGTTCGCCGAGCGGTTCACCGCCGCGGTCGACGCCCGCACGTCTCCGGACGTCGACGCCGAGAAGGGCGCTGATCAGGCGATCCGCTGTCTCTTATACACATCTCT
>NZ_AOJL01000038.1 GCF_000337035.1 Halorubrum coriense DSM 10284
GAGGAGCGGTTCCCGGTGGACGGGCTCTCGGGCGAGCCGAACTACCGGCGCGTGGACAACCGCGACCTGCTGTTGGGAGGCGACCGATGACGGGGCCCACGCCGAACGACGCCCAGCGGACGCTCATCGAGAGCACCGAGGGGACGTACCTCGTCGACGCCGGTCCCGGGACCGGCAAGACGTTCGCGGTGACCCGCCGCTACGGGCGGATCGTCGACCGGGCCGGCGTCGACCCGGACGACGTGCTGCTGGCGACGTTCACGCGGAGCGCCGCGACGGAGATGAAAGAACGCGTCGTCGACCACAGCGAGTACGGCGTGCGCGAGCTGGCGGACGCGCCGATCCGGACGTTCCACTCGCACTGCCACGAGCTCCTCCGCGAACACGGGTACGCCGCGCCGACGCACCTCGGCCTCGACGAGCGGATCACGGGGTCGACGCGGGTCGTCGACGACGAGCTCGTCGAGGCAGAGCGCTTCCGCGAGTTCTTCGGCGGCTTCCGCGACGCCCACCCGGAGCACGCCGCGTTCTACCGGGCGCTCTCCGATCCGGGCGAACTCCTCGACCTGATCGAGAAGCTCGCGTCGAAGGGCATCTTCCCCGCGGCCGACGGGTGGTATCGGGACGGCGAGGCGCACCTCGACGGCGACTTCGAGGTCTTCAAAGAGCGCTTCGACGCGGCGAACCGACCCCGGAACGACGGCCGGAAACAGTCCCCCCTGCGGGAGGACCTGAGCCGCTTCGGCCGGGGGAAGACGTACCCACCGGACGCCCCGTCGAAGTCGGAACTCCGCGGCGGACGCGGGACGAAGCGGCTCGACGACGACGTAGCGCGCGACGTCTTCCGCGAGGACCGCGAGGCGCTCAAGTCGTTCGTCCGCGAGGTCTACGTCGAGTACCTCCGGTTCGCCCTCCGGCGCAACTACCTCAATTTCAGCTTCCTCCAGCTGTTCGCGTTCGTCCTCCTCTGCGAGGACGAGCGGGCGCGGGAGGCGGCGCAGTTCGAGTACGTCATGGTCGACGAGTTCCAGGACACGAGCGAGGTCCAGTTCAAGCTCGCGCTGCTGCTGTCGGCCGGGCGGAACCTCTGCGTCGTCGGCGACTGGAAGCAGAGCATCTACTCGTTCCAGTACGCCGACGTGCGCAACATCCTCGACTTCGAGGACCGGCTGGAGCGGTTCGCCGCGGACCTCAACGCCGACGGCGACCGGACCTCGTTCGGCGCGGCCGACCCGACCCGGATCGAACTGCGGGAGAACTACCGGTCGACGGCGTCGGTCATCGACCTCTCCGAGCGGGCGATCGCGACGCCGGCGTCGAGCGGCGAGACCGTCGACGCCCCGCTCGACGACGTCGTCGAACTCTCCTCGAACGCCGCCTTCGACAACACGGTCGTCGAGGGCGTCGCGCACGAGGACGAACACGAGGCCGTCCTCGCGACGGTCCAAGAGATCGTCGGCAACGACGAGTACGCCGTCGAGGGCGAGGACGGCGAGCCGCGCCTCCCGGAGTACGGGGACGTCGCGGTGTTCACGCGGACGCGGGCCTACGGTCGCGAACTGCTCGGCGTCGCGGACGAGTACGGCTTCCCGATGGCCTACGACGGCGGGGTCGAGCTGTTCCGGACCGACCCGGCGAAGCTGCTGCTCGCGTGGCTCCGCGTCCTCGAATCGGACGCCGACCGCGGCTGGGCGGTGATCCTCGAAGAGACCGGGTACGCGTTCGACGAGATCGACCGCGTGCTGGAGACCGGGTCGTACCCGGCCGACGCGGCCGCGTTCCGCGACGAACTCCGCGACCTGACCTCGGTCGGCGCGGTCGCGCGCCGCGTCCTCGACCGCTACGGGTTCTCCGGCGACACCGCCGACGCCCTCCTCCACGCGGTCCAGTCGATCCACGACGCCACGACGGCCACGCGGGGCGACCTGATCCGGCTCGTCGAGCGCGGGATCGAGACCGGCAGCACCGTCGACGTCAGCGCGACCGCGGGCGACGACGCGGTGACCGTCCAGACGATCCACGCGGCGAAGGGGCTGGAGTATCCGATCGTCGTGATGGCGAACATGAACGAGGGGCGCTTCCCGCCGCGGGCGAGCGGGTCGAGCGTCTTCGAGTATCGGGACCCGGTCGGGCTCCGCCAGCGGAAGCTGTACTCGGAGGCGGGGGCCCACCCGCACGTCTACGACGACTGGCGGCACGACGTGATCCGGCGCTGTCTGCCCCGCGCGGACGACGAGGAGCGCCGGCTGCTCTACGTCGCGGTCACGCGCGCGGAGAGCCACGTCGTGTTCGCCGCCGGCGAGGACCCGAACGCGTTCCTCGACGGGCTGCCGGTCGCCGTCGAGACGGTCGACCCGAGCGTCGAACCGCTCGACCGCGGCGAGCCGGCCGACGCGGAGCCGCCGTTCGCGGTGACGGCCCCGGACGGACCGGTCGGTCACACCCCGCACTCGCTGATGGACCAGACGGTGTTCGAGGAGACCGGCGAACGGACGGAGGCCGGCCCCGAGGTCGGAGCCGCCGCCGAGAACGAGGCCGAGACCCGAGGAATGGCGTTCGGTTCGCAGGTCCACGACTTCGCGGAGGCGTACGCGCTCGGCGACGACGTGACGCCGTCGAACGATCACGAGCGACGGGTCGTCGAGTTCCTCGACGGGCTCTCGGGCGAGTTGTACGTCGAGGAGCCGGTCACCCTCCCGATCGAGGTCGGCGGCCGCCGCGTCACCGTCTCGGGGATCGCGGACCTCGTCCGCGTGACCGACGACCGGGTCGACGTCGTCGACTACAAGACGGACGACACCCGGCGCGCGCAGCCCGAGTACCGGAAACAGCTCAGCGTCTACTACCACGTCCTCGACGACTGGTTCGGGGACAGGGCGGTCCGGACGAGCCTGTTCTACACGGGCGATGGGACGCGCGAGCCGATCGAACCGCTCGGCCTCGATGCGCTGCGCTCGCTCGTCCGCGCGGCTGACTCGGCGTCCGACTGACGCCGCTGGCCGGTCCGAGACGGGGTGGACTTTCTGTCGCGAACCGGGCGACTGGGTGGGATTTTTGCCGACGCGAACCGGACGACGCGTATGGCGCTCCTCGCAGCAGGGCCGACCCGCGCCGGCGTCGACGACCGTGACCGATCCGGGACCCCGGGGGCGGCCCCGTGAGCGCGGGCGACGCCGCGGACGCCGAGGCGTCCGGCCCGCTCGACGCGTTCCGTCGGTTCTTCGCGCTGGAGCGCGACGTGCTCGTCCTGTCGGTCGCGATGTTCGCGTTCAGCCTCGGGTTCCAGATGACGAACCGGTTCCTCCCCGAGTACATGGTCGCGCTCGGCGCGTCCGGGTTCGCGGTCGGCCTGTTCGGCACGTTCGGCAACGTCATCTCGGCGCTCTACCCGTATCCGGGCGGAGCCGTCTCGGACCGCGTCGGCTCGCGGTACGCGCTGGCGCTCTTCGGGCTGCTGTCGACGCTCGGCTTCGTCGTCTGGCTCGTCGCGCCGAGCCTCGGCGCGGTCGAGATCGCGGGAGTCGTCGTCGAGCCGTGGCTCTGGATATTCGTCGGGCTGGTCCTCGCGCAGGCGTGGAAGTCGTTCGGCCTCGGCGCGACGTTCGCGGTCGTGAAGCAGGCGACCGACCCCTCCCGGCTGGCCGCCGGCTTCGCCAGCACGGAGACGTTCCGGCGGACCGCGTTCCTCGTCGGGCCGGTGCTGGCCGCGGTCCTCATCGGTCTCCGCGCGGATTTCACGGTGAGCTTCCGGCTCGTCCTCGCGGTCGCGGTCGTCTTCGGCGTCCTCGGCACGCTCGTCCAGCACGTCCTCTACGACGCGAGCGGCGACTCCTTCGGCGACTCGTTCGCGGGGGTCGAGCAGATCCGGAGCGACCTCCGGGAGATGCCGGCCCCGCTCCGGCCGCTGCTCGTGGGCGACACGCTGGTCCGGTTCGCGAACGGGATGGTGTACGTGTTCTTCGTCCTCGTCGTCACCCAGTTCTTCCAGGTCGGTCTCGATACGACCGTCGCGCTCGGCGGCTTCTCGTACGACGTGAGCCTCTCGCCGCAGGCGTTCTTCGGCTACCTCCTCGGCGTCGAGATGCTCGTCGCGCTGCTGATTATGGTCCCCGCCTCGAAGCTCGCGGAGCGGGTCGGGCTCAAGCCGGTCGTCGCGGTCGGGTTCGCGGTGTACGCCGTCTTCCCGGTCGTGTTGATCTACGCCCCGACGTTGGCGGGGTCGGCGCTCCCGCTGTCGGCGGTGATGGTCGCCGTCTTCGCGTTCTCGGGACTGCGGTTCGCCGGGCTCCCCTCGCACAAGGCGCTGATCGTCGGCCCGGCCGAGAGCGGGGCCGGCGGCCGCGTCACGGGGACGTACTACCTGCTCCGGAACACCGTCGTCATCCCGAGCGCGGCGGTCGGCGGCTACCTGTGGGACTTCGTCAGCCCCGAGGTCGCGTTCACCGTCGCGGCCGTCATCGGGCTCGCCGGCACGGGCTACTTCCTCGCGTTCGGGAAGGAGTTCGAGGCGTACGCGTGACGCCGTCCGGGACTCAGTCCGCCGGCTCGGGCTTCGATCCGCCCTCGTCGCGCCGCCGGTGAGGTTGCCCGCGACGGCGTCGCGCGTCAGTCGCCGCCGAGCGATCGCCCGACCCGGTCGCCGATCCGCTCCGTCAGCCCCTCTCAGGCGAGCCACAGCAGGCGCACGTTGCTCGCGGTCAGGTACGTCCCCGTGATCGTGAGCAGCACCGGAGGGAAGTAGTATAAGAGTCCGTCGCCCTCGCGCGCGCCCTCGACGCTGATCCAGAGCATCACGAGGTAGACGGCGATCTTCAGGGCCACGAGCCCGGAGAGGCCGAACGACTCCAGCGCGAACCGCACGATCGGGTTCGCCTCGTCGATCGTCGGGACGTACCGGAGGAAGGCAACGGTCGACACGATGTCGCCGACGCCGTACGTCGCGGTCGCCGCGATCCAGAGCCAGTAGAACTCGTTCGGACGCCGGCGGTACGCGGGGCGACGACGGGACCGATCGCGGGTGCGAGCCACGAGCGGACGTGTCGGCCGCCGGACGTGAAACTGCCGGTTCGCGAAGGCGACGGTCCGGGCCGGCCGCCGCTCCGGCGTTCGGCCCACCATCCAGCCGACTTAAGAGGGATCGCACCGTTTCGCCGCCCGTGACGGAGCCGTCGACCCGCGAGGAGAAGCTGGAACTCGGCGTCGAGCTGCTGGCCCACGTCGAGCGCGAGGAGCTCGACCTCTCCGCGGCGGTCGACCGGATCGAGACGATCACGACGAGCCCGGCGCTCACCCGCGACATCCTCGACGCCGCCGAGAAGCGCGGCGTGATCGACCGCGACGGCGCGCGGCTCCGGGTCCGGCGCGGCGGGACCTACGTCGAGTACGAGAGCCAAGTCGTCGCGCGCGAGGGCGACTTCGAGTGTCGGCGCTGCGGGACCTCCATCTCGACGGGCCACTTCGTCGAGTTGGACGCGGGCGAACTCGGTCCGTTCGGCTCATCGTGCGTCCGGAAGGTGACCGGGCGCGAGTCGGCGTCGGAGTCGGAGTGAGGGCGGCCGCGAGCGCGCTCGCCCGCCGGTCGGTCGTGCGACCCCCGACCGTCGACCGAACTCGCCGGAGTATTTAGGTCGGCGGCCGAAGCGGGGGTAATGACCGCGCCGAACCGGAACGTCCTGTGGGCGAACGCGCTCGTCGACGAGCTCGTCGCCGCGGGCGTCGACGCCGTCGTCGCCTCGCCGGGCAGTCGCTCGACGCCCCTGACCGTCGCCGCCGCGGGCCACGACGAGCTCCGCGTGCTCTCGCAGCTCGACGAGCGCTCCGCCGCGTACTTCGCGCTCGGACGGGCCCGAAGGACCGGCCGCGTGACGCCGCTGATCTGCACCTCCGGCACCGCCGCCGCCAACTACCACCCGGCCGTGATGGAGGCGAGCGAGGCCCGCGTCCCCCTGCTCGCGCTCACCGCCGACCGGCCGCCGGAGCTCCGCGACTCCGGCGCGAACCAGACCGCGGACCAGGAGAAGCTGTACGGCGACGCGGTCCGATTTTATAAGGATCTCCCCGAGCCGGCCGCGAACGACCGGGCGCTCCGGTCGCTCCGCACGACGGTCGCCCGCGCCGTCGCGACCGCCGAGGGGGCGGACCAGGGGCCGGTCCACCTCAACGTCCCGTTCAAGAAGCCGCTGGAGCCGACGCCGGTCCGGGGCGACGTGCCCGACGACCTGCCGGCCGCGGCCGAACTGGGGCGCGACGGCCCCTACGTCGACGTGACGGCGGGCGCGCCCGAGCCGGGCGACGACGAGCTCCGGGCGCTCGCGGCCGAGTTGAGCGAGGCGGACCGCGGGCTGATC
>NZ_AOJL01000039.1 GCF_000337035.1 Halorubrum coriense DSM 10284
CTCTCCGGACTCCGATACGGCGGCCACACGCGGGTCGCACCCGTGATCGGGCGCTACGACGCGTACCTCTCGGCCGAAGTCGCGGGCGGCGGGAAGGACTCGTGGAGCGACCCGGACCTCGTCCTCCGGATCGGTGCCTCGCCGACGTCGAAACGGCTCCGGAAGTACCTCGCCGCGACCGGTGCCGACCAGTACCAGGTCGACCCCGCCGGGCGCTGGCGCGAGGCCGAGTTCGCCGCGACCGACCTCGTCGTCGCCGAGCCGAGCCGGCTCTGCGCCCGCCTCTCGCGGCTCGTCGGAGGCGGCGGCGGCAGCCCCGACTGGCGCGCGCAGTGGGAGGAGGCGGACCGGGTCGCGGAGTCGATCCACAGTCGCGAGGCGGACGCACTTGACGAGGCGACCGCGCTCGGCGACGAGGCCGCGACCGACGACGTCGACGCCGGATTCCACGAGGGAGACGCGCTCCGCGCGGTCGCCGAGGCGCTCCCCGACCCGGCGACGCTGTTCGTCTCGAACTCGATGCCCGTCCGCGACCTCGACCGGTTCGTCGGGCCGACGACCGCGAACGTCACCGCCCTCGGCAACCGCGGCGTCTCCGGCATCGACGGGATCGTCTCCGGCGCGCTCGGCGCGCGCGCCGGCACGACCGACGACGTCACGCTCGTCCTCGGCGACCTCGCGCTGTACCACGACTCGAACGGGCTCCTCGCCGTCGAGCGCTGCGACGCCGACGCCACGGTCGTGACGCTCAACAACGACGGCGGCGGCATCTTCCACAAGCTGCCGATCGAGTCGTTCGAACCCCCGTTCACCGAGTCGTTCAAGACCCCGCACGGGCTCGACTTCGAGCCGCTCGCGGCGCTCCACGGCCTCGAGTACGAGCGGATCGACGCGCGCCCCGACGCGCTCGCGGACCGCGGCGAGAGTCCGACGGAGCGCGCGGACGCGGTCGCGGACGAGGTCGCCGCGGCCGTCTCCCGGGCCCACGAGGAGCCGGGGTCGCACCTGATCGAGGTCGACACGGACGCCGAGGCCAGCCACCGCACGCGCGAGCGACTGGCCGCCGCGGTCGACGCCGCGGTTCACGGCGACGCGAGCGACGAGTAGGGTCAGGACCGGGGCGGCTCCGGCCGCCGGCGGCGGCTGTCGCCGAGCGCGACCCCCGCGTACGCGACGACGGCGAACTGGACCCCGATCCCGAGGCTCGCGCCGAGGGCGAAGGCGGCGGTGGCGAGCAGGCCGCGACTGGGGCCGAGAAACCAGAGGACCGCCGCGGACCCGACGAGGAACGCGCCGGTCGCGCTCGCGCCCGTCGCCAGCGCGGTCGACGTCGCGGAGACGTCCGCGTCGCGCAGTCCGGAGCGGAGCGCGACGCCGAACAGCAGGCCGTATATCAGCAGGAACGCGGCGAACCGGGTGCCCGCGAGGTACACGGGGAACGTCTCGGCCGGCGGGAGCGAGACCGACGATTCGAGCAGGATCGGCGTGAGCCGCCTGATTCCGCTGACCGCGAGCGCGACGACCGCGGCGACCGCCGGGGGGAGGGCTGCCGTGCGCATGCCCGAGTGCCGACGCGGGATTCACTTATAAAATCCGATCCGAGAGGTATCGGCGTCACTGAACGTCGACGACCGCCGCGGCGCTCGCGTCGCGCTCCGTCGCCGTCACCTCGCCGACGACCCGGTAGGTCCCGGACGGCGGGTCCCGCCACGTTCCCCCGTAGTCGACCGCCTCGCCGGGCGCGATGGTCTCGCTGCCGAGCGCCTGCGTGAACAGCTGTCCCGCGCCGTAGCGCCAGACCGGATCGCCCCGCGGTCCGTCGGACGCGGCCGGCTCGCTCTCCGCCGGGTACGCGGTGAACTCCGCGCGCTGGCCCGTGCGGAAGTCGAGCGTCACCGGGTCCGGTCCCTCGTTCTCGATCCGCAGCGAGAGCGTCACGCCGTCGTCGGTCCGGGTCGTCGCGAGCGTCGCGTCGAGCATGGCCCCGTCTGCGACGCCCGCGGGGAAAATACCTCCGCGGGCGAGGCGGGGAGCCACGAGACGCGGTGGGGGACGGGGTCGACTCCCGCGGGACGCGGCGGACGAGCGGTCCGACGACGCCTATAAAACTCGGCTCCCCCTACCGTTCGGCGTGCAGGTCGTCGGCTACGAGACGGACGCCGCGAGCGACTCGCCGGAGTCCGACGGCGGGCAGGTCACCGAGTCCGGCGGGCCGGTCGGCGGCGGGCTCTACGTCGCGAGCGGCGGGAGCGTCGACTACGTCGACGCCGATCCGGGGACCGAGCTCGCCTTCGGGCTCGGGGAGCGCCGCTGCGCGGGGACGGTCCACGAGGGCGAGCACGTCGCCTGCGACGCCGCGGACGCGCCCTACTGCGACGAGCACTCCGGCGTCTGGGTGTGCGCGCGGTGTACCGGGACGTGCCTGAAAGACGAGATGGACTGCCACGAGACCCACGCGATGTACCTCGCGGCGTTCGCGCCGGACGTGCTGAAGGTCGGCGTCACCCGCGAGTGGCGGCTCGGGACCCGTCTCCGCGAGCAGGGGGCCGACCGCGCGGCGCACGTCCGGACGTTCCCGGACGGGCGGATCGCCCGCGAGGTCGAGGCGGAACTGGCCGCCGGAGACGACCTCGTCGACCGCGTCCGCGTCCCGACGAAGCTCGACGGATTCGGGCGCGCGGTCGACGAGGCGGCGTGGGAGGCGCTCCTCGACCGGTTCGACCCGATCGAGCGGTACTCGTTCGACTACGGGCTCGACCTCGGCGAGCGCCCCGTCGCGGAGACGATGGCCGCGGGAACGGTCCGCGGCTGGAAGGGACGAGTGCTGGTGCTCGACCGCGGGGGCTCGACGTACGCGGTCGACGCGCGCGACCTCGTCGGCTACGAGCTGACCGACGCCGTGCCGGAGCGCGAGCTCCAGTCGAGCCTCGGGGCGTTCGGCGGATGACGGGCGGCCTCCTGGCGACGCTGTTCGGCGACCCGTTCGCCGTCATGAACACGGTCGGGCTCGTCGCGTTCGCGCTGGTCGGCGCAAGCAAGGCGGTCCGCGAGGAGTTCGACCTCTTCGGCGTCGCCGTCGTCGGGCTGGCGATGGCGTTCGCCGGCGGCGTCACCCGCGACCTCCTCGTCTCGCGCGTCCCCCTCGCGCTGCGCTCGCCGGTCGAGGTACTCCTCGGGCTGGTCGGCGTCGCGCTCGCGGTCGGGCTGAGCGCGTGGCTCGCCACCCCCGACGAGCACCCGGCGACGGTCGTCGCGGACGCCGTCGGCCTCGCCGCGTTCGCCACCACCGGAGCCATCGTCGCGACGGACGCCGGGGTCTCCGCGTTCGGGGTGGTGACCGTCGCGACGATCAACGCCGTCGGCGGCGGCGCGCTCGCCGACATCCTGCTCGACCGGTCGCCGTTCATCCTCTTCGAGGACTTCTACGCGAGCTGCGCGGTGCTGGGCGGCGTCGCGTACTGGGCGGCCGGCGCGGTCGGCGCGCCCGCGGGCCTGGCCGCTGCGGCCTGCGCGGCGGTGACGGTCGGGCTCCGGCTCGTCGCCGTCGCCCGCGGCTGGCGGCTCCCGACCGCGAAGCGGTTCGGCGACCGCTTCGCCGACTGACACCGGAGACGGGTCCGACCGTTCAGCGACCCAGCCCCTCGACGGCGACGGCGCGGCGGACGCCGAGGTACGCGGCCCCGGCGATGACGGCGTACGCGACCACGAGGACGCCCGTGGGCGCGTCGGCGCTGTCGATCGCGAGCCGGGCCACCGCGTTCGCGGGGCCGCCGGCCATCGCCGTCGCGCCGCCGAACAGCACGAGGACCGCGACTGAGTAGAGCAGCTGGGCCGCCCGCCGGTCGGGCGCGACCGCCGAGATACCGACCGCGACGGCGACGACGAGCGTCGTCAGCGCGGTCATCAGCGCGAGGATCGGGCCGACGTTCGCGACCGACGTGCCGTTCGCCTCAAGGAGGAGGAGCCATATCAGGGCCTGTCCGGGCGCGATCCCGATCGCCGCGACCGCCTTGCCGTCGACGATCTCCGGCAGCGTCACCGGCGCGACGCGGAGCAGCTCCATGGTCCCTTGGTCTATCTCCTCGGTGATCGAGTCGACGACGAGCGACCCCGAGATGAACACCGGGAGGAAGACGAGGAGCGGGATCAACACGGTGTAGGTGAACGTGAAGTACGGGCTGGTCTCGCTCCGCTCGGGCAGCGGCAGCGGCGACTCCTCGAGGAACTGGGCGCGGGCGTCGCGCTCGTTCAGCTCGTAGGTCCGCAAGAGTTCGCGCAGCTGCACCACGATCACGGTCGTCTCCACGGTGGCGTCGGGCGCGGTGACGACCGCCGACACCCGGCCCGACTCCCCGCGAGTCGTGACCACCACCGCGTCGGCCGCGTTCCGCTCGAAGGCGCTCCGCGCCGCGTTCGCGTCGGGGTACGCCGCGACCGACGCGCCCGAGACCTCGCTCGCGGCTCGCTCCAAGTCGTCGACCGCGTCGCCCGCGGCCGCGACCTCGATCTGCGCGCCGTCGAGCGCGCCCGGGTCGTACATCGAGACGAGCCCGACGACGAGGAACGACGAGAACATCGCGATGAACAGCTGGATCCCGATCGCCAGCAGGATCGTCTTCTCGGCGCGCAGCCCCGCGAGCTCCCGCCCGGCGATCGTCAGGCGGCTATCCAAGGCTCACCACCCCCACGTTGTAGGCGGCGTGCCCCAGCGTCGCCAGCGTCAGCGCCAGCGCGTAGGCGGTCCGCCCGCGGCTCGCGCCGACGCTCGCGACCCCCGTGGTGACCGCGTGGAGGACCAGCGGCGCGAAGAACAGCGCCGCCAGCGCGACCGGCGGCAGTCCGGAGAGCCCGGCCACGTCGGCGAAGGCGGCCCGCCCGAGGAAGAGGTCGGTGAGCCCGACCGCCTGGACGACCGCGGTGGCCTTCTCCGCGAGGAAGAACCCCGTCCCCGAGGCGACGCCGACCGCGAGCGCGAGGCGGAGCCCGCGGTCGCCGTCACCGGTCGCGGCCCCGCCGGTCCGCTCGAAGACGCCGCGCTCGAAGCCGGCGTAGAGGCCGACGCTCTTGGCGACCTCCTCGACGAAGGCGATGGTCACGAGCAACACCGGGACCGACACGGTGACCGGCAGCGCGAACAGCACCGCGACGGCGAGCAGCTCCGCGACGAACACGAAGGGGATCGTACAGGCGGTGAGGAACGCGACGGCTCCGAGCGCGCGGAGCCGCCCGCGGTCGAGGAGCGCGCCGCCGGCCGGGACCGGAGAGAGCCGCACCGCGAGCGCGTCGAGGAACTTCCGGGTCACCGGCTTCTGGGAGAACATGTCCTCCTCGCGGTAGACACCGAGCCCGAGGCCGAACAGCAGCGCCGCGCCGACCGCCATCGGCGCGGTCGAGAAGAGCACCTCGCCGGCCGAGACGGCCTCGCCCTGAAGGTCGAAGACGACGAGCGTCAGCGGCGAGACGAGCGCGACGGGGGTCACGTTCGTGAAGATGGCGGGCACGAACGCGTACGTCGTCAGCAGGACGCTCACGCCCACCGTGACGAAGGTGAGCTCCTTGAACGACCGCGCGAACATCGCGCCGACGAACGTCGCGCCGAGGAACGTCGCGGCGACCGGTGCCACCGCGACCACCGACAGCGCCCCGCCGCCGACCGCGAGCGCGATGAGCGTCGTGACGACCGCCGCGGCCGCGGCGTACGGCAGCGTCTTGCCGGCGACGATCTCCGCCGGCGACAGCGGCGTGACGAGCAGCGGCTCCCCTCGCCGGTTCGTCCGCTCGTCGAGGACGGAGGAGCCGTACGCCTGGATCAGGAAGTTCATCGGCACGAGGAAGACGAAGGCGAGGAGCAGCGAGGTGAACGGGAACGGCGGCGTGATAGCGCCCGGCGAGCCGACCGTGTCGGCACCGAAGGCCGCGCCGCCGACGGATGGCACCGCG
Source organism: Halorubrum coriense DSM 10284 (assembly GCF_000337035.1). Classification (GTDB taxonomy): domain Archaea; phylum Halobacteriota; class Halobacteria; order Halobacteriales; family Haloferacaceae; genus Halorubrum; species Halorubrum coriense. Next base: position 5,941 of record NZ_AOJL01000039.1, read on the forward strand.
AAGCCGCCGTCGTCGTCGGTCCCGCCGTCGCCGCCGACAGAGCCGATTCCGTCGGCCGTGCCGCCGTCGGTCCCGCCGTCGGCGGTCGACCCGTCCGCGTCGCTCGCTTGGCTGTCGTCGCCGGCCGATCCGCCCGAGTCGCCCGTCCGGCCGCCGTCGCCGCCGAGCGTCGCGCCCTCGTCGAACCCGGTCGTTCGACCGACGTACCGGAGCGTGACGGTGACCGGGAACGCGGCGGTCCGGTTCGGTTCGGCGCGCATCAGGCGCTCGTTGTGCGCCTCGACCGCCTCGCGGACCGACGCGGCCGCGGCCTCGCCCTTCTGCGTGTCGGTCGCGCGGACGACGACCGACTCGACGTCGGCGGAGTCGATCGCTCCCCCACCCCCCGAACCGGGTCGCACGACCGTCACGACGACCGCGTCGGCGGAGTCGCCGAGCGACGCCCGACCGGCGGAGACCGGGCGCAGCGACGGCTCCGCCTCGATCGCGTCCGCGTACGGCGAGTCGGGGTCGACGCCGACGCGGTAGACGTCGCGGTCGACGTCGAGGCCGGCCACGCCGGTCGCCACGCCGACGCCGACGACGCCCCCGGCGACGAGGAGCAGGGCGACCCCCGCGGCGAGGGTCTTCCGGTCGACGCCGCCGGACGCCCGCGCCGACTCCCACTTGGCGACGCGGAGCACTCGACGGGCGGCGACGGCGAGCCGCCGGCCGAGTCGGCGCAGCCGATCGGTCACTCGGTCGCCTCCGTCGCCGCCGCGGTCGCGGTCTCGTCCCCGTCGCGGGCGGAATCGCTCCCTTCCCCGCCGCCGATGTCGCCGGTGTACCGCCCGGGCATCGGCCGGCCGACGATGTCGAGGAACACATCCTCTAGGCTCGGCTCGCGGCTCCGGATGTCGACGACCTCGCCGCCGGCGTCGGCGACGGCCTCGCGGACCGCCGCGACGGCGTCCATATCCGGGACCGTCGTCCGGTAGCGGTCGCCGACCTCCGCAGTCGCCGCGTCGAGGTCGGCGAGGGCGGGCGTCGCGGTCGGCTCGACGTCGGTGAACACGCGGTAGGTCGTCTCGCCGTGTCGCTCGCGGATCCCGTCGACGCTCCCGCGGGCGACGATCCGGCCCTCGTTCATCACCACGACGCGGTCGCAGACGGACTCGACGTGGTAGAGGTTGTGCGCCGAGAAGACGACCGTCTTCCCGGTCTCGCGGAGCTCGCGGGTAAACGCCAGTACGGAGTTCGTCGTCACCGGGTCGAGCCCGGAGGCGGGCTCGTCGTACACCAGCACGTCCGGGTCGTTGACCAGCGAGCGCGCGATGGCGACCTTGCGCTTCATGCCCTTCGAGACGTCGCCCAGGCGGCGCTCGCGGTGGTCGAGTTCGAGCCGGTCGAGCGCGGCCTCGATCCGCTCGTCGGCGACCTCCCGGGGCACGTCGTAGAGGTCGGCGAAGAAGCGGAGGTACGACAGCGCGGTCATCTCCTCGTACAGCGGCGACTCCTCCGGCAGGAACCCGAGATGTCGGCGCATCTCGGGGTCCGAGGCGTCGAAGCCGGCGACGGTCACCTCGCCGTCGGTCGGCTCGACGAGGCCGGCGATCACCTTGAGCGTCGTCGTCTTCCCGGCCCCGTTCGGGCCGACGATCCCGAACACCTCGCCGTCGTCGACGGCGAAGTCGCTGTCGACCACGGCCGCGAAGTCGCCGTAGGTCTTCCGCAGCCCCGACACCTCGATCATGCCTGCGCTTCCGGCGGCGCGTGGGTTAAACCCACGCCCGCGGTTATCGGCCCCGAGAACGCGGCGGAGACGCGGGACGGCGGACCGAAGGGACGCTGTGACGGCGGTCGGCCGAGCCCCCGAGTCCGCCCGGCCGCGCGTCACTCGGTGTACGGCTTCTCGATGCTGCCGTCGCCGCTGATGTACGCGTTCATCCGGCGCGTCACCCCGTCGAACAGCGTGATGAGCGGCGAGAGGACGCGCTCGACGAGCCGGACCGGCGACGCGATCCGCAGCGACCACGTCTCCGCGTTGCCGAGGCCGAACGCCTTCGGGACGATCTCGCCGAAGACGAGCACGAGGAAGCTCGTACAGAGGGTCGTCACCACGATCGCGGTCCCGGAGGGCAGGTAGCTCGCGATCAGGACGGTCACGATGCTCGAGATGGCGATGTTGACGACGTTGTTCCCGACCAGCAGCGTCACCAGAAGCCGGTGGGGGTCGTCGTGGAGTTCCTTCAGGACGGCCCCCCGCGGGTCGTCCGTGGCCGCCTGTCGCTCGAACCACTCGGCGGGTAGGGAGAAGATAGCGGTCTCAGAGCTGGAGAAGAACGCGCTGAACCCCAGCAACACGGTCACCGCCGCCGCGCCGGCCACGCCGAGTGCGACTCCGACCATGCTCCGTCTGGAGACAGAACGACAAAGAGAGTGTCGGAGGAACCCGGCGAGTGCGTCGGATCGGCGTCACTCTCCGGTCGGTAGCGGATGCGGCCGGTGAATCGGGCCGGCGAGAGAACCCGGTCGGTTCGCGTTACTCCTCTTCTTCCTCTTCCTCGACCGGTCCTCGTCCTCGTTCCCAGACGGCGTCCGCGGAGGTGTCGTTCGGTGCGGTGTGCGAGACGTCTTTCATGGTATCGCGATCGCGTGCCATATTGACAGCCGGTAGCGCGGAGCCCCGTATTAACCCTTCGTGGAAAGGGATAATGAGACCTGATACCATATAAGGTATTAATATCTACCGGCGGGAATCCGTCTCGACCGGTGGACGAACTGCCAATTGTCCGCGTCTCGACCGCCTCGAACCGTACGAACGTGTGGATGTCACCCGCGAACCGCAGCGATGAGGGTCGCCGGCGTCGGACGCCGGGTGTGGACACCACAGCCGAACGCGACGCCCGAACCGCGGTGGTCCGCGAGGGGACGACGCTCGCGGTCGGCCGCGACGTCGACGCCCCGCCGGAGCGGACGGCGAGAGCGCTCCGCGACACGCGGCGGTGGCCCGACTGGAGCCCCTCCGTTCGCGGCGTCGAGAGCACCGACCGGTACGTCGAGACCGGGACGACTGGACGCGTCCGGGTCGCGTGTCGTTGGGTCCCCTTCCGCGTGACGGCCGCGACGCGGCTCCGCTGGGAGTGGCGGGTCGCGGGGGTGCCGGCCACGGGCCACCGCGTCGACCGCTACCCGAGAGATCCGGATCGGTGTCGAGCGGTGATCGAGGTCCCGCTTATCGCGGCCCCGTACGCCCCCGTCTGCCGGCTGGCGCTCGACCGGTTCGCGGCGCTCGTCGAAGGCGAGGGGTGAGTCGGGCGACGAGACCTGCCGAGCCTGCCGAGTCCGCCGGGCGCGCGTCGTCGCCCGGCCGACTCACTCCTCGCGGCCCTCCTCGAACGGGTCGATGACCGCGCTGCCCGGCTCCGCCTCGTCGCTGGTGAACCCCGGCCCCTCCGTCGCGAGTTCGAAGACGAGCCCGTCGGGGTCCGAGAAGTAGACGCTCTTGAAGTATGTCCGGTCTTTCACCTCGGAGACCCGGACGTCGCGGCTCTCGAGGTGCGCTTTCCACTCGCGGAGTGCGGCCTCGTCCGCGACGCCGAACGCGAAGTGGTGGCTCGCCCCCGGCCCGGGCGTCCCCTGCGAGTCGGGGTACTCGAAGTAGGTGACGGTGGTCCCGGGCTCGCCCTCCGGGGTCGACGAGAAGTAGTAGTGCGGCGTGCCCGGGTCGTCGTAGTTCTGCGTCCGCTTGACCGTGTGCCAGCCGAGCACGTCCTCGTAGAACGACCGGGTCTCGTCCATGTCGGTACAGACGTTCGTGACGTGGTGGAGTCCCGTCGTCGGCGGCGCGTCAGTCATGGTCCGTGTGACCACTCGTCGGGAGGGCAGTTAGTCGTACTGGCGACTCGGGGGCCGCCGCGTCGGTGACTCGAAGAGGAGCGCGTCGATCGTGGAACGGTTCGGCCGCGGCACGGTTCGGCCACGGAACGGTTCGGTCGGGTCATTCGAGGATCCGGACGGTCAACCGGTTCGGCCGCCGCTCAGAACAGGCCGACGCCGACCGCGTACGGCCACGCGGTCCCGCCGACGGCGAGCAGCGCCAGCGCGGCACCGGCACCGTAGACGTTCTTTAAGAAGCCCGTCATCTCGTTCTGCTTCTCCTCGGGGTCGTCCATCGACCAGAAGTCGTGCATCGTCACGGCGGAGACGAGGAGGAAGAACGCGAGCGAGCCCGCGGCGAGGACCGGGAACGCGCCCGCGGCGACGGCGAGGCCCCCGAGGGCGAGGACGGCCCCGGAGGCGATCACCGAGAACCGGGGCGCGGGGAGGCCCTTGAACTCGCCGTAGCCGGCCATCGTTTCGAGGTCGGCGAAGTGGTTGAGCCCCATGAACGCGAGCGTCGCGCCGAACAGGATCCGGCCGAGCAGGGAGAGTTCGCCCGCGAGGGGGGTGTCGAACTGGAGCGGTAGCGTCGCGAAGTCAGCTAACATCGTGTAACCTGCTGTACGGACGTAACCTATTTATCGCTTCCCGGACAATACGGTTAGTAGGTAACACCGATGTCATCTCAGGACCTCACCGACTCGGAACCGGTGGACACGGCGGAGACGGCGGCCGACACGGCGAGCGAGGCGACGACGCCCGACACGCCCTGCCCGGTCGTCGACTCGCTCGAACAGATCGGTTCGCGGTGGCGGCTCGTCGTCCTCCACGAGCTGTTGAACGGCGAGTCGCGGTTCAACGAACTCAAGCGCGAGACCGACGCGAACGCTCGCACGCTCTCGCGCGTGCTCGACGACCTCCAAGAGACCGGCTTCGTCGACCGGCGGTTAGAGGAGGACTCGCCGGTGGCGACGTACTACAGCCTGACCGCTAAGGGCGAGTCGCTCGCCCCCGTCTTCGAGGAGATCGACTCGTGGGCCCACGAGTGGCTCGCCGAGTGCGACGCGTAAGAGCGCGTCAGCGCGATCGTTTCTCGTTCGTAGATCGCGGACTACGACGCGACGGCGGACACTCCCAAAGTCCCGGCCGCTCGGTACGACGTGTCTGGTGTCTCTGCGGCGGACACTTCCAAAGCCCCAGCCGCGAGGACTCGCGCACCTCGTTGCGCTCCTCGCTCGTTCGCTCCGCTCACTCGCTGCGGTGCTTACGTCGGTGTNNCCTCCCCAGCCTCGTCGGTCGCCGTCGCTTCGCTCGGCGACCGACTCCCTCGCGCGTGCTCCTCGCGGCCGCCTTCGGCGGCCACTCGGAGGCACGCGCCGCCGCCTCGGGGTATAACATAGCGTCGGCGAGTCACGCGGCCGCTGCGCCGTCTTTCACACGTACCGGCGTGCGAACGCGTACAGGTCCGGGATCACGTACGCCACCCCGCCCACCGCGAGAGCGATCACGAGCGGGATCCCCCACGGGCTGTACCCGTCGAGCCGTATCGACCATCGCAACAGCCCGGCGGCCTCGACGAGCGGCTGTACGAGGTACACGCTCCCACCGACCGCGGCGGCCGCCGGCGCGTGGACCGCCGAGATCCGGTACCCGTACGCGCTGCCGGCGATGAGGGCGACACCGAGGGCCATCGCCAAGACGGCGTAGATAAATTCGCCGAACCCGCCGAGCGGACCCGCTCCGTAGAGCCCGAATTCGTACACTTGTCCGTCCGCGAACACGTAGTACTGGCCTCCCTCTTCGGGAGCCTCCTCGACTTCGACGCCGGTGTCCCCCGGAGCGAGGTCGAACCCCGAGGGAGCCGGTTCCGGGATCGAGACGCTGCCGTCGTCGGATTCCGCGGCCACCGTGAAGAAGCGCTGTCCCCGCTCGGGGAGCTCCTCGTACTCGAAGGCGAACCCCTCGCAGCCGGCGAACGCGACGCTGACGCCTCCGGAGTCGGCGTCGTCGGTCGGGAAGAAACACGCGAGTTCGCCGCCGTCCCTGACGAAGTTCCACGTCCCCGACCGGAACTCGGACGGGAGTTCGTCGACGGCGACCTCGTCGCGATCGCCGCCGGCGTCGACGACGTCCCGCGCCGGCCCGGAGAGGTCCGCATAGCGGTTGACTTCGCTGTCCGTTCGATCCACCGAGTACGTAACCGGGGCCGGGTCGGTCGCGCCCGCGGCGCCCCCGATGACGAGCCCCGCTCCGACGACGAACAGACAGAGGGCCGCGAGGAGTTCCGGCGACGGGCGATCCATTACCCGCTCCGATTCCCCGGCTGCGTATGTGTCTTTTGTAACTGTGGTTCAGTGACGACACTCCCAGCGCGGGCGAAAGGCGCTCCGCCGGCGAAACGCACACCCCTCTCCGGCCCGTACGACGCCCCGTGTACGCCGGACTGAAGAACACCCCCTGTTGCCTGTGCGGCCGGGACGACACCCACACCCGGATCGCGGTGCCGCCGCGGGCGCTCCGGCTCATGGAGAACGGCGACCCCATCGCGTGGCGCGACGTGGTCGGCACGGTCACGCTCCGCTTCTGCGCCGACGACTGGGACCTCGTGAGCGACCTCGCCATCGAGATGGACGCGCACCCGCTCTCGCGGTGTAACGCGGCCCACGTCTCCCTGGACCTCCGCGAGGACCACGAGGCGCTGCTGTCGGCGACGAAGGCCGAGACGGACCAGACGGAACTGGAGGCGCGTCTGGCGGGCGAGGCCGAGGCGACCCTCGACGCGGTCGACGACCCCTACACCGAGGAGCGCGACGTGGTGGAGGCGGTCGTCGTGTTGCGCGCGCTGGAGGAGCTCGGCGTTCGAGAGCGACCCGGCGACGCCGCCGCGCCGACGGGGGACGACTGAGACGGCCGGGACCGGCGCTCGCTCACCACCGGACCTCGAACCCGTCTTCGCCCTCCGGCTCGCCGTACTCGGCGTCCACGTCGTCCACCTTGGCGGCCCGGCTCCCGGTCTCGCACCATTCGACCATGTCGCGGACGTCACCCTCGGGGCCCTCGAAGACGGCCTCGACCCGCCCGTCGTCGAGGTTCCGGACCCAGCCGTCGACATCCCTCTCGCGGGCGGTGTCGCGGGTCGTCGCCCGGTAGTAGACGCCCTGAACGCGACCCGAGACGAACACGTGCGCGCGAACGCGGTCGGTCATCGGTCGGTGGTGCGGCGCGCTGCCTGTTAAACCGCCCGCCCGCAACCGACGCCTACTAACTCCCGCGCGCCGAGGTGGGCGACATGGACCTGTTCGGAACCGCCGGCATCCGCGGCGGCGTCGAGGACCGCGTCACGCCGTCGCTCGCGCTCGCCGTGGGGCGAGCCGTCGGCGCGGCGATCCGGGACCGAGCCGACGAGTCGAGCCCCGACCCAACCGCCGTCCTCGCCCGCGACGGGCGAGTGACCGGCCCGGCGCTCGCGGCCGCGACGGAGGCCGGTCTCTCCGCCGGCGGCGTCGCCGTCCGACGGGCCGGCCAGCTTCCCACGCCGGCGCTGGCGCACGCCTCGCAGGGGCGCTACGGCGTGATGCTCACGGCCTCGCACAACCCCCCGACCGACAACGGGATCAAGCTGTTCCGCGACGGCGTCGAGTTCGACCGCGAGCTGGAGCGCGCCGTCGAGTCGCGGGTCGCCGACGAGGCGTCGGTCGCCCCGTGGGACGAGTGGACCGCGGCGACCCGAGTCGACCCGCTCGGCGACTACCTTGACCACGTGCGCGAGTACGCCGCGGGCTTCGGCGCGGCCCTCGACGGCCTCCGGGTCGCCGTCGACTGCGGCAACGGGATGAGCGCGCCCGCGACCCCGACCGTCCTTCGCGAGCTCGGGGCCGACGTCGTCACGCTCAACGGCAACGTCGACGGCCACTTCCCGGGCCGCGGGAGCAAGCCAACGCCGGAGACGCTCGCCGACCTGCGCGCGTTCGTCGCCGACGCCAACGAGGGCGTCGAGAACCCGGGGCGACCGGCGGACGAGGAGGCGACAGACGGCGGCGACGGCGAGGCGGGCGAGGCCGACGGGTTCGCGTTCGGGATCGGCCACGACGGCGACGCCGACCGGATCGTGATCGTCGACGCCGACGGCGAGGTCGTCCACGAGGACACGGTCCTCGCGGTCCTCGCGGAGCGGTACACCCGCGCGAGCGACGCCGCGGATCCGGTCGTCGTGACGACGCCGAACGCCTCCGGCCGGATCGACGAGCGCGTCCGCGACGCCGGCGGCCGGGTCGAGCGCGTGCGGCTCGGGGCGCTCCATGAGGGGATCGCCGCGGTGCGCGCCGAGAGCGCCGCCGACACCCGCGTCGTCTTCGCGGCCGAGCCGTGGAAGCACATCCACGTCGCCTCCGGCGGGTGGATCGACGGCGTCGCCTCCGCCGCGGTGATCGCCCGCCTCGTCGCCGACGAGGGGCTGGCGGCGCTGCGAGCGCCGGTCACGGAGCGCCCGTACCGGAAGGTGAGCGTCGACTGCCCCGACGACGCGAAGGAGCCGGCGATGGACCGGTTGGAGACGGCGCTGCCGGAGGCGTTCCCCGACGCCGCGGTCGACACCGACCACGGCGTCAGGCTGGAGTTCGACGACGCCTCGTGGACGCTGGTGCGGCCGTCCGGAACCGAGCCGTACGTCCGGGTGTACGCCGAGAGCGACGACGTGGACGAGCTCGTCGCCGAGGTCGAAGGCGTGGTTGAGGCCGCGGTCGCGGCGGCGTAGGCGGTGTCGGCGGCGTGAGCCGGGGACGCCCCGGTGTCGCGACACCGGCCGGGAACGCCTCCGGCGCTGCGACGTCGATCGCCCAGTATTCTCCGACCGTTTACGACCGTGTGAAATTCGGATTCGTGGATCAGAAACCCGTGAGACGGCGGTCTTTGCCCGGTATTCGGTCGCATTATTCCACGAACGTGCTACCCTCTCGGCGTGGGAACGACGAATTTATGCCGCGTTCCGACGGGGTTACGAGTGAGATGGCATCCGACTTCGACCGACGGCGGTTCATCAAGGCGGCAAGCGCAGCGGGCCTCGTCGGCCTCGCGGGGTGTAGCGGCGGGCCGAGCGACGGCGAGAACAGCTCAGACGGGTCCGACGGTTCGGACGGCTCCGACGGCTCTGACGGCTCCGACGGATCCGACGGCGAGAGCGGCCCGGCCGCGAACATCGGCATGGTGTACGCGACCGGCGGTCTCGGCGACGGGTCGTTCAACGACCAGGCCCAGCAGGGAGCGTTACAGGCCGAAGAGGAGCTCGGTATCTCGTTCCGGGAGTCGCAGCCCGACGAGGTGTCGCAGTTCAGCACGTTCCAACAGCAGTTCGCGGAGTCGAGCGACCCGAACTACGACCTGGTGTGCTGTATCGGCTTCCTTCAGGCGGACTCGCTGACGGACACGGCGTCGTCGTACCCGGACCAAGACTTCATGATCGTCGACTCGGCCGTCGACGCCGACAACGTCGCGAGCTACGTCTTCCAAGAGCACGAGGGCTCGTACCTCGCCGGACTGATGGCGAGTCTGCTCACGACGCGCTCGTTCTCGGTCGGCGCGGGCTCGACAACCGGCGACTCGACGAACGTCGGCTTCGTGGGCGGCGTCGAGTCCGACCTGATCCAGAAGTTCCAGGCGGGCTTCGAGTCGGGCGTCTCCGCCGGCAGCGACGACATCGACGTCAGCGTCAACTACACCGGGAGCTTCAACGACCCGGCCGCGGGCCGCGAGGCGGCGAACGCGATGTACAACAGCGGGGCTGACATCGTCTACCACGCCGCGGGCAACACCGGAACCGGCGTCTTCCAGGCCGCACAGGAGCAGGGGCGGTTCGCGATCGGCGTCGACCGCGACCAGTCCGTCACCCGTCCCGACTACGCCGACGTCATCCTCGCGAGCATGGTCAAGCGGGTCGACACCGCCGTGTACAACGCGATCGACGCGACCGTCGACGACGAGTTCCCCGGCGGGTCGAACGTCGCCCTCGGCCTCGACAGCGACGGTGTCGAACTCGTCTTCGGGGACCAGCTCGGCTCCGAGATTCCCCAGGAGATCCTGGACGAGGTCGCGACCGCACGCGAGGACATCATCGCCGGCGACACCGACGTCCCCTCCGAACCCTAGCCGGTTCCTCGTCCGAGGCCGCCGCTTTTTGTCTCGCGCGTCAGAGGCGAGCGACCGCTCGGCGTCGGGCGCTGACGGCGCCGTATCCAAACATATTCAGCCCCCCTCGAACCAGTGAGAACCAGACCAATGGCCTCAGCCGTCCACCTCGACGGGATCACGAAGCGGTTTCCCGGCGTCGTGGCGAACGATGACGTCGACCTCGAAGTCGAGCGCGGCACCGTTCACGCCCTCTTAGGCGAGAACGGGGCCGGCAAGACGACGCTGATGAACGTCCTCTACGGTCTCTACGAACCCACGTCGGGGGAGGTCCGGCTCGACGGCGAACCGCAGGCGTTCCGCTCGCCCCGGGACGCGATCGACGCCGGGATCGGCATGATCCACCAGCACTTCATGCTCGTGGACCCGATGACCGTCACGGAGAACATCACGCTCGGCAACGAGCCCCGAAAGTGGGGCGGGCTCGCGGTCGACCGGGCCGGCGCGCGCGAGGCCGTCGTCGAACTCGCCGACCGCTACGGGTTCGACGTCGACCCGGACGCGAGGATCGAAGACGTCTCCGTCGGCGAGCAACAGCGCGTCGAGATCCTGAAAGCGCTGTACCGCGGGGCGGACGTCCTGATCCTCGACGAGCCGACCGCCGTCCTGACGCCCCAAGAGGTCGACGAGCTGTTCGACGTGCTCGACGAGCTCACCGCGCAGGGGAAGACGATCATCTTCATCACGCACAAGCTCGGCGAGGCGATGCGCGCGGCCGACGACATCACCGTCCTCCGCGACGGCGAGAAGGTCGGCGCGGTCGACGCGAACGCGACCAGCCAGGAGGAGCTCGCGGAGCTGATGGTCGGCCGCGAGGTGCTCTTGGACGTCGACCACGGCGCGGCGGACGCGGGCGACGTCGTCGCCGCGGTGTCGGACGTGGTCGTCGAGGACGACCGGGACGTCCGCGCGGTCGACGGCGTCTCCTTCGAGGTCCGGGCCGGCGAGGTGTTCGGTATCGCGGGCGTGGACGGCAACGGCCAGTCCGAACTCGTCGAGGCGGTGACCGGGCTCCAAGAGGTCGACGCGGGCGAGATACGCTTCCGCGGCGAGGACGTCACGTCCACCTCGCGTCGCGAGCGGATCGACTCGGGGATGGCGTACATCCCCGAGGACCGGCAGGAGCGCGGGCTGGTGATGGAGTTCGACCTCGTCGAGAACGGCCTGTTGGGCAGCCAACACGGGCGGGAGTTCGCGCCCAACGGGCGGATCGACTGGGGTGACACGCGCGCTCACGCCGACGCGATAATCGACGAGTACGACGTGCGCCCGCCGAACGCGGACGCCGAGGCACACTCGCTGTCCGGCGGCAACCAGCAGAAGTTCATCGTGGGACGGGAGTTCGAGCGGGACCCCGAACTGGTCGTCGCCTCGCACCCGACGCGGGGCGTCGACGTCGGGTCGATCGAGTTCATCCACGAGCGCCTGTTGGAGCTCCGGCAGCAGGGCGTGGCGATCCTCCTCGTCTCTTCAAAGCTGGAGGAGGTACAGGGGCTCTCGGACCGCCTCGCGGTCGTCTACGAGGGAGAGTTCATCGACGTCGTCGACCCCGACGAGACGACCGAAGAGGAGCTCGGCCTGCTGATGGCCGGGGAGCGTCCGGGGGACGGCGACGGTGGCGGTGGCGGCTTCGAGACGGCGAGCGAGGCCGAACCGGCCCCGTCGACGAACGCCGACGCCGCGGACGGTGAGGAGGCGTGAGCCCCGCCGACCGCGCGCGGAAGGCGCTCTCTCGGCTCGTCGAGGCGTCCGCGACCGAGCGGATCCTCATCAGCTCCGCGGCGCTCGTCCTCTCCGTCCTCATCGGCGCGGTACTGGTGCTCGTGGCCGGCCGGATGACGAGCTGTACCGCCGGCGAGGCGGTGTACTACTTCGGCACCGGCTTCTGTTACGACCCCGTCGTCGTCTTCGATCGGCTGTTCCTCGGCGCGCTCGGCGACCCGCTGAGCGGCGGGTGGTCGCCGAACGGTCAGTTCGCGATCACGCTCAGAGAGACGACGCTGCTGCTCTTCACCGGCCTCTCGGTCGCGCTGGCGTTCCGCGCCGGGATCTTCAACATCGGAACGCAGGGCCAGATGGTCGTCGGCGCGCTGGCGACCGCCCTCGGCGTCCTCTGGGCGTCGGCGTTCGTCTCCGGGCTCGTCGGGACCGTCGTGTTGATCCCGTTCGGACTCCTCGTCGGCAGCGTGTTCGGCGGCCTCTACGGCGCGATTCCGGGCGTGTTGAAGGCGTACGCGGACGCCAACGAGGTGATCACGACGATCATGCTCAACTTCGTCGCCACGGGCGTCGCGCTGTACCTGGTCAGCGGAGTGTTCAAAGACCCCAACAGCGCCGCGAACCAGACCGTGCCGCTCCCGGAGTTCGCGCAGTTCCCCTCCCTGTTCTTCGGCGCGCGACAGGACTTCTCGATCGTCGCGCTCGGTTTCGGCCTCGTCGCCATCGCCGCGCTGTACTACGTCCTCGAACACACCGCCTTCGGCTACGACGTGCGCACGAGCGGCGTCCAGCCCGAGGCGGCGGAGTACGGCGGCGTCGACTCCAAGCGCACTATCGTCGCGAGCCTAGCGCTCTCCGGCGCGCTCGCGGGCATCGCGGGTGCGATGTACGTGATGATGATACTCGGCACGTTCCAGACGGGGATCCCGGACTACGGCTTCGACGGGATCACGGTCTCGATCCTCGCCGGCAACAACCCGCTCGGGGTCGGCGTCGCCGCGCTCCTGTTCGGCGTCTTGAAGAGCGGGACCACGGTCGTCCAGTTCGCGACCGACGTGCCGCCCCAGCTCGTCGGCGTCCTCCGCGGGCTCATCATCCTGTTCGTGGCCATGCCGGAGTTCTTCCGGCTACTCGCCAAGGGGCTGCCGGGACAGTGGTCGGAGTCGGAGGCGGTCGCGACCGACGGCGGCGTCGCCGTCGACCAGGGGGGTGAGACCGATGAGTGACGCCGCGGGAGACGGCGAGGGCGGCTTCGTCGAGCGGTACTCCACCCGCGCGCTCTTCGCCGGGACGACGGTCGCGGCCGTCGTCGCGCTGCTCGTCGCCGGCCTACTGTTCCCGGACTCGCTCGCCGGGACGCTCGCGGCCGTCCTCACGAGCGAGAACACGCTAGCGGCGGCGCTGCGGCTCTCCGTTCCCATCGCGTTCGCCGCCCTCGGCGGCATATTCGCGGAGAAGTCGGGCGTGATCAACATCGGGCTGGAGGGGCTGTTGATCATCTCGGCGTTCGGCGCGGTCTACGTCACCGAAGTCACCGGCGGCGTCTGGGTCGGCTTCGTCGCCGGCGTGGTCGCGAGCACGCTGCTCGCGGCGCTTTTCGCCGTCGTGACGATCAAGTTCCGGGCGGACCAGATTATCGCGGGGCTCGCCGTCTGGCTCATCGCGCTCGGACTCGCCCCGTTCGCCTCGCAGGTGATCTACAACAGCCCGAACACCCCAACCGTCCAGACGATGGGGTCCATCGCGGTCCCGGTGCTCGAAGACCTGCCGTTCTTCGGCGCGCTCTTCTCGGCGTCGCCGACCGTCTACCTGCTGTTCCTCGCCGTCTTCTGCTCGTGGTACGTCTTCGAGCGGACGGCGTTCGGCCGGTGGATCCGCGCCAGCGGCGAGAATCCGAAGGCGCTCGACACCGCCGGCGTGAGCGTCACGCACGTCCGGTACGCGGCCGTGATCATCTCGGGAGTGCTCGCGGGGATGGGCGGCGCGGCGCTGTCGCTCGACCTCGGCCAGTTCACCGGGAACGGGCCGACGATGGTCAACGGGAAGGGGTTCATCGCCATCGTGGCGTACCTGTTCGGGAACTACAACCCGGTCGGAGCGTTCCTCTCGACGATGCTGTTCGCGGGGCTCGACGCGGTACAGACCGTCCTCCAGCTACAGGGGATCGGCGTCCCCCGTCAGCTCATCCGGATCACCCCGTTCGTCGTGGTGATCATCGTGCTCGCGCTGGTCGGGCGGACGCAGCTCCCGGAGGCGGCCGGCGACCACTACGAGACCGAGGAGTGATCCGGGACGCCGCCGTTCGCGTCGGTACTCGCGGGCGTCGCCCCGTCGGATCAGTCCGCGGCGCCGGGGCCGTCGGTCGGCGACGGCAGCCGTAGGTCGGCGAAGGCGTCGCCGTCGCCGACGCCGGTCACCAGCTTGACCTCGTCCGTGATCGGGACGCCGACGCAGGACAGGCGGGCGTTCGCCTCGCGGATCTGCTCGTCCGAGAGGATCGACTGCCCCGGCATCGCCACGTCGCCCTCGACGACGACGACGGCGCAGTTCGAGCAAGCCCCGCCGCGGCAGGCGTACGGCCACGAGCGACCGCCGCGCTCCGCCGCTTCGAGGATCGACTCGTTCGGCTCGACGAGGAAGCGCCCGTACTCCGGGAGCCCGAGGTCCGCGTCGGCAGCCTTCTCGAAGAGGTCCTCGTCGTCCATCGACCAGCCCCGCTCGGCGACGACGCTCCAGTCGAGGTGGTAGACAGTCGAGGGCGAGCCGGTCCGGACCGGTTCGACCGACCCCTCCGCGTACCGCCGGACGACGTCGGCCGCCTCGTCGACCGAGTCGTCGGCGAGCGCGTCGAACCAGTCGCGGACCGTCGCCGGCGCGAGGTTCGACTCCGCGGCGACCGCCTCGATATCGACCCCTTCGAGCCGGGCAACGGTCGAGACGAGCCCGGGCGAGTCGAGCGCCGCGATGGTCTCGTCGATCCACTCCTCCGACCGGTCGTACCACGAGGCGAGCTCACCGGTCCCGATTCCCCTGTCGTACGCGATGGCGACCATCAGCGCCGCGGTCGCCTCCGCCGACCGGACCTCCGGGAGCCACGCCCGGAGGCGGTCGGCGTCGATCTCCTCCAGTTGGCCCATACCCGCGTTCTCTCCCGCGAGACCGTTAAACGTCGAGCCTGAACAGTTAGGCCGGGCTTTCCGTGTCGCTGCGGATCACCGCTCGCGGCCGGGTCGCGAAATCCGTCCCATCGAACCCGACCGAAACGGGAGCAAAGAGTTTTGCCGGGCGCACGACACGGTCCGGTAATGGATATCGACGAGTACGACGTCGTCGTGGCGGGGGCCGGAACCGCCGGCTGTTACGCCGCCGCGACGATCGCGAACGAGGGGCTCGACGTCGTCATCGTCGAGCGGAAGGACGCTGAGGAGGCCGGCCACATCGCCTGCGGTGACGCCCTGAAGGGGGCCGACGCCTTCCCGGAGGCGATCCCGAAGGACCGGCTCGAACCCGCGTTCACTAACACCGGCGTCGACCACGGTCGCTTCGAGATCCCCCAAGAGGACACGGTCTTAGAGATCCCGGTCCCCGGCGAGCTCGCCGTCATCGACCGCTGGGAGTACGGCCGCCAGATCATCGCCGGAGCAGAGGACGCGGGCGTCGACTTCCACTACGACACCGTCATCAACGACGTGATGCAGGACGGGACGGGGCGCGTCACCGGGATCCACGCGGTGCGAGAGGGGGACCCGCGGACGTACGAGGCGGACGTCGTGATCGACGGGGCGGGGTCGCTCTCGCTGCTCCAGGACAAGGCGGACTTCGAGGGGACGACCTTCGACACGAACGTCCGGTACTCGCAGTTCTGCTCGGCGTACCGCGAGATCGTCGACGTCCCGGAGCCGGTCGAGTGGGACGACGCGCTGGTGTTCAAGGCGACCGACCGCGCGGCGGGCTACCTCTGGTACTTCCCGCGGACCGCGACCGAGATCAACGCCGGGTTGGGGTTCCAGATGACGGAGGAGCCGATGCAGCTCATCGAGTCGCTGAAGCGGGACCTCCGGGACCGCCCCGAGTTCGAGGGCGCGGAGGTGCGCGACAAGCTCGGCGGCGCGCTGCCCACCCGACGCCCCTACGACTCGGCGGTCGCGCCGGGGTACATGGCGGTCGGCGACGCCGCCGGGCACGTGAATCCGACGACCGGCGGCGGTATCGCCGGCGCGGCGTACGCGGGCAAGTACGCCGGCGAGCAGGCGGTGAAGGCGATCTCGGACGGCGACCTCAGCGAGGAGAACCTCTGGCGGTACAACGCCCGCGTGATGGACCACTTCGGCGGCCGGTATGCCGGCCTCGACGTGTACAACGTCCTCGCGACCGCGGTCGACGTCGACAACCTGATGGGCCTGCTCGCGTCGCTGCCGGGCGAGAAGCTGGCGGAGGCGCTGTACGAGGGGTCGACCTCGATGTCCTTCGGGCTGAAGCTGAAGGCCGCGGTCAAGAGCTTCGGCTACTGGGGGACGATCCGGAACTTCTACCAGACGAAGTCGCTGGCGGACGAGCTGATCGGCCACTACGACGAGTACCCGACGAGCCCCGCCGCGATGGCGAACTGGACCCGCAAGCGCGACGCGATCATGGACCGCGTGTACGAGACGACCGGCGCGGACGCGAAGTACTGACGCCGTGAGCGGGTACCGGCTCACCACCGTCGAGACCGTCCGCGAACGCGGTTCGTGGGCGTTCACGGCCCGCGAGGGGGACGCGGACCGCGAGGTGTTCCTCGTCCCGTGCGCGGACGAGCCGGACGGGGAAGCGACGGATCCGGACCGGCCCGTCCGCGCGTGGGTCAACCGCTGTACCCACGAGGACCAGCGGCTCCACCGCGAGGGCGTCGGCGCGGTCACCCGCGGCGGGTCGGTCGTCTGCCCGAAGCACGGCTCGGCGTTCGACGCCTGCGAGGGCTCCTGCGACAACGGCGAGGCGGCGGGGACGACGCTCCGCTCGGTGGACGTCGAGGTGCGCGACGGCGCGGTGTTCCTGACCGACGACGACCTCAGTTACCTCCGCGAGGGGCTGTCGGACGAGGACGACGGCGGCGACGAGGGCCCGTCGTCGAGCTCCCACCTGACGTTCTGACCGGCCGCGCGCCGGGTGGGCCGCGCGCCGGCCTCCGCTCTCGTTCGTCAACTTCCGTCCGACACCCGACACGCTAGATCCGCAGCCGTCGGGCTGTCCGTGTTCGGTCGGACCCGTCGAAACTCTACAGATCGGCTCTGTTGAACACTTAGAACGTGATACATTCCGATCCGATTGTGGTCGATACAGGCCGCGGGCCTATCGCTCGGCGACTTCTAAGACGAGCGCACTCGCGACGATCGTCGCACCGAGGATGGCACCGGCCGCTGTGACGGAGACTCGGTACCCGACGGCGCTCGCACCCACGGCGAGTGCGATCAGCCAGAAGCCAATCTGGATTGCGATCACGCGGGTCGAGTGATCGACGATCTCGGAGGGCATCGCTAGTAGTTCCGTCTGAAGGCGCGAACCCCTTTCGATTTTTTAAATCACGAGCCGAGATCCGCTACGGCCGCGTCTCCGCGACCCGCCGGATAGCGCCGGCGATCACGTCGATGCCGACCGAGAGGTCGTCCTCGACGACGTCGAAGTCGGTCGTGTGGTGGCCGCCCGGGTGGTCGGTGCCGACGCCGAGGTAGCAGGCGAGCCCGCCCTGCTCTTGGACGTAGTTCATCAGGTACGTGGCGTCCTCGGAGCCGCCGAGGTCGTCGCTGTCGACGATGTTCGTGACGCCCGCGACGTCGCCCGCGGACTCGCGGACGAGGCCGGCGAGCGCCTCGTCGCTCGTCGCGCTGGGCGCTTCGCCGAGCGTGGACACGTCGACCTCGCAGTCGTGCATCTCCGCCGCCGAGTCGAGGATCCGGTCGGCGTGGTCGGACATGTACTCCGCGAGCTCCGTGGTCTGCCCGCGGAGCTCGCCCTCGATGTGCGACTCCTCCGGGATGATGTTCGTCGCGGTGCCGCCGCCGACGAGCCCGGCGTTCACGCGCGTCGGGCCGTCGGCGTGCCGCGGGATCGCGTAGAGGTTCTGGACCGCGGCCGCCATCGCCTGGACCGTGTTCCGGCCCTGCTCGGGGCGCGCGCCGGCGTGCGCGGGCTCGCCGGTGAACTCCGCGAGGAAGTGCCGCACCGCGAGGAATCCCTCGACGCCGCAGACGACCTCGCCCGACGGGTGGTCGAGGCCGACGTGGACCGCGTAGAGGTAGTCGACGTCGTCGAGGTGCCCAGATTCGGCCATCGGCTTCCCGCCGGCCACCTGCTCTTCGCCCGGCTGGAAGAACACCTTCAGCGTGCCGGCGAAGTCGGAGTCGAGGACGGCGTCGAGCGCGCCGAGCCCCATCGTCGCGTGGGCGTCGTGGCCGCAGGCGTGCATGAACCCCTCGTGTTCGGAGCGGAACCCCTCCGCGGCCGGGACGTGCTCGCCCGACTCCGACTCCGTGATCGGGAGCGCGTCGATGTCGACCCGCAGGCCGACCACGGGGCCGTCGCCGCGCTCGACGACCGCGACGCAGCCGGTGTAGCCGCCCGAGAGTTCGTCGAGTATCTCCGGGTCGGCACCGGCCTCGCGCGCCTGATCTTCCCACTCCGCCAGCTCCTCGTCGTCGGGGACGTTCAGGCGTTCGTCCGTCGCCAGCGCGTCGGGCCCGACGTGGAGTTCGGTCAGGTCGCGCTCGCGGAGGGCCGCCACGATGCGGGCGGTGGTGTAGAACTCGCGCCACGCGGGCTCGGGGTGGCGGTGAAGGTCGCGGCGGAACGCGCGGTACTCGTCGTCTTCGAGGACGCTCATACCCGTGGGTGGCCCGGCGACCGCTTAAACCATCGCCTGTCGGAGAGCGAGGCGGGCCGCTTCGAGGCCGACCGCAACCGGTTCACTCGTCGGCCGATCCCATGCGCTCCGAGTAGTCCCACGTGTGGAGCCGCTCCGGCTCGATCCGGATCTCGACCTCCTCGCGTTCGGGCCGGAGGAGCCGGTCGGCGGTCGAGTTGTCGGTGCCGCCGAGGTACTGCTCCAAGAGCGACCGGAGGAGGGACTTCTCCTCGTCGGGGCGGACCGTCGCCCGACCGCGGCCGCGGACCCCTTTGTACGGCGGGTCGTTCGTCGACACGTCGAAGGAGACGCTGTTGTCGTGCTCGACGAACTCGACGAGGTCCGCGTTCGCGCTCGTCGCACAGCGGATCGCGCCGGGCGGGTGCGCCGAGCCGTCTCCGCCACCGTGGGCGGTCTCCGCGTTCGGGTCCCACGCGAACCACAGCGAGACGATCCACGGGTGGTCGCTCGGCGTCCGGCAGCCGAGGCGGACCGGCACGCGCGCTGCGCCGAGGAACTCGTCGACTCGGTGCCGGTCCCAAGGCCCGGTCGGGTCCATACCGATCGGTCGGTCGCTGTCCGCCTAACAGTTGCGACGGCCCCGACTCGACCGAGGCCGGCGACCGGACGCCGCGGAGCACCGGGGCCCCGGCGGCTCCGGAACACAAGAGAATTGACCGTCCCCGCGCGAGTGGGGGTATGACCGACTACTTCGAGGTCCACGAGCGCGACGGCGCCGCCCGCCTCGGGGAGGTCCGCCTCGCCGAGCCCGTTCCCACGCCGGCGCTCGCGGACCCGTTCCTCGACGACGCCGGGAGCCTCTGGGCCGCCGACCGGCGGGTCCCCGGCGGCGACGAGACCGCGCTGACGGTGCTTCCCCACCGGGCGTTCCCGGCCGGCACCCGCGACGAGGTCCGGGAGTCGTTCGCGGTCGACCACCCCGACGTCGAGTTCCCCTCGGCCGCGGTCGTCGACAGCCGGAGCGCCCGCGACCTCGGCGCCGACGCGTACCTCCTCTCCGACGCGCGGGGGTTCGTTGGCCACGGCGAGGCGTTCCGCGACGCGATCGTCCGCGCGAAGGCGGCGCTGCCGCCCGACGCCGCGCTCGGGCTCTCCGGCGTCGCGACCCCGCGGAACGTCGCCCTCCTCGCGTACGCCGGCGTCGACCTCGTCGACGCGACGCTCGCGCGGACGAAGGGGACGCAGGGGATGTACCTCACCGCCGACGCCGAGCACTTCCTCGAAGACCTTGACGAGCTGCCGTGCGCCTGCCCCGCCTGCGCGCAACCCCGGAGCGAGTTCACCCGCGCCGACTGCGCCGACCACAACGTCAACGCGCTCCGCGCCGAGCTCCGGCGCGTCCGCGAGCGGATCCGGAGCGGTCGCCTGCGCGACTACATCGAGGCGCAGGCCCGCCACGAGGGGTGGCTCACGGCGGCGTTCCGCGAGTTCGACGACCAGTGGGGGTACCTCGAAGCGCGGACGCCGCTCATGCGCGACGCCGAGGTGACGGCGGCGTCGGCGGAGACCCTCGACCGCGTCGAGATCCGGCGGTTCGCCGACCGCGTCACGAGCCGCTACCGGAACCGGTTCACCGACCAGCCGCTCGTGTTGGTCCCCTGCTCGGCGACGAAGCCGTACAGCGACTCGCAGAGCCACCGGCAGTTCCACGATGCGATCAAGTGGCGCGGCCACACCGTCTCGATGACCTCGCCGATCGGCGTGGTGCCCCAAGAGCTGGAGACGACCTACCCGGCGCAACACTACGACTCGGTCGTCACCGGCGACTGGAGCGAAGACGAAATCGAGTTCGTCGCGGAGGTCCTCCGGCGGTACCTCGAACGCAACGACTACTCGCGCGTCGTCGCGCACGTCCCCGAGGACGGCTACCGCGAGATCTGCGAGCGCGTCGAGCGCGACCCCGCGATCGACGTCGAGTTCGAGTACACCTGCGTCGACCACCCGACGACCGACGAGTCGCTCGGGGAGCTGAACGCCGCCCTCCAAGGCGAACCCGCCTACAGCAAGCGCGAGCGCGAACACAACACGGTCCGCGCCATCGCCGACTACCTGCTCGGCGACGGCGCGGGCGACGCCCTCTTCGGCGGACGCGGCGCGAGCGATGCCGGCGACGACGGCGACCGATACGGCGGCGAGGCCGACGTCCGCACCACCGGCCGCTACCCCAAGCTCCAGGTGTGGGGCGACGACCCCGACGCCGGCCGCGAGGGCGAGCCGGGCGAGCAGCTCGCGACGATGGTCCCGCAGTACGGAACCCTCTCGTTCACCCTCGCCGGCGCGCGCCGTTGGGTCGAGAGCGACGCCCCGACGAAGCGGGTCGAGATCGACTCGTTCGTCCCGCGCGGCTCCGTCCTCGCGCCCGGTGTCGTCGACGCGGACGACGGGATCCGCGTCGGCGACGAGGTCGTGATCGAGGGGCCGAAGGCGTTCGCGGTCGGCCGCGCGGCGATGTCCGGTCCGGAGATGGCGGGATCGACCCGCGGCGTCGCGGTCGAGGTCCGACACGGCGACGAGAAGTGACGACGGGTCTCTCGGAGCGCCCGGTTGCCGACGCGGGTCGGCGAGCGCGACGAACGTGGATCCGCATCCGCGCCGTCCCGTCGGTGACTGGGCGATACCGCGCTCCGAAAGCGTACTCACGCCCCCAGGGCGTCGGAGAGCTTGTTACCACCTTCGACGGCCATGAACACGGCGAGAACGCGCCACGCGAGCGCCGCGTCGGCGACGCCGGGGACCGCGAACGTCGCGATCACGAGCGCGACCGCCCCGAGGACTTCCGCGGTCCCGACGGCAGTAGCCGTTCCGTTCATCCGTATCGCCGGTGTTGGTGCCCGGGTCAATAGAGAATACCGGTCAGCCGGAGGGCAGCCCCGTCAGTCGTCGGCGGTCGCCTCGGGCCGGTACGCCTCGCTGATCTTCTTCCACTTGCCCGAGCGGAACCGGAGGTAGTTGATCGCGGCGGGGATCGTCGTTTCGGCCATGAACGCGAGGTAAAGTCCCCACAGCCCGATCGCCGGGAGCGCGACCTCGGGGATCGTGAACCCGACGAACGGGATTTCTATGAGCGGGGTCGCGAAGCCGACGAGCGGGACCTCTACCGCCGGGACCGTGAGGACCTCGGGAAACGTTATCGCCGGCGTCGCGTCGTGCGCACCGACGTACGCGAGGGGTATCGACACGCAGAACATCCCGAGGAACTGGCTCGCGAAGGGGATCTTGGTGTCGCCGGCGGCGTCCAAGGGACCGGCCGCGCCGCCGGAGACGCCTTGGAATATCACCGCGGCGCAGGCCGCGTACACGAGGTTGACGGCGATCGGTATCTCCGGGCTGTCGGGCGACTGGGCGAACAGCGAGACGATGTCGGTCGCGAATATCGTGATCAGCACCGCGGAGACGGCGTACGTCGCCACCGAGAAGCGGATGATGTCGCGGGCGTACGCCTCCGCCTCGTCGGGGCGCTCGACGCCGAGCTCCTGCCCGACGAGGCTGGAGGAGGCGAGGCCGAAGCCCCAGCCGGGCGTGTTCATGATCCCCCAGATGCGGCGGGCGATGACGAACGCGGCCACGGTGTCCTCGCCGAACACGTCGAGGATGGCGAGCATCGGGAACTCGGCGGCCGTCCAGACGAGGTTGCGCGCGCCGACCGGGACACCGATCTCGACGAGGTCGCGTAACATCCCGGGGTTCACGTACGAGCCGGTCGGGTCGATCGCGACCGGGAACTCGCCGATGAGGGGGGCGCTCCCGCGCACGAGCCCGACGGTGAACCCGGCGACCGCGAGCACGTTCGAGAGGACGGTGCCGACCGCGGCCCCCTCGACGCCCCAGCCGAAGCCGAAGATGAACAGCGCGCTGAGGACGATGTTCGCCAGCGCGCCGCCCGCGCGGACCTGCATCGCGGTGTAGGCGTCGTCACAGCCGACCAGGATCCGGCTCCCGACGAGGTTGAGCGCGGCGAACGGGACGCCCAGCCCGACGACGCGGAGGTAGTCGGAGCCGTAGGCGATCGCCGCCTCGTTGCTGCTTAACGCGTCGATGAACGCGGGGGCGAACAGCCAGAACGCCGCGCTGACCGGGAGCGTGATCGCCACCGCGAGGAGGACGCTGGAGCGCACCGCGTCCCCCAGTTCCTCGAACGCCTCGGCGCTGAACCGCTGGGAGACTAAGGCGATCGTGCCGCCGGCGACGCCGCCGCCGAACGCGAATGCGAGCCCCCAGTAGGGCCCCGCGAAGCCGACGCCGGCGACGGCGCTCGTGCCGACGGCAACGCCGACCATCGCGACGTCGACCGCGTTCTTCGACATCCGGGCGATCCCGGTGACGATCCGCGGCCACGCGAGGTCGGTGGTCCGGACCACCCGGTGACGGTCGATCAGCCCGACGCGCGCGAGGGCGAAGCCGATGTACAAGATCAGCAGCCGGAACGGGTTCGGGAGGCGAGAGAGCAGCGCGCGGAGAGAGTTCGGCAGGCGAGACACAGCGGATGCGCCCCTTTTCCGCTGGCGGCTAAAGGGGTTTCGTCACGCGGCAGACGGTTCCGGATCGGAGGCGGGTTCCGCGGTCGAATCGGCCCGCGATCAGGCCCCGGAGACGAGGTAGACGGCCGCGGCGGCGAAGACGATCCCGAGCCCCTTGCGGGCGGTGAACGACTCGCCGAGGAACAGGAAGCCGATCACCGAGGAGAAGACGAGGAACATCGCGAAGATGGGCGTCACGACGCTCACCGGACCGAGCGACAGCGAGCGGTACAGCGCGAGGATCCCGATCCCGAGGAAGAACCCCGCCGCGAGCACGTGCGCGAGCTTCGGCGACGCGAGGTGCGTGGTGAACCCCTGTCCGGTGTACGCGATCACGCCGATCGCCATGACGATGAGGAGCGTGTTCGAGACGACGACGGCGACGTCGCTCGGGATCGCGTTCGGACCGGTCGTGGCGACGCGCATCAGGGGGGAGACGAGCGCGTACGCGCCCATCGCGAGCAGCGCGTACGGGAGATACGTCGTGGCCGTAGCGTCCATACTCCGCGGTCGACGGCCGGCGTCAAGTGCCTGTCGACCCGGAATCGCCACCCCTCCGGCGATCGTGGGCGGCCAGAGCGGGGGACGGTCAGCGGTCGGTGCTGGGCACGCCGGACCGATCGACGGGAACGGAGACCGTCACGGTCGTCCCGCGAGGCTCCCGCTCGTCGAAGTCGATCCGCCCGCCGAGGTGGTCGACGCCCCACTTGACGATCCAGAGGCCGATCCCGCTACCGTGTCGCAGCGGCGTCTCGGTGCCGCGGTCCAACACGTCGTACTCGGCCGGGTCGATCCCCGGGCCGTCGTCGGCGACGGTGACGTCGACCCAGTCGTCCGCGACGGTCGCGTCGATCTGTACCCACGGCGACGCCCCGTCGTTGTGCCGGACCGCGTTCGAGCAGAGGTTCTTCAACACGACGCGCAACACGACCGAGACCGCGACCGCCGGCACCCGGCCGACCTCGACCCGAGCGTCGGGGTCGATCTCTCGCGCGTCGGCGACCGCCTCGTCGACGACGTCCGGGAGCGGCGACGACGCGTACTCTTCCGTCGGGTCGAACAGTTTCCCGGCGGTCCGGGTGCGTTCGCTGAGTTCGAGTATCCGCCCCGCGCTCCGGTCGATCACCGACAGGGCGCGCTCGTCGGTCGCGTCCGAGCGAAGCCGCTCCGCGTACCCCTGTATGAGGTTCGTCTCCGTCCGGACGTCGTGACGGAACACGCGGTTGAGCACGTTGAGCCGCTGCTGTTGCCCGAGGTACGCGCCCACGTCGTGGAAGGTGATGACCCGGGCGCTGGTGCGGTCGTGGTCGTCGACCACGTCCCGCACCGTCGCCTCGTACGGTCGCCGCCCGTCGCGGCCGACGATCGGGATCGCCCGGGGCTTGTCGCCGCCGTCGGCGAGGTCCCTGACCGCGTCGTACCGGGGGACCGCCGACGCCGCGGGTTGCCCGATGGCCGCGCGGCGGTCGATGCCGAACGTCTCGGCCGCGCTCTCGTTCAGATCGACGAGGTACCCCTCCGTCCCGACGACGAAGACGGGGTCGTGGAGCTGCTCGAAGACGAGCTGGCGCGCGCGCCGACGGGGCGCCGGCGCGAGCGTCAGCAGCCGGAACCGCGAGAGCGCGAGGAGGTACGCCACCCCGGAGATCACGAACACCAGCGGAGTCGGGTCGAGCCCGGGGATCGGAATCGCCCCGGTGATGTAGGCGACGCTGCCGGCCCACGGGGCCGCGGTCCCGACGAGCAGGGCCGCGCTCTGCCCCCGGAACGGCCTGGCGTCGTCGCGGATCAGCTGGAGCAGCGGGACCGACCCGACCGCGCCGAGGAGGTAGGTGTAGCCGGCGATGATGTAGTACAGCGGGCCGGGAACGACGTCGAGGAACGTCCCGACGGCGGTCTCGCGGACGACCCGTTCGGTGGCGAGGAGGTTCCCGGGGTCGCCGGCGGCGGCGACCGCGACCGTGGCGGCGGGGACGATGCAGACCGCGGCGACGGAGAAGGGGGTCACGTAGCGGTCGTAGCCCGTGTACGCCAGCGCGAAGAAGAGCCAGCCGACCGGGACGGCGACGACCCCGACCCACTGGACGTCGTACCACAGCGCCTTCGCCGGCAGCGTCGCCGCCTCGAGTTCGAAGACCAGGAACGTCGCCCACCACACCTGCCCGACGAGCAGCGCGGAGAGCCACGTCGCGCCCGGTTCCGGGCGCTCCCGCCACGCGAGTATCGCCGCCGCCAACCCGACGGTCACCGCGACGAGGAGGGCGACGGACAGTGGGCTCAGCGCGGCCATGCCGTTTTTTACGCACATTCGATTTATAACTCATCTGGTCGGATTATTCAATGTAAAAACCGGCCGCCGAGTCGCTCAGCGCCGGGACCGCCGCCGGTTCACGGGCCGATGGCGAGGAGCACCGCGCCGGCCACGAGGTAGCTACAGTCGGGCGCGACGCCGAGCGTCGAGCCGTCGAGTCGGTCCGCGAGCGCGGTGACGGTCACGGAGACGACGAGACCGGCGGCGAGCGCGGCGACGACGCCGCCCGACGCGGCGTCGGTCGCGACGACGGCGACGAGGAGTCCGCCGGCGACCGCGTCGACGCCGAACAGGATCCGGCGCGTCCCGGCGACGCCGTAGACGACGGGGAGCGTCGACACGCCCTGCGCGGCGTCGGTCGCGACGTCCCTCACGTTCGGAACCTCGACGTCGACGAACGAGCGGGCGGCGACGTACGCGAACAGCAGCGCGACGGTCGGCGCGTCGGTCGGGTCGACGGGGACGCCGGCGAACGCCATGGGCGCGGCGACGACCGCCACCGCCCACGCGAGCGCGACCGCCGCGGAGTTGAGGAGGAACACGTCCTTCAGCCGCGGGACGGAGACGCTCCCGGGCGGCGCGACGAGAGCGGCGACGGTCGGCAGCCAATCGGTGGCGTAGCCGACCCACACCGCGCCCGGGACGAGGACGAGCGCGAGCGCCGCCGGTCCCGCGCCGACCGCGAGCGCGACCGCGAGCCCGTAGCTCACCGCGGCGGCGAGCATGAGCTGGTCGCCGTAGCGCAACGCGATCCGCGCCCGTTGGGGGGTCGATCCGACGTCGCCCGCGGCGTCCGCGACGTGGTCCGCGGCGTACACCGAGAACGCGACGAGTCCCACCGCGACCGGCGCGGTCGACGCCGGCACGCCGAGCGCGGCCGTCGCGATCGCGACCTCGACGGCCGCGACGAGCGCGGTGAACGGAGCCCCCGCCGCGAACGCGGCGACCCGTCGGAGGGGTCCCGCGGCTGGGGTGGTCGTGTGCGAGCGAGACTGCTCTGCCGTGCCGTCCGGCGTCGACGGCCTGATCGGTTCGTTTGCCATAGAGACGTCCGCCGCCGGTCGGCGACGGACGTCCGTCATGGGGGATCGACCCGTATCTATCCACGCCACGTGGTGTTAATAAAACGCGAACGCTCGCGGTATCAGCCCCCCGGTCCGCCGACGGGGGACGCCTTCGGGGTTCAGTACGCTTTTGACCCGAGCGACCGATATCTCGCGTATGGACGGAACCTTCGATCACGTGATGATCCGCGTCGAGGACCTCGAAGAGAGCCTCGACTGGTACCAGACGCACCTGAACTACGAGGAGAAGGGCCGCTGGGAGGCCGACACGTTCACCAACGTCTTCCTCGGCCCCGAAGACGTCCACGAGGACGGCGCGCTCCTCGAACTCACGTACAACCACGACGGGCGGAGCTACGAGATCGGCGACGCGTGGGGCCACATCGCGGTCCGCGTCCCCGAGGACGCGCTTCAGGAGTCGTACGACCAGCTGATGGACGAGGGCGTCGAGGACTACCGCGACCCCGAGTCCTGCGGGAACCGTTACGCGTTCGTGAAGGACCCCGACGGCCACGAGATCGAGATCGTCAAGCGCGACCGCGGCGCGAAGTGGAGCATCGACCACACGATGGTCCGCGTCGAGGACGCCGACGAGGCGCTCGGCTACTGGGCCCGCAAGTTCGAGTACACCGAGTACCCCGGCCGCTGGGAGGCCGACACCTTCTCGAACTACTTCGTGGCCCCCGAGGACGCGCCGCCGGAGGCGATGAAGCTCGAACTCACCTACAACTACGACGGCCGCGAGTACACGATGGGCGACGGCTGGGGCCACGTCGCGGTGCGCGTCGACGACCTCGACGACGCCTGGGACGACCTCATGACCCGCGAAGCGCCGGACTACCGCGACCCCGAGTCCTGCGACCACAACTACGCGTTCACGAAGGATCAAGACGGCCACGAGGTCGAACTAGTCACGCGGAACTGATCGACCGGTCCGGACCGGATACCGACTGCGGCCGCCGTTTCGCTCCGCTCCACCCGATCAGTCCGCGGACTCGACGCCCGTGACCTCGAAGCGGGCACCGCCGGCATCGCTCTCGACGGCGCGCACCGACCACCCGTGGGCGTCGGCCACCTGTTCGACGATCCGCAGCCCGAACCCGGTCCCCGACTGCGTGGTCGAGTGGCCGGCGTCGAACACCTCCTCGCGGCGCGCCGGGTCGATCCCCGGCCCGTCGTCGGCCACGTAGAAGCCGTCCGGCAGGCTCCCGACCGTGACCGTCACGTCGTCGCCGCCGTGTTCGACGGCGTTCCGGATCAGGTTCTCCAACAGCTGCCTGAGCCGCCCCTCGTCCGCGACGATCATTCCCTCGGCCTCGGCGCGGAGCGTCGCCTCCCTCGTGTCGACGGTCCGTCGGCAGGAGCCGACGATCCGCCCCAGATCGACCGGCCCGGGGTCGGTCACGGGGTCGCCCTCGCGGGCGAGCGTGAGCAGGTCGCCTATCAGCGCCGCCATCCGGTCGTGGGCCCGCTCGACCGCGGCCAAGTGCTCGCTGTCGCACTCCTCACGGGCGAGTTCGGTCCGACCGCGGGCGACCTCGAGGGGGTTTCGGAGGTCGTGTGACACCACGCCCGCGAACTCCTCTAACCGGTCGTTCTGGCGCTCCAACTCGGCGGTCCGCTCGGCGAGCCGGCGCGTGCGCGCTTCGGCCTGGAACGCCGTCTCGGCCGCGGTCGCGAGGATGCCGGCGAGGTACTCGTCGACGCCGCCGAACACCCCCGGCTCCGTCTCGCCGATCGATATCGTCCCGTACTCGCCGATCGGAACGACGAGCAGGCTCCGGAGCGCCGTGTCGGCGTCGAGCGCGTCCGTCGCCCTGATGTCGTCGAACTTCCGCGGCTCGCCCGCCTCGAACGCCGCCCAGTTGAGGCTCCCGCCGTCCGGCGTGAACGTCTGGCGCTCCGGCAGCACCTCGGTCGCGGGGTCGGAGACCGCGACCGGCACCAGCCCGCCGGCCGCCTCGTCGTGGAGCCGGACCGTGACGATCGAGAACTCCAAGACGTCGGTCGCGGCCTCGACCGCCCGCTCGGCGATCTCCGCCCGCGACTCCGCCCGGACGAGGGTCCGGGTCGCGCCGTGGAGCCGCTCGACGCGGCTCTCCCGCTCGATCCGGTCG
Source organism: Halorubrum coriense DSM 10284 (assembly GCF_000337035.1). GTDB lineage: Archaea > Halobacteriota > Halobacteria > Halobacteriales > Haloferacaceae > Halorubrum > Halorubrum coriense. Next base: position 34,611 of record NZ_AOJL01000039.1, read on the forward strand.
AGCGCCGCTTCGAGGTGGCCGGAGAGGATCTCCGCCACGAGGACGTCGGTGTCGGTGAACTCCCGCGGCTCGGGCGCGGAGACGACGAAGAGCCCGTGGTCGCCGATCGGGCGCAACACCAGGCTCTCCGCGGGCGAGGACTCGTCGAGCCGGCCCGACGACGAGAGTTCGTCGATGACGACCGAGTCCTCGTTCCGGAAGGCGTCCCACGCCAGCGCCGCGCGGGACCCGGGCGGCTCGTCGCGGTCGTACGACGGCTGCTCCTCGAACATCGCGGGGACCGACTCGCCGAGCGCGGCCGGCCGGAGGCAATCGCCGTCCGCCGACAGCAGGTGGATCCCGCTCAGTCCGGCGTCGATGAGGTCGTCGACCGCCTCCACCGCGAGGTCGGCCGCCTCGTCGGTGGTGCGGGTGTAGTTGAGCTCCCGGGTCCACTCCCGGAGTCGGGAGAGCGTCCGCTCGCGCTCCTTCCGCTCGGAGACGTCGCGCGTGGTGACGACGTACCCGTCGACCTCGTCCCTCCCGACCTCGTCGCTGCCGACGGACTCGAGCCAGCGGTAATCGCCGTCGGCCGTCCGGAACCGGTACTCGGCGGTCGGCGGCCCGTCGGCCTGGTCGGGATCGCCGAACGCCGCCTCGACAGCCGCCCGGTCTTCCGGGTGGACGTAGTCCAGCGACCGCTCGCCGAGCAGGTCCGTCGGGGCGTGGCCGGTCACGCGCTCGCAGGAGGGACTCAGATACCGGAACCGCCAGTCGCGCGACAGCACCGCGACCACGTCGCTCGCGTGTTCGATGAACGCCCGGTGTCGGTCGCGCTCGGTCTCGTTCCGCGCCACGACGACCACTCGCCGGTCGCCGTCGACGGTGAGCCTCTCGGCCCGCGCCGCGACCGGGACCTCGCGTCCGTCGGGGAGTCGGACCCGGAATCCGACCGCGGAACCGCCGTCCGGCCCCTCGCCGACCGAGAGCAGTCGATCGGTCGTCTCGTCGTCGCCTTCGGGTAACACGGTCTCGAACGACCGTCCCCCGAGCGACGCGGAGTCGCGCCCGACGAGCGACTCGGCCGCGCCGTTCGCGAATCGGATCACGCCGTCGGTGTCGAGCGACAGGATCGCGTCGGACGCGTGCTCCGCGATCGCGGCGATCTGGTCTCTCGTCCGGGCGGCTTCCCGCTCCGCTCGCCGCTTCTCGACGGCCTCGACGATCCGGTTCGCCAGCCGCTCGTACCGCTCCGTGCCGCCGCGCTTCTGGAGGTAGTCGGTGACGCCGGCGGAGATCGCCTCACTCGCGACCGCCTCGCTCCCCCGGCCGGTGAAGAGGATGAAGGGGAGGTCGGGGCGTCGCTCGCGGACCTCGTCGAGGAACTCGAGGCCGTCGCGTCCGGGCATCTCGTAGTCGGAGACGACGCACTCGACCTCGCGCTCCGATAGGACAGCGAGCCCGTCCGCCGCGTCGGCCGCCGTCTCGACCGCGATCCGGTCGACCTCGCGCTCCAAGTACGAGGCGGTGACCGCGCGCAGGTCCGGGTCGTCGTCGACGAGGAGGACCGGAATGCGGTCGGACATACGTCCCGAGTACCGACGAGCTGACTATAATGGTTGCGGCGGTGCTCGGCCGCCTCGACGCGGCGAACGCGAGCGCCGGACGCCGGCGTCACCCGGCGGGTGGCTCACCCGGCTCCGCCGGGGTCACTCGCCGCCCGCGGGTCGGAAGACGACCAGCCGCTCGTCGTCGGTGGCGCGCTCGCCCACCTCGACGGCGACCGCGTCTCCGACGTCGACGGCCGGCGGTCCGTCCGTCTCGTCGCCGTCGCGGACGATCCCCGTCAGCCGCGTGGGACCGAAGTCGACCACGGCGGTCGCGTACGGCGCGTCGTCGGCGAACCGCGGCGACGGGACGTGGACCACGCTGTACGTCTCGACGGTCCCCGCCTCGGCGAGCGGTTCCCGCGAGAGGTCCGGCGACCCGCACTCCGGACAGACCCGCCGCGGGGGGAGCGAGCCGTGCCCGGCCGGACAGACGAGAGCGAACCCCTCGCCGTCGGCCAGCGCGTCGAGCCACTCGGCGTGGTCGCGGTCGGCCGGCGGCGAGGCGTCCCCGCCGTCGTCGCTCATTCCGCCACCTCCAGCACGTGGACGACGGCGCTGGCGACGGTGCCGCCCGCGTTGTGGGCGACGCCGACCTCGGCGTCCGGGACGTGGCCGCTGTTGGGGTGATCGCCCCGGAGCAGGCGCGTCAGCTCCGCGATCTGGGATCCGCCGGTCGCGCCGACCGGGTGGCCCTTCGCCTTCAGCCCGCCCGAGAGGTTCACCGGGAGATCGCCGTCGGCGGTCGTGGTCCCCTCGCGGGCCGCGGCGATCCCCTCGCCCGGCTCGAACAGCCCCAGCGACTCCAGCGCCAACACCTCGGCGATGGTGAAACAGTCGTGGACCTCCGCGACATCGACGTCGCTCGCCCCGACCCCGGCGTCGGCGTAGGCCGCGTCGGCCGCGTCGTCGGCGGCGGGGGTCCGCGCGAGGTGTTCGCGGTCGCCGAGCGCCATCCGGTCGGTCCCCTGCCCGGTCCCGGTCACCGCGACCGAGGCGTCGAGGTCGTGTTCGGCCGCGTACTCTTCGGAGACCAGCACGAGCGCGCTCGCGCCGTCGGTTATCGGGCAGGCGTCGTAGAGGTGGAGCGGCTCCGCGACCGGCGGCGCGTCCAGCGCCTCCGCCACGGACACCTCCTCGCGGTACTGGGCGTACTCGTTGGACACGGCGTTGGCGTGGTTCTTCGACGCGACGTGCGCGAGGTCCTCGCGCGTCCCGCCGTACGCGTCGAAGTAGGCGTTCGCCATGAGCGCGTACGCCCCCGGGAACGTGACGCCCGCCCGCACCTCGAAGAGGTCGTCGGCGGCGATGGCGAGGCCCTCCGTCACCTCGTCGGTCGGGAGGTTCGTCATGCGCTCCATGCCGCCCGCGAGGACGACGTCGGCGTCGCCCGCCGCCACCGTCCGCACCGCCTCGCGGACCGCGACCCCGGCCGACGCGCACGCCGACTCGTAGCGCGTCGCCGGACAGCGGACCCCGGCGGCCTCCGCCATCAGCGGCGCTTGGTGGCCCTGATGCTCGGCGAGCGCGCCCATGAAGTTCCCGTAGTTCAGCTCCTCGACGTCGGACCGATCCACGGCGGCGTCCTCGAACGCCCGGAGCGCGGCCTCCGCGAACAGGTCGCGGCCGGTCCGCTCCGGGTGGCTGCCGAAGGGAGTGAGCCCGACCCCGGCGACGCGTACGTCTGTCATACACGAACGATGATCGGGGATGTGGTTTATCTCTGCCGAAAGCGAGGGGTCCCGATCGGTCGACGGGCGAGCGGCGCGTCGGCGAGGAGGAGCGAATCGCCGGCCGCCGTCGACGGTCCGTGCGCGCTCAGCCGATGTAGCGCAGGTCGTCGTCCGGCACCGCGGGGCCCTCCTGCATCTCGCGGATCTTGCCGACGACCTCCTCCATCTCCTCGGCGCGGTCCTCCAGGCTCTCGTAGTCGACGGACATCCCGAGAACGGCCTCCAGCGTCTCCAGCACGGCGCGCGCGCTTTTCGGGTCGACGAGGTAGCCGCTCGTCTCGCCCATCAGGCAGGCGGCGTCGAACCCGCGGCGGCCGCCGAGGCCGAGCACGAGTCCGGAGACGCCGACGATGCCGCCGGCCGGCTCGTCCGCGCGGAACTCGACGCCCGCCTCCTCCAAGTCCGCGGTGAGGTCGCCGTCGGAGACCGCGCCGAGGACGGTGTACTCCTCGACGAGTTCGCCCGTGGGGACGCCGCCGAGCGCGAACGCCCGCTCGGCGCCGAACTCCTCGGCGACGTCGAGGAACGTCGAGGTGAGCCGGTAGTGGCCCGCGTTCGACCCGGCCTGGTGGTCGCCGGTCAACACGAGCAGGTCCGCGCCGTCGGTCTCCACCGCGTGGAACTCGGCGCAGGTGAGCTCCGCGACCCCCCCCGTCGTCGACGTTCACCTGCGGCGGGAACTCCGTCGCGTACACCCGGCGGACCAGCTCCCCGTCGAACTCCTCCAACAGGTGTTCGGCCGCCAGCTTCCCCACGTGGCCGACGCCCGGCAGCCCCTCGATCAACACCGGGTCCTCCAGCTCCGGCGTCGCTACCTCGTCGATCTCGATATCCTCCATACCCTGTCCGTCCGGTCGGCGGTCACAAGAGCGTGGCTATTCGCGCGTCGGACCGCCCGCTCGAAAGGCAGGCGGCTACTCCGAGCGTCGCCGCGCCCGCCGCCGGTACTCGCCGTACGGGTCTTCCGGTCCGAACGGGGCCGGGGCGCTGTTCTCGGTCGGTCCGTCGCACTCGGGGCAGCGGTCGCCGAGCGAGTACACCGGCCGGTCGTGGGCGGTCTCCCAGTTCGCGCAGACGCGGATATCTGATTTCACGGATAAAAGGGTCGTGCGGTCGAGTCGGTCGCGGTTACTCGTCGTCTTCGCGCCGCTCGCGGTGGAACTCGCCCGCGCCGCCGGCCGCCTCGATCGACTCGCGGGCGCGCTCAGCGGCGGATTCGAGCTCCGACTCCGCCGTCTTGTAGTCCGGGGCGCGGACCTTGATGCGGTACTCGGGCGAGCCGACGTAGCCGACGTCGAGCTCGACGCCGTCCGGGACCTCGCCGTTCCCCTCTGCGGCGGCGAGCGCGTCGCGCACGTCGTCGACGCCGTCCGAGGCCGCCGACTCGAGGTCGACGTAGCCGGTCACGTCGACGTACGGCACGGAGACGTTGTCGCGGGCGGCCGTGACGACCGCGTCGACGGTGTCGGCGTCGACCTCGACGTCGTCGAGGGCCTCGTCGCCGCGGATCGCGGCGGCCTCGAAGGCGTC
>NZ_AOJL01000040.1 GCF_000337035.1 Halorubrum coriense DSM 10284
GTTCTTCCAGTCCTGGATCGTCTCCTTGCGCTGGTGCTCGTTGACGTCTTTGATCGACAGGTCGATCTGGTTCGACGACTCGTCGACCTCCAGCACCTTCGCGACGACCGTCTGTCCCTCGCGGACGTGGTCGCGGACGTTCTTGATCCAGCCGGAGGCGACCTCGCTGATGTGACAGAGGCCGCGCTTGTCCTCGTACTCGTCCAGATCGACGAACACGCCGAAGTCGGCGATCTCGTCGACGTCGCCGACCACCAACTCGCCGGGTTCGGGCCAGCCGCTGTACTTCATGACGGAGCGGTGAGGCTGTTACCGCGCCTCAACGGTTTCGACGATCTCGCCGTGGAGCTCGGCCTCTCCCCCGGTCGGGGTCGAGAGGGTCGTGCCGCAGACCGCGCACGACACCGTCGAGGAGGCCTTGCCGAAGACGACCTGTTCGTTCTCGCAGTCGCCACAGGCGACGCGGTGGAAGTCTCCCGCCATGATTACTCCTGGAACGTGAGACGGCCGGCGCGCCATCCCTCGCGCATGTGAGCGCTCCCGCAGTCGCCGCAGCGGTACTTCAGGTGGGTCTTCTTGGTCGGCTTGTCGCCACCGGGCACCTTCGAGTACCCGCCGGCGTTGCCGATGGTCGCGAGCGCGCGGCGTCGCTGCCGCGCGTCGCGCTTCATTCCGGTCGCGCGACCCGATCGAACCTTCTCCACCTCGTGCTCCTGATGGGAGTCACAGTGAGGGCAGTACGTGTTGAAGCGGCGTGGCATTTCCATGGATATCGACCTTGAAACGCGGTTCGTCGCCGACGCTTAAAACGGGTTTGGTCTGGACCGCCCGCGAGTCGGCGCGCGCGACGACCCGCCGGCGGCCGCCCGTCCGGCCGTTCGTCGCCCCCTCAGTCTCCCCATTCCGCGACCGCGCGCACCGGCGAGCCGTCGGCGTCGCGGAGCCGGAGCGGGAAGGCGTACAGCCGGAAGCGGTCCGGGAGGCGGTCGAGCGCGCGGAGGTTCTCGACGATCGGGAGCGAGCCGCCCAAGAGCGCGTCGTGGGCGGGCGTGCCGGCGGGCTCGCCGTCGGTCGGCGCAGTCGCGTCGGGGTCGCCCGGAGAGCCGGTGTC
>NZ_AOJL01000041.1 GCF_000337035.1 Halorubrum coriense DSM 10284
GAGGTACGGGTGATCGCGGTACCGGTCGTCCCCCCAGTGGGACTCCCAGCCGGTCCGGAGGACGAGGAGGTCGACGTCGGGGCCGAGGTCGCTCCCCTCGGGCAGGGCCTCCGGCGGGATCGGTTCCCGCGGCTCCAGCGGCCGGAGGTCCACGAGCCGGGCGTCGAACGCGAACCGACCGACCGACCGCTCGTCGATCGACTCCCCGTCGGGCAGCGTGTGCCGCGGCGCGTCGACGTGGGTTCCCGCGTGGGTGCCGGTCCGCAGTTCGCTTGTCGCGTAACCGTCGGTCTCGTGGGTCGCGTCGGGCGCGAGCGTCACCTCGGGGTCGCCCGGGTAGGTCGGCATCCCCGTCTCGATCCGGCGCGAGAGGTCGCGGAACACGGCCGCCGATCGGACCGCGGCGCGGTTAAGTCGGTCGCACGTCGCCAGTTGCGCGCGGCCCAGCGGGCCACACGCCGTCCACGGGGTTCCGCGGCCCGAACGTATTTCCTGTGCCCGCCGCTGTATCGGTCCATGTCGGAACTGCCGCTCGACGCGTACTACGACCTGACACAGATCGGCGAGGTCGCCGTCTCCCCGGCCGGCGACCGCGTCGCCTTCACCGCGACCGAGTACGACCAGGCCGCCGACGAGGCGGTCTCCTCGCTGTTCGTCGCGCCGACGGACGGCTCCCGCGACCCGCACCGACTGACAAGCGCGTCGGGCGCGTCCGCGCCGACGTGGGGACCGGACGGCGACCGCCTCGCGTTCGTGGCCGCCCGGGAGCGCGACGCCGAGAAGCGGGTCGGCTGGCGGGACCGCGACGACGAGGAGGCGGACGGCGCAGAGGGCGAAGAGAGCGAGGGCGACGCGGACGACGAGTCGGCCGACGGCGACGGCGAGGAACCGCTCGGCGACGACGGGGAACCAAAGCCGCAGGTGTGGGTGTTCGACCTCGCGCTCGGCGGCGACGCGCGACAGGTCACCGAGCGCGACGAGGGCGTCGCCGGGTTCGACTGGTCGCCGGACGGCGACCGGCTGGTGATCGAGTCGCGGGACCCGACCGACGAGGAGTCCGAGTACCTCGATCAGGTGCGCGAGGAGGGCGGCCCCATCGAGACCACTCGCCTCCAGCACAAGGTGAACGGCGCGGGCTGGACCGACGAGGTGACGCGGTACCTGTTCGTCGTCGACCCCGACGACCCCGAGAGCGACCCCCGCCGGCTCGACGACGCGTACGGCGGCGGCGCGTTCGAGGACGTCGCCGGGATGGACCCGACGTGGGGGCCGGACGACCGGATCGCGTTCACCTCGTGCCGCCTCGACCGCCCCGACGACACCACCGTCCGCGACTGCTACGCGGTGTCGGCGGACGGGGGCGACGCCGAGCGGCTCACTGGCGGCGACCTCAGTCACGGCGCGCCCGCGTGGCACCCGGACGGCGACCGGATCGCGACGGTCGCGAGCGACCCGGACGACCCGCCGGCCCCGGCGGAGGTGTATCTCGTCGACGCCGCCGGCGGGGAGGCCGACGGCGGTGACGCCGACGACCGCGACGCCCCGACCTCGCTCACCGCCGCCCTCGACCGCACGGTCGCCCGCGGCGGCGGGATCGAGTGGGTCGACGAGTCTATCTACACTCGGATCGCCGACGAGAGCCACACGCGCCTGATCCGCGTCGAGACCGACGGGACCGCGGAACGGGTCTTCGAGGCGCAGGGCCGCGACCGCGCCATGGCCGGGTTCGACGTCGCCGACGACGGGGCGACCGCGGTGACCGTTCTCTCTGAGCCGGAGACCGGGACCGACCTCTACGCGGTCGACGTCGCCGACCTCAACGCGGCGGGCGACGGGAGCCGCGCAGGTGACGACGCGGCGAGCGATGGGAGCCGCGCAGGTGGCGACGCGGCGAGCGAGCCGGACTCCTTCCGCCGGCTCACCCGCGTCAACGAGTCGCTCGTCGACGAGTTCGCGATGCCGACAGCGCGGCGCGTCGAGTGGGAGTCGGCCGGCTGGACGCTCGACGGCGTGCTCTACCACGACCCCGACGTCGACCCCGCCGACGGCGACCATCCGCTCGTGGTGGCGATCCACGGCGGTCCGATGTCGTACGACGAACCCGTCTTCAGCTTCGGGCACGCCGCCCTGACGAGCCGGGGCTACCTCGTCTTCCGGCCGAACTACCGCGGGGGCACCTCCCGCGGCCGGGAGTTCACCGCCGAACTGACCGGCGAGTGGGGGACCGCCGAGGTCGACGATATCGCGGCCGGCGTCAGATCGCTCGCGGACCGCGGGTGGGTCGACCCGGACCGCGTGTTCGGCCACGGCTTCTCGTACGGCGGCATCGCGCAGGGGTTCCTCGTCACGCAGGAGCCGGACCTGTTCACCGCGGCGGCACCGGAGCACGGCATCTACGACCTCCGCTCGGCGTTCGGCACGGACGACACCCACGTCTGGCTTGAGGCGGAGTTCGGCCTCCCGTGGGAGAACCCCGAGGCGTACGACTCGTCGACGGCGGTGCTGGACGCCGGGAACATCGAGACCCCGCTGCTCGTGATGGCCGGCGGCGAGGACTGGCGGTGTCCGCCCTCGCAGTCGGAGCAGCTGTACGTCGCCGCCCGCAAGCAGGGCGTCGACGCCGAACTGGTGGTCTACCCCGACGAGCACCACAACATCGGCGACCCGGACCGCGCGATCCACCGGCTGGAGAAGATCCTCGGCTGGTACGAGACGCACGACCCGGCGGTCGAGGCGGCGGACTGAGTCGCGGTCGGCCGGTCCGTTCGGCGGTACCTCCCCTCAGTGCTCGACGAACTCGACGAGCACGCCGCCGGTGGACCGCGGGTGGCAGAAGGCGACCTCGTGACCCCACGCCCCCGGGCGCGGCTCCTCGTCGACGAGGTCGATGCCGAGGTCGCGCGCGTGGTCGAGCGTCGCCGGCAGGTCGTCGACCGCGAGCGCGACGTGGTGCGTGCCCGGCCCCTCGCGGTCGAGGTACTCGGCGATCGTTCCCCCGGTGTCCGGTTCGAGCAGTTCGAAGTACCCGCCGCCGTCGAGTTCGAGGAAGACGATCCGAATGTCGTCGAACGTCTCCTCGTGGGCGACCGGCGCGTCGAGCAGGCCGCCGAACAGGTCGGCGAGGTCGGTCGCGTCGCGGGTCGCGACGCCGACGTGGTCGAAGCGCATGGCCGACGGTACGTCGGTCCGCGACTTATATCGGGCGGCGTTCTTCGAGACATCTCCCCGATTCGGCACGATCGATTCGGGACTGTGTCACATCCGAGTAGAATATATTTCTGACTTTTTTAATAAAAACCGCTGTACACGGGTGCTTCGAGTATTGTTAATTGTTTTTGATATTCTAGAATAGTAATGTTGTGCTACATTTAACATCGACGCGAGAAGCGTACCAACGGAATGTCTACTGAAACCGTAACTGACGTGCGGCACGAGGCCGGGACGGCCGGCATCAACGTGATGGACGGCGAGTCCGTGCTACAGAACCGGCATCCGGGATGGGGGCTGTGGTGGAAACAGCTCAGCGTTGCGGCACTGATCCTCCTATTCAGCCTCAGTTCGGGGCTCGACGGCCTTCTCGGCGGCCTGATCGTCGCGGGAGCCGTCGTCGGCTACGTCGCGTTCGCCCGGAGTCAATCTCGATACATCGTCACCGACGAGCGGGTCAAAAAAGAGGTCGGTTTCCTGCGGATCGACACCCGCGAGTACCGTATCTCCGACATCCAGGGCATCGACACCGCTCAGAGTCTCGTCGGGCGGCTCCTCGGACACGGTCACATCGACGTCCGGACATCCGACGGCACTTCGATTCCGTGGGTCGGCGTCCCCGACCACGAGGCCGTCGCGCAGTCGGTCCGGACCCACCAGCGCAAGTACGACTCGTCGATGGACCGGAAGTAACCTGCGAGCCGCCGCGATACGAACTCCGCTCCGTAGACTGATTTTTTCGGCCGCTCACCGCCCGGGCTTGTACTCCCCGAACTCGTCGCGGAGCACGTCCGAGATCTCTTGGACCGTCGCGTACGCCTTCACGGCGTCGACGATGTGCGGCATCACGTTCTCGGTCCCCCGCGCGGCCTCGCGCAGTCCGGCGAGCGCGTCGTCGACCGCGTCGTCGTCGCGCTCGGCCTTGACCTCCTCCAGACGCTCCCGCTGGTTCTGCTCCTGATCGGGGTCGACCTCTTCTAAGTCCATCTCCGGCTCCTCGTCGACCTCGAACTCGTTGACGCCGACGATGATCCGCTCGCCCTCCTCGATCTCCTGTTGGCGCTCGAAGGCGACGTCCTGGATCTGCCGCTGGACCCAGCCGCTCTCGACGGCCTCCAGCATGCCGCCGCGGCGGTCGACCTCCTCTAAGATCTCGAACGCCTCCTCCTCGATCCCGTCGGTGAGGTCCTCGACGTAGTACGAGCCCGCGAGCGGGTCGATCGTGTCGGCCGCGCCCGACTCGTGGGCGAGGATCTGCTGGGTGCGCAGCGCGGTCCGGACGGACTTCTCCGTCGGGAGCGCGAGCGCCTCGTCTTTCCCGTTGGTGTGGAGGCTCTGCGTGCCGCCGAGGACGGCCGCGAGCGCCTGATACGAGACGCGGACGACGTTGTTCTCGATCTGCTGGGCGGTGAGCGTCGAGCCGCCGGTCTGGGTGTGGAACTTCAGCTGCTTCGACTTGGGGTTCTCGGCCCCGAACCGCTCGTCCATGATCTGCGCCCACATCCGGCGCGCGGCGCGGAACTTCGCGGCCTCCTCGAAGATGTTGTTGTGGGCGTTGAAGAAGAAGGAGAGCTGGGGGGCGAACTCGTCGACGTCGAGCCCGGCGTCGAGGGCGGCCTCGACGTACTCGATGCCGTCGCCGAGGGTGAAGGCGATCTCCTGGGCCGCGGTCGACCCGGCCTCGCGGATGTGGTACCCGGAGATGGAGATGGTGTTGAACTTCGGCGTCTCGGCCGCACAGAACTCGAAGATGTCCGTAATAAGCCGCATCGACTCCTTCGGCGGGTAGATGTAGAGGTTCCGCGCGATGTACTCCTTCATGATGTCGTTCTGGATCGTCCCGCGGAGCTGCTCGCGCGGGACGCCCTGCTCGTCCCCCATCGCGACGTACATCGCGAGCAGCACCCCCGCCGGGGCGTTGATCGTCATCGACGTCGACACCTCGTCGAGGGGGATCGAATCGAAGACGGTCTCGAAGTCGTCGAGCGTGTCGATGGCGACGCCGGACCGGCCGACCTCCCCCTCGGCCATCGCGGCGTCGGAGTCGTATCCCATCTGCGTCGGGAGGTCGAACGCCATCGACAGTCCCGACGAGCCCTCGTCGATGAGGTAGCGGAACCGCTCGTTCGTCTCCGCGGCGGTGCCCATCCCGGCGTACTGGCGCATCGTCCACAGCCGTCCCCGGTGCATCGTCGAGTAGACGCCGCGGGTGTACGGCTCCTCGCCGGGGTAGCCGAGGTCCTCGCGGTAGTCCACCTCGACGTCGGCCGGGGTGTACAGGGGGTCGACCTCCTGTCCGCCGGTGTCGGTGGTGAACGCCTCCTCGCGCTCGCCGAACCGGTCGACCGTCTCGCCGTAGGTGCCCGCCTCCCACGACTCCTTGGCCTCGCGTATCTCGACGAGTTCGTCAGGGTCGTACATTACTGAATCGGTCGACCGAACGGGACTTAACAGTTTTCAGGGACGGGCGGACGCGGGCCGCGCAGACGGCGGCTCGCCCGCGGACGCGACGGCACCCCCCGCCGACCCGATTTAAGTATCACGCGTTCGACACGGAGGTATGGACGTGCTCACAGACCCCACGCGTCGGTTTCTGACCGCGACGGCACCGGAGCACACGTCGGTCCAGGCGGAGATGGCCGCCCTCGCCGACGAGTGGGGGTTCCCGATCATCGGGCCTGAGGCCGGGGCGGTCCTGCGGCTGCTCGCGCGGCTGACGGACGCGGACCGCGTCTTCGAGTTCGGCTCCGGCTTCGGCTACTCCGCCACGTGGTTCCTCCGCGGCGGCGCGGAGAGCGTGGTCTGTACCGAGTTCGACGCCGACGAGGCCGAGCGCGGCGTCGCGTTCGCCGCCGACGGCGGCTACGCCGACCGCGTCACCTTCGAGGTCGGCGACGCGATGGAGACGGTCGACCGCTACGACGGGCCCTTCGACGTGGTCCTCGTCGACCACCAGAAGGGGCGGTACGCCGACGCCTACCGGACGGTCCTCCCGAAGGTCCGCTCCGGGGGCGTGATCATCGCCGACAACATCGCCCGCGGGCCGATCGATTTCGAGACCCTCGTCGCGCACTTCGAGGCGGGCGAACCGCTCCCGGACGACGCGGTCGACGCGGAGACGCGGGGCATCGGCGAGTACGTGGGCACCGTCCGCTCGGACGACGCCGTCGAGACGGCGATCCTCCCGGTCGGCTCCGGAATCGCCGTCTCGACGGTGGTCCGGTGACCCCCGAGCGAAACCGTTACTATGTCGGATAAAAAACACGTGAATAGATGAACGGAGGGACCGAAGGCGACGGGCGGGCGGCGTCGGGCGTGCGGCCGGCCGTCCGTGTCCCTGTCTCTTATACACATCTCTGAGCGGG
>NZ_AOJL01000042.1 GCF_000337035.1 Halorubrum coriense DSM 10284
TCGTCTCGGACTACGAGATGCGCGAGACCGACGGGTTCGAACTGCTCGAAACCGTCCGCGAGCGACACGGCGACCTCCCGTTCGTGCTGTTCACCGGCGCGGGGTCGGAGGCGGTCGCCAGCGAGGCGGTCTCCGCGGGCGTCGACGAGTACGTCTGTAAGGGGGCGGGCGACGACCCGTACGCGCAGCTCGCGGCCGCCATCGACCGGCTCGCCTCGCGGACGCGGGGCGAGCGCCGGGTCGCCGAGCACTTGGACCGCGTCTCCGACGCGTTCTGCGAGGTCGACCGCGACTGGCGGGTGACGTACCTCAACGACCGCGCGGCGGAGCTGATCGACCTCGACGCCGCCGACCTCTTGGGAGAGCGGCTCTGGGACCTGTTTCCCGGAACGGTCGGCAGCGACGGCGAGGCGACCCTCCGGGAGGCCGCCGAGACCGGCGAGCCGGTGCGCTTCGAACAGCACGTCGACCGGCTCGGCGCGGACCTCGTCGTGAACGCCTACCCCGCCCGTGACGGGGTCGCGCTGTACCTCCGCGACGTGACCGAGCGGAAGGAGCGCGAGCGGAAGCTCCACGAGCTATCCGAGCGACTCCAGTTGGCTATCGAGGGCGCGGACGTCGGCGTCTGGGACTGGAACGTCGAGACGGACGAGGTGCGGTTCGACGAGCGGTGGGCGTCGATGCTGGGCCACGACACCGAGGAGCTCGCGTTCGACCTGTCGACGTGGGAGGAGCGGGTCCACCCGGACGACATCGACGCCGCGTGGCGCGCCATCGAGGCGCACTTCGACGGCGAGACCGACCTCTATCAGTCCGACTTCCGGATGCGGACGAAGTCCGGCGAGTGGCGGTGGATCCGCGACCGCGGCCGCGTCGTCGAGTGGGACGAGGGCGGCGACCCGCTCCGCGCGGTCGGGATCCACATCGACGTCACCGAGGAGAAGGAGCGCGAGCGCGACCTCGAACGGTACCGACGGCTCGTCAACGAGCTGCCCGACTCCGTCTGCGTGTACGACGCCGACGGGCGGTTCACGCTCGTCAACGACCGCCTCGCCGACGTGTACGACACCACCCCCGACCGGCTCGTCGGACGGGAGAGCCGCCTCGGCGACCGGCTCCGCGAGACGACCGGAGACGACCCGTTCGCGGCGCTCGTCGATGGCGACCGCGACTCGATCACGGGAACGACGGACCTCGAGCTCCCCACCGGGGAGATGATCGTCGACTACGACCTCACCCGGCTCGTCATCGACGGGGAGTTCGACGGCGTGCTCTGTATCGCCCGGGACGTGACCGAGGAGCGACGTCGGCAGCGGCGGCTCGAACGCACCTCGGCCCGGCTGGAGGCGCTGTTCGAGCGCTCCCCGGACATGATCGACATCCACGACGAGGGGGGCGAGATCGTCGACGTGAACCGGTCGATGACCCAGGAGCTCGGCTACGACCGCGACGAGGTCGTCGGCATGGACGTCTGGGACGTCGACACCCAGCTCGACCCCGACGAGGGGAAGCGGCTCTGGCAGGGCCTCGAGATGGACGAGACGGTCCGGGTAGAGACGACGTTCTCCCGCGCCGACGGGAGCTCGTTCCCCGCCGAAGTCCACGTCAGGCGGATCGACGTTCAGGGCGAAGACCGGTTCCTCGCGAGCAGCCGGGACGTCTCGGAGCGCAAGGCGTACGAGCGCCGGATCGAACGCGAGAACGAGCGGCTCGACGAGTTCGCCTCCATCGTGTCACACGACCTCCGGAACCCGCTCAACGTCCTCTCGGGGTACCTCCGGCTCGCCCGCGAGACCGGGGACGACTCGTACTTCGACCGCTGCGAGCGCGCGCTCGACGAGATGGAGCGCCTGATCGAGGACGTGCTGACGCTCGCCAAACAGGGCGAGGCGGTCGGCTCGTTCGAGCCTGTTCACCTCGGCGAGCTGGCCGCCCGGTACAGCGACGACGCGTTCGAGTCGGCCGACGGCGGCGACCCCTTCGGCGGCGACGACACCGGGGGAGAGCCCCGCGTCGCGGTCGCGGTCGAGGCCGACGGCGAGATCTGTGCCGACCCCGGGCGGGTCGGCCAGCTGCTCGGGAACCTGTTCCGAAACGCCGACGAACACGGCGGGGAGCGCGTCGTCGTCGGCGACCTCCCGGACGGCTTCTACGTCGCGGACGACGGGCCCGGGATCGACGCGGACCACCGCGACGAGGTGTTCGAGAGCGGCTATACCACCTCGGAGACCGGCACCGGGTTCGGGCTCTCCATCGTCCAGCGCATCGCCGAGGCGCACGGCTGGGAGGTCGCGGTGACGGAGGGCGAGCGCGGCGGCGCTCGGTTCGAGTTCACCGGCGTCGACCGGCCGGCGTCTGCCCCGGAGGCCGTCGAGTCGCAGGACTGAGCGTTCGGCGCGCGAAAAGAGTTCTGACGGCGTCGGCCCGGCTCAGAACGCGCCGGTGTAGACGCTGACGTCGGCGTACAGCTCCTCGCGGAGCGCACTGTGGACGTGACAGATCCCCTCGGCGCGCTCGGCGACATCGGCGGCGGTCTCGTCGTCGAGGTCGGCCTCGACGTGGACGTCGAAGGCGATCGACTCGAGGTCGTCGTGGTCGTCGAGTTCGGCGCTGGCGTCGATCTGGATCTTCCCGAGCTCCTCCTCGCCGCGCTGGCTGCCGCCGACGCGGAACGCCGGGAGGTAACAGGAGGCGTAGGTGGCGACGAGCGTCGCGTTCGGGTTCGGCCCCGTCTCGTCGGTCGCGTCGATCTGGAGGTCGAACTCGCCGACCTGACTCGTGCTGGCGTATCCCGATTCGGAAACCGTAGATGTCTCGATGTCTGCCATGTTCGTCTTCCGGTTCGGTCTCGCGAGGATAAAGCTTACCGGCATCGGGACGGCGAAGCCGCCGCGACCGGTCGGCCGGCCTCAGTCGTCGTCGGACGCGTCGGCCCCCAGTCCGGTTGCGCCTCGGAGATCGGCCTCGATCGCCTCCAACGTCCGGCCGTTCGTCTCGGGCACGGTGCGGTAGGTGAAAAGCAGCGCGACGACGCTACACGCGCCGAACAGCCAGAACGTCGTCGGAGTCCCGAGGCCGTCGAGCAGCACGGGGAACGACAGCGCCACCACGAGGTTCGCGAGCCAGTTGGCGACGGTCACCAGCCCCATCGCGCTTCCGCGGACGGCGAGCGGATAGATCTCGGATATCAGCAGCCAGAACACCGGTCCGAGTCCGATCGCGAAGGACGCGACGAACGAGACGAGCGTGAGCGTCGCCAGCCACCCCATTCCGCCCGTCGGGTCCGCGAACTGGAACACGAGGCCGGCGACGGTGAGCGAACCGATCATCCCCCCGGTCCCGACGAGCAGGAGGGGTCGCCGCCCGACGCGGTCGACGAGGAGGATCGCGACCACGGTCATGACGACGTTGACGGTCCCGATGGCGACCGAGGCGAGGATGGACTGCGAGCTACCGAACGCGGTCGACTCCAAGATCGTCGGCGCGTAGTACATCACCGCGTTGATTCCGGTGATCTGCTGGAAGACCGCGAGGCCGAGGCCGACGATCAGCGCCGGGCGCATCCACGGGCTGAGCAGGTCGCGGACCCCGTTTCCGGACTGCGTCTCGACGGTCGCCTCGATCTCCGACAGCTCCGAGTCGATCTCGCCCTCGCGCGTGCGGCGGAGGACCGCGCGGGCCTCGTCGGTCCGCCCCTGCTCGTAGAGCCACCGCGGGCTCTCGGGCATCCGGGACATTCCCGCGGCGAGCACGACGGCGGGGACCATCCCCGCGCCGAGCATGACCCGCCACGACCCGGAGCCAGAGAAGGCGTAGTTGACGAAGTACGAGGAGAGGATCCCCGCGGTGACCATCAGCTGGTTCAGCGAGGTGAGCCCCCCGCGGACGGCGGGGGGCGCGATCTCGGAGATGTACAGCGGGCCGACGATCGACGCGAACCCGATGGCGATCCCGTCGATCATCCGCCCCGCGACGAGCACCTCGACGGTCGGCGCGACCGCCATGAGGAACGAGCCGAGAAAGAACACCCCGGCCGACAGCAGGATGAACCGCTTGCGGCCGATCCGGTCGGACAGTTGCCCGCCGACGGCCGCGCCGGCCGCCGCGCCGACCATCGCGCCGCTGACGACGATCCCCTCCACCAAGGGACTCAACTCGAAGGTGGTGTCGATGAAGAGGATGGCTCCGGAGATGATCCCCGTGTCGAACCCGAACAGGAGTCCGTTGAGCGCCGCGAGCGCGGAGACGACGTACACGAAGCGTCCGCCGTCACCCCGGATCACGGCCCGCATATCGGCGGTTGACATGGTGTGCCGATCCGGCGCTAACCATCTTTTATTTAGAAAGCTTCTGATTTATTATTAATTTACGTATATTCAATATATCTATGCCGGAGCAGCGCGACGGAATCTACGCTCGAAGAGATTATATTTATTCGGATCCGAATAGCATTTTATATCCGGTCCGCCGCGGGGTCGGGACTCGCGGCGCGGCAACGGAACGCCGAACGCGGGCTCGAGACGGGGATCACACGCGGACGTCGCGCTCCGCGAACGCGCCGTCGCCTCGCGAAAAAAGCCCGGTCGCCGCCCCGTCGCCGAGGGCACGGAACGCCCCTCGCGCTACTCCAACGTGTACGTCTCGTCGCCGTCCAAGACGACCGGTTCCGCGGCGGCTCCGGCGGCTTTCACCTCGTTGACGAACTCGCGCGTCTCGATCTCGATCGGTCCGAAGGTGTCGTAGTGCATCGGGAAGACGACGTCGGCCCCCACCCAGTCGGCGGCGATTCCAGCGCCCGCGGGCCCCATCGTGAAGTGGTCGCCGGCGGGCAGGGCGGCGGCGTCCGGCTCGAGGTACGGCGCGATCACGTCGACCATCTCGGACATCAGCCCCGTGTCTCCGGCGTGGTAGAAGGTGGTACAGTCGGCGTCCGACTCCTGCGTCGGCTTCTTGTCGCCGATCACGAACCCGGTCGGCATGCCGCCGGCGTAGTCGGGGTCGTTCTCGATGCCGTTCGAGTGGTCCGCGCGGACCATCGTCACCCACGCGTCGCCGCACTCGACGGTGCCGCCGATGTTCATGCCGCCGGCCGGGACGGTGTTCTCGAGGCCGAAGTGCTCTTCGACGTACGCGGTCAGCTCCGGGGTGGCGACCACGGTGGCGTCCTCGAACTCGCCCGCGTCGGCGATGTGGTCCCCGTGCCCGTGAGTCAGAAGCAGGTAGTCGGGGTCGAGCGCCGCGGGGTCGACCTCGGTCTTCGGGTTGTCGAAGAACGGGTCGATGAGCAGCTCCGTATCGTCGACGACGACGTGCCACGTGGAGTGGCCGTGCCAGGTGAGTTCCATAGTCCGTTCCGTACGTCTCGACGCGGCGTAATAAAACTCGACGCCGCGCAAGCCGTCGCCCGACGGCGAAAGCAATTAACAGGGCCGAGCGCGAACTTCGGGCGAATGCCCTCCCAGACAAGCGAGCCCGGCGGTCCAGCCGCGTGTCCGGCCTGCGACGAGGCCGTCCCGGCCGGGGCGAGCTTCTGCCCCGGCTGCGGTGCCGACGTCGGCGACCCCTCCGGTCCGAGCTACTGCTCCGAGTGCGGCGAGCGGTTCGACGACGACGACCGGTTCTGTTCGAACTGCGGCGCGTCGCGCTCGGGCGGCGACCCCGTCGACGCCGCGCGGTCGACCGGCCCGGCCGAGCGGTCGAGCGGGGCGGGGCGGTCCCCGTCGCGCTCGGCGACCCCGCGGGAGAGTTCGCCCGCGTTCCGCCGCCGAGTCCAAGACCACCTCGACGCCGGGTGGGACATCGAACGAGACGACGGCGACCGCGTCGTCATCGTCGACAGAGGGATCGGCTCCGTCGGGGTCCACGTCCTCCTGTTCGTCTTCACCAGCGGCATCGGGAACCTGTTGTACGGCTGGTGGCACTACTCCAAGCTGGCCGAGCGCCGGCGGCTCGTGCGCGGCGACGAGACACCCGCGCGCGCCCCGTCGCGCGTCAAAGAGTCCGGCCGAGTAGAGACGGCCACCGCGTACGTCCTGACAGCGCTCCTGCTGCTTATCGGCGGGTGGATCGTCTTCTTCGCGGGGACGACCGGCTCCCCGCCCGCCGCCCTGATCGGCCTCGCGTTCGCCGGGCTCGGGCTGGGCACGGCCCCGCCGGTCAGGCGACGGCTCGACCGCCGGCACGGGGTCACCGCGTTCGGCCGTCAGAAGACGGTCGACCACCGGATCGTTCGGCCGCCGGAGTCCGTCGACGACCCCTGCGTCGTCTGCGGCGAGGCGTTCGAGCGCGGCCTCGTCAGGCGGCGGCGGGACGAGACGGTCGTCGCCGGCGTCCCGGTTCGGACGCACTCGATCCGGCACAATCACTACTGCGTCGACTGCGCGCGCTCGGAGGTGTTCGGCGACCGCGGCGACGCCCCGTCGCTCGACGACCTCTCTGCGGACGGAACCGCGGTCGACGGCGACTCGGCGACCGACGACTCCGACGACGGCGAGCGGGTCACCGAGACGACCGAGTGAGTCGACGGGGCGCGACCGTCTCGGTCGCCGATTGCCTCTCCGCGAACGCTTTTCCGGTCGCCCTCCGATCGGTCCCGTATGTACCGCGCACGGTTCCGCGACCCGGCCGGATCGATCCGCGAGGGCGAGTACGACCCGGAGGCCGACACGGTCGCCTTCGGCGGCGAGGAGTACGCGCTCTCGGACCCCGCGATCGACGTGCTCGCGCCGACCGAGCCCTCGAAGATCGTCTGTATCGGCCGCAACTACGCCGACCACGCCGCCGAACTCGGCAACGACGTGCCGGACCGCCCCCTGCTCTTCCTCAAGCCGCCGAACGCGGTGGCGAGCCACGGCGACACCGTGACCGTCCCGGCCGGCAAAGACCGGATCGACTGGGAGGCGGAGTTCGCGGTCGTGATCGGCGAGCAGTGTAAGGCGGTCGACGCCGCCGACGCGATGGACGTCGTCGCCGGATTCACGTGTCTGAACGAC
Source organism: Halorubrum coriense DSM 10284 (assembly GCF_000337035.1). Lineage (GTDB taxonomy): Archaea > Halobacteriota > Halobacteria > Halobacteriales > Haloferacaceae > Halorubrum > Halorubrum coriense. The sequence goes on from NZ_AOJL01000042.1 coordinate 6,993, forward strand.
GTGTCGAACCGCGACGACCAGGACCGCGAGCAGAACTGGGTGCGCGGAAAGGCGTTCGACGGTGCGGCGCCCCTCGGGCCGGTCCTCGCGACGCCCGACGAGGTCCCGGCGGACGCGAGCGTCGAGCTCCGCGTCAACGGCGAGACGAAGCAGTCGAGCGACCGCGAGCACATGATCTTCGACGTGCCGACGCTGATCGAGGAGATCACGACGTACCTCACGCTCGAACCCGGCGACGTCATCGCCACGGGGACGCCCGAGGGGGTCGGCGCGCTCGCCGACGGCGACACCGTCGAGGTCGAGATCGAGGGCGTCGGCACGCTGGAACACGACGTTCGCGTGCCCTGAAACGCCCGACCGATCGATTCCGCCGTTTCCTGCCGTTCGGTACCACACCTCGTTTCCGGTGAACGCTTATGTGTGAGCCGCCGGAGTCGGAGGTATGGAGACCAGTTCGTTCGTCGCCGACTCCTGACGGCACCGCCGCAGCGCGATCCGACGCGGACCAGCCCCATGGGACGCGGAACGGCCGACCCGACGCGGACCGGCCCCATCAGACGCGCCGCCGAGACCACACGCGGAGCGAGACGCTCCCCTCTCCGGGCCGACGCGAGCGCCCGACCGAATGTCACGAGACGACGACGCGACGAACGAACGCGACGCATCGAGCGGACCAGACGCACGCGAGACCGAGACCCCGCACGCCGACGCGACCCGGGCCGTGGTCGCGGCGCGGTCCGACGGCGACCGGCCGGACACGACGGAGGTCCGCGAGCTGGCCGCCGCGGCCGGCTACGCGGTCGTCGGCGAGGTCATCCAGCGGCGGCGCGAGGACCCGACCTACGACCTCGGGCGCGGGAAGGCCGAGGAGCTGATGCGGCTCGCGGCCGACACGGACGCGGACGCGGTCGTCTACGACGGGGGACTCTCCCCGGGGCAGACGTTCTCCCTCGGCGACCTGCTGCCGACCGGGACCGCGGTCGTCGACCGCCCGCGGCTGGTCCTGGAGCTGTTCGCCGACGCCGCCGACTCGCGGGCCGCGGACCGACAGCTAGAGCTGGCGCGGCTCCGGTACGAGCTGCCGCGGCTCAGAGAGGCGGTCGCCCGCGACGCGAGCGAGGACGTGCGCCTCCGGCCGGAGGGCGACAGCCGCGTCCTCGACGTCGAGAAGCGGATCGAGACGGCCGAACGCGCGCTCGACGAGATCGCCGACGACCGGGCGGCGCGCCGCGCCGAACGCCGCGACGCCGGGTTCGACCTGATCGCCCTCGCGGGCTACACCAACGCCGGGAAGTCGACGCTGGCCCGCCGGCTCGCGGACGAGGTCGACGACCCCGACTTCGACGGGGAGGCTCCCGCTCGCCCCGCGGAGCGTGCCGACACAGCCGCGAGGGACCCGGCGGACGACGCCGGACCGCTCGCGGTCGCCGACCGCCCGTTCGAGACGCTCTCGACGACGACGCGCCGCGCGACCGTCGGCGGCCGGCGCACCCTGCTTACCGACACCGTCGGGTTCCTCGACGGACTGCCGCACGAGTCGGTGCGCTCGTTCCGCGCGACGATCGACGCGATCCGGGCCGCCGACTGCGCGCTGCTCGTCGTCGACGCGAGCGACGACCCCGCCGACCTCCGTCGGAAGCTCCGCGCGTCGCTGTCGGCGATCGAGGCGACCGACGGCCCGGTGATCCCCGTCCTGTCGAAGGCGGACGGGGTCGACGCGGACGGCCTCGGGGCCGCTGTCGAGGCGTACGAGGCCGCCGTCGCCGACCTCGACCCGCGGGACGCGCCCGTCGTCGACGCGCTCCGGTCGCCGATCCCGGTGAGCGCCCGAGACGAGTCGGGGCTCGCCGACCTCGCGGACGCGGTGGCGGACGCGCTCCCGACGGCGACCGCGACCGTCGAGGTCGCGAACGGTGGCGACGCGCAGGCCGCGCTCTCGTGGGCGTACGACCGGAGCGTCGTCACGGACGTCGAGTACGCCGGTGAGACCATCGCCGTCGATCTGGCGGGGCGGCCCGACGTCGTCGCCGAGGCGGAGCGGCGGCTGCGCGGCGCGGGTTCGTCGCCGTGACCGCCTCCGACCCGGCGGCGTCGTAACCGACCCCGGCCCGGTACGCCGTGACCGGCGTCCGTCAAGACCACCCTTAAGCCCGACCGCCCCCGACTTCCGGGCATGCGACCACGGGATCTCTCCGATCACTCGCCGTACGTGCCCGGGCGGGGCGTCGAGGAGGTCGCCCGCGAGCGCGGGATCGACCCCGACGACCTCATCAAACTCTCCTCGAACGAGAACCCGCACGGCCCGAGCCCGGCGGCCGTCGAAGCGATCCGCGACCACGCCGACCGGGTGAACCAGTACCCGAAGTCCTCGCACACGGACCTCACCGCGAGGATCGCCGAGAAGTGGGGGATCGGGGACGAGCAGGTGTGGGTCTCCCCCGGTGCCGACGGCTCGATCGACTACCTCTCTCGAGCCGCGCTTGAGCCGGGCGACGAGGTGCTGGTGCCGAGTCCGGGCTTCGCGTACTACGCGATGTCCTCGCGGTACCACCACGGCGAGGTGACCGAGTACGAACTCTCGACCGCCGACGGCTTCGCGCAGGACGCGGAGACGGTGCTGTCCGCCTACGGGGGCGAGCGGATCGTCTACGTCACCTCCCCGCACAACCCCTCGGGATCGACGATGCCGCTCGACGAGGTCGAGGCGGTCGCGGACGCGACCGCGCCGGAGACGCTGGTCGTCGTCGACGAGGCGTACGGCGAGTTCTCCGACGTCGACAGCGCGATCCCGCTCGCCGACGAGCGCGACGACGTGGCGGTCCTCCGCACCTTCTCGAAGGCGTACGGCCTCGCCGGACTCCGGATCGGCTACAGCGTCGTCCCCGAGGCGTGGGGCGAGGCGTACGCCCGCGTCAACACCCCGTTCGCGGCGAACGAACTCGCCTGCCGGGCCGCCCTCGCCGCGCTCGACGACGACGACCACGTCGAGCAGTCGATCGAGTCCGCGCGCTGGGCCCGGGAGTACATCGCGGACGAACTCGACGCCCCCACCGTCGACTCCGCCGGCAACTTCGTCCTCGCCGCGGTCGGCGACGGCGAGCGCGTCGCGGAGGCGGCGCAGGAGCGCGGCGTGATCATCCGCGACTGTACCTCGTTCGGGCTGCCGGAACACGTCCGGATCTCGACGGGGACCCGCGAGGAGACCCGCGAGGCGGTCGACCTGCTCAACGAGACGCTGGCGGACCTCGGACTCGGTGTTCGGGCGTGACGGCGGGGGACGAGTCCCCGGACGACGCCGACGCCGAGGCAGGCGACGGTTCCGAGGGCGGCGATAGCCCCGACCGCGGCCCCGCCGAGCGCGTCGCGGTCACGGGCACGCCCGGAACCGGCAAGACGACCGCGACGGCGCTGCTCGAAGGCGAATACAACGTGATCCACCTCAACGACCGGATCAAGTCCGACGACGACCTCTGGACCGAGCGCGACGACGGCCGCGACACGCTCGTCGCCGACCTCGACGCGGTCCGCGAGGACCTCGGCGACTGGTCGGGGATCCTCGACTCCCACCTCGCGCACCGGTTCGACGCCGACCGCGTCGTCGTGTTGCGGTGTCACCCCGAGACGATCGAGTCCCGCCTCGAAGCGCGCGGCGAGTCGACCGAAACGGCCGCCGAGAACGCCGAGAGCGAGGCGCTCGACGTGATCCTCTCCGAGGCGGTCGCCGAGCACGGCGCGGGGAACGTCTACGAGGTGGACGCCACCGACCGCGACCCCGAGGCGGTCGCCGACGCGATCCGGGCGGCGGCGGAGGGGGAGCGCGAGCCGAGCGCCGGCACCGTGGACTTCATCGATTATATATGAGCCGGTCGAGACGGTCGAGACGGTAGATGACCCTCGACCAGTACCGTTCGGTGGCGGACCGCCTGCTCGGCCCGTGGGTGTCCGCGGCCGACAGGCTCGGCCTCTCGCCGGACCAGGTGAGCGTGATCGCCTTCCTCGTCGCGGTCGCGGCCGCCGGGGCGTTCGCCGCGGGGTCGCCGTCCCTCTACGCGGCCGGCGCGCTGCTCGTCCTCCTCAACGGGTGGCTCGACGTCGTCGACGGGGCGCTCGCGCGCCACCAGGGGATCGCCTCCGACGGCGGCGACTTCCTCGACCACGTCCTCGACCGCTACGCCGACGTGGCGGTCATCGCGGGGCTCACGGCCGGGGTCGAGGCGTACGCGCTCGGCTTCGCCGCGGTCACCGGCGTCCTCCTCACCTCCTACCTCGGCACCCAGATCCAGGCGGTCGGCATCGGCCGCGAGTACGGGGGCCTCCTCGGCCGGGCCGACCGGCTCGCGCTGATCGGCGTCGTGGGCGTCGTCGCCGCAGTCTACTCCGCACCGATCGTCGCCGGGCTGAACGTCGTCGGGCTCCTGCTCGCGCTGTTCGCCGTCGTCGGGCATCTGACCGCAGTCCAGCGGTTCCTCGGCGCGTGGAGCGACCTCTGAGCGTCGGGGTCACCGACCGCCCGGCGGCCTCATCGCCGGACCGCGAGCACGGGTGCGTCCGCGCGACGGACGACCTCGTCCGTGATGCTGCCGAAGACGATCCGTTCCGCTCCGCTTCGCCCCTTCGTACTCATCACCACGAGGTCGATCGCGTTCCGGTCGACGTAGTCGGTGATCACCCTCGCGGGACTGCCGAACTCGACCGCGACCGTCGTCTCGACCCCGTCTGGTTCGACCTCCGAGACGACCCGCTCGGCCGCCGAGGCGCGCTCGTCACGTCGCTCGTCGAGCGCCGCCCGCTCTCGACCGGCGGTGCCGAGACCGCCGGCGACCTCGACGATGGAGAGGACGTGTATCGACGCGTCGTACCGCTCGGCGTGACTGAACGCGTGTTCCGCGGCGCCGATCGTCGCTTCGCTGCCGTCCGTCGGAAAGAGGATCGTGTCGTACATACTCGTAAGCCGTCGGGGTCCGTTCTCCGTCGTCGGAACCGCGGTGGTCGCGTCACTGCCGCCGGGCGATGAGCACCGCGTCGGCGAGCACGTCGTGGCCGATCGGAACGAGGTGAACGGCCGCGCCGATCGCGAAGACGTGTAGCGTGACGAACGCGCGTAGCGGGCCGAGGCTCCCCGCGAGGAGACCGAGCGTCACCACGCCCGTCGCGGCGTAGACGATCCGCTCTTGCCGCCGTATCTGCGGGCTCTCCCAGTCGTACAGCGCCGTGACGAGATAGCCGATCCCGATCACCGCCAGCCACGGGTGCCAGTACGCGTACCGTACCGCGCCGGACGGGACGACCTCGAGGAGGGCGGCGACGTTGACGAGCGTCGCAGCGAGGTTCAGCCCTCCCCAGACCACCCAGACGCGGTTGCGGCGCACGGTCGGCGTGGTGTAGGTCACGCCGAAGACGACGATCCCGACGGTCAACACGGCCCAGACGCCGACGATCGACTGGATCAATCCGAACGGGGCGAGGCTCGGATCGCGGCTGAACGCCCAGGAGAGCCCCCACCCGATCACTCCCTCGAAGAACCCGAACAACAGCAGCCCGTCTCCCGGGAGCGGGGGCGACAGCAGCCGCCGGAAGTACAGCGTCAACGCGGTTCGCGAGCGGCGTAGTCGATCGGACCAGTCCGTCGTCTCACCGGGCATACGATCGCTCCCTCCCGATTCGACGGTGGCCGACTCTCGTCACCGCTCGGAGACACGGACCGTACACATCGGTACGTAGAACGGCAGACGTATATGATCAGGGTCCGCTCTCGGAGTGACTCGCGGGTCGCCTCCGCGGCGGCACAGGTGCCGCGTATCGAGCCACCCGGCCCCAGCGGACCGAGGAGTCCGACCGCCGCCCTCGCTCCCGGGGGCCGTCCCGGAGCTGCCCGAGGGAACGATTTAAAAGCGTCCGGTCGGAACGAGGGGTATGCCCACTTTCGAACTGAACCTCTCGGACGACGTGTACGCGGAGTTTCAGCAGCTCGCGGAACAGGAGTTCGTCTCCGAGGAGCAGGCCGCCGAGGACCTCATCGCGTCCGGCATCGAGGCGTACAACGTGACCGTCGTCGACGAGGAGCCCCGCGACGAGATGCTCGACGGCGCGGAGAACAACATGTTCGACACCGCGGAAGACCCCGGCAGCCTCGAAGACGACCGGCTCTAGCGCCGTCCCGACGCGGAAGTTGCCTCGACCCCGCTGAGCCACCGGCCCGGCGCTCGGACCCGTCGGCCCGGCACTCGGACCCGTCGGCCCGGCACAGAAAGGAGATATATCAATACCACGTCCGAATTAGTACTGAGATCTGTAATTTCATACAGAGAACATATTTTTCCGCGTGGAACGGCTACGAACCGGTCAGCCGTGGACCCGAAAGAAGACGGCGTGTCGCTCGAGCGCGACCCCGTGTGGGACGACCGGTACTCCTCGGTGCGCGACCGCGTCGTGGACGCCTCGGACGACCGGCTGTGCGACGTGTTCCACGTCGGTAGCACCGCTATTCCCGGCGTTCCGGGGAAGCCGGTCCTGGACGTGATGCCGGTGTACACCACCGGGGCAGGCATGCGCGCCGCCGCGGACGGGCTCACCGCGGGGGAGTTTGAACGGGAGCACGACGCCGACGACACGGTCGTCGCGCTGCGGCGAGAGCCGGATCACGTCGTCGCGGTACGGATGCACACCGTCGACGCGGACCAGTGGCGGCCGATCCTCCTGTTCCGGGAGTACCTCGCCGACCACCCCGATGCCCGCGAGGAGTACGCCCGGGTCAAGCGCGAAGCGGCCGCCGAACACCCGGACGACATGGAGGCGTACACGGACGCGAAGTTCGACGTCGTCCGGTCCCTGACGGAGGCAGCGCGCGAAGCGGGGTACGAGGACCGACTGCCGTCGTTCGCAGAGGGGGATCAGTAGCCGAGACCGAGGAGCCGGTTCGCCGTCAGCGTCGCCAGCCCGAGCGCCATCACGCACGCCAGCAGTCCGAACGCGACGGGCCAGCCCGCGGCGTCGGAGACGCTGCCGACGACGACGCTCCCGGAGGCCCCGGTCACCATGTACGCGGTCCGGACGAGCCCGAAGCCGGCACCCCGCTCGGCGCCGGACAGCAGGTCCATGAACCGCGACTGGATGGGCGCGCCCCACGACATCGCGAGCCCGACGAGCCCGACGGCACCGACGATGACCGGCAGTCCGAGGTCCAGCGCCGCGGCCGCGACGAGCCCCCCGTAGCCGACGACGCCGGCGGCCATCGTCACCATCGCGGTGGCGTCGCGCCCGATCCGGTCGGATATCGACCCGGTGACGGGCTGGGTGCCGCCGTGGACGAGGAAGTACGCCGAGAACAGCAGCGCCGACAGCGCGCTCGACAGGCCCGTGCCGACCTCGAGGAACGTCGGGAGGAAGGAGGCGGTCGCCTGCCACGTGAACGCGCCCATCGTCGCCAGGGCGGTCGTGTAGAGGATCTGCGGCCGAGACAGCAGTTCGGCGAGCGGACCGACAGCGAACCGCTCGCCCATCGGCTGGTCGGGGCGCAGCGGCTCGGTCGGTCGGACCCGCCACGCGAACAGCGCGAACACGGGGACCGCGACCGCGGCCCCGAGGAGGACGCCGGCGCGCCAGCCGTACCGCGACCCGACCAGCGCGGCCGCCGGGGGCGCGGCGAGCCCGGCCAGCGGCCCGCCGGCGACGTGGACGCCGATGGCGCGGCCGGTGTCGTCGAACTGCCGCGTCAGGAACGTCGTGGCGACGGAGTAGTGGAGCCCGGCCCCCACGCCGAGCGCGGCCGCGAACACCCCGAACGCGAGCATCGACGGCGAGGCGGCGAGGAGCACCGACGCGACCGCGGTCGCGCCCACCGCGGCGAGGATGACGCGGCGCTCGCCGAAGCGGTCGCCGAGGACGCCCGAGGGGAACTGCGCCAGCGCGTAGGTGAGCCACATCCCGCTGAGCGCGAGCCCGACGACGCCGTTGGTCACGTCGAACTGCGTCGTGATCTGCGGGACGAGCGGGCTGACGACCAGCCGCGCCACCATCGTGCCGGTGAACGCGAGCGTACAGAGCGCGAGCGCCGTGTGTTCGTACCGCCAGTTCACGGTCGCCGTACCGGACACGGGTCAAAGCGGCTTCCGATCGCGGTCAGACGGGCCGGGTGTCGGGGGCGGATTTCCCTGCCCGCGAGGTCACTCCGCCGCGAACCGAATCGGGTAGTCGGTGAGGTTCTCGTACCCGTCCTCGGTGACGACGACGAGGTCCTCTATCCGGACGCCCCCCACGTCGGGGTCGTAGAGCCCGGGCTCGACGGTGATCACGTGGCCCGGCTCCAGCTCTCCGCCGCCGTTCGCGAGCCGCGGCGACTCGTGGACATCGAGGCCGATGCCGTGTCCGGTCGAGTGGATGAAGCCCGTCTCCGTCTCGGGGTCGGTTCGGAACGTGGGCTCGCCGGCCGCCTCGTACACCTCGCAGGCGGCGGCGTGGACATCTTCGCCGGTCGTCCCCGGTTCGACCGCGTCGAGCGCGGCGTTGAGGGCCCGCTCGGTGAGGTCGTACCACTCGCGGAGCGTCTCGCTCGGCTCCCCGACGCAGAACGTCCGCGTCATGTCGGCGTTGTACTTCGTCGCCTTCGAGCGCGGGAAGATGTCGACGATGATCGCCTCGTCCGCGCGGAGCGGGCCCGAGCCGCGGTCGTGGGGGTCCGCGGCCTGCGCGCCGCCGGCGACGATCGTCTCGTCGAGCGCGCAGCCGTGCCGGAGGAGGGTGACCTCGATCTCCTCGGTCACCCGCTCGCTGGTGAGCGGCTCCCCGTCGCGGAGCAGGACGCCCGCCTCCGCGTCGTCGGCCTCGGTCGCCACGTCCGCGCCGGCGATCAGCTCCTCGGCGGCGCGCATCGCCGCCTCGTTCGCCCGCTGGGCCTCGCGGATCGCGTCGACCTCCTCGTCGGTCTTGACCGCCCGGACCTCCCGAAGCCGATCGTCGGTGTCGACGGCCACGTCGATACCGCGCTCGCGGAGGGCGTCCGCGGTGCCGACCGGACCGCGCGGCGGCATCGAGACGGACTCGACGCCCTTGTCGCGGACGAACGTCGCGTACATGTCGTTTCGCGCCTCGCGGCCGCCGTACTCGTAGTCGTAGTCGGCGTGCCGCTCGACCGTGTCGGCCGCCGCCTCGGTCGTCGCGCGACCGTATTCGAGCCCGCTGACGAGGACGTGGACCTCCCCGTCCGCGTACAGCGTGAGGAACGGGTCCGGTCCGGTGAACCCGGAGAGGTACAGCTGGTTCGCGTCCTCTTGGGAGGCGTCGAGGAGGTAGCCGTCGGTGCCGAGGTCTGACAGGCGGTCGTCGAGCCGCGTGCGGTTCATACGTCTCCCTGTTCGGGCGACGCTCAAAGCGGTTGTCCTCGCGGAACCCGTGCGGACGGTGAGGGGCCGCCGACGGCGACCCGCGACAAAACATATACCGATCACGCCGGAACGACGAGGTCGGAATGTCGGCGGACCGACGAACTACCCTCCCCTCGCTCGTACACCTGCCGTCCGGCTGGCTGCCGGTCGCCGCCGCCTCCGGGAGCGGTGCGGCGCTGCTCGGACTGGCGCTCACGCGGATCGCGCTCGCAGCCGCCGGCGTGTCGCCGGGGAACTCCGAGGTCGCTCGGTGGATGGTCGGCGGGCCGATATCCGCGGTCGAGGGGTCGATCTGGTTCCTCTTCGACGCCCACTGGGTCCGGGTCAGGACGGGGCCCGGGCTGTCGGACCTCGTCGTCATCGGTCACCCGCTGATACAGGCCGACGCCGTGCTGCGGCCGCTCCGAGCGGTGCCGCTGACCTTCGGCCTCGGCGTCGTGACCGCCGTCCGATACCTCCGTATCGACGATCCGCTCGCCGGTGCCGTGACCGGCGTGGGCGCGACGCTGGGCTATCTTCCGACGATGCTCGCGTTGCGGGCGGTCTCTCGCGTCCCGCTGACGCGGCACGCGGTCGACGGGACGGCACCGATCTCCGACGGCGACGGGGTCCCGGTATCGGAGGTCGCCGGGGTCACCGCCGGCCCCGACCTCGCTGCGACCCTGCTACTGGTGACCGGACTGGGCGTGGTCGTCGGTTATCTCGCCGGTGCGGGCACGGCCTTCGCGGCCGGGGACTGACCGGTGGACCGGTCGATCCGAACGCCGTCCCACCTTCGCGAAACGCATATATACTATATCCCGCGGAGCCGCCGTCACCGCCGCGCTGACGGCGGCCGCTCTCGGCCGCTCACGAATACCGAGTCTTACAGGGTTCTACACGCCGTTTTCGGCCGTGTATCGACGGCCCAAAACACGCGAACATTTAAGTATTTGGGCCGCTTACCCGAAGGTGAGGAAAACACCGAGATTCGTCCCTCGGTTTCGTTGTTCCCTCCAGCACAAAACCAATGAGCGAGAACCTTCGAACGTACACGACAGAGAACGTCGACGACGAGCGCGAAACCGAGTCGGAGAGCGAGGAGGAAGAGCTGCGGTGTCCGGAGTGCGGCGGCCAGCTCGCGACCGACACGGAACACGGAGAGACCGTCTGTGTCGACTGCGGGCTCGTCGTCGAGGAGGACGAGATCGACCGCGGGCCGGAGTGGCGCGCGTTCGACTCCAAGGAGAAGGACAACAAGTCGCGGGTCGGGGCCCCGACGACGAACATGATGCACGACAAGGGGCTCTCGACGAACATCGGCTGGCAGGACAAAGACGCCTACGGCAAGTCGCTGTCCAGCCGCCAGCGCGAGAAGATGCAGCGGCTGCGGACGTGGAACGAGCGCTTCCGCACCCGCGACTCCAAGGAGCGCAACCTCAAGCAGGCCCTCGGCGAGATCGACCGCATGGCGAGCGCGCTCGGTCTCCCCGACAACGTCCGCGAAACCGCCTCCGTCATCTACCGCCGCGCGCTCGACGAGGACCTGCTTCCCGGCCGCTCCATCGAGGGCGTCTCGACGGCTTCGCTGTACGCCGCCGCCCGGCAGGCCGGCACGCCGCGCAGCCTCGACGAGATCGCGGGCGTCTCCCGCGTCGAGAAGGACGAGATCGCCCGGACCTACCGCTACGTCGTCCGCGAGCTGAAGCTGGAGATCCAGCCGGCCGACCCCGAGAGCTACGTCCCGCGGTTCGCCTCCGACCTCGGCCTCTCCGACGAGGCCGAGCGCCGCGCGCGCAGCCTGCTCGACACGGCGAAGGAACAGGGGATCCACTCCGGGAAGTCGCCGGTCGGGCTCGCCGCCGCCGCGGTCTACGCCGCCTCGCTGCTGGTCAACGAGAAGGTGACCCAGAGCGAGGTCAGCGAGGTCGCGAACATCAGCGAAGTCACCATCCGCAACCGGTACCACGAGCTCCTCGAAGCCGAGGACTCGGTCGCGCTGAACTGACCCGCTCTTCCTGATCGGTCCGGCGTCGTCTCGTCACTAGTCCGAGCCGAAACCGCGAAGGCGACGCGCCGCCACCCGGTGACATGGAGACGACGCGCCACTTCACGGCGACGACGTACATCGTCAACGACGGGGCGACGGCGCTTCACGAACACGAGCGGCTCGGGATCCGGCTGCCGCCCGGCGGGCACGTCGACCGCGACGAGCTCCCGCACGAGGCCGCGCGCCGCGAGGTCCGCGAGGAGACGGGACTCGATCCCGACCTCGTCGCCGCGGAGTCGTCGATCACGGGGCCGAACACCCGCGGCCTCCCCGAGCCGGCCCACCTCATGCTCCACGACATCAACGTCCACGAGGACGGGTCGGTGGGCCACCAGCACGTCGACCACCTCTACTACGCCCGGGTCGACTCCCGCGAGATCGCGCCCAACGGTGACGACGAGGTCGACCCGGAGCGCTGGCGCTGGTACACCGCGTCCGAGCTCGCGGCGAGCGACCTCCCGGACGACGTCGTCGACCTCGGTCGGGAGGCGATCGCCGCCGTCGACGAGCGCTGAGCGGAGCCGCCGGGAGCGTCCGATTTACGGCCGGGGGCGACCGGGGCGAGCCGCGCGTCGCGGCGTCAGACGGCCGTCTCACGCTCCGGAAGGTATTTGGGTCGGTGTTGGCGAGATACACTCAAATATGGACGCACAGCGAAGGGAAGCGATCGCCGAGTGGGACGACCGCTCGTTTTCCGACGGGTTCGCGGGCCTCCGGCAGGTCGTCGGCGACGGGTTCTCCGGCGCGGCGACCGACGGAACCGGGTGGCTGTTCTTCGCCGACGGGCGCGTCGTCGGGGTCGTCGACGCGACGCTCGACGCCTTCACCGACGCCTCGGGGACCGTCTACCGGGCCCCGGACGAGGCGCTCCCGGTGCTTTTCGCCATGCAGGAGCTCGGCGGCGAGCCGCGGGCGAAGTACTACACCAACGACACGTCCCTGAGCGAGGCCGACCGGAAGCTCTCGCAGGGCGGCTTCACCGGCTACATCGAGCTGTCGGAGAACGTCCTCTCCGGCGACTACTACGTGGCCTACACGGGCGGCGAGTCGATGGCGGCGGCGTACGTCGGCAACGCGCGTCGGCTGGAGACCGGCGACGACGCCTTCGAACTCGCGGCCGACGAGGTCGGAATCTACACGGTGTACGAGGTCGACCTCGACGTCCGCCCGCTCCCCGACGGCGACGACGCGACCGCCGCGGCCGACCCGGCCGGGGAGGCGGAGTCGGTCGCCGTCGCCGACCCGGGCGACGAACCGAGCGGAGACGACGCGGCAGACGACGAGACGGACGGCCCCGACGACCCGACCGGAGTCGACATCGAGGCCCCTTCGGACGCCGTCGACCCCGCTCCGGACGCCGGCCGAGACGACGGCTCCCCCGCGTCGACGAGGCGGGACGAGTCGCCGGCGGTCGGTTCGGGACCCGCCGCGGACGAGCCCGTCGACGCCGACCCGGGCGGAGAGGCCGCCGGACCGGAGAACGGGTCGACGCCCGACGCGGTTCGGATCGGCGACGTCGACGCCGCCGACACCGCGGGGGAAACCGCGGACGCGACCGGCTCCGACCAACGGGACCGGTCGTCGAGCGGGTCCCGCGGAGCGCCCGTCGCGGACGCCGCCGCGACGGACTCCGCGGACGCGGCGACCCCGGACGACGCCGCCGACGCGCCGGACTCGGAGGACGTCTTCTCGGAGGAGGCCGAGTGGCGGGAACAGAAGTCGATCCCGGCGCTCGACCCGTCCGAGGCGGGCGGAGAGCCCCGCGACGGCGACCGACGAGGCGGGTCGTCGCAGCGCGCCCGCCCCGGGACCGACCGCGGTCGCGGCGAGGGGGGCGAGTCGGCCCCGAACGGCGGGTCGCCGTCGCCGCGGTCGACCGCGGAGTCCGCGTCGAACTCGTCGGCGGTGTCGCGGCGAGACGCGCGCGAATCGCGGGCCGACGCCGACCCGGAGCGGCTCCGGAAGCTCGAGGCGGCGTTGGAGGAGGCCGAGTCCGAGCGCCGGTCGCTCGCCGACGAGCGCGACCGCTTGGCGGCCGAGCGCGACGAGGTCGCGACGGAGCGCGACGAGCTGGCCGACGCGGTCGACCGGCTCGAATCGGAGGTCGACGAGCTCAGAGACGAGCGCGACCGACTCCGACGGGAGCTCTCGGAGGCGAGAGAGCGACTGCCGGACGCGGACCGGACGCTCACGCCCGCGGAGGCGCGGAACGGCACGAACCTCTTCATCCGGTACGACTCGAAGGAGGGCGCGACCCTCGCCGACGCCCACGAGGGGAGCACCGACCGGGAGGCGCTGCGGGAGAACCTCCGCGTCGAACACCACACGAGCTTCGAGACCGACGGCCTCGCGGTGGACGGCCGGGAGTTCGACGAGTTCCTCGAAGACACCATCGAGTACGGCTTCACCCGGTGGCTCGTCGAGGACCTCCCGTTCGAGGTCCGCGGCACCGGCAACGAGGGGATCCTCCGCGACCTCTACGACGCGCTCCCCGAGGTCGACCGCGCCGAGATCGGCGGATCGGTGTCCGTCGAACTCCGCGAGGGCGGCGAGGAGGTCCGCGAGCAGCGCGCGTTCGACCTCGTGTTGCGCGACCGGATGGGCCACCCCCTGTTCGCCGCCGACCTGAACGACAGCCGGGACCCGACGGCGGAGGGGACGCTGGAGTCGCTCGTGGAGAACGGGCGCGACATCGCGGGCTCGAACGAGACGTTCGCCGGGGCGTTCGCGGTGACGGAGAGCTTCTTCGAGCCGGGCGCGTTAGAGACCGCGAGCGACGCGGTCGGCGGCGGCCTGTTCAGCCGGTCGAAGCGGGCGAGCTTCGTGAAACTCTCGCGCAAGCGAGGGTTCCACCTGTGCCTCGTCGAGGCTCGGGACGGCGGGTTCCACATGACGGTCCCCGACCTCTGATCGCGGCGGGGCGTCGACCGGAAAGGGCTACGCGGAGAACGAAAACGCGGCAGGTACGTCGGCGGGCGAAATCGGAATCCCGGTCAGTTCTCGAGTTCCGCTGCGTCGTCGATACGCATGGAGCCGAGCTTGTCGACCGTCTCGTCGAGCTTCTCGTCGAGTTCGTCGACGAACTCGTGGGTGCGCTCGGTGGTGATCGCGCCCTGACTGGACGGCTCGATGAGGTTCTCCTCTTCGAGGACGCGCAGGGAGTACCGCACCTTGTGGTGCGGGTAGCCGGTCTCGTTCGACATCTTCACGATGCCGATCGGCTCGTTCTCGATGACCATCCGCAGGACTTGGAGGTGACGTTCCAGCATGTCTACCTCTTTCTCTAGTCGATCTATCATGCCACATGTTAACTCGTCATGCCCCTGTTTAAAAGTTGCTGTCCGCGGCCGCAGAGAATCGCTCGAACGCACGATTTGACGTGGCAGTAGTTAACGTGTTCGATCGCGGGCCGTCGAGACGCGACCCGCCTACGAGGGCCGGCGGCGCGCGGCCGGTCGAAGGGACCGAGCCGCTGAAATACACGAACGAGCCCATTCCCAGTAGACGGGGTATTTTTCGATCCACGTCCGTGGTGGTCTCACTGTCGCAGACCGTAATCGGTTTTACCCCCCGCCGGGAATCGGCAGGTCGTATGACACTCACCATCGTCGGCTCCCAGCTCGGCGACGAGGGCAAGGGCGCGCTCGTCGACCGGTGGGGAGGGGACGCGGACGTCGTAGTCCGTTATCAGGGCGGCGACAACGCCGGCCACACCGTCGTCGAAGGCGGCGCGGAGTACAAGCTCTCTCTGGTTCCGAGCGGCGCGGTCCGGGGGACCGTCGGTATCCTCGGCAACGGCTGCGTCGTCAACCCGAAGACGCTGTTCACCGAGATCGACGACCTGCGCGAGCGCGGGCTCGATCCCGACGTGCGCGTCGCCCGCCGGGCGCACGTCATCATGCCGTACCACCGCGTGGTAGACGGGATCGAAGAGGAGGTGAAGGCCGACGACGACGCCGGCGACGCGGTCGGCACCACCGGGCGCGGCATCGGCCCCACCTACGAGGACAAGGCCGGACGACGCGGGATCCGGATCGCGGACCTGCTCGACCCCGACACGCTCCGCGAGAAGCTCGAGTACGCGGTCCCGCAGAAGCGCGCGCTCGTCGAGGACGTGTACGGGCTCGAAATCGAGGGAGACGGCGACCGAGCCGACGCCTTCGACGTCGACGCGCTCCACGAGGAGTTCGCCGCGATCGGCGAGCGCCTCGCCGACGAGGGGATGACCGTCAACTCCTCCGACTACCTCCACCGCCGCTTCGAGGCGGGCGACGAGATCCTCTTCGAGGGGGCGCAGGGGACGCACATCGACGTCGACCACGGGAACTACCCGTTCGTCACCTCGTCGAACCCGACCGCCGGCGGCGCGGCCGTCGGCTCCGGGCTCGGCGTCACGAGGGTCGGCGAGGGCGAGGTCGTCGGCATCGTGAAGGCGTACCTCTCGCGGGTCGGCGAGGGACCGCTCCCGACCGAACTCGACGGCGACGCCGACGAGGAGGCGCTCGCCGACGAGATCCGCGAGAAGGGCGGCGAGTTCGGCACGGTCACCGGTCGCCCCCGCAGGATCGGGTGGCTCGACCTCCCGATGCTCCGCCACGCCGCGCGCGTCTCCGGCTTCACGGGCGTCGCGGTCAATCACGTCGACGTACTGGCCGGACTCGACGAGCTGAAGGTGTGTACGGGGTACGAACTGGAGGGCGAGGTGATCGACACCGTCCCCACCACGACCGACCGGTGGGAGCGCTGCGAGCCGGTGTACGAAACGCTCGACACGTGGGAGCCGTTCGACTCCTCGGCGGTCGCCGAGGCGGGCTACGACGCGCTCCCCGAGGCGGCCCGCGACTACCTAGCGTTCCTCGCCGACGAGATCGACACCCCGATCTACGCCGTCGGCGTCGGCCCCGACCGCGAGGAGACAGTCGAACTGACGAACCCGTTCGAAGAGTAAGTCGCGAGCGCCCGCGGCGCGGCGGGTCACCGGTCTCGCGGTCACCGACGTTTTTGCGTCCCGAGCGTGATTCGCAGCCATGGCCGAGCCCTCCCGCGGCCCGCCCGACCGCGACTCGCACGGTCGCGACTCGCCCCCGGCGGAGCCGCTCGTCGAACGGACCGCCTCGCACCTCGGGCGGCTGCTCCCGCTCGCGCTCGTCCCCCTCGCCACGGCGCTGTTCCGAGTCCGGGACCTGCTCGCGACGGGCCGGACCGACGGCTTCTCGCTGCGCGCGTCGTTCCCCGTCTACCGATACGACCTCTGGAACTTCGTCGACGTCCCGCGAGCGGGCGGCGCGTCGGTGGCGCTCCCGTTCAGTCGCTTGGAGCCGCTGACGCTTCTCGTCCCCGCCGTCGGCGTGTACGTCGTCGTCTCGGGCGCGCTGAGCGCGGGCTACTTCGGGAGCATCGCCGACGGCGTCACGACCGGCCGGTTCGAGTTCGTCGCGAACGTCCGCCGGTTCGGCGTCCGGATGATCCTCTTGGAGGCGGTCGTCGTCGCCGCGCTGGCGGCGGCCTTCCTCCCGCTCGTCCTCGTCCCGCCGCTGTTCGTGGTGGCGATACTCGTCGTGCTGGTGCTCTCGTACCTGTACTTCCCCACGGTCTACGTCCTCGCGCTGGAGGACCGCGGCGTCCGGTCGGCGGCGGTGCGCGCACGCGACCTGGTCGACCGACACCGACCGCTCGGGTTCTTCCTCGCCGTCGCGGTCGTCACGGCGCTCTGTTCGGTCCCCGTGAGCCTCCTCGCTCACGCCGGCCCGGCCGGGGCGATCGCGGCGGCGGTCGTCGCCGCGCCGCTGGGACTCGCGTTCAACGTCGCGACCGCGCTGAAGGTCGCGGAGATGGCCGGGGTCGAGACGGTCGGGTGACGGCTCGCCGCGGGCGTCGCCGACTACCGCGGGTCGACGGCGTTCAGCGCGGCGCGGTCCTCGTCGGTCAGCGACAGGTCCGCGGCCGCGAGGTTCGATTCGAGGTGGTCGACGCTCGACGTGCCCGGGATCGGGAGCGTCACGTCGGAGTGGTCGAGGAGCCACGCGAGCGCGACCTGCTGGGGCGTCGCGTCGCGGTGGTCAGCGACCTCCGCGAGGACCGCGGCCGACTCGCCCTCCTCGACCGCGTACATCGGCCCCCACGGGATGAAGCCCACGCCGTGCTTCTCGCAGGCGCGCAGCACGTCCTCGTCGTCGCGGTGGCCGACGTTGTACCGGTTCTGGACGGTCGCGACGTCGACGATGTCCGTGGCCGTCTCCAGCTGTTCGACGGTGACGTTCGAGAGGCCGACGTGGGCGACCTGGCCGGCGTCCTTCATCTCCGCGAACGCGTGGACGGACGCCTCGAAGTCGGTGTCCGGATCGGGTCGGTGGTACTGGTAGAGGTCGATCGTGTCGGTGCCGAGGCGGTCGAGGCTACACAGCACTTGATTCTTCAGGAAGTCCGGGTCGCCGTGCGGGAGCCAGTCGCCCTCGCGGTTGCGGAGCAGCCCGGC
The DNA here is from genome assembly GCF_000337035.1 of Halorubrum coriense DSM 10284. Taxonomy (GTDB): domain Archaea; phylum Halobacteriota; class Halobacteria; order Halobacteriales; family Haloferacaceae; genus Halorubrum; species Halorubrum coriense. The sequence goes on from NZ_AOJL01000042.1 coordinate 24,877, forward strand.
CTTCGAGGCGATCACCACGTCGTCGGGGTCGCCGACCGCCTCGCGGATGAGTCGCTCCGAGACCCCCGGGCCGTAGGAGTCCGCCGTGTCGACGAAGTCGACGCCGCGGTCGACCGCCCGGCGGAGGACCTCTTTCGCCGCCTCCTCGTCCTCCGGCCGGCCGATAACGTCCTCGCCGGCGACCCGCATCGCGCCGAAACCGAGGCGGTCGACCGTGAACTCGCCGCCGATGTCGAACGTGTCGCGTCCCCCGTCAGTGTCGGAAGCCATGGTCGCTCCGTCTCGCGCCACGCGGAAAGCCGTGGGGATGGCGGAAGCGGAGGCGGTCCGGCGGCGAACGGCGCGGTCGCCCGTCCCTCGCCCGTGTTGCGTCCGTCGCTACTCATAAACCGTCCCCGCGTAATCGTAAGGTATGGACGCCGAGCGCGAGGTACTCGACGTGTTGGCGCGGAACGCCCGCGAGGACATCGACGACATCGCGGCCCAGACGGGCCTCGACGCGGCGGCGGTAGCGGACGCGATCGACGCGCTAGAGGCTGACGGCGTCGTTCACGGCTACCAGGCGGTCGTCGACTGGGACCGCGTCGACGAGGGGAAGATCCGCGCCGTCGTCGAGATCAACGTCGAACTCGACCGGGAGACGGGGTACGAGCAGGTCGCGGACCGGATCGCGAAGTTCCCCGCGGTCGACGCCTTACACCTCGTCTCGGGCGACTACGACTTCGCCGTCGAGGTGCTCGGCGAGAACATGCAAGACGTCTCCGAGTTCATCTCCGAGCAGGTCGCGCCGATGCCGGCGGTCACCCAGACAGTGACCCACTACATCATGGAGACGTACAAGGACGGCGGGATCCGGTTCGAGGACGGGGACGACGACGACCGCCTCTCCGTGTCGCCATGAGGCTCTCGGACCGCGCGCGCACCCTCCCCGAGTCGGGGATCCGGAAGTTCTTCGAGCTCGCGGAGGCGCGCGACGACGTCATCTCGCTCGGGGTCGGCGAGCCCGACTTCTCCGCCCCGTGGAGCGCCCGCACCGCCGCGATCGACTCGCTCGAACGCGGGAAGACCTCCTACACCGCGAACCGCGGCATGGCGGCGCTCCGCGAGCGGATCGCGGACCACCACGAGCGCTACGCTCAGTCGTACGACCCGGCCGAGGAGGTCCTCGTCACCACCGGCGCGAGCGAGGCGGTCGACCTCGCCTTCCGCGCGCTCGTCGACCCCGGCGACACCGTGGCGGTCCACGAGCCGACGTACATCTCCTACGGGCCGGGGATCGAACTGGCGGGCGGCGAGCGGCTGACGGTCCCCACGCGCGCCGCGGACGACTTCGCGCTCACCCGAGAGTCGCTGGAGGCCGCGGGCGCGGCCGACGCGGACCTCCTCGTGTGCTGTTACCCGAACAACCCGACGGGCGCGACGATGACCGACGAGGAGCTCGCCGAGGTCGCGGCGTTCTGCCGCGACAACGAGATCCGCGTGGTGGCCGACGAGATATACGCCGCGCTCACCTACGGCGAGGACCACGCGTCGATCGCGACGCAGCCGGGGATGCGCGAGCGGACGGTGGTCGTCAACGGCTTCTCGAAGGCGTACGCGATGACCGGGCTGCGGCTCGGGTACGCGCTGGGCCCGACCGAGGCAATCGACGCGATGAACCGGATCCACCAGTACACGATGCTGTCCGCGCCGACGACGCCGCAGTACGCCGCCATCGAGGCCCTCGACCGCTGCGACGGCGAGGTCGCTGAGATGGTCGAGGAGTACAACCGCCGGCGGCGGCTGGTCGTCTCCCGGTTCAACGAGATGGGCCTCGACACGTTCGAGCCCGGCGGCGCGTTCTACGCGTTCCCCGAGTGCGGCGGCGACGACGAGGCGTTCGCGGAGGAACTACTGGAGGCGCAGGGCGTCGCGGTCGTCCCCGGCTCCGTCTTCGGCGAGGGCGGCGAGGGCCACCTCCGCGTCTCGTACGCCACCTCGATGCGCGAGCTGAAGGAGGCGACCGACCGGATCGCGGCGTTCGTCGAGGGACGCTGAGGCCGCGGTCGCGGGGGGGTTCGCGCCGCGAGCCGGCCGTCGCGTTCGCGACGCGAACCGTCCGTCGCGCCCGCCCCGAGACACTCCGCCGCATGAACGGACAACTCCTCGCAGATTTATTGGCGTTCGCTAACAACTATCACGTTTTATCATTACCGTCCGCGTATGGAGTTCCAACTGACCGACGAGCAACGACAGCTACGCGAGGAGGTGCGGAAGTTCGCCGACGAGGAGATCCGACCGGTCGCCACGGAGTACGACGTCGACGAGGCGTACCCGCACGAGGTGATGGACAAGGCCGCGGAGATGGGGCTGCTCGCGCCGCACGTGCCGGTCGAGTACGGCGGGATCGGCTACTCGTCGCTGGAGAACGCGATCCTCACGGAGGAGCTGTTCGCGGCCGACCCGGGGATCGGGCTCTGTATCTCCAGCGCCGGGTTCGGCGCGGAGGCGCTGATGGAGTTCGGGACGGAAGAGCAGAAGGAGCGCGTCCTGCCCGAGGTGACCGCGGGCGACGCGGTGATGGGCTCGGCCATCTCCGAGCCGCAGGCCGGGTCGGACGTGACCTCGGTCGCGACGCGCGCCGAGAAGCGCGAGGCGCAGGGCGCCTCGGAACGGAGCGGCAGCGCCGCGGAGAAGGACGGCGACGAGTGGGTGATCAACGGCTCGAAGATGTGGATCACGAACGGCACCGTCGCCGACTACTTCGTCGTCGTCTGCGAGACGGACGCCGAGGTCGACGACCGCTACTCGGGCTACTCGCAGATCCTCGTCGAGGGGGACCGCGACGGGCTCACCCGCGACAAGATCACCGGGAAGCTCGGCATCCGCGCGAGCGACACCGCCGAACTCCGGTTCGACGACGTGCGGGTGCCCGAGGAGAACCTCATCGGCCAGCGCGGGATGGGGTTCCTCCAGCTCATGCAGTTCTTCGACGAGACCCGCACCGCGGTCGCCGCGCAGGGCGTCGGCATCGCCCGCGGCGCGGCCGAGCGCGCGCTGGAGTACGCCGAGGAGCGCGAGCAGTTCGGCCGGTCCATCTCCGACTTCCAGGCGATCAAACACAAGCTCGCGGAGATGCACACGAACACCGAGGCCGCCCGCTGGCTCACCTACCGCTCCGCGTGGGCGGTCGACAACGAGGCCGGCGACCTGACCGCGCTCGCGTCGATGGCCAAGGAGTTCGCCTCGCGGACCGCGGTCGAGGTCGCCGACGAGGCCGTCCAGGTCCACGGCGGTGCCGGCTTCGTCAACGACCACGACGTCGAGCGCCTCTACCGCGACGCGAAGATCACCCAGATCTACGAGGGGACCACCGAGATCCAGAAGAACATCGTCGCCCGCGAGCTGCTCGACGAGGGGATGTGAGGCCGCGGGCGGACCGCCGTTCGTCCGCGACCGACATCTAAAACACTCAGCGGTCCTAAATCGCCGGTATGGACGAGGAGGAGGCCCTCGAGCAGAGGGACGACGCGAGGTTCGAGGGCGGCGACGGGCCGGACCCCGAGGAACGCCTCAAGCGCCAGCGCGACGACCTCCGGCTGCTGAATCAGGTGATGCGCCACGACATCCGCAACGACCTCCAGCTCGTCGGCGCGTACGCCGAACTGCTCGACGACCACGTCGACGAGGAGGGGAGGGAGTACCTGGACGTGATCAAGCGGAACACGCAGAGCGCCGTCTCGCTCACCACGACGGTCCGCGACCTCGCGGAGGTGATGCTCCGTGAGGACGCCGAACCGAGCCGCGTCGCGCTCGACCGGGTCCTCGCGCAGCAGGTCGAGGAGGTGCGGTCCGCGTACTCGGAGGCCGTCTTCACGGTGGAGGGCTCGTACCCCGAAACCGAGGTCGTCGGCGACGAGATGCTGAGTTCGGTGTTCCGCAACCTCCTGCGGAACGCGGTCCAGCACAACGACGAGACCCCGCCGAAGGTGACGGTGTCGGCGACCGTCGACGAGGAGGGGGGCGTCGCCGAGGTCCGCGTCGCCGACAACGGGCCCGGGATCCCCGAGGACCAGCGCGACGAGGTGTTCGGGAAGGGAGAGAAGGGGCTCGACAGTCCGGGCGCGGGGATCGGGCTGTACCTCGTCCGGTCGCTCGTCGAGATCTACGGGGGAGACGTGTGGGTCGAAGACAACGAGCCGAAGGGCGCCGTCTTCGTCGTCAGGCTCCCGCTCTGTGCGGAGTGACCGGTGGAGCGCTCGAAGTGACGGTCGGGGCGCTCGAAGCGCCGATCAGTCCTCGTCGTACTCCATCGCGACCGAGTTGATACAGAAGCGCTTCCCGGTCGGCTCCGGGCCGTCGTCGAACACGTGTCCGAGGTGCGAGTCGCAGTTCGCACAGCGGACCTCGGTGCGGCGCATCCCGTGGCTGGTGTCCACCGTCGTCGTCACCGACTCCTCCTCGGCGGCGTAGAAGGCGGGCCACCCGCAGCCGGACTCGTACTTCGTCTCGGCCTCGAACAGGACGGTCCCGCAGGCCCGACAGCGGTACTCCCCGTCGTCGGGGTGGTGGTCGACGTACTCGCCGGAGAACTTCGCCTCCGTGCCGCTCTCGCGCAGCACGCGGTACTCCTCCTCGGAGAGTCGTTCGCGCCACTCCTCGTCGGTCAGCTCCGCCGGGTCGCCCTCGTCTGTCTCGCCCATGCCACCGATACGTGCCCCACGGGCAAGGGGGTTGCGGCGGCCGAACCGGCGAGGCGGCGCGGCTGCCGGCCGCAAACGGTATCCAGCCGGCGGTTCGACTCGCGGGCATGGCACGCGAAGTCACCCACGAGGAGCGCGGCCCGGCGGTACTCGACGACGACGACAAGGGCGACGACGGCCTGATCTTCGTCTGTCGGTGCGGCCTGTCGGACACGAAACCGCTCTGTGACGGCTCGCACGAGGCGACTACCGACGAGGAANCTCCCTCGCGCCATAGAGATGTGTATAAGAGACAGGTATAAGTACGAGAACGACGATCCCGACGGCGAACGCCGCGAGATCGGCGGTTTCGAAGGCGAAACGGAGTGAACGGCGGGCCCGACTCGTAGCCGACCCGCCGTCGGCGACGCGTCGACCGCCCCGAGAGACTCCGGGGCGTGCTCGACCGGGGACTGGGGGGCTCTCCGAGTTTATTGTTACCAAGTATCATGTTTGTCGCGTTCGAACGGTGCGTATGGAGTGGGACGAAACCGTTCGACGGAGCCGGAGGGCCGCGACGAGGGAGGTGTACCGACGTCGTGTCGAAGACCAGGCGGTGTCGCTCCGGGCGGCGCTCGACTCCGGCGAGTTCGAGGGGGGATTTCGGCTCGGGCTCGAACTCGAGGGGTACGCCGTGGACGGCGACGGCCGGCTCTCCCCCGCCCCGGAAGCGGCGATGTCGTCGGTCTGCGAGCCCGAACTGGGGCGACACAACGCCGAGATCAACACCGCCGTGACGGGGTTCGACCCGGCGGGCGTCACCCGGCAGACCAACGACTTGGCCGAGCGCGCCAGCGCCGTTCGGGAGGCGTTCGCGGCCCGCGACAGGCGGTTCGTCACCGACGGGATCTGGACTATCGGTCCGCCGGAGGGAGCGCTGTCGTACCTCTCGGCCACCGAGACGAAGCGCGGGATGGAAGTCCCGTCGAACCTCACGCCGGAGGCGCGGTACTACGCGTTGGACGCGGACATCACCGCGAACGAGCCGGTGACGTTAGACGTCGACGGCTGTCACCGGACGTTCCGAACCATCCTCGTCGAGTCGCTGGCGACCTCGATACAGGTCCACCTTCAGCCCCCGACCGACGAGTTCGCGCGGTACTTCAACGCGGCGCTCCGGACGGTCGGGCCGGTGGTCGCGCTGGCCGCGAACGCCCCGTTTCTCCCGCCGGAACTGTACACCGACGCCGACGCGGAGACGGTCATGACCGCCGGGCACGAGCTCAGGATACCCGTGTTCGAGTCGATGAACGTCCGTAGCCCGGGGAAAGTTCGATTCCCCCGCGACATTCAGACGGCGACCGACGCGATCGATCGGATCCTCGACGACCGTCCGTGTGCCCCCCACCTCCGCGAGTGGCTCTCGGACGCCCCTCGCGACGGGTTCGAGGCCGACCACTGGGAGTTCCTCCACAAGCAGGGGACCTGCTGGCGGTGGGTCCGCCCCGTGTTCGGTGCCGAGGGACCGCGGATCGAGTATCGGCCGCTCGCCGCCCAGCCGACCACGGCCGACGTGATCGGATTCCAACTGTTGGTCGCCGGGCTGATACACGGGGTCGTCAGCACCGATCACCCGCTCTGCGACCTGCCGTGGCGTGCCGCTCGCGAATCGCTATACGCCGCGAGCCGCGACGGGTTCGACGCGGACCTCCCGTGGCTGACCGGCGACGGCGAACGAACCGACGACCCGACCGTCGTCTATCCGGAGCTGTTCGCGCTCGCTCGCGCCGGGCTCCGCGACCGCGAACTGGCCGAGGGCCGGATCGATAGCCTCCTCGCGCCCGTCGAGCGGCGCTGGACGGCGCGGACGACTCCGGCGACGTGGAAGCGGGAGCGGGTCAGAGAGCGGCTCGACGCCGGTGCGGACCTCTCGGAGGCCGTCACCGGAACGCAGCGCGAGTACATTCGGCGGGCCGAGACGGGGAGTCCCTTCGCGGACTGGATCGCGTGAACCCGTCCGGCGGTTCGGGTCCGGAACGCTCCGGCGAAGCGGACGACCGCCGGCGGCCCGCAGTCGCCTACAGGACCCCCATCTCCCCGAGCCGCTCGGGGAGGTAGGTGTCCGTGACGAAGTCGAGCCCGCGGCTCGCGAGCGACTGCTGCTCGGACTTCTTGCCGATGTCGAGCTGGAGCTCGATCTGCTCTTCCCAGTAGTCGGTCTGGAACCGCGGGTCCTCAAGCTCGGATTCGAGGGCGTTGATGTCCGAGTCGGAGAGGGGGTCGGACGGCAGGTCGTACTCGACGATGTCCTCCGGCTGGATCCCGATGAACCGCGCCTCGGGCGTCGCGAGGTACTTCGAGAGGTGCGCGGACTTGATCGAGCCGTACGCGACGGAGCCGTAGATCCGGTAGGACCACGGGTCGCCGTCGGTGAACACCACGACCGGGAGGTCGAGCTCGTCGCGGAAGCGCTTCGTCAGCCGGCGGGTGGCGCGGGCGGGCTGGCCGCCGAGGTGGACCACGAGGGCGTCGTGCTCCTCGTCGAAGCCGTTCTCGACGAGCCGGTCGCGCATCCCGCCGGTCTCGACGCAGAGGACGAACTCCGCGTCGTTGTCGAGGAACTCGATGGTGTCCGGGTTGTTCGGGATCTGGTAGCCGCCCTGCCCGACGTCGAGCTGGCAGTGGATCTCGCGGTCGCCGCGGTTGGTCTGCTCGCGGAGCTCCAGCGGGCCCATCACCTTCGCGCCCGACTCCTCCGGGCGCATGTGGAAGTCCTCGCGGGTGACGCCCGTGACGATCTCGAGGTCCTCCACGAGGTCGTTCGACTCGTCCTGCGAGCTGAACTGCGCCTCGTCGTTGTTCCACGACTCCGAGAGGTAGTACAGCTCGCGCAGCGTCGACGAGCGGTCGTCGTCGAGCTGGTTCGCGAGGAACTCGATGGTGTAGGCCGCCTTGAGCAGCTTGCGCGCGCCCCGCACCGAGTTGGCGCTGCGCGTGGAGGTGCGGTCGCCGTACGTCCAGACGCCGCTCTCCTCGTCGTACTCGATGTTGCTCTTCGTCCGCGTGGGGAGCGTCATCTCCGGGATCGACCCCGCCGCGAACTGGTCGTAGAAGTCGGCGGCCAGGTCGATCAGCTCGTCTCGTGCGTCGCTTTCGGTCGTCATTTAGTCGTTCACCGTGAGTTTCTCCGTCTCGACGCCGCCGACGCTGACCTCGAACTCGGGGTCGCCGCCGACCGCGTACGTCAGTTCCCGCTCGTCGCCCGAGGGGACCTCGGGCTTCCACTGGACGAACCACTCGCCGTCCATGTCCACCACCGTCCCGTCGGAGAGGTCGGTCGGCTCCGTCGAGACGATGTCGGTGATGTCCAGCTGCTCGTTCACGTCGGAGTGGTTCTCGACGACGAGCGTCACCGTCTCGCCGTCCACCTCGCGCTCGACGCTGACGTTGTTCATGATCCGCGCCAAGGCCCCGTCGATGTCGGGGCGCGGGCGGCCCGTCACCTCGGAGACCTTGTCGGCCATCTCCGGGAGGATCCGGCCGAGCACGTCCTGCTTCTCCCGGCGCTGTTGCATCGAGCGCCGCTTGTTGAGGTACGACTTCAGCTCGCGGGCGGCCTCCCGGACCGCGAGCTCGATCTCGTCTTCGATCGCCGGCACGTTCGCGAGCGCGTCCTTCGACTCGCTCGTGAACGGCACGTTCGTGGAGGCCACGTGGATGCTGATGACGGCCGGCCCGTTCGGCATCCCCGACCCCCCGGGCTGGTCGAGACCGTAGTTCCGCCAGCCGATGTGCTTGATGACGTCCGTCGTCGCGCACGCGCCGCGCTGGTAGACGAGCGGGACGCGGTTCGCGAACCGGAGCAGCTCGACCGACCCCTCGGCCGGGATCTCGCCGCCGTACGCGATCCCGGCCTCGACGATGAACGGGTCGCCGCCGTGGACCTCGGCGTCACGGGTCGCCGCCGCGTAGAAGTCGGCGTCGTACTCCTTCCGCAGGCCGGCCTCCACCAGCTCCGCCGTGATCGGCGCGAGGCAGCCGGTCGGCGGCGCGAGGATGTCGGTCGTCCGCATCGCTTCGAGCAGGTCGGCGGCGGCGTCGCGGTCGCCCGCGATCGACTTCACCTTCGGCGGGTCGTCCGGAACCGTCCGCGCCCGCGACCAGAACGCCTCGACGACGTTCTCGCGGGCGGTCTCGCCGAAGGTCGCGTCGCGCTGCTCGGCGACGAACGAGGCGGCGTCAGCGACGAGGCGTTCGAGGTCGTCGCGGGTGATCCGGTACGCGTCCCCGTCGAGGTTCTCGAACCGGCGCGCGAGCGCCTCGGCCATCGCCCGGACCGCGGCGTCGTCCTTCCGCGTCGACGTGGCCTCGTCGACCAGCGCGTAGACGTCGGGGACGAGCGGCGACTCCTCGGGACCGCCGTCGTCGGACTCCGCGCTCTCGTCGGCCTCGTCACCGCCCGTGACCGCCCGCCACCCTGCGTCGACCGCGTTCTCGCGGACGGTCCCGCCGAACGTCTTGCCCGTGTCGCCCTCGACCGTCTCCGCGACGGTGTCGACGATGTCGGCCAGTTCGGAGCGGGAGATCCGGTCGTTGTTCCCCACCGTCTCGGCGACGCCCTCCGCGAAGGCCGTCGTCGCCTCCGCGCCCTTGTTGGCGACGGCGTCGGAGACCGCGCTCGCGACGTCGCGGTCGTCGTGCGCGCGCGGCGGCGACCACGACAGCTCGCGGCCGTAGTACACGTCGCGGAAGTTGTCGATCACGCCGTCGGCGGTCTTCTTGCCGACCCGGGTGAACTCCTCTTGGAGGAACCCGGAGACGGAGTACGACTCGGTCGCCTCGAGCATCTTGATCAGCGTGCCGAGCTCGACGCCGTGCGGGTGCGGGCGGATCTCCTCCGTCTCCGCCGGCAGCTCGTCGGTCGCGCGCTCGAACTTCATCGGCTCGTCGAGCCCGGGCTCGCGCAGTTCCAGCCGCGCGTGTGGGTTGACGACCGCGGTGTGTTTCACGTAGTCGTGGAGCTGCTGGCGGGCGCGCATGTTCGCCTCCATCTCCAGCTCGATCCGGGTCCCGTGCGGCCGGTCCCACGTCGTCTCCTCGTCGGCCTGGATCTCCGGCTCGTTCGTGTCCGTGTCGATGATGAGCTCGAAGTACTGCGCCCGCGACTGCCCCTTCGGGCGCGAGGTGATCTTCGCCGGCTGGCCCGAGGTCAACTGAGAGTACAGCACAGCCGCTGAAATACCGATTCCCTGTTGACCGCGAGACTGCTCGCGGGCGTGGAACCGGCTGCCGTACAGGAGCTTCCCGAACACTTTCGGAAGCTGTTCTTTCGTGATCCCCGGCCCGTTGTCCTCGATGACGAGCCGGTAGTAGTCGCCCACCTCCTCGATCTCGATGTAGATGTCGGGGAGGACGCCGGCCTCCTCGGTCGCGTCAAGGGCGTTGTCGACCGCCTCCTTGACGGCGGTGACGAGCCCGCGGGCGCCCGAGTCGAACCCGAGCATGTGTTTGTTCTTCTCGAAGAACTCGGCGATGGAGATCTCGCGCTGGCCCTCGGCCAGCTCCTCCGCGATCCCCTCCTCGTCGCCGATCGTCGACTGGAAGGACGTCATTCGGTACTCACTCCTTTCCCCGAGGCACCTAAAAACGCACCGGCGGCGCAGTGAAAGTGTATCTCCGCGGCAGAGGCCCTCACGTCGGCCCGTTCGTGAGCGCGTCGCACGGCGCTCGACCGTCCGACCCGCCGACAGGTTTCTCCCCGTGACGCCCCTTCGTCCGATTATGGCAGCATGGACGGCCGACGAGATGCCGCGGCTGGACGGGAAGACGGTGGTCGTGACCGGGGCGAACAGCGGGCTCGGCTTCGAGGGGACCCGCGCGTTCGCCGCGAGGGGCGCGACCGTCGTGATGGCGTGCCGGAGCGTCGAGCGCGCCGAGGAGGCGGCCGGCGAGATCCGCGCAGACGCGGGCGGCGCGGTCGACGGCGACCTCGACGTCCGGGAGTGCGACCTCGCGTCGCTCGACTCGGTGGCGTCGTTCGCCGACGGCCTCGCCGCCGACTACGACGCGGTCGACGTCCTCTGTAACAACGCCGGCGTGATGGCGATCCCGCGAAGCGAGACCGAGGACGGCTTCGAGACGCAGTTCGGCGTCAACCACCTCGGCCACTTCGCGCTCACCGGACGGCTGTTCGACCTGCTCGACGCCGCGGAGGGCGTCGGCGGCGACGCGCGCGTCGTCACCCAGTCGTCGGGGGCCCACGAGCAGGGGGAGATGGACTTCTCCGACCTCAACTGGGAGCGGTCGTACGGCAAGTGGAAGGCGTACGGGCGCAGCAAGCTCTCGAACCTGCTGTTCGCCTACGAGCTCCAGCGCCGGCTCGACGCGGCGAGCGACGGGGACGGCGACGTGGGAATCCGCAGCGTCGCCTGCCACCCCGGCTACACCGACACGAACCTCCAGATGCGGACCGCGGCGGAGAGCGGCAACCCCCTGATGAAGGTCGGGATGAAGGCCGCCAACGCCGTCCTCGGACAGGAGCCCGACATCGGCGTCGAACCGATGCTGTACGCGGCCACCGTCGACGTCGACGGCGGCGCGTACGTCGAGCCCGGCGGCCTGATGAACATGCGCGGCCACCCGACCGTCGGGCGGTCGAACGACGCCTCCTACGACCGCGGGGACGCCCGCAGGCTCTGGGAGTACTCGACCGAGGCGACCGGCGTCGAGTACCCCCTGTAGCGTGTCCGCGCGCCGGGGGCGCGAGCGCGCCGAACCGCTCCGTCAGTGGAGGGTGCCCTCTCGGACGTGCGCGTCGTGCGCGAACAGCGCGTACCCCACGTCCACCGGCCGGTAGTCGGTCTCGTCGGCGATCGCTCGGATCGGTTCGATCATCGCCACGTAGTCGGCGGCGTCGAACGACTCCTTGCGCCCGTCGAGGTAGCCAAGTCGCTCCAGGGAGGCCCAGACCCGCGTGTCGACGACGGCGTGTCGGTCGCCGTCGAGCGCGGCGATCACGCACGACGCGGTCGCCGCTTTGAACCCGGCGAGTCCGGTGACGAGGTGGATCGCCGAGAAGTCGCCGTCGACCGCGCGGGCGTTCCGCGTCACCTCCCGGCAGCGCGCCTCGGGATTCTTCTCGACGTGGTACGCGCTCCGGGTGGACGACTCGTAGGCGATCTCGTACAGCTGCTCGCGCGTCAGGTGCCCCTGCGACCGGTACCGCTCGCCGAACTCGTCGAGCCGCTCGGGGAGGACGCCCCGCGTGTCGGCGTAGCGGTCGAGGTTCTCGGCGACGAACGCGTCGAGGTCGTCGGGAGGGGAGCCGTCGGTCTTCATAGGAGGGGCTCGTCGCTCGGCGAGTAAAACGGCGACGCCGTCGGTCGGCGAACGAGACGGCGATGCCGTCGCTCGCGGGCGTAATATACGCGGAACGCGTTTCGAGAGCTGTCCGAGTTCGCCGGTAGCGGATGCCGCCGGACGAGTTACAGCCGAGTGAGGTTCGTCGCGCGCGGACCCTTGTCCGCCTCCTCGATCTCGAACTCTACCTCCTGTCCCTCCTCGAGGTCCGGGCCGCCGACGTCTTCCATGTGGAAGAACACGTCCTCGTCAGCGTCGTCAGTCTCGATGAATCCGTAGCCGCCGGTGTCGTTGAAGAAGTCGACCTTACCTGTCGCCATCGCACCTAGTGCGTCTCCCGACGCGGACATAAGTGTTGTGTGCCGCATTCGCGGCGGTTCGATCGAACTGATTTAGATCTCTATCCCGGATCGCTTTCGATTCTAAAATTCGGTGTCGCTCTGGCTTTGCTTTCGAATGGGAAAACGCACTAAGGGAGTATCCCGTAGTACGAAGTAAGATGAGTACCAGATCCACCCGCCTCGACATCACGGGGATGAGCTGCGCCAACTGCTCGGCGAGCGTCGGCGACGCCGTGGCGTCCCTCGACGGGGTCGTCGAGGCCGACGCGAACTACGCCACCGACGAGGCGACCGTCGAGTACGACCCGGAGACGACCTCGATCGCCGATATCTACGACGCGATCGAGCGCGCCGGCTACGGAGCGGTCTCGGAGACGGCGACCGTCGCGATCACCGACATGTCGTGCGCGAACTGCGCCGACGCCAACCGCGACGCGCTCGAATCCGTGCCCGGCGTCGTCGAGGCCGACGTGAACTACGCGACCGACGAGGCGCAGGTGCGGTACAACCCCGCGGAGACCTCGCGGGCGGCGCTGTACGACGCCGTCGAGGACGCCGGCTACTCCCCGGTCCGCGAGGGCGAGGGCGGCGACGGCGAGGGGGCCGGTGGGGAGGGCGGCGACGCCGGCGAGAGCGCGCGCGACGCGGCCCGGAACGCGGAGATCCGCAAGCAGCTCCGGTTGACGCTGTTCGGCGCGGTGCTGTCGGCCCCGCTCATCTTCATGCTCGTCGACACCTTCCTGCTCGGGGGGTCGGTCGTGCCGGACCGGCTCTTCGGCGTCGGGAGCCACTGGTTCGCGTTCGCGTTCGCGACACCGGTCCAGGTCGTGCTCGGCCGGCCGTTCTACGTGAACTCCTACAAGGCGCTCGTCACGAACGGGCGCGCCAACATGGACGTGCTGATCGCCCTCGGCTCGACGACCGCGTACGTCTACTCCGTCGCCGTCCTCCTCGATCTGGTCGCCGGGAGCGTCTACTTCGACACGGCCGCGCTCATCCTCGTCTTCATCACGCTCGGGAACTACCTCGAGGCGCGCTCGAAGGGACAGGCCGGCGACGCGCTCCGGAAACTGTTGGAGATGGAGGCCGACACCGCCACCCTCGTCGACGACGGGACCGAGCGCGAGGTCCCGATCGAGGACGTCGCGGTCGGCGACCGGATGAAGGTCCGGCCGGGCGAACAGATCCCGACCGACGGCGTCGTCGCGGAGGGGCAGTCGGCGGTCGACGAGTCGATGGTGACCGGCGAGTCCGTCCCGGTCGAGAAAGAGGTTGGCGACGAGGTCGTCGGCTCCACGATCAACGAGAACGGGCTCCTCGTCGTCGAGGCGACGAAGGTCGGCGCGGACACCGCGCTCCAGCAGATCGTCCAGACCGTGAAGGAGGCGCAGTCCCGCCAGCCCGACATCCAGAACCTCGCGGACCGCATCTCCGCGTACTTCGTGCCGGCGGTGATCGCGAACGCCCTGCTGTGGGGCGCCGTCTGGTTCCTCTTCCCCGAGACGCTCGCGGCGTTCGTCGACCGGCTCCCGCTGTGGGGGCAGGTCGCGGGCGGGCCCGCGCCGGTCGGCGGCACCGTCTCGGTGTTCGAGTTCGCGGTCGTCGTCTTCGCGTCCGCGGTCCTGATCGCGTGCCCCTGCGCGCTCGGGCTCGCGACCCCGGCCGCGACGATGGTCGGGACCACCATCGGTGCGCAGAACGGCGTCCTGTTCAAGGGCGGCGACGTCCTCGAACGCGCGAAGGACGTCGACACGGTCGTCTTCGACAAGACGGGGACGCTCACGCGGGGCGAGATGGAGCTCACCGACGTGGTGGCCGTCGGCGAGGTCCCCGACGGCGGCGCCGTCGCGGAGCGCGGCGACGCGGCGACGGACGATTCGGCGACGGCGGACGGCTCGACGACGACGGCCGAAGACGAGGTCCTCCGCCTCGCCGCGAGCGCGGAGCGCGGTAGCGAACACCCCCTCGCCCGGGCGATCGTCGACGGGGCCGAGGCGCGCGGGCTCGCGCTCGCCGACCCCGAGGCGTTCGAGAACGTCCCGGGCCACGGGGTCCGCGCGACCGTCGAGGGCGACGAGGTACTCGTCGGGAACCGGAAGCTGCTGCGCGACGCGGGCGTCGATCCCGCGCCCGCCGCGGAGACGATGGAGCGGCTCGAACGCGAGGGGAAGACGGCGATGCTCGTCGCCCGGATCCCCGCCGGCGCGGACGACGGGGAGCTCCTCGGCGTCGTCGCGGACGCGGACACGGTGAAGCCGAGCGCGAAGGACGCGGTGAGCCAGCTCCGCGACCGCGGCGTCGACGTGATGATGATCACGGGCGACAACGAGCGCACCGCCCGCGCGGTCGCCGAGCGGGTCGGCATCGACCCCGAGAACGTCCGGGCCGGCGTCCTCCCGGAGGACAAGTCCGACGCGGTCGAGGCGATCCAGCGCGACGGCCGCCGCGCGATGATGGTCGGGGACGGCGTCAACGACGCGCCGGCGCTCGCGGTCGCGTACGTCGGGACCGCCATCGGCTCCGGGACCGACGTCGCCATCGAGGCCGCGGACGTGACGCTGATGCGCGACGACCCGCTCGACGTCGTGAAGGCGATCCGCGTCTCGGACGCGACGCTCCAGAAGATCAAACAGAACCTCGTGTGGGCGCTCGGCTACAACACGGCGATGATCCCGCTCGCGTCGCTCGGGCTCCTCCAGCCGGCCCTCGCGGCCGGGGCGATGGCGGTCTCGTCCGTCTCGGTGCTGACGAACAGCCTGCTCTTCCGGCGGTACGACCCCGACCGCGACTACGCGCTCTTGGGGTTCCTGCGGCGCTGAGCGACGACCGCTTTCCGACCGTCGGTTTCCAGTTTCGCACTCGCCGTCCCGAAACCACAAGACGGGGCGGCGCGTACGGCGTCGCATGTCGACCCTCCTCGTCGTCGGCGGCAGCGGCTTCATCGGACGCGGCGTCTGCCGGTTCGCGGTCCGCGACGACCACGAGGTTCGCAGCGTCTCGCGGAGCGGCCGCCCGGACGTCGACGACGCGTGGGTAGACGCCGTCTCGTGGACGAGCGCCGACCTCTTCAGCCCGAACGCCTGGCGCGACCGCCTCGACGGCGTCGACGCCGTGGTCCACGCGGTGGGAGCGATCACCGAGACGCCGACGGAGGGCGTCACCTTCGAGCGCGTCAACGGCGACGCGGCCGTCCTCACGGCGCTGGAGGCCGAGCGCGCCGGCGCGGACGCGTTCGTCTTCCTGTCGGCGGCGGCGAAGCCCCCGGGCGTCCGGAACGCCTACCTGACCGCCAAGCGCCGCGCCGAGGCGGCCATCGTCGACCTCGACCTCGACACCGTCAGCCTCCGGCCGGGGCCGGTGTACGGCGAGGGACAGCCGCACATCCCGGACGTCGCCGACCGCGTCCTCCGGTTCGCCGCGAGCGCGCCGCCCATCGCGTCGCGGCTCGGCGAGTCGCGGCCGCTCTCCGTCGACACCGTCGCGCGGGCGACGTACCGCGCCGCGCTGAACCCGGACGAGCGGCTGCTCGACGTCTCGGACATTCGCGACCTCGCCGGGTGACCGGCGACCCGGTTCACCGGCTCGCCACCGCCGCCGCACGCGGACGGCCCGTCAGCGCGCGCTACGCTCTCTGGCGATGTCCAGCGAGATGAAGAAGCCGAAGTACGCCGGGATCCCCGCGAGCATGAACATGTACAGCACCCACTGCGGGGCCGTCGGGAAGGCGAACTCGTACAGCAGCGAGGCGAGCCCCACCCACGCGAACGCGAACAGGAGGTCCTGAAGCATGCCGGTCCCGTTCTCGCTGAGCACGGTCCGGGCGCGGTCGGCGACGCTCGGGTCGGTCGACTGGTCGTCCGGCGTCTCCGCGGCGTCCGAGTCGGGCATGGCGTGAGTGGGTGTAGGGGGTACGTCTGCGTTGCGGAATCGTGCGGCCGCGCCGCACGCCGTGGCGGTTCGTCGGTCTGGGGCGGCTCGGTCTCGTCGGAGCCGGAATCGTCCGCTCCGGGCGGGGAGCTCAGTCCGCTTCGAGGTAGTCGACGACGAGGACCGGGACGTGCGTCGAGCGCAGCGTGCGCTCGGTGACGCTGCCGAGCAGCGCGCGCCGGACGCCGGCGCGACCGTGGCTCCCCATCACGATCAGGCTGACGTCGTTGTCCTCGGCGTAGTCGGCGATGACCTTGTGCGGTCGCCCGCCGGAGACGTGCTCGACGACGTCGACGCCGCGTTCGCCGCCGCGGTCGGCGACCACGCCGGTCGCCTCGTCCGCCTGCTCTTTCAGCTCCCCCATCTCGTCGAACCGACCCTGCTTGAGCCGGTCGACCTGTTCGGTTCCGAGGCTGAAGTTCACGGAGTCGATGTCGACCACGTACAGCGCGTGGACCTCGGCGTCGTACTTCTCCGCGAGGTCGAGCGCGTGGTCGACGGCGGCCTCCGCGACGTCGCTGCCGTCAGTGGGGACGAGGATGCGGTCGTACATCATCGCTCCTCCGTGATTTCGTCGTCGTCCACTGCGCGGTCACCCTCGGCGGCCGCGTCGTCCACTGCGCGGTCACCCTCGGCGGCCGCGTCGTCCACTGCGCGGCCGCCGTCCGTCACCACGTCCTCGCCGCCGTCGGCGACGACGTCCTCCGCGGTCTGCTGTTGCCCCATCGGCTCGGGGCTGTGACACTGCCGGACGATCCGCTTCGTCTCCAGCGACGGCTCGTCGGTCGCCATCGAGACGACGATGGTGACGACGAACACGACCGGGAGCGTGATGAGCGCCGAACCGATGGCGGGCATCCACGTCGCGAGGCCCGTCGACAGCGGCGCGTCGAGCGAGCCGATGTACGTCGGCACGATCTGGTTGATCATCGGGATCGACCAGAGCGTCAGCCCGGTCGTCATCCCGGCGAGCGCGCCCTGCCGGTTGGCGTTCTCCCACCACATGCCGAGGAAGAACATCGGGAACAGCACGGAGCCGGCGAGCGAGAACGCGTAGCCGACGAGCGCCGCGATGGAGGACGCGGGGTTGAGCGCTGCCAGCGTGGTCAGCGCGCCCAGTGCGACGATCGAGAGGCGGCCGACGAGGATCTGCTGGCGCTGCGTCGCGTCCTCGTTGATGATGTTCGTGTAGATGTCGTGGCTGATCGCCGACGAGCCGGCGATGAACAGCCCGGCGACCGTCGCGATGGCCGCGGCGATACCGCCCGCCGCGACGATGCCGACGAACCAGTCCGGGAGCCCGGACAGCTGCGCCGCCAGCACGACGATGACCTCGCTGGCCGCGCTCGTCATCCCGGGATCGCCGTACGTCGCGCCGACGTTCTGCGTGTAGAGGTCGGTCCCGAACGCCGCGAACGCGGGCGCGCTCCAGTAGAGGATACAGATGAAGAACAGCCCCCACACCGTCGACCAGCGGGCCGTCCGCTCGCTCTCGACGGTGTAGAACCGGACGAGCACGTGCGGGAGCCCGCAGGTACCGACGATCAGCGAGAACGTCGTGGCGACCCAGAGGTAGTAGCTCGACCCGGCGAACGGCTCGGAGAACTCGCTGCCGAGCTGGCTGATCAGCGCGCCGTACTCCAGCTGCGGCAGCACCGTGGAGTAGCCGTTCGTGTAGCCGACGACGAACAGCCCGACGACGAACGCCAGGATCAGGATGACGTACTGGACCGCCTGGTTCTTCGTCGCGCCCAGCATGCCGGACAGCGTCAGGTAGCCGACGGTGACGACCATCATGGCGACGACCATCACCTGATACCCGTCGAGACCGGGGACGAGGGCCCCGTAGTTACCGAAGATGTACAGCCCGACGAGCGCCATCCCCTTCGCCTGTCCGATGGCGTAGACGAAGCCGATGAGGAACGTCGTCACCGCCGCGATGGCGCGCGCGGTGTCGGAGTTGAACCGGTCGCCGACGAAGTCGGGTGCGGTGTACTTCCCGAACCGACGCAGCTGCGCGGCGAGGAAGATGAGCAGGATGAAGTAGCCGGTCGTCCAGCCGACGACGAACACGAGGCCGTAGAACCCGGCCAGCGCGATGGACGCCGCCATCCCGAGATACGACGCCGCGGACATCCAGTTCGCGCCGATCGCCATCCCGTTCTCGACGTTCCCGATGGACCGGCCGGCGACCCACATGTCGTCGGTGTCGGCCACGCGGAAGACGAAGCCGATGGTGAGGAACAGCCCCAGCATTCCGATCACGAGGAGCGCCGGACCGATCTTGAACGAGATGTCGAGCGCCTCCGGCAGGAGCTCGCTCTGGAGGAGCAGCGAACCCCCCGTCATTCGTCGACCCCCCCGTCGGCCGCCGCGACGTCAGCGCCGCTCGCGGTCTCCGTGACGGTCCCGTGTTCGATCCCGTACTTCTCGTCGAGCGCGTCCCGCTTGCGCGAGTACCAGAACGCGAGGATGAGCGCGCTGGTCGGCGCGCCGAAGGCGACGAGGAAGTAGTGGAGCGGGAAGCCGAGGATCGGCATCGTCTGGGTCATCACGCCCGGCGCGAGCCGCGTCAACGTCACGGGGCCCCACACCGCGAGCACCCAGATCGCGAACCCGGTCCAGACGATCCGGAGGTGGTCGCGCATGTACGCCGTGCTCGGATTCAGGATGTTCACTTCCGCTCCGAGGTAGTCGGTGTCCCTGTGCGTCTGTGCGGCTCCGGTGGACGCGACGCCGCCGTCGGTGGCCGCGTCGTCAGTTGCGCGTCCACCGTCGGTGACCGCGTCGTCGGTTGCGCGGTCCCCGTCGCCGGCCGCGTCGTCTCGTTCGCGCGAGGTATTCTCTGTCATGTTTTGGCGTATGTCATCCGTTTGTTTATCCGATTTATTCGTGATAGTTGTCGTCGTGCGGACCGTCGTGGTCGCGCGTGGAGGGGATCGAAAACGGCTCGCCGAGCGCTACTCGGCGTCGGCCTTCCGCTGGATCTCCTCGACGATCTCGGGGTTCCGAAGCGTGCTCGTGTTCCCGAGCTCGTCGCCGTCGGCGATGTTCTCCAGCAGGCGACGCATGATCTTCCCGGACCGGGTCTTCGGCAGGTCGGGCGTGAACACGACCTGCTCCGGCCGGGCGATCGGGCCGATGGCGTCCTCGACGCCCGCGACGATCGCGTCGCGAAGCTCGTCGGTGCCCTCGTAGTCGTCCTCGGTCGTCACGTAGGCGTACACCGCCTCGCCCTTGATGTCGTGGTCACCGCCCACGACGGCGGCCTCCGCGACCCCCTCGACGCCGACGATGGCGGACTCGATCTCCATCGTCCCCAGCCGGTGGCCGGAGACGTTGAGCACGTCGTCCACGCGGCCGAGGACGGTGATGTAGCCGTCGTCGTCGATCTTCGCCCCGTCCTCCGGGAAGTACACCCAGTCGTCGGGGTCGTCGCTGTCGGTGTCGGAGTACTCCGCCCAGTACTCCTCGACGTAGCGCTCGTCGTTGTTGTACAGCGTCCGGAGCATGCCGGGCCACGGCTTCTGAACCGTGAGGTAGCCGGCCTTCCCGGGCTCCACCTCCTCCCCGAGCGTGTCGAGGATCTGGACGTCGAGCCCCGGCAGCGGCGGGCCCGCCGCGCCGGGCTTCATGTCCTTGACGCCGGGGAGCGTGGTCACCATCATCCCGCCGGTCTCGGTCTGCCACCACGTGTCGACGATGGGGCACTCCTCGTCGCCGATGTGCGTGTAGTACCACTTCCAGGCGCGCGGGTTGATCGGCTCGCCGACCGTCCCGAGCAGCCGCAGCGAGGAGAGGTCGTGGCGGTCCGGGAACTCCGGTCCCCACTTCATGAACGCGCGGATCGCCGTCGGGGCCGTGTACAGCTGCGTCGCCTCGTACTCCTCGACGATCTCCCAGAGCCGGTCGCGCTCCGGGTGGTCCGGCGTCCCCTCGTACATCATCGTCGTCGTCCCGAGCGCGAGCGGGCCGTAGACGATGTACGAGTGCCCGGTGATCCAGCCGATGTCGGCCGAGCAGAAGTACGTGTCATCCGGCTCGATGTCGAGGACCGACTGCGAGGTCCACGACACCCACGAGAGGTAGCCCCCGGTCGTGTGTTTCACCCCCTTCGGCTTCCCCGTCGTCCCCGAGGTGTACATCAGGAACAGCATGTCCTCGGCGTCGCGGGTGACCGGCTCGACAGCCGCGCCCTCGTGTTCCGCGACGAGGTCGTCGTAGTCGACCTGGTCGTCGGCGAGGTCGTGGCCGAAGTCGTCGCCGTTCGGCCCGAGCCGGTCGACGACGACCGTCGTGGTGTCGTGGTCGACGCCCGCGAGCCCCTCGTTCGCCTTGTCGAGGTGGTCGAGCGGGTCGCCGCGGCGGTAGTAGCCGTCGCAGGTGACGAGGTACTCCGACTCCGCGGCGTTCATCCGCGTCGCAAGCGCGTCGGCCGAGAACCCGGCGAACACGACGCTGTGGGGCGCGCCGATGCGGGCGCACGCCAGCATCGCGACCGGCAGCTCCGGGATCATCGGCATGTACATCGTGACGACGTCGTCCTCCTCGACGCCCTGCTCCCGAAGGGCGGCGGCGAACTCGTTCACCTCGCGGTGGAGTTCCTCGTAGGTGTACGAGCGGTCGTCCTCGTCGACGGGCTCGCCGACCCACTCGATCGCGACCTCGTCGCCGCGCTCGTCGAGGTGTCGGTCGAGGCAGTTCGCCGACGCGTTCAGCTCGCCGCCCGTGAACCACTCGTAGAAGGGCGGGTCGTCGTCGTCGAGCACCCGGTCGTAGTCGGTTTCCCACTCCAGCAGGTCGGCGGCCGCCTCCCAACACTCCGGCCAGTTCTCCTCGAACTCCTCGTATATCTCCGGGTCGGAGACGTTCGCCTGTTCGACGAACGACTCCGACGGCTCGAATACCTCCTGTTCCGCGAGTCTCGCTTCCAGTTGGCCGTCTCCCTCTGTCATGGTACGGTCGTATCCAACCAATATCACCATATAAACGCTAACGCTAATTACGAAAAACCGTGATAGATACCCCGGTCAGCGCGTCGCCTCCGACGAGTCGGCGTCGGCGGCCCCGGCGTCGCCGCGGATCGACCGCCCCGCGTCGTCCTCGAAGACTCCGTCGAGGAGCGCGCGCTGGGCCTTCCGGAGGTGGTTGTGGAACGTCGGCGACGAGACGCCCATCGCGTCGGCCACCTCCTCGGCCGTGCTCCCGCGCGGCCAGTCGAAGTAGCCGCCGTGGTACGCCGCCGACAGCGCGGCCCACTGGCGGTCGGTGAACCGGTCGGCGACGCCCTCCCGCAGCGACGACTCCGTGCGGGGCGAGCGGGCGACCGACTCCTTGCTCGCGAGTCGCACGTCGGCGAACCGATCGCGGAGGCCGTCGGCCACGGGTCGGACGTTCGTCCCCTCGGGGAAGTCCGCGACCACGCGGACCCGGCCGTCGGCGGCCGACGCGTCGCGCACGGTCGCGCCGTGGTCGATCAGCGCCCTGACGAGCGAGCCGCCGTCGAGGCGGAGCGACGCCGAGCAGCCGTCCTCGCGGGTCTCTATGACGCGGAAGTCGGACGCACCCGTCGCCGAGGTGACCGTCGACGCGAAGTCCTGCGGGCGAGCGCCGTCGACGGAGAGGTACGCGCGGGAGGCGTCGTCGTCGACTTCGACGGTCGACGCCAGCTCGATCCGGCAGTCCAGCCGGTCGCTCGCGCGGGCGAGGAACGCCCCGTCGTCGCTCGTCCGGAACTCCACTTCGGTCACCGCGTCGGAGTGGAGTAGCTCCCGCCACCGGTCCGCGGTGATCGCCCTCCCGAGACACCGCCCGAGCGCCGCGAGCGCCCGCCGCTCCGCCGGCTCGACCGGGTCGCCGTCGGCCGCGACGACGCAGAGCGAGCCGTGGATCACGCCCTCGTAGGCCGCCGGCACCGCGACCGCCGGCCGGCCGTCGGTCTCCCGTCGACCGTCGGTCTCGGCGGGTGCGCCGTCGGCTATCGCCTCCAGCCACGGCCCACCTGCCGTCACCCCACGGTCCGCGAGCGACGCCGGATCGACGCCCGCCGCCGCGGTCACGTCGGCCCGCTCGCCGCCGACCGCCCGGCGAACGAGCCACGCCTCCGCCCACCGGTCGGCCTCGATCAGTCCCGCGGCGACGGCCGCGGGAGGCTCCGCTCCCGCGGGGTCACCGAGCGCCTCGAATCCCGGCAGGACCGTCATCTCGGCCCGCTCCGCCGGCTGGTCGTCAGACGCCTCGTCCCCGGCGAACGCGGCCGCGAGCGCCTCCCCGTCGAGCGGTTCGAGGTACGGGTCCAGCGTGCCGAGCGACTCCCAGCCGCCCGCGTCGCGGACCGCTCGGGGATCGACGTCGCGGTCGACGAGCTGCCGCCTGGCGAACGTCTTCCGCAGGGCGCTCGGCGTGACCCGCCCGTCGGGCGCGGCGTCGGTGAGGCTCGACGCCCGCGCCGCGGTCTCGCTCACGATCATCTGGACGCGACGAGGGGAGACGCCGACGTACGGCTCGTCGTCGTCGAGTCCCTCGCTCGTCGCGTACCGGTCGAGGTCGGCCGCCAGCGACGCCGGTACTGCGGTCTCCCTATCGACGTCCCCCTCGCCGTCGACGGCCGGGACCGCGAGGAGACGCGCGCCGGCGACCGATTCGGGTTCCCGCAGGTGTCGCGGAGCGACGCGGGTTATCTCCTCGGTGCGAAGCCCGGCCTCGCCGGCCAGCCTGACGACGAGCGCCGCGCGATACGTCTCCGCGGCGGTGACGAGCGCGTCGTACGCGTCCGCGTCGAGGCCGTCGACCATCCGTTTCGGAATCCAACAGTCAGCCGAAAGATAACTGTTCCGGACGTTCGCTTCTCCGTTCCGAGAGCTACCGCGTCGCCGCGATTCTCTCCTGTTCGCGGCGGAATCCCGGTAGGTATGTTTCGCATCTGCGGTCGCGTCCGAAACGGTCGTCGTCGACCGCCGCGACGGCCGAGCATCGCCCGTGTTCAGAGGCGGAACCAGGTCGCGAGAGGGCGACCGTCCGCGCGACCGGAGCGCGCCTACAGCTGAGCGCCGTCGTCTCTGACGGTCGACTCGATCTCGCCCACCACCTCGGGGTTCCGGAGCGCGCTCACGTCGCCGAACTCCTCGCCGCGGGCGATGTCCTCCAGCAGCCGGCGCATGATCTTCCCCGAGCGCGTCTTCGGGAGCTCCGGCGTGAACACGATCCGGCCGGGGCGCGCCACGTCGCCGACGGCGCTCGTCAGCCGGTCCGCGATGGCGTCGCGGAGCGCCTCGTCCGGCTCGACGACGCTCTTCGTCGTCACGTACGCGACGATGCGCCCGTCGTCGTCCCCGACGACGGCGGCCTCGGTCACGCCGTCGGCGTCGACGATGGCCGCCTCCAACTCCGCGGTGTTGAACCGCTGGGCCCGGACGTTGATCACGTCGTCGACGCGGCCGAGGATCGTGACGTAGCCGTCCTCGTCGACGGTCGCGCCGTCGCCGGTCCGGTAGCGCCACCCGTCCTCCCCCCTGAGCCAGTACTCCCGGAGGTAGCGCTCGTCGCCCTCGCGGAGCCCGCGGAGCATCCCTGGCCACGGGGAGCCCAGCGTGAGGTACCCCGACTCGCCCGGGTCGACCGGCTCGCCCTCCTCGTCGACGACGCGGGCGTCGATCCCCGGTAGCGGCGGGCCGACCTTCCCCGGCTTCATCGGGGTGATCCCGGGGAGCGTGGCGAGCGCGATGGCCCCGGTCTCGGTCTGCCACCACGTGTCGACGACGGGCGCGTCCCCGCCGCCGACGTGGTCGCGGTACCAGCGCCACGCCTTCGGCGTGATCGACTCGCCGACCGTCCCGAGCAGGCGGATCGACGAGAGGTCGTGCGACTCGGGGTACTCCGCGCCCCACTTCATGAACGAGCGGATCGCCGTCGGCGAGGTGTAGAAGACGCTCACCGCGTTGCGCTCGATCAGGTCCCAGACGCGGTCGCGGTCCGGGTAGTCGGGTGACCCCTCGTACAGCACGGTGGTCGTCCCGGTGGCGAGCGGGCCGTACACGCCGTAGGAGTGGCCGGTGATCCAGCCGATGTCGGCGGCGCACCAGTAGGTGTCGTCGGGGCGCACGTCCAAGACCTTCCGCGTCGTCCACGCGACGTGCGCGAGGTAGCCGCCCGTCGCGTGCTCGACGCCCTTCGGCCGCCCGGTCGTGCCCGAGGTGTACATCACGAACAGCAGGTCCGTCGCGTCGCGGGCGACGGGCTCGACCGTCTCCCCGTCGTGCGCGTCGACGAGCGCGTCGTACTCGTGCTCGTCGTCGCCGAGCGAGACGGCCAGCTCGTCGCCGAGGCGGTCGACGACGACCGCGGCTGACAGCTCCTGTTCGGCGCGGATCCGGGCGTTGTCGGCCTTCGACTTCTGATTGAACGCGTCCTCGCGGCGGTAGTAGCCGTCGCAGGTGATCAGGTACTCGGAGTCGGCCGCGTCGATCCGGGTCGCGAGCGCCTCAGCGGACAGCCCCGCGAAGACGACGTTGTGCGGCGCGCCGATGCGGGCGCACGCCAGCATCGCGATCGGCAGCTCCGGGACCATCGGCAGGTACAGCGTGACCACGTCGTCCTCCTCGACGCCGAGGTCGCGCAGCCCCGCCGCGAGCGCGTTCACCTCGCGGTGGAGGTCGAGATAGGTGTACGACCGGCGCTCTCCCCGCTTCCCGAACCACCGGATCGCGAGCTGGTTCCGCCGGTCGTCGAGGTGGCGGTCGACGCAGTTCGCCGCGGCGTTGAGCCGCCCGCCCGTGAACCACTCGTAGAAGGGCGGCTCGGAGTCGTCGAGGACGGCGTCGTACTCGCGGTCCCACGTCAGGAGGTCGGCCGCCGCGCGCCACGCCGCCGGCCCCTCGCGGTCGAACCGCTCGTACACCGCGGAGTCGCTCGCGGCGGCGCGCTCCCGAAAGTCGGCCGGCGGCGGCACGACGTCCCCGTCGCCGTCGACGGTCCGACCGCGGTTCCCGGAGTCGTCCATGGCATCCAATGGCCGGCGCAGAAAGGTATACTTTGTCCGGTCACCCGCCGACCGCGCGTCCCCCGTTCACGGACGCCGCTTCCCGTGTAGTTCCGGGCGTCAGACCGACTCTTCCGGCGGCGTCGAGACGTCGGCCGCCTTCGCGCGGGCGCGGGCCACGATCGACGGCTTGGCTTCGAAGTCGACCGTCACCTGGTCGCCGGCGTACGTCTCTTCAGCGACGTACCCGTGGTCGTGGACCCACGAGACGAGGCTCATCGCCTCGTCAGAGACCGGGAGGACGAGGCGCTCGCGCTCCCAGTCGGGGAGCTCCGCTTCGACCCGGTCGCGGAGCTCGGCCACGCCGGCGCCCGTCTTCGCGGAGACGGCGATCGGGTCGGGCGCGACGCCGGAGAGCGCGGCGCGCTTGTCCGCGAGCGAGCCCGGTTCGAGCCGGTCGATCTTGTTGAACACGGTGACGACCGGCGCCTCGTTGCGCTCGTAGAGGGTGTCGTGGCTCGTCACGAGCTTCTCGCGCATCGCCTCCACCGACTCGCTGGCGTCGACGACGAGGAGGACGAGGTCGGCGCGGTACACCGAGTCGAGCGTCGACTCGAACGACTCCACGAGCCAGTGGGGGAGGTCCGCGATGAACCCGACGGTGTCCGTCAGCAGGACGTCGCGCTTCTCCATCTCGGCCCGGCGCGTGGTGGTCCCGAGCGTCGTGAACAGCATGTCCTGCGACTCCGCGGTGGTGTCGAGGTCGCGGTGGCGCTCGGCGTTCTCGTCGACCGCCAGCTCGTCCGCGAGCCGGCGCATCAGCGTCGACTTCCCGGCGTTGGTGTAGCCCGCGAGCGCGACGAGGTCGAAGCCGGAGTCGCGGCGCTGCTCGCGGCGCGCCTCCTCCTTCTCCGCGATCGACGCCAGCTCGTCGCGGATCTCGGAGATCTGTCGTTTGATGTCGCGCTCGACGCTCTCGTCGTACTCGCCGAGCCCCATGAACCCGGGGCGCTCGTCGCGCTTCGCGAGGCTCGCCTTCGCCTCCGCCCGAGGGAGCTCGTAGCGCAGCTCCGCGAGCTCGACCTGGAGCTGCGCCTTGCGGGTGTTGGCGCGCTGGCCGAAGATCTCGAGGATGAGCGTGAACCGGTCGACCACCTCGACGCCCTCGGGGAGCTTCCCGCCGACGTTGAACGTCTGGTACGGCCCGACGTCGTTGTCGATGATCACCGCCTCGGCGTCGGCGCGCCGGACGAGGTCGCGCAGCTCCGCGACCTTCCCCTCGCCGAACATGAACGCGGCGTCCTCGGTGCGGGTCTGAGTGAGCTCGCCGACCACCTCGTAGCCCGCCGCCGCCGCTAACTGGCCGATCTCGGAGAGGTCCGCCTCGCCGGAGTCGACGCGCTTGGCGACGACCGCGCGGCGTCCCTCGCCGGTCGGTTCGGCGTCGACGTGGAGCTCGACGCCGTCGCTCATCGGAGGAGGTCCCGAGCGGCGTACGCGGCGTGGTGTGCTGCCTGCACTGTCTCGCGCTCGCCTATGCTCTCGACGTATTTAAAATCGGGCTGGAAGCTCAGTCCGACTCGGTTCGCCGGCTCCTCGTAGAACTCGCCGCCCTCCGCGACGATCGGTCCGTCGGGCGGGGTCGGGAGGTCGCTAACCGCGTCCGTGGCGAGCGCGACGGTCGCCTCCAGCGTCGGCCCCTCGCGCGCGGCGGCGAACCCGATCCCCTCCACCGAGCGGATCCGCGCGGAGTCGATCCGCGCGTGGACCGCGGCCGCGACCATCAGGTACTCGCCGTCCTCCTCGTGGCGGCCGCTGATGTCCACGCCGACGACCTCAGGGGCGGGAGCCGTCCACCACCGTTCTGCCGGTCCGCGCTGCTCCGACTGCTCGACTGTCCATGTGCGGTCGTAGGTCGCCCGCCGAATTGAACGTTTCCGTGTCGGGGTCGGCCGACTCGCGTCGGCGGGCGTCGGCGACTCTCGGCCGACGGAACCGTCGCCCTCAGTCCCGCAGGTCGTCGACCACGGCCGCGACGCGGTCGACCGCCTCGTCGACGTCGCTCTCGTCGACGTCGAGGTGCGTGGTGAACCGCGTCGCGTAGTCGTCGAACTCGACGCAGCCGACGCCGGCGTCCTTACAGGCGGCGTAGAGCGACGCGGCCTCGACGCCGGCCGCCTCGGTGTCCACGACGACGATGTTGGTGTCCGGCGCGGGCGCGTCGACCCCGTCGAGCGCGTCGAGGCCGGCCGCGAGCCGCTCCGCGTTGGCGTGGTCCTCCGCGAGGCGGTCGACGTTGTCGAGGGCGCGGAGCGCCGGCGCGGCGATCATCCCGGCCTGTCGCATCCCGCCGCCGAACAGCTTCCGGACCCGGCGGGCGTCCTCGACGAACGCCTCGTCGCCCGCGAGGATCGAGCCGACCGGCGCGCCGAGCCCCTTCGAGAGGCAGAACGTGACGCTGTCGGCGGGGTCGACGATCTCGCTCGCGTCGACCCCGAGCGCGACCGCGGCGTTGAACACGCGCGCACCGTCGAGGTGGACCGGCACGTCGGCGTCGCGGGCGACCTCGGCCGCGGCCGCGATCCGGTCGACCGGAACCGCGACCCCGCCGCGGTAGTTGTGGGTGTTCTCCACGGCGAGGAGGCCGGTCCCGGGGCGGTGGAGGTCCTCGTCGACGAGCCCCTCGCGGACCGCCTTGGGGGTCGGGACGCAGCGCTCACCGGCGTCTATCGTCCGCGTCTGGACGCCCGAGAGCTTCGCCGCGCCCGCGAGCTCCCAGCGGTAGATGTGGGACTCGCGCTCCAAGAGGAGCTCCTGGCCCGGCTCCGTGTGCGCGTGGATCGCGATCTGGTTTGCCATCGTCCCCGAGGGGACGTACAGCGCCGCCTCGGTGCCGACCGCCTCGGCGGCCCGCCGCTCCAACTCGTTGACCGTCGGGTCGTCGCGGTACACGTCGTCGCCGACCTCGGCGGTCGCGGCCGCGTCGCGCATCTCCTCGGAGGGCCTCGTGACGGTGTCGGACCGCAGGTCGATGAAGTCGTCGTCGGACATCTGTTGTAGGCCCTTCCGCGGCGGCGGGCATATATCCCGCGCTCGGCGAACAGCGGACGCGACGAGCGCGGATCCGCGGATCGCGTCTCTGACGCTCGGTTCCGCGTCCGGTCCCTTCTTAACGACCGGGAGCGATCCGTGACGTATGGCAACGGAAGCCGCGCCAGACGAGTCAGCGAGCGCACCGGACGCCTACGAGGCCCTTCTCGACCGCGTCCAGCGGTGGAACGCGGTCGGCAGCGCCTCCGGGGTCCTCGGGTGGGACCAGCAGGTGATGATGCCCGAGGGCGGCACCCCCGCGCGGTCGAAGCAGCTCTCGGCGCTCTCCTCGGTCCACCACGACATGGTCACCGCCGACGAGACGGGCGAACTGCTCGACGAGCTCGACGACGCCGACCTCACCGAGGAGCAGGCGGCGGTCGTCCGCGAGGTCCGCCGCGAGTACGAGCGCGCCGACGCCGTCCCGGTCGAACTCGTCGAAGAGATCTCCGAGACCGGCTCCGAGGCGCTTCAGGCGTGGGAGGAGGCGAAGGCCGAGGACGACTTCGACGAGTTCGCGCCGTACCTCGAGAAGCACGTCGAACTGAAACGGGAGTACGCCGAGCACATCGACCCCGACCGCGACCCCTACGAGGTCCTCTTCGAGGAGTTCGAGCCGTGCCTGTCGATGGAGCGCGCCGAGTCGATCCTCACCGAGCTCCGCGAGGCCCTCGTCCCGATGATCGAGGACATCCGCGAGTCGGACGTCGACCTCGCGGTCGACACCTTCGACGGGACGTTCCCCGAGGACGACCAGGAGACGCTGTCGCGCGACGCGCTCGAACTCGTCGGCTACGACTTCGACCGCGGTCGCCTCGACGTCTCCTCGCACCCGTTCACCTCCGGGAACCAGTTCGACTGTCGGGTGACGACCCGGTTCGACGAGACCGACCCGCTCGGTGCGGTCGGATCGACGGTCCACGAGTTCGGTCACGCGCAGTACAACCTCGGCCTGCCGCAGGAGCACTTCGGCACGCCGCTGGGCACGTCGCGCGACCTCTCCGTCCACGAGTCGCAGTCGCGGCTCTGGGAGAACCACGTCGGGCGCAGCGAGGCGTTCTGGGAGGAGTTCCTCCCCGTCTTCCAAGACCACTTCCCGCAGACGGAAGAGGCGACGGTCCGGGACGCCTACGAGGCGTTCAACCAGGTGTACGAGGACAACTTCATCCGGGTCGAGGCCGACGAGCTCACCTACCACCTCCACATCGTCATCCGGTTCGAGATCGAGCGCGACCTCGTCCGCGGCGACCTCGACGTCGAGGACGTGCCCGAGGTCTGGAACGACAAGTACGAGGAGTACCTCGGCATCCGCCCCGACACCGACAGCGAGGGCTGCCTCCAAGACATCCACTGGAGCCACGGCAACTTCGGCTACTTCCCGACCTACTCGCTCGGCTCCGTGATGGCCGCCCAGTTGTTCGAGGCCGCCGAGGCGGAGATCGACGACCTCAACGCGAAGATCGCCGACGGCGAGTTCGACGACCTCCACGACTGGCTCGGCGAGAACGTCCACCAGCACGGCTCCCGCTACGAGACGAACGAGCTGGTCAAGCGCGCGACCGGCGAGGACTTTTCCGCGGACGCGTTCCTCGACTACGTCGACGAGAAGTACGGCGAGCTGTACGGGATCTGAGGCGGTCCGGGTCCCGCGATCCGGCCCGGGGTCCAAATCGCGTTCCGGTCCGCCGCGTGTCTGATCGGACGCCTTTTCGCGCCACGCGCCACAGTGTCCGGCATGCCAGACGACGACCCCGACCCGTGGACGCGGACCCTCCGGGAGATGAAGGCGCTGTCCGCGGAGCTCTCGGAGGACGGATGGGACACGCTCGCGTCGCCCGCGGGCGACACCGCTGCGATCCCGCCGGACGACGACCGGAGGCTGGACCCCGGCTTCGCACACGTCGTCCCCGACGACGACGCGGACACGTTTGTCGAGTGGTTCGATCCGGACGGGTTCGAGCGGACGCGGGTGTTCCGCGCCGCGACGCCCGATCGGCTGTTCCTGTTGACCGTGATGCTGGACGAACCGAGTGCGCGGGCGATCCTCATCACTGGCGCGATCGACAGGTCGTCTCTCCCCCCGGTCCGAGCCACGGCCGAGGAGACGGGAGTCACGCGCTCGCACGTGCTCCGCGTCGACGGGACGCACCTCGGGTCGTTCCGGCACGCGGACCCGGACCCGTTCTTCCCGGAGTGACGCGGCGACCGCGACCCGTGCCCTGAAGCCACTTCCGGCCGGCGGTCCCGGTTGCGGACTCCGAAGCCGATTTACGTGTCTACGCGGACTGATAGCTGTAACAACAGTGCCCGCGCACGCAGCGAACTCGACTGATCGGACGGCAGCCTCGACCGCTGTATGAGCCGGGTACAGTACTTTCTCAAGCGGGTCGCGCTGTCCGTGCCGGTACTCGTCCTTGGCGCGACGCTCACGTTCGTGATCTTCCGGTTCGGACCGATCGACCCGGCGGCCGCCATCGTCGGCGAAGCGGCGACCGAGGAGGGGGTCGCCGAGTACGAGCGGATCCGCGTGGAGTTGGGGCTCGAACAGCCGCCCCTCCAACACTACTGGAGCTACATGACCGATCTGCTGACGTTGGACTTGGGACAGTCGTGGGTGTTGGCCCCGCAGACGGACGTGGTCTCGCTGCTCGTCGTGTACGCGCCGCGGACGCTGTGGCTGGCGTTCTGGGCGGTCCTCATCCCCATATTCGTCGGGATCCCGATGGGAGTGTACGCGGGGATCAACTCCGACACGCCCCTCGACTACCTGTTGTCGCTGTTCGGGATCGTCTGGCGGGGGATGCCCAACTTCTGGCTGGGAATCATCCTCCTCGCCGTGCTCTCCCAGTCGGACGCCCTGCTCGGATTCAGCTGGAACGACCTCTTCGTCGAGACGTCCGTGACCGGGACGCCCGACCTGTCGCGGCTGCTGTCGCCGACCGGCTTCGTCGCGGCGGTGAAACAGGTCCTCCCGGCCGCCGTGGTGCTGGGATCGGCCTCCATGGGGAGCGAGCTTCGGATCGCCCGGACGGCGGTGCTCGAAACGATCAACGACGGATACGTCGAGGCCGCCGAGGCGAACGGCGTCCCGCGGCGTTCGGTCGTCTGGAAACACGTCCTCCGGAACGCGCTGATCCCGTTGGTCCCGACGATCACCAACGAGGCGTTCCTGCTGATCGGCGGTTCCGTCATCGTCGAGGTCGTGTTCGGGATCAACGGGCTCGGCTGGCTGTTCTTCCAGTCCGTCCTCAACGCCGACATGCCCCTAGTGACCGCACTCGTCTTCGTCTTCATCCTCGTCGTCGTGCTCATCAACCTGCTTCAGGACCTGCTGTACGTCCTGATCGACCCGCGCGTCGGGTACGGGGGGCGGTAGCCGTGGCGCCGGACTCACCGTCGGCGCGGTTCCGCAGTCGACCGCTTCCGGCCCTCGGCTGGTTCACGGGCGTCGCCGTCCTGATCGCCGCGGAGTTGGGGCGAATGGCGGCCGGCGCGGTCTCGGTCGGGACGGCCGTCGCGGCCGCGACAGGGCCGACCGCGACGTGGGTGCGGGGAGCTCTCGCCTCCCGCGGACCGGCGGGGGTCGCGGTCGTCGGTCTCTCCGTCCTTCTGGCGTGGCTGGTCGGGGTGGTGGTCGCCGCTCGTGTCGGGTCCGAACGCGTCGAAGCGGCGACCGCGGCGCTACCCCCGCGGCTCCGTCGGCCGGCGGAGCGGGTCGGCCTCGGGGGGGTGGTCCTCGTCGGATGTTGGCTCGCCGTCCGGTTCGGTGCCGCCGACGCCGTCCACGCGGTCGGCGAGACGGCGCTAGCAGCGGTCCGGCCGATCGCCGACCTCCCGACGCTGACCGCCCGAGAGACGGTCCCGAACCGCGGGTATCAGCTCCCCGACGGCACGTGGCGGGGAACGTTCCTCGGGCTGTCTCCCGCCGTCGCGTGGGGCGTCCGGGTACTCTTGATCCACCTGTACGTGCTCGCGTGGGCGGCGTGGGTCTGGGTCGGATATCTGCTGTTCCGGGCCCACTACCGCCGGGCCGACTGGACGCCCCGCGACGACGCAGTCCGGCGGCTCCGCGGCCACCGCTGGGGCCAGTTCGGGCTCGTCGTGGTCGGACTGTTCCTGACGATGGCGTTGTTCGCCCCGTCGCTCGGGACGACCACCGCCGAACAGAACCTGTACTCGCCGTTCTCGCACACGATCCAGTACTACGACCCCGATCTCGGGCGCGTCACGGAGATCCTCGTCGGCAACGCCAACTCGCAGACGCGGTCGGTGGGGTACGCCGCCGAGAACCTCGGCCCGGGTAGCTACGACCGGTTCGGTCGGTTCCATCCGTTCGGCACGCTCACCAATGGGAAGGACCTCTTCACCTTCCTCGTTCACGGCGCGCGGGTGTCGCTGGTCGTCGGGCTGTTGAGCGTGGGAGCGAGCACCGTCGTCGCTACCGCGTTCGCGCTGCTGTCGGCGTACTACCGCGGCGTCGCCGACCTCATCCTCGTGGTGACGAGCGACACCGTGATGGGGGTCCCCCGGCTGCTGCTCCTGATACTCCTCACGGTGCTTCTGGCCGACACGCCGCTCGCGGGGCTGTACGACGGCGGCGTGCTGCTGGCGCTCGTGCTCGCCGCGACGGGGTGGCCGTTCCTCTGGCGCGCCTTCCGCGGCCCGTCGCTCCAGATCGCCGAACGCGACTGGGTCGACGCCGCGCGCAACTACGGCCAGTCGCCGCTCGGGATCATGCGGCTCCACATGCTCCCGTACCTCGTCGGCTACCTGCTCATCTACAGTTCGCTGGTGTTGGGCGGCGTGATACTCGCCATCGCCGGGCTGTCGTTCCTCGGGCTCGGCGTCACCCCGCCCACGCCGGAGTGGGGCCGCGCCGTCGACATGGGGCGGGAGTACGTGGCGACCGAGTCCTGGCACATCTCGCTGATCCCCGGGGCGATGGTGACGCTCGTAGTCATCGGGTTTAATGCCGTCGGCGACGCTCTCAGAGACGTTGTTGATCCGCAAAGCGACAGCGGGGCGACCGACCCCAGCGAGACGGAATCCCGGGGTGGCGGCGTGTGACTGACGGACCGATCCTCTCCGTCGAGGGACTGAAGACGACGTTCCACACCGACCGCGAGACCGTTAGGGCCGTTGACGGCGTCTCGTTCGCCGTTCCGCCCGGACGGACGCTCGGGCTCGTCGGCGAGAGCGGCTCCGGCAAGAGCGTGACGGCGCGATCGATCCTCGGCCTCGTCGACGATCCGGGCCGGGTCGACCCGAGCGGGTCCGTCAGATACCACGGGCCGTCGTTCGTCCGCCGGATCGCCGAGCGGTATCCGGACGCGGTCCGGTGGGCGACCGACGAGACGGACGGTCCGGACTCCCAGGCCACGGCCGATCCCCAGCCGCGCGGCGACTCGTCGCCCGACCCCGAGGAGCGGTTCGTGACAGTGACGGAGGTCCGCTCGGCCGGCGAGGCGGCCGCGATCGAGACCGGATGGGTCGATCTGGTCGCCGCGCCGAGGGCTGTCGTCGAGCGGGCCCGCGGCGGCGAGATCGCGATGGTGTTTCAGGACGCCGCGAGCAGCCTCAACCCGGTTTACACCGTCGGCAACCAGATCCGGGAACTACTCGGGATCCACCGGGACGTCGACGGCGCGGAGGCGACGGAGACCGCGGCGGCGCTGCTGGAAAGCGTCGGTATCTCGGACCCGGAGCGGCGGCTCGACGAGTACCCCCACCAGTTCTCCGGCGGGATGCAACAGCGTGCGGCGATCGCGCTCGCGCTGGCGTGCGACCCCGAGGTGCTGCTCTGCGACGAGCCCACGACCGGCCTCGACGTCACGATCCAGGCGCAGATACTCGACCTGCTGGAGGAGCTTCAGCGGGAGCGCGACCTCGCGGTCGTGTTCATCACGCACGACATGGGCGTCGTCTCGCGGATCGCCGACGCGGTGGCCGTTATGTACGCCGGGGAGGTAGTCGAGCGGGCGTCGGTCGGACGGCTGTTCGCAGACCCCAAACACCCCTACACGCGAGGGCTGCTGGAGAGCATCCCCGGGCTCGCTGGCACCGCTGACCGCCTGCCGACCATCGAGGGGAGCGTGCCGACGCCGAACGAGCCGGCCACGAGCTGCCGGTTCGCGCCGCGCTGTCCCGAGGCCATGCCGGAGTGCGAGACGGTCCATCCAGCCCACGTGGACGTGAGCGCCCCCTCGGATGCCGTCGCGGCCGGCGACCCCGCGGGGACCGATGAACACACGGCCGCCTGTCTGCTCTACCCGGAGGCGGAACCGCACCGCCGGCGGATCGCGGCACACGACGAGGACCTCGAACTGAACGCCGACGGGTCGACGGGCGCAGGCGGTACCGGCGAGGGGCCGGGGGCCGCCGATCGCGGGGGTCCGTCGTGAGCGATTCGGAGCGTTCTGGCGCGGACCGGGACCCACTCGTCAGCGTCGAGGGACTACGGACCTACTACGCGAGCGAGCGACTGATCGGCGGAAAGCCGGTCAAGGCGGTCGACGGCGTCTCGTTCGAGATCGGTCGCGGCGAGACCGTGGGGATAGTCGGGGAATCCGGCTGCGGGAAGACCACCCTCGGTCGCAGTGTCCTCAGACTGGAGGACGTCGACGCCGGACGAGTCTACTTCGACGGACGGGACGTGACGGAACTGGGACGCCGGGAGCTGAAGTCGTGGCGGCAGGACGCGCAAATGGTGTACCAGAACCCGAACACGGCGGTCAACGAGCGGATGACCGTCGGACAGATCGTCCGCGAGCCGCTCGACGTACACGGGTGGGGGACCGACTCGGACCGGCGCGACCGCGTCGCGGAGCTCCTCGAAACGGTCGGGCTCGAAGCGGAACACTACCACCGGTATCCGCATCAGTTCTCGGGCGGCCAGCGGCAGCGGATCGGCATCGCCCGGGCGTTGGCCCCCGAACCGGAGTTCATCGTCCTCGACGAACCGGTGTCGGCGCTCGACGTCTCGGTCCAAGCGAAGATCCTCAACCTGCTCACCGACCTCCAAGAGGAGCTGAACCTCACGTACATGCTGATCGCACACGACCTGAGCGTAGTCAGGCACGTCTGCGATCGGGTCGGCGTCATGTACCTGGGGAAGCTCATGGAACTGGGACCCACCGAGGAGCTGTTCCGGTCGCCGTCGAACCCCTACACGCGGGCGCTCCTCTCCGCGATTCCGCACGCCGACCCGACGGTCTCGCAGGACCGGATCACGCTCCGCGGCTCTCCACCCAGCCCCCGCGATCCGCCGACGGGGTGCGGCTTCTCTACCCGGTGTCCGTTCAAAATCCGACCGACGGAACACGATGCGGTGGACGAGGAGGGGTGGACTCGGATCGAGGAGTTCCGGGCGGTGCTCCGCGACCGCGCCCGCAACGCTGACGGCTTCGTTGACGGGCTGAAGCGCCGACTCGGGGTCGACGACCGAGCGACGCCGATCCGCGAGGTGCGCGACGACCTCTTCGGCGACGTGAGCCTTCCGGAGGCCGCCCGCGAGCGGATCGATCGGGCGGTCGCGACCGCGGCGGAGGAGGGAGTCACAGAGGCGACGGAGCTTCTCGACGATGCCTTCGGGTCGGTCTGCGAGACGGAGGTCCCGGACGACCACCCGACCGCGGCCGGCCGGCTGAGCCGGTGTCATCGTCACCGAGACGAGTACGAGGAGCCGGACGAATATCGCACCGACACGCGGTGACGGTTCCCCCGGTCCGACCGGGGACCCGCTGACGCCGCGTCGCCAGAGAGGAGGGCTCTGCCCCGGTCCGGGCCGGCAGTTAGCGGTTCAGCGATATCCCGTTCAGCTGCGGGCGGCGCTGCGAGCCGTGCATCTCTAGATCCTCGACCCAGTCGTACCAGTACAGGTCCTCGATCGGGTGCCACAGCGGAAGCATCGTCATGTCCTCCCAGTTGGCCCGCTCGATTTCGAGGTACGCCTCGTTGCGGGCCTCCTGTGCCGACTCGGAGGACACCCGGTTCTCCTCGTAACGGTCCCACGCGTCCGCGGCCCGCTGTGCGGCGTCGGACAGTTGGTCGTACTCGTAGTCCGCCTCGGCACCCCACCGCGACCAGGCGAACTGGTTGGGGTACGCGAACCGGAGCATCGCGTCGGCCTCGAGCCAGCTGAGTTCGTTCCAGACGGCGTAGATCGTGATGTCGCCGTCGATAGCTCGGTCGGTCAGCGTGGAGATCGGCGCCTGCTCGATCTCGATGTCGATGTGGGCGGCCGCCGCTTGATCGCGCAGCAGGCTCGCGATCTCGCTCCACTCGGACGCCTGCCTGTCCGAGGGGAACTGGAGCGTCGTCTCGTACGGATTGTCCTCGCTGTAGCCGGCCGCCTCCATGACCTCTCGAGCGGCCTCCAAGTCGGACCGGGCGTAGCCGTACGGGTACTCCTCCTCGGCCAGTTCGCGGTAGTCGCTCGCCCCGCCGGGGAAGCCGCTGGGCGGCGTCAGGAGATAGGCGGGCTCGCCCTGGCCCCGCACCGCCGTCTCGGTGATCCGCTCTTGGTTCACGATGTACGCGATTGCCTTCCGCGCCGGCTCCTCGACGCGGAGCGTGTTGAAGATCAGGTACTGGGTCCGCGGCAGGCTCGTCTCGCCGTAGTTGAGCGTCTCACCGCCCACCAGTCCGTACGTGCCCTCTCTGCGGTCCTCGTCGACCTCCCCCGAGATGTCCAACAGCGAGGGGTCGAACTGGGACCGGGGCAGATTGAAGATGTCGACGTTCTGTTCGTTGACCGCGCGGGTGTACCGCGCGTTCGGGTCCTCCAGGATCTGCCACCGAATCCCCTCGATGTTCGCCACGGACCCGCGGTACTCGTCGAACCGATCGACGACGATCTCGTTGCCGGGGTCCCACGTGCGGAACTCGAAGGGTCCCGTTCCGGTGAGCCGTTCCGTCGCCCACTCGTCGTACGGGTACTCGCCCTCGTACCCCTCGATGTCACCGACGATCCCCTCCGGGATCACGGTGAACCGGAGGTCGGCGAGGTTCCCGAGCGTGTTCTGGAACGGCGTCTCCAAGGTCATCTCGACGGTGTACTCGTCGACGGCTTCCAGCGCCAGCGAGCCGGGTACGGTGTCGCCGCTCTCGTCGGTCTCGTGGGCGACGGACATCGGACCTCGGACGATGCGGTCCTGGTTGTTGCGGTTGTTCTCCGACTCCGCGAGTCGCCGCCACGAGAACACCACGTCGGCGGCGGTCAGCTCCTCACCGTTGTGGAACGTGACCCCCTCCTTGAACTTGAACGTGTACGTCAGGAAGTCCTCGGAGACCGTGTACTCCTCCACCAACATGGCGGAGACCGGGGCGGTACCGTTCTCGTAGCTGAACGGCTGCTCGTGGACCTGCGAACTCATCCACGCGTTGATCCCGCCCGAGATACCGATTGGATCCAGCGTCGACCGGGGGTTCTGAATTAGTTGGAGCCGTCCG
The DNA here is from genome assembly GCF_000337035.1 of Halorubrum coriense DSM 10284. GTDB lineage: Archaea > Halobacteriota > Halobacteria > Halobacteriales > Haloferacaceae > Halorubrum > Halorubrum coriense. Next base: position 62,682 of record NZ_AOJL01000042.1, read on the forward strand.
GCGTCGGGCTGCCCCTCCGAGTCGCCAGCGTCCGAGCTACCGTCCGTCCCGTCGGACCCCTCTTCGACCGGGTCTTCTCCGGAGCATCCCGCCACCGCGACGCTCGACACAGTTCCTACGCCAGCGAGGAACTTTCGACGATTAAGATCTACTGCCACACGTCGTTATACGAAAGCGTGGATAAACCACTTGTCATACACCGAGATTCCGCCAGTATCTTGTACAGCGGATTCGCCACACGCTCGACGGGCTCGCGGCCCGAAAGGCCCTCGAAGAAGCGGTTCGCGAGGTGAGAGAAGTGTGGGCCGGGTCGAACTCGGGTTCGAGCGCCGGCGCGTCGCAGCTCGGGCGGGCGGCAAGGGCTTCTCGGACCGGCCGACTCTTCTCGTTCGGACCGTAGTGCGCGCAGTGCGACGGCGAGTATTCGTCCGTCGTTCGTTCAGGTGTCTCGGACGAAGCCGGATCCACGCACGTGTGAACTCATCCGACGGACGAAGCACAACCGGATAGAACCCGGCTCGGAACACCCGTCGGTTGGGATCGGACGCCTCCGCGGTTCAGAACGACCGGTTTATTCCCTCGGTGTCCGCGTCGAACGCACCGACCGTCTCGACGGCGGCCGCGCCGGCCGCGTTGCCGATCGTCGCCAGTCGGCGGAGACCTGACACACCGCCGTGCCGTGCGGCAAGGACCGCGCCCGCGAACGCGTCGCCGGCGCCGGCCGTGGTCGCGACGCTCGCCGACGGGGGCGCGACGCTCACGCGCTCCGCGATCGCTCCGTCGTCGATCCGCAGCGCCCGCGTCGCCTCGCCGCCGTCGGTGACGAACGCCGTCGCGGAGTGGTCCGCCGGGAGGAGTTCGAGCAGCCCCGCCGGTGTCGGTTCGACGCCGGCCACCGCGAGGTCGTCCGTCCCGGCGAACAGCAGCTCGCAGCGCGGGAGCACCTCTCGCAGCGCGTCTCGGTACTCGTCCGGGCCCGACCACTGGTTCGGACGCCCGTTGAGGTCGAACGCGACGCGGGTCCCGCACTCCGTGGCCGCCGCGGCGAGGCGACGGACCGCCGTCCGGTTCACCGCGGACGGTAGCGTCACTCCCTCGAGGAGGATCCAGTCGTACGGCTCCACGAACGCCGCCGGATCCTCCGGCGGGGTGAACCCGTAACAGCTCCCGGCCACCCACGCGTTCCACGCCTCCTCCCCCGCTCCTCCGGTGTACAGCGTCAGCGGCGACGGCGCGTCGACCCGCGCGACGCGCCCCGTGTCGACCGCCCCTCTCGCGAGGTGTCGAGCGGCCGCCGCGCCGAGCACGTCGCTCCCGACGTTCGTGACGAGGTCGACCTCGCAGCCGAGCGCGGCGGCCCACCGGGCGGCGTTCGTCGCCGTGCCGCCGACGTGCCACTCGAAGCCGCTTCCCGGCGCGATCGATCCGTCGTCCGTCGGGTAGAGGTCGACCGTCGTGTCGCCGACGACCGCTACCCCTGGGTCGCTGTCACTCACTGTTGCTCCGTGGGTAATACGCTGTGGCGGTACCGGAATGAATCTACCCACTCGATCCCGCCCTCAACCGGCGGCTACGGGCCGGTCGCCCGTGGGTCGAGCGCGCGTCCGGCTGTGGGATATTTCCGACCGGAGGGCGTCGTGATCGACATGCCACAGACGCATCCCGACGTCGACCTCAAGTCGGACCTGACCGACGACGTCGCCCTCGTCACGGGGGCGACCCGAGGTATCGGAGCCGAGATCGCCGCCGGTCTCGCGGATCTGGGCGCGACCGTGTACGCCGGGGCCAGAGACCCGGCCGACGTCACCGCGGCGGACCAGCGTCCCGTCGAGTTGGACGTGACCGACGACGGGCAGATCCGAGCGGCGGTCGACCGCATCGAACGGGAGCGGGGGTCGCTGGACGTCTTGGTGAACAACGCCGGGATCTTCCCTCGATCGGGACCGCTCCACGAGATGGACCCGGCGGACTTCGACCGGACGATGGCCGTGAACCTCCGCGGGCCGGTCCTGTTGACGAAGGCGGCGCTGCCGCTGCTGTTGGACGGTCCCGGCGGGCGCGTGATCTCCATGTCGTCGGGGCTCGGGCAGTTCACCGGGGGACAGATGGACGGCGGATATCCGCCGTATCGCCTGTCGAAGGTGGGACTCGGTGGGCTGACGGCCTACCTCGACGGCGAATACGGCGACCGCGGGCTCGTCGCCAACGCCGTCTCCCCCGGCTGGGTCCGGACGGACATGGGCGGGGACGGCGCGCCGCGCCCGCCGTCGAAGGGGGCCGAGACCCCGGTGTGGCTCGCCCGGTTCGCCCCGGGGAGTCCGGGGGGACTGCTCTGGAAGGACCGCGAGCGGGTTTCCTGGTGAGAGCGACGGGGCCCTCCCGGGAATCCGCGTCCCGCCCTCGTTTCACGCTCACCCCAGCCGGAACCCGGTCATCATGACGATGATCGCCAGCATCATCGCCCCCTCGAACAGGCCGACGACGAGGTTCTTCTTCTCGATCGATTCGAGCCGCGAGGCGTCCGGGTCCGGCGACAGCGTCTCGTAGTACGCGCTGAGGTGAAGCCGGTGGGGCACCGCCAGTCCGAACGCGAACAGCCCCCAACCGAGCGCGAGCGCGGCCCCCGACCACGCGCCGCCGAAGCCGTAGCCGAGGCCGAGGTCGGTCGTGAGCAACACCGTTCCGGACAGCACCGTCGTCAGCGAGAAGCCGACGAGGAAGAAGACGGCCTTCGGCACCAGCGTCGTCGTCACCGCGGCCGACGCCTCCTCGTCGAGGCTCCCGAGCGTCGGACCGACGATCGCCGGGAAGATCAGCGCGAACCCGAACCAGACCGCCCCCGCCGCCACGTGCGTGTAAAAGAGGAGTTCGGTGCTCGCGAGCGCGAGGCTCGCCCCGAGGAACGCCAGCGGGACGAGGAGGCTCCCCGCCGCGAACGCCGGGTTCGCGGCCTCGGCGAGGTGCTGGACCCGATCGACGAACCCCTGTTCGACGACGCGACGGTCGGACTCGTTAGCGAATGCCATGTCATTTGATCGCAATCAAGCACAAAATTCGTTCTGGTCGACACGAACACGGCCGGTTTCCGCAGCGAACGCCGCTGCGCCGCGGGGTTACTTCTCGATGATGCTCTCCTCGACGGCCTCGCCGAAGTGGCGCGCGACGTCCTCGTAGTAGACGAGCGCCTCGTCGCCCGGCTCGACCTCGGTGACGGCCTTTCGCCCCTCGCTCGTCGCGATCTTCACGGTCTCGGCGTTCTGGATGAGCGTCTCGATGCGGTCGGTCCCCTCCTCCGTCTCGACCTCCGCCTGGATCCGGAACATCGGGCGCTTCTCGATCTTCACCCGGCCCACGACCGCCTCGCGGGTGTGGCCGTCGGTGTCGACGACCTGGACCTCGTCGCCGCTCGACAGCTCGGCGAGGTAGTTGGTGCCCCCCTCGGCGTTGCGGGCGTAGGCGTGGACCGCCCCGGCGTTCACGCGGAACGGACGCGAGGCGACGTACGGCGACTCCGCGGTCTCGGCGTGGACGAAGAAGAGCCCGCGCGACATCGACCCGACGAGCATGCCCTCGCTGTCGTCCATCAGCGACCCCGTGTCGATACAGACGCGGTCGGCCATCCCGGTCTGCTCGATCTCGGTCACCTCGGCGTGCCGGAGGTCGAGCGTCTCGCGGTCCGCGGCGTCGCGGGCCTCGACCGCGCCGCGGATCTCGTCCGGCGAGTCCGCGTCGAGGAGGACGCCGTCGGCACCGATCTCCAGCGTCTCGAAGGCAGTCCGGGCCTCCGCGGCCGTCGTCGCGCCCGCGACGAGGTGGGTCTCCTCGCCGACGCGAGCGATCAAATTCTCCAGCGGGATGATCGACCAGTCCTCGCCGACGATCACGGTGAAGTCGGCGTCGTCGGCCGCGGCCTCCGCGAACGCCTCGTACTCGGTGCCGAGGACGCGCACGTACGCCCCCTGCGCGCGGTCGTCTCGGCGGCGCAGGGTGGTCAGGTCCGCGGAGCCGGTGAAGTCCTCGGGCATCGAGATCGTTCCGTCGCCCTCCCCGCCCTTGCCGACGAAGTAGGCGTCGGCCTCGGCGTCGCTCTCGGCGTCGTCGATCACGTCGGCGTCGGAGCGGAACGCCGCGACGTTCACGTCGCCCAGCTTCCGGACGCGGCCGACATCGTCCTCGTCGACGAGCACCCAGTCCGCACCGGCCTCGATGGCGGCCGTGACCCGTCGCTTGCGCGCCTCCCAGTCCCCGACGTCGGCGTCGGCCTTGACCCAGACCGTGCGTGTCATTATCGGGACCTCGCGGCGGGGCGGCTTGAAAACTGCGGAAGGGTCGCGTACTGCGGCCGGCCGGGGCCCGAAGACGACAAAGCACTTACCGTCTATTCGCAATTGTCACTTGAATGTCGTCGCCCGCGGAGCGCCGCTCCGAAGCCGGGACCCGCTACGCCGCCGTCCGCGAGTCCGTCCGCGAGCGTGCCGCGCCCCATCTCGGTGTCGACCCGCGGGCGCTCGGCGCGTTCCGCGTCGCGGTGGCGCTCTTCGTCCTCGCCGACCTGCTGGTCTATCGGCTCCCGGCGGTCGGCGCGTTCTACACGGACGGCGGCGTCCTCCCCCGCTCGACGCTGGCCGAGGCCTTTCCATTGTTGGCGGAGGCGTCGCTGTACGCGATCTCCGGCTCCGCGCGGGTACAGACGGCCCTGCTGGCGGTCGGAGTCCTCGCCGCCGGCTCCCTACTGGTCGGCTATCGCACGCGGGCGGCGACGGGTCTCACTCTGGTCCTGCTCGCGTCGCTGTACGCTCGGAACCCGTACGTGATCAACGGCGGCAACACCATCTTGGTCGTGTTCCTCTTTCTGAGTCTGTTCCTCCCGCTCGACGCCCGCTGGTCGCTCGGTGCAGACCAGCGGAGCGGTCGGGACGCTCGGGGGGACGCCGACGGACGCGGGGGTGACGACCCGGAGAGTCCCCTCGACTCGCGGGTCTGTTCGGTCGGGACGGCGGTCACGCTCCTGACGCTCGTGTCGATATACGCGGCGAACGCGGTCTCGAAGTACCGGAGCGACGCGTGGATGTCGGGCGTCGCCGTCCCGCGGATCTTTCAGTTGGGCGAGTTCACGGTGGGGCTCGGACCGCTCCTCTCGGAGCAGACCGCGGTGCTGGCGGCGGTAAACTGGTCGTGGATCGCCCTCCTCGCGGCGTCTCCCGCGCTGGTCGCCGCGACCGGGCGGCGCAGGACCGGCGTCGCCCTCGCGTTCGTCGCCGCGCACATCGGCATGGCCGCGACGATGCGGCTCGCCGTGTTCCCGTTCGTCATGGTCGCGATCCTCCTGCTGTTCTTCCCGCCCGGCGCGTGGGACCGCGTCGAGGCCGCCGCGTCGAGGCTCCCCGGGTCCACGGGGGTCACGGGACCAGACCGTGCGCACCGGAGCGACGGCGGAACGGGAGCCCGCGCCGCGGATCCGACTCCGTCACGCGCTCGCCGCGGGATAAAGGTCGGAACCGCCGCGCTGCTCGCGGGGTTCTTCGTCGCGCTCGTCTGGTGGCAGGCGGCGGGCGTCGGGCTCGTCGACCTCCCCGCGTCGGAGACGACCGGCGAGCTGTCGGAGGTGAGCTGGTCGTTCTTCGCGCCCAACCCGCCGGACGCCTCGAACTGGTACGTCGTCCGGGGAACGCCGAAGTCCGGCGATCCGGTCGACCTGCGCGACGGCGGGGCGGTCACCTACGACCGACCGCCCGACGCGGCGGAGACGTATCCGACGACCCTCTGGCACCAGTACGGGTTCAGGATGAAGACTGCCGGCGAGTCCCGGTACCGGCCGCTCGCGTCGTACGTCTGTGAGCGCACGGACCGCGACGTGGCGTCCGTGACGGTGTTCCACGTCGAGCAGCCCGTCGACGCGGACGGGCCGGTCGGCGACCCCGAAGCCCGGAAACAGATCCGCGTCGCCTGCTGACCCGAGGCGAGAACGGTCCGCGTTCAGGCCTCGACGAACCCGCCCGCCCGCAGCGCCTCCTCGACGGTCGCGTCGTCGTGGACGACCGCCGACACCGCCCGGGCGATCCCCTCGGGGTCGTCGTGCTGGAAGATCGACCGCCCCATCGACACGCCGGCGGCGTCGCCGTCCATCGCGCCGCGGACCATCTCGACCGTCTCCCGGTCCGTGCCCTTCGACCCGCCCGCGATGACGACCGGGAGCCGCGTCGACTCCGTGACGCGGGCGAACGAGTCGCCGTCGCCGGAGTAGCCCGTCTTCACCACGTCTGCGCCGAGCTCCTCGGCGAGCCGGACCGCGTGACCGAGCGACTCGGGGTCCGCGCTGTCGACGCCCGGGCCGCGCGCGTACGCCATCGCGAGGACGGGCAGCCCGAGGCGCTCGGCGTCCGCGGTCAGCTCGGCGAGCTCCTCGATCTGCTCCGGCTCGTGCTCCGAGCCGACGTTGATGTGGAACGAGACGGCGTCGGCACCGGCGCGGACCGCGTCCTCGGCGGTGCCGGTGACGCGCTTGTCGCGCTCGTCGGGGCCGATCGTCGTCGACCCGTTGAGGTGGACGATGTAGCCCGCGCCGTTCTTATTACCGTGGACGCGCTCCGCGACGCCGCGCTGCGTGAGTACCGCGTCCGCGCCGCCCCGCGTGACGCCGTCGATCGTCGACTCGATGTCGACGAGCCCCTCGACGGCCCCCATCGTGATCCCGTGGTCCATGGGGACGACGAGGTAGCGGTCGTTCGTGGAGATGCGGTCGAGTCGTGCCGAGAGTCCTGCTGTCATAGTGGGGTGGGTCGTTGTGTGAGAGTGTGGCAATCGGAGGTAAGTCGGTTTCGTTCGGGGACGTATTGGATCGTTTCGGCTCAGGCGGACTCCACGGGCTCGGTCCGCGAGCGGTGGCCGCGCTCCGCGCCCTCCTTCAGTTCGCGGGAGAGCGCCTCCAGCCGGTCCGCGACCGCCGCGGTCGAAAGGTCTTCGGCGACCCCCTCGGCGACGATGTCGACGAGCGCCGAGCCGACGATGATCCCGTCGGCACCGCCCGCGACGATGTGCTCGGCCTGCTCGCCGGTCGAGATGCCGAACCCGACCGCCTTCGGCACGTCGTACTCGCGGAGCCGGTCGAGGCTCTCCGTGGTCTGGTCCGAGACGTCGTCGCGCGCGCCGGTCGTCCCCAGCCGGGCCTGAACGTACACGTACCCCGACACGCGCTCCATGAGCCGGTCGAGGCGGTCCGCGCGCGTCGTCGGCGCGACGATGAAGACGAGGTCGAGCCCGAACTCGTCGCAGGCCTCGCGCAGCGGGCCCGCCTCCTCGCCCGGCAGGTCGGGGACGACGAGCCCCTGGATGCCGGTCGCGGCGGCGCGCTCGACGAAGGGCCGCGGGCCCTCCCCCTCGCCGTACTGGTAGATGAGGTTGTAGTACGTCATACAGACCAACGCGGCGTCGACGTCGAGCTCCTCCGCGAACGCGAAGAAGCGGTCGGGCGTCATCCCCGCGTCGAGCGACCGGACGAGCGCCTCCTGTATCGTCGAGCCCTCGGCGATCGGCTCGGAGAACGGGAGCCCGAGCTCTATCACGTCCGCGCCGCCCCGGTCGAGCGCCTCGACGTACGCCTTCGAGGACTCGTAGTCGGGGTCGCCGACGACGAGGTACGGCACGTAGGCGGGCCCGTTGGCGAACGCGGCGGCGACGGCGTCGGAGTTCGCCATCTACATTCCCCCCGTAAACATCGACATGTCGGGCGCGTTCGCCACGTCGCGCTGGTCGGTCTCCTCGATGGCGGCGTCGAGGTCCTTGTCGCCGCGTCCGGAGACGTTCACGACCACGCGCTCGCCCAGCTCCTCGTGGTGCTCTTCGAGGTAGCCGAACGCGTGGGCCGTCTCCAGCGCCGGGATGATCCCCTCGGTGTTCGAGAGCCTGTGGAACCCCTCCAAGGCGGCGTCGTCGTCGACGGCGACCGGGTCCACGCGCCCCTCGTCGACGAGGTATGCGAGCTCCGGGCCGACGCCGGCGTAGTCGAGGCCGGAGGAGATGGAGTGGCTCTCCATGATCTGGCCGTCCGAATCCTGGAGCAGCTTCGTCCGCGCGCCGTGGAGGACGCCCTCGTCGCCGGTGTACAGCGACGCGGAGTTGGGCGCGACGCCCTCCTCCTCGTCGACCTCGAGGGTGGAGCCGCCGGCCTCGACCGCGTGGAGCGCGACCGACTCGTCGTCGACGAAGTCGGCGAACGTGCCCATGGTGTTCGACCCGCCGCCCGCGCAGGCGACCACGTCGGTCGGGAGCCCGCCCGTCTTCTCGATCGCCTGCTCGCGGGCCTCCTCGGAGATGACCGCCTGGAAGTCGCGGACCATCACCGGGAACGGGTGCGGGCCGACGATCGACCCGATGACGTAGTGGGTGTCCTCGACCGTCTCGGCCCAGTCGCGCATCGTCTCGGAGATGGCCTCCTTGAGAGTGCCTCGGCCGGTCGTGACCGGCTTCACCTCGGAGCCGTTCAGCTTCATCCGGAACACGTTGGGCCGCTGGCGGTTGATGTCGCGCTCGCCCATGTAGATCGTACAGGGCATGTCGAGGTGCGCCGCCGCCATCGCGGTCGCGGTGCCGTGCTGGCCCGCGCCGGTCTCCGCGATGATGCGCTCTTTGCCCATGTACTTCGCCAAGAGGACCTGCCCGAGCGCGTTGTTCAGCTTGTGCGCGCCGCCGTGGAGCAGGTCCTCGCGCTTCAGGTACACCTCCGTGTCGTAGCGCTCCGAGAGCCGGTCGGCGCGCTGGAGCGGCGTCGGCCGCCCGCCGAAGTCGGCGAGGCGCTCCCGGAACTCGTCCATGAACCCGTCCTCGTTGTTCAACACGTAGCGCTCGTACGCGTCGGCCAGCTCCTCGATCGCGGGCATCAGCGCCTCCGGGACGTACTGGCCGCCGTAGCGGCCGAACTTCCCGTCGTCGCGGCCGCGCTCGCGGCCGGGCCGTCGACTCATCTCCTCCGTCGTCCGCGTGTCGGTCTCGCTCATGTGGGTGTCTCCGTCGCGTCGCTGGTATCGCTTTCGCCGCTCGCGCCGCCGTCTCCCGCCTCCGCCCGCACCAGCTCGCGGGTGTTCGCCTCGACGTCGCCGTCCATGATCGCGCTGCCGACGAGCAGGGCGTCGGCGCCCGCCGCCAGCATCCGGCGGACGTCGGCGGGCGATCCGATACCGCTCTCGGCGACCAGCGTCACGTCGTCCGGAGCGTGGGGCGCGACCGACTCGAAGGTTCCGAGGTCGACGACGAGCTCCGCGAGGTCGCGGTTGTTCACGCCGATCGTCGTCGCGCCCGCCGCGAGCGCGCGCTCCAGCTCCGCCCGGTCGTGGACCTCCACGAGGACCTGGAAGCCGCGCTCGCGGGCGGCCGCGACCAGATCGGGGAGGTCGTCGCCGGCGAACCGCGCGATGAGCAGGACGACGTCGCTCTCGGCGGCGTCCAACTGCGCCTCCTCGACGACGAAGTCCTTGCGGAGCACCGGGACGTCGACGGCGTCGCGCACGCGTTCGAGAGTCTCGATGCTCCCGCCGAAGTGCTCCGGCTCGGTGAGCACGCTCAGGGCGGCCGCCCCGCCGGCGACCATCCCCTCGGCGAGCGCGACCGGGTCGTCGTCGCGGGCCCCGTCGGTGGTCGGACTCGTCGGCTTCACCTCGGCGATCACCGGGACGCGCCCGTCGGCCTCGGCCCGCTCGAACGCGGCCGAGAGGTCGCGAGGGGCGACCGAGACGGTCGCTCCCGCCCTCGCGTCCGCGCGGTCCCGGGCGGCGGACAGGATCGACCTGACCGCCGGAGCCAGCTCGTCTGGATCGTCCATTACTATACACTAATGTACTTATCTGTTCATAAGGCTTGCGGGGATCGGGGCGACCCGCTCGCCTTCGGCCGGCGACGTGAGCGCGGCTCGCGGGAGACCTTTTAAGTGAACGACCCGCCCAGTGAAGGGTATGAGCATGGCCGGTACGTCCGGCGTCTTCGCCCGGGAGTTCGACGAGATCGGCCGGACCGTTCAGGTGGGGTTCGCCGGCGGTCGCGTCATCTCGGTGTCGTTTCCCGCCGAGCCGCCGGACGACGCCGACGGCGACCACGACCTGTTGGACAGGATCGACGCGTACCTCGACGGCGAGCGCGACGAGTTCGCCGAGGTGGCGCTCGGCCTCACGGTGCCGACGGACCAGCGGGAAGTGCTGGAGGCGCTCCGGAGCGTCCCCTACGGCGAGGAGGTCTCCGTGAGCCGGCTCGCGCGGCTCGCCGGGTTCGACCCCGACGACGCGGCCGACCTGGAGACCGTCACCGGCGCGCTCGCCGACAACCCGGTCCCCGTCCTGCTCCCCGACCACCGGGTGAGCGGCGGCCCGTACGCGACGCCGAGCGGCGTGCGGGGCGAGCTGCGCCGCGTCGAGGGACTGTAGCCGCGGCCGCTCAGATCTCGAAGTCGGGCGTGTCGAACGCGCCCTCGTCCTCGTCGACGTCGTAGCGCTCGATCCCGGTGAGCGCGAGGTCGAGCGTCGCGTCGGCGTCCCAGCGCCCCGTGTTGACGACGAGGTCGTAGATGGACCGGTCCGACAGGTCGATGCCGTAGTAGGACTTGTACCGCTGCTCTTCGATCACCTCGCGGACCTGCATCTCGGAGGTCATCTCCTCGCGGTCGGCCGTGCGGTCCGCGCGGACCTCGTCGGGCGCGTCGAGCCAGATCCGGATGTCGGCGCGGTTGCCGGCGATCCAGCCGGCCAGCCGCGACTCCAGCACGAACGCCTTGTTCGCGGCTCCCCACTTCTCGGCGATGCGGCGGAGCCGCTCGTCGAGCGCGCGGTCGATCTCCTCGGACTCGCCGGTCTCGGCGATGAGCTGCGAGAGGCTCATGTCGCGCTCGGCGGCGATCTCGCGGAACAGCTCGCCCCCGGAGACGTAGCCGCAGTCGAGCGATTCGGCGATCCCTTCGACGAGGGTCGTGGCCCCGCAGCCCGGCGGCCCGGAGACGGTGACGAACAGGTTGCGGTCGATCCCTCTGGCGGGCTCCGGCGAGGTGCCGCTCATGTGTGTGGCGACACGAAACCACGGGGCATAAACGGGTCGGTCGCGCGAATTTCCGCGGGGCCGACGGACGCACGAGTCGGTCGCGCGAATTTCCGCGGGGCCGACGCAACCGATTTCCCTGCCCGAACCCTCGTGTGGTCCGTGAGCGAGACCACGGACCGCGGCGACGAGGCGGCCGCGCGTGCGCTCCTCCGCGACGCGATCGACCGGGGCGCGGTCGCCGCCCCCGAGTTCGATCCGGAGACGGTCCCGATCGCGGACGCTGACGTCCTCGCCCGACTCTCGCCCCCGGTCCGGCGCTGGTGGGTCGAGCGCTTCGGCGAGTACGTCGGCGAGAACGGCGGCTTCTTCACGCCGCCGCAGCGCGAGGCGATCCCGCACGTCGACGCCGGCCGGAACTGTCTCGTCGCCGCGCCGACGGGCAGCGGGAAGACGCTCGCCTCCTTCCTCGCGGTCCTCGACGACCTCTTCGCCCGCGACCGCGCCGGCGAACTGGAGAACTCGGTCTACTGTCTCTACGTCTCGCCGCTGAAGTCGCTCGCGAACGACATCGAGCGTAACCTCGAGACCCCGCTGGACGGGATCGGCGAGGCGGTCGCCGCCGCGGAAGCGAGCGCCGAGACGGACGGCGGCGACGAACCCGACGGCTACGACCCCGGCGTCAGGCAGGCGATCCGCCACGGCGACACCTCGAAGGCGGACCGGCAGGCGATGCTCTCGGAGACGCCGCACGTCCTCAACACCACGCCGGAGACGCTGGCGATCCTGCTCAACTCGCCGAAGTTCAAGGAGAAGCTCCGCACCGTCGAGTACGTGATCGTCGACGAGATCCACTCGCTGGCGG
>NZ_AOJL01000043.1 GCF_000337035.1 Halorubrum coriense DSM 10284
CCCGGATCGGCTGCTCGGCCACCGTCGAACCGCTCGATGGGATCGCCTCGTTCCTCGTGGGACGCGAGCGCGACGCGGGCGCGGTCGGCGAGTTCGAGGGGTTCGAGACGCGCCCCTGCGAGGTGGTCGACGCCCGGTTCGCCCGCGAGTTCGACCTCGAACTCCGGACGCCCGCGGCCGACCTCGTCCACACCCCGCGGTCGACGGTGACCGACCGGTTCTACGAGTCGCTTCACGACCTCGTCGAGGCCCACGAGAACACGCTCGTGTTCACCAACTCCCGGTCGGGGGCCGAGCGCACGCTCCAGGAGCTCCGCCGGCGGTTCGACTACGACGAGTCGGACTCGGGCGTCCACCACGGGAGCCTCGGCGAGGCGCAGCGAACGCGCGTCGAGGAGGGGCTGAAGTCGGGCGCGCTCGACGTGGTCACCACGTCAACGAGCCTCGAGCTCGGCATCGACATGCCCCACCTCGATCTGGTGGTCCAGGTCGGCTCGCCGAAGTCGGTCGCGGCGCTGCTCCAGCGCGTCGGCCGCGCGGGCCACAGCCCGGGCGAGACCGTCGAGGGGCGGGTGTTCGCGCTCGACCGCGACGAGCTGATCGAGTGCGCGACGCTGCTCGCCCGCGCCGAGGAGGGGTTCGTCGATCGGGTGTTCCCGCCCGAGGGGGCGTACGACGTCGCCGCCCAGCAGGTGTACGGGATGGCGATAAACCGGATCCGCCCCGACCGCGAGGTCCGGGAGGTGTTGCGCCGCGCGCACCCGTACCGCGGCTTCGACGACGAGGCGTACGAGCGGCTGTTCAGGTACCTCACCGGCGACTACGACGGTCTGGAGGAGAAGAACGTCTACCCGAAGGTGTGGCGCGACGACAACGACCCGCCCGACGGCGAGCACCACCACTCGGAGTTCCCGGTCGGCGAGACGCTCGTCGGGAAGCGCGGGCGGCTCGCGCGGGTCATCTACATGACGAACGTGGGGACGATCCCCGACTCGTTCACCTGCGACGTGTTCACGCGGAACGACGAGTGGGTCGGGACCCTCGACGAGTCGTACCTCGACACGCTGGAGTCGGGCGACGTGTTCGCGCTCGGCGGCGAGCGGTTCGCGTTCCGCTACCGCCGCGGCTCGAAGGTGTACGCCGACCGGACGAGCGAGCGCCCCACGGTCCCCTCGTGGTTCGCCGAGCGCCTCCCGCTCTCCGCGGACCTCGCCCGCGAGGTGTTGGCGTTCCAGGCCGAGCTGCTCGACCGGCTGGCCGGCGACGATCCGAGCGCCGGCCCCGCCGCGGTCCGCGCGTGGCTCCGCGAGTTCCCCTTAGACGGGAACGCCGTCCGCGCGCTCGCCCGGATGTACGACGAGCAGGTCAGGTACGCCGGCCCCGAGGCCGTCTCGACGCCCGACCGCCTCGTCGTCGAGGAGGAGCTCGACCGGAGCGAGTACAAGCGCCGCTTCTACGTCCACGCCACCTACGGCCGGCGGTTCAACGACGGGCTCTCGCGGCTCGTCGCCGCCGCGGTCGCCGACCGGACGGACGCCAACGTCGCGGTCGCGGTCGCGGACCGCGGCTTCAGCCTCGCGCTCCCGCTGAACCGCAAGGTCGACGTGGCGGGTATCCTCGCCGACCTCGGCCCGCAGACGGTCCGAGAGGACCTCCGCGAGGCCGTCCAGGGGACCGACCTGCTCCAGCGCTACTTCCGGATCAACGCCGGGCGCGCGCTGCTCATCCTGAAGCGGTACAAGGGCTACGAGAAGTCGGCGGCCGAACAGCAGGTCTCCGCCGAGATGCTGCTGTCGTTCGCGGCCGATCTGGAGGAGTTCGCCGTGTTGGAGGAGACGTACCGCGAGCTGTTGGAGGACCGCCTCGACGTCGCGGGGATCCGCGAGGTCGTCGGACGGATCGCGGGCGGCGACCTCGCGGTCGAACACCGCGTCGTCGACTCCCCGAGCCCGCTCGCGTTCGGCCTCGCGACGCTCGTCGACTCCGACACGGTCATCGCCGACGACGAGTCGGCCGTCCTCCGCGAGTTCCACGCCCGCGTCATGGAGGAGATCGGCGACGCGCCCCGGAGCGCCGAAGACGGCCGCGGCGGCGGGAGCGCTCCGCCCGAGGGCGACGGAGACGGCGACCGCGACCCCGAGTCGCCCGCGGACCGGGAGGGCGACTGAGATGGCGCGGTCCGGGTCGTCGACGGCGGCGTCCCCGCGCTCCCGGCTCCGCCTCCGGTTGGTCGGCGTCGCGGCCCTCGGCGCGCTCGGACTCGCCGCGCTGTGGCGCACGTTCGGGACCGCGTGGGTCCTCGCCGCGGCCGCGCCCGGCGCGTGTCTGGCGGGGTACGCGTGGATCAACCTCCCGGCGAACCATCGCCCCGGCGACGGCGCTCCGCAGCCGCGGCTCGGCCCGGCGAACGCGATCACGCTGTTCCGCGGCTGGCTCGCGTCGGTCCTCGCCGGCGCGCTGGCGGCCGCCCCGCCGCACCCGTGGGTCCCCGTCGCGCTGTTCGCGGGCGCGGTCGGCCTCGACGCGGTCGACGGGGCGGTCGCCCGCCGGACCCGGGAGACGGTCCTCGGCGCTCGCCTCGACGGCGCGACGGACGCGCTGGCCGTCCTCGTCGGGGCCGCGGTCGCCGTCGCGCTCGGGGCGCTCCCGGCGTGGTACCTCCTCGCCGGCGGCGTCTGGTACGCCTACGCCGGGTCGCTGTGGCGACGGCGGCGGACCGGCGCGCCGGTGTACGAACTCCCGCCGAGCCGGCTCCGCCCGTTCGTCGGCACCGCGCAGTTCCTCGTCGTCGCGGTCGCGCTCGTGCCGGGCGGCCCGGGCGGTTCGCCACCGCTCACCGCGGTCGCGGCGACCGCGCTCGCGGCGCTGCTGGCGAGCTTCGCCCGCGACTGGGCGGCCGCGACGGGGCGGCTCGGCCGCGACGACCCGCCGCTCGCTGCCGGCCGGAGCCGCGACTGACCGCACCTGTGACGCGGGGGACGGCGACGGACGCCGGGCGAGCGACGACGGCACCGACAGCGAGCGGCGAGTCACCGAGAATCTCCGCCGTCAGCGCGCGGAGGACCTCAGGACTCTCGGTACAACAGGACCGCGAGGACGGCGATCAACGCGACCTGCGCGACCTTGTCGACGGCGCCGTACACGCCGATGTCGGCCGGGAACGAGTAGGTACCGAAGACGAAGTTGATGAGGTACCACAGGACGATCTGCCCGGCGGTGAACGGGATTCCGAGCGCGTACACGAGCCGGCGGCGGTACCCCGAGACGATCGCCGTCACGCCCGCGCCGAATCCCAGGGTCGCGAAGAAGAACGAGGCTCCCAACGCCCCCCCGACCAGAAAGCCGAGAACGACGTGGACGATTCCGGACACGGTCGCGGCGAGGATCCCGATCCAGTGGAGGGGGGTCAGCGATTCGACGTCGACGCCGGCGTCGGTGCGTGCCATGAATGTCCGACCCACGGACTCGGTCGGCTTATGTCTACTCCCGGCCCCGAATCGACGGCCGACGGGAGGACGCCGGCCGTCGCCGCCGTGGGTTTATGACGGATCGGTCCGTGTAGTCGCCAATGCCACACCGTCTCAGTCGTCGACCGCGGACGGGTGAGTTCGCGTGAGCGACCGCGACGCCGGACGGGCGGTCGAGTTCGTCGGCCCGGAGCGCGTCGAGGTCGTCTCGACGGAGGATCCCGTCCCCGCCCCCGACGAGGTGGTCGTCGACGCGTCCGTCTCGGCCGTGAGCGCGGGGTCGGAGCTGCTGGCGTACCGCGGCGAACTCGACCCCGAGACGGTCGCCGACGAGGAACTGGCCGCGCTCGACGGGGACCTCTCGTACCCGCTCCGGTACGGCTACGCGGTCGTCGGCCGAGTGACCGCGGTCGGCGACGCGGTCGACCCGGCGTGGCGCGGCCGGACCGTCTTCGCGTTCAACCCCCACGAGAGCCGGTTCGCCGTCGCCCCGGACGCCCTCCGACCGGTTCCCGACGGGGTCGACCCGGAGGCCGCGACGCTGTTCGCGAACGCCGAGACCGCGGTCACGCTGACGCTCGACGCCGCCCCGCGGCTCGGCGAGCGCGTCGCGGTGTTCGGCGAGGGCGTGGTGGGGCTGCTCACCACCGCGCTGCTCGCGCGGAGCGGCGCGGAGACGGTCGTCGCGGTGGAACCGAGGGAGCGACGCCGGTCGCTCGCGGCCGAGTTCGGAGCCGACGCCGTCGTCGATCCGAGCCGGTACGACGGCCGGGCGGGCGTCGTCGACGCCGTGCGCGAGCACACCGGCGGCGTGGACCTCGCGGTCGAGGTGTCTGGCCACCCCGAGACGCTCGAGACCGCCGTCGAGACGACGCGGTTCGACGGGCGAGTCCTCGTCGGGTCGTGGTACGGGACCAAGCGCGCCGACCTCGGCTTCGGCGACCACTTCCACCGCGGACGGGTCACCGTCCGCAGCAGTCAGGTGTCCACCATCGCCCCGGAGCTCCGCGGGCGCTGGGACCACGAGCGCCGCCGCGAGACCGCGTGGCGCGAACTGCGCCGGCTCGACGACGACCTCGACGTGACGGACCGGCTCGTCACGGACCGCGTCCCGGTCGGTCAGGCGACGAGCGCGTACCGCCGGCTCGCCGACGAGACCGAACCGACCCTCCAGCTGCTCTTCACCTATCCATGTACGAACTGACCGTCACCGAGTCGTTCGTCGCACAGCACTACCTCACCGTCCCGAACCCGCCGGCCGACGAGGCGGAGCTCCACTCGCACGTCTTCACCGCGGAGGCGACGTTCCGCGGCCCCGAACTCGGCGAGTACGGCTACCTGCTCGACATCGACCTCGCGCTCGACGCCCTCGACGACGCGGCGGACCGCTACCGCGACGAGACGCTCAACGACCACTTGGAGGGCAATCCGAGCGCCGAGCGCCTCGCCCGGGCGCTGTTCGACGCGCTCGCGACCGTCGACGCCCCGTCCGCGACGGAACTGACGGTGAGCGTTCGGGAGGACGAGGTCGCGCGCGTCTCCTACACCGGCGAACTGCGGTGACCGTCCCGTGCGCGTCGCCCTCGTCCTCGCCGGCGACATCGAGTCCGAGTCCGGCGGCTTCTACTACGACCGCCGGCTCCGCGACCGCCTCCGCGAGCGCGGGCACGCGGTCGAGGTCGCCTCGCTCCCGCGGGGGTCGTACCGCCGCCGGCTCGCCCCGAACCTCCGCGCCCGACGGCTCGCGGAGCGGCTGTCGGGGTTCGACGTGGTCGTCGAAGACGGGCTGGCGCACCCGTCCGTGCTGCTCGCGAACCGGCGGATCGACGCGCCGGTCGTCGCGCTCGTCCACATGATCGCGTGGCGTGCGCGGGCGGCGACGGGGGAGAGCCCGGACGCGTCGGGCACCGTCGAGCGCGCCCGCTCGGGGCTCTCGCGTCGCTTGGCCGCGGCGGTCGAGCGACGGTTCCTCCGGAGCGTCGACGCCGCGGTGTACAACGCCGAGGAGACCCGCCGGGACGCGGCCGGGCTGGGCGGCCCGCGGCGGAGCGCGGTCGCGCCGCCGGCCGGCGACCGATTCGATCCGCTCGTCTCCGCCTCCGAGATCGAAGCGCGAGCGCGGGACGGCCCGCTCGAAGTGACGTTCCTCGGGAACGTCGTCCCGCGGAAGGGGCTCGACGTGCTCGTCGACGCCCTCGCGCGGCTCGACAGAAGCGAGAGCGACTGGCGGCTGACGGTCGTCGGCGACCGGACGATCGCGCCCGACCACGTCGAGCGCGTCGCAGACGCGGTCGCGGCGGCCGGGGTCGGCGACCGAGTCCGATTCGTCGGTCGACTCGACGACGACGCGGTCGCGACGCGGCTCCGAGAGACCCACGTGCTGGCGGTCCCGTCGCGCTACGAGCCGTTCGGCATGGTGTACCTGGAGGCGATGGGGTTCGGCTGCGTCCCGCTGGCGACGACCGCCGGCGGCGCGGGGGAGTTCGTCCGCGACGGTGAGTCGGGGGTCCTCGCGCCCCCGGGCGACTCGCGCGCCGTCGCCGCGGCGCTCCGGGACCTCGACGACCGAGACCGGCTGGCACGGATGGGCGTCGCCGCGCGGCGCGACTACGAGGCGCGACCGGGGTGGCCCGAGACGCTCGACCGCGCGATCGACTTCCTCGCGGCGGAGCACGCCCGGAGCGGGGACGGTGGGTGTCGCGGCGGCGACGGGAACGAGCGCCGCGGGGGCGACGGGAGCGACCGCCGCCGCGGCGGGGGCCGACGGGGTGAGCGGGCGTGACCGACCACGCGGCGTACCTCGACGCGAAGCGCGCGCTCGACGACCGCTCGCTCGACCGCGAGGTGCTCGACCGGTTCGCCGCCGAACTCCCGCCGGAACCGACGGTCCTCGAAGTCGGTGCCGGCACGGCGACGATGGTCGAACGCCTCGTCGACTGGGGCGTACTCGACGGCGGTCGCTGGGTCGCCGTCGACGCTCACGAGGCGGCGCTCGCGGCGGGCGAGGCGCGGATCGGCGACGCCTGCGGGGACGTCACCGTCGAGTACCGCGTCGCAGACGCCTTCGACTTCGCTGCGGAGGCGGCCGCCGCGGGCGAGCGGTTCGACGCGGTCGTGGGGTGCGCGTTCTTCGACGTGGTCGACGCGGCACCGGCGGTCGACGCCCTCGCGGACGTCGCCCCGGTCGCGTACGCACCGATCACCTACGACGGCGAGACGCGCTTCGCGCCCGCCGATCCTGACGACGAGGCCGTCCTCGACCGCTACCACCGGCACATGCGGGAGTTCAGGGCCGGGGGCCCCGACGGCGCGGCGGCCGTGGCCCGCGAGGCGACGGTGATCGCCGAGGGACCGTCGCCGTGGGTGATCGAACCGCCGTACGAGTCCGGGGAGCGGACGGTCCTCTCGCACCTCCTCGACACGGTCGCGGACGCGGTCGGCGAGACCGGACTCGACGCGAGCGGCTGGGCGGAGCGGCGACGGGAGGCGCTCGGCGACGGGCGGCTCCGCTACGAGGCCGCGAATCGGGACCTGCTGGTCCGCCTCGGGTGAGGGCGGCGGTCGACGGCGCGGGTCGGGGCCGCCGCGATCGCGCCGGCCGAGCGGCGGACTACGGGCCGATCGGTTCGGTCGGAAGCGGCTCCGGAAGGCCCCCCAGCACGAGCGTCGTGTAGTGGAGGAAGACCGCCAGCGCCGCGATCGATAACAGCAGCAGGAACAACAGGATCATCCGCTCGTCGCTGCGGACGAGCCCGGAGGTGTCCGCGAGGAATCGGGCCCAGACGCGGCGCTCGGTCATCGTCGAGACGTTGCGCCCGTGGTCGGTTAAAAGTAGCCGGCGGTCCGGGTCGGCGCGGTGCCGCCCGCTCAGTCGTCCGTGAGCGACGGGCGGGACCGGGTGAGCGGCTCGCCGTCGACGGGCTCGTCGGGGTTCGCGTCGACGGCGGCTCGGGAGAGCCCAAGCCGGGCGTCGACGGCGACATCCTCGCGCACGTGGACGGTGCCCCGGTGGACCGCGATCGCGTCCGCGAGGTGGAGCCGCACCGCGTCGAGTAACACCTCGGCCTCCAGCGGCTGGCCGCGGCGCTTGATCTCGTCCACGTCAGCCCCCGGCGGCACGTCGAAGGCGCGCTGGGCGATCACTGGCCCCTGGTCGAGGTCCGTCGTGACGTAGTGCGCGGTGACGCCCGCGACCCGGACGCCCGCGTCCTTCGCCTGCCGGTACGCCTCCGCGCCCGGGAACGCCGGGAGCAGAGACGGGTGGACGTTGACGATCCGGCCCTCGTACCGGAAGACGACCTCGGGCGAGAGGATGCGCATGTAGCGGGCCAAGGCGATCAGGTCGATCTCGTACTCGGCCAGCAGGTCGAGCAGGCGGTCCTCGTCGGTGTTGCCCTTGCCGTCGCCCACGTCGTAGAACGGCTTGTCGTAGCGCTCCGCGAGCGACCGGAGGTCGCCGCGGTTACCGATGACGACGGGGATCTCCGCCTCCGCGCCGTCGTCGGCCAGCTCCCCGCTGGCCTCGGCCTCCAAGAGCGCCTCCGGCGCGTGCGTCTCCTTCGTGACGAGGAGCGCGACGCGGCGCGCGTCGCGGTCGCTCGGGAACCGGACCTGGATGTCGACGTCGAGCTCGCGGCCGAGCTCGGCGAGCGCGCGGCGCAGCTCGCCGCGAGACGTCTCCATCTCCGCGGCGTCGACGCGGGTCGTCATCCGGAAGACGCCCTCGCGGACGGCCTGGTCGAGGTCCTCGATGTTGATCCCCCGCTCGAACAGCAGAGAGGTGACCCGGGCGATGAGTCCGGTCTTGTCTCCTCCGACGACCGTGATCTCGGTCAGTTCGCGGGTCATGCGACGATCACCTCCGCGGGTTCGAACGGCTGCATATACCGCTTTCAACAGCCGGAGGGGTTTGCCCCTTTCGTTCCGTGCGGTCCCTGCCTCCCGCACGAACGACCGATCTATATCCACGAATATGCGTATAAACGGCGTTCCAAAACGGTTTTTACACACGACTCCGCACCAACAGGCATGACCGCATACACGGCGACGGTGACGGTCCGGCTGAAGCGGGGCGTCCTCGACCCGGAGGCCGAGACGACCCAACAGGCGCTCGAACGGCTCGGGTTCGAGCTGTCGGACCTCCGGTCGGCCGACCGGTTCGAGGTCGACCTCGACGCCGCCGACGCCGACGAGGCGGCCGACCGCGCCGACGAGATGGCCGAGCGGCTGCTCGCGAACCCCACGATCCACGACTACGACGTGGCGGTCGCGGAGCGATGACGGTCGCCGTCCCCGAGACGACGCCGATCGTCACCGGCGCGCCCCGCCCAGACGCGTCGGTCGCGGCCGCCCCCGCGGGGTGGGCGGCGTGACGGTCGCCGTCGTCCAGTTCGGCGGCTCGAACTGTGACCGCGACGCGGTCCGCGCGCTCGACCACCTCGGCGTCGACGCCGAGCGCGTCTGGCACGCGGACGGCCTCCCGGCCGACACCGAGGGGATCGTCCTCCCCGGCGGGTTCTCCTACGGCGACTACCTCCGCGCCGGCGCGATGGCCGCCCGCGACCCGATCCTGAACGAGGTCCGCGACGCGGCCGAGGCCGGCGTCCCCGTGATCGGGGTCTGTAACGGCGCGCAGATCGGCTCGGAGTCCGGGCTCACGCCCGGCGCGTTCACCACCAACGCCTCCGCGCGCTTCCAGTGCGAGCCGGTCCACCTGCGCGTCGAGCGCGCCGACACGCCGTGGACCGCGGCCTACGACGAGGGAGACGTGATCGAGATCCCCATCGCGCACGGCGAGGGGCGCTTCGAGATCGGCGAGGACGCCCGCGCCGACCTCGTGGGCGACGACCGCGTCCTCTTCCGGTACTGCGACGCTCGGGGAAACGTCACCGACGCCGCGAACCCGAACGGGTCCACCGACAACGTCGCGGGCGTCCTCGGCGAGCGCGAGACGGTCGCCGTGCTCATGCCCCATCCCGAACGCGCCACGCTCCCGGACCTCGGTCGGAGCACGGACGGGGCGGGGATACTCGAAGCGTTCGCCTGACCGGATTCCCGAACCTACCGCGCCCGCTCCGCTTCCTTCGCCAGATCGGGCTCGCCGACTGGTCCCGTGCCGGTTTCGGTCGCCCCGTCGCTTCCTAGTTCGCGCTCCAGCGCCCGCTCGAACTCCGATTCCGTGAGTTCGCCCTCCGCGTACCGCCGCTGGAGGCGCTCGACCGCGGTCTCGGCCGGTTCCTTCGAGCTCCGTCTCTCTCCGGAGCCGCCGGCTAACGTCCAGATGCCGACGACGCCCCCGACGAGCAGCGCCGCGAGGGCGAGAACGGCGATGAATGGGACGAGGCCCATCGCGCCGCCCATGCCGCCCGCCATCTCCGGCCCCGCCATCCCGCCCGTGAGCGGTGTCGCCGCGAGGGGTTCGAGTACGAACATGCGTGAGTCTCACACGTCTACTCATAAGTGCGCCGCGGGCGTTCGCAGTTCGCAGGACCGCGTCGCGGTCGCAGGCCGCCCCGCCCCCGCTCGGACGCGAGCTGGCGACGCGCCGCCCAACGACTTTTGCGCCCGGCGGTCGAATCCCCGTCCGTGAAGGCACGCCACATCGACCACGTCAATCTCCGCATTCCCGAGGACGGTGCCGACGACGCCCGCGAGTTCTACGGCGAGGCGCTCGGGTTCGGCATCGAGGACGCGCTGTGGGCGGCCGGGGAGAAGCCCTTCTTCGACGTGCGGCTCTCGGCGACCGCGGTGATCCACCTCTGGCCGACCGACGAGTTCGAGCGGCCGACGAAAACGAACTACGACCACGTCGCGGTCGTCGTCGAGGAGTCGGTCCAGGCGATCGAAGCGGAGCTGGCCGACGCAGGCGTCGAAGTCGAGAAGACGCTCGACTCGCCGCTCGGCGCGACCGGCGAGGCGGGCGCGGTGTACGTCCGCGACCCCTTCGGCTATCGGGTGGAGCTGAAGGCCCGGGTGTGAGCCGCCGGCGACAGTTTGAACCGCGACCGCCGTCAGTCGCCGGACGGGTCGCTCTCCGTCACCGGCTGTTCGTCGTCGGCTCGGAGGCGGCGTTCGGCGCGGTCGCGGTCCTCGGGATAGCCGACGTCGATCCGCCAGCCGTCCATCGGGACCGCCTCGATCGTCCGGCCGGACTCGAGCAGGAGGTCGATGGTGTCCGGGAGTTCGTACTCGCCGCGGTCGGAGGGTTGGACGAGGTGACAGGCGTGAAATATTGCCGGCGAGAAGGCGTAAAAACCCGTCATCACGAGGTTCGAGGGCGGATCGTCCGGCTTCTCGACCACCTCGACGATCTCGCCGTCCGCGGTCGTCTCACAGACCCCGTACCGGGAGGCCTCCTCGATCGGGACTTCTTCGACGAGGAAGGCCGCGTCCACGTCGCCCCGACGTTGGCGATCGATGACGTCCTGTAAGTTGGCACTGAACACGTTGTCGCCGAGCATCAGTGCGAACTCCTCGTCGACGTACGGCTTGGCCTGTAAGAGCGCGTGAGCGAGGCCGAGCTGCTCGCGCTGGTGAGCGTACGTGATCGGCACGCCCCGGAAGCTGTCGCCGTAGCGGTCGATGATCTGGCCTTTCCGGTGGCCGACCACCACGACGAACTCCGAGATTCCCACCCCGATGAGCTGCTCGAAGACGTGCTCCAGCAGCGGTTGGCCGGCCACTTCGACAAGGGCTTTCGGGCGGTCGTCCGTCAGCGGTTTGAGTCGCGTTCCTTTGCCCGCCGCGAGTATGACTGCTTTCATACAGCCCCCTAGCCGGAACACGATCTAAAGTATGAGTAGCCTTACTCAACGGCTGCCGGGAGTAAGACGCTGTTAAAGCCGAATACCGTCGAGCCTCGACGCACACGCGGCGAGGGCTCCCCGCGGTCTCACGCGTCGCGACGAACGAGTCGCTTCGGACCTCGTTTCCCGCGGGTCGGCGTCTCGGTGCGCATTAGTCGGTCGGGGACGCGTGGTGGCGGCGCATCCCCCGAACGCGGCCGGCGATCCGGGCCAGCGTCCCGGCGGCGTAAACCAGGCTCGTTCGCAGCGGGAACCCGATGTAGTTCGTGGGCGTGATCGCGTCGCCGAGGATCGTCAGCCACTGCTCCCGCTCGCTCCGTCCCTCCTTGGTCCACAGGTACGGCTGCTGGACCTCCTGCTGGTATTTCTTCGTGAGGAAGTCCGACACCGAGTCCGCGTAGGGGTGATCGACCACCAGGTCCGGGTCGTAGTATATCGGTGAGGTGGTGAGGACCCGTTCCGCGAGTTCGACCTCCTCGTGGCCCCACGGTATCCCCTCGTCCCAGCCGCCGACCTCGTCGAACACCTCTCGTCTGACTCCCATGTTACAGCCCCAGAACCGCGTGACGTAGCGCGGCTCGTCGCCCCAATCGTAGTGGTTGGTGAGACTCCCGGAGAAGATGTCGTCGCGGGGGTGGACCGTCCTGCCCGCGACGGCCGACTCGTCTTCGAGCAGCTCGGATATCCGAGAGAGATACCCGTCGCGCGGTCGCGAGTCGTCGTCGAGGAACACCAGCTTGTCCGACTCCGCGCGCTCGATACCGGCGTTTCGGGCTGACGTCGCCGTGGGCTCGCTCTGGAGACAGACCTCGTAGTCGGAAAACGAGCCGGACTCCAAGTAGTCGATACACTCGACCTCGTCCCGAGGTTTCAGCGTGGGAATAATAACACTGACATCGGTCATACGCCTCAGAACGTGAGTTCTCAATTTCGTTATAGATTACTTACCACCCGTTTCGACGGGGCCCGCGGTCCCTCCGCTCCCGAACAAGCCGGGGCGCTCGACCCGCGTCGGAGTGGCGCGACGCCGACCGGATCGACTCGCGCGGTCGGTCCCGCAGGTCGTGCGGTCGTGCGGCTCGCGTTCGACGCGTCGCCGGCGCTCGCGGTCGCGTTTCGCGGCAGTAACGTCGCCTTACTCGCGGATATGTGGATCGTAACTAGGCAGTCGACCCCCGACGGCCCCGTATGATCGTCTTACGTGTCCCCCGGCGTCGGACCGGGAACACCGGAACTGAGGGACTTCGCCGGCCCGGCGAGGCGGACGGACCCGTCGGGAACTGACCATGTCGTTCGAACCGCTGTCGGACGCGAGCAGAGCCGCCAACCTGGTCAAACATCAGGCGCTCAAGCGGCTCAACCGGCGACGGAACGCCTTCCCCGTCCCGGCCGCGCGGTTCGAGGAACTGCTCGACCGCCACGGCGGCGGGCACTCGAAGGCGTTCGTCCACGTCGGGTTGAGCGACGTGAAACGGGCGTTCGAGACCGACCCGTACGCGTTCCTCCGGTCGACGCTGGGCGACCGCTTCCGGAGCGTGCTCGCGCCGGGGTTCACGGACTACTTCGCCACGTCCGGGGTGTATCACAAGGCGTACTCCCGACCGAAACACGGGACGTTCGGGACGTTGTTCCTCCGAGACGCGGACTACCGGACCGACGACGCGATGAAGTCGATCCTGGTCGAGGGGCCGTACCGCTTCGACGGCTGCCGCCACTCGGACAGCTATCACGAGGACGGCTGTTTCGCCCGCCTCGTCGAGGAGGACACCCTGATGCTGGACGTCGGAACGCCGTGGATCACCTGCTCGCACCTCCATTACTTCGAGAGCCGTCTGGGCCTGGACTACGTCGCCGAGGAGACCTTCGAGGGAGTGAGATGTACCGAAGAGGACGGCTGTGTGCCGGTCGAGCAGACCTGCGGGGTCCGGACCTCGCCGTTCTACTCGTGGAACAAGCCGAAACTGACCAGACGGCTGGAACGCGACGGCGTGCTCCACAGGTACGACCTGAACGGGCTCAAGGTCCTCTTTTTCACCTTGGGCGACCTGAAGTCCTCGCTCGTCCCCCGTCTGAAGGAAGACCCGCAGTACTTGGTGACGCTGTGACCGCGAGCCCTCGCGCTCGGTGCGCCCGGTCCGCGGCGACGGAAACGGTGCGGTCCGCGACGCCGAACCCGTCCGGCGGTCACCGGGGCGGCGACGTCGGTAGCCGACGGATAACAAAGCCGATCTCCGTGAAGGAAACCGACATGAACGGCGAAGCCGCGTCCGGTCGGGGGACGAGATGAGCGTCGTTGACGGGGCGGAAGCCGACGCCGGTGACGGCGACGGGGGGGCGGCGAAGGCGGCGACGTCACCCGCGGCGACGGTCCCCTCGTCGACGGCGGTCCTCGTCGTCGGTCCGGCGGGATACCGGACGGAGGGTACGGGCGGAATCGGTCGGTACATCGCCGAACAGCGGCGGTACCTCGAGGACCGAGTGTCGCTGAACGTCGTCGACACCGCCGTTCGAACCCCCGAGCGGCCGGTCGAGTACCTCCGGACCGCGGTGACCGTCCTCCTCGTGTGGCTCGGGTTCCTCGCACGCCGGCGGCCGGACGTCGTCCATGTCCACACCTCCCACTCGTTCTCGTTTTACCTCTCGGCGCCGTACGTCCTCGTCGCCCGTTTGCTGTGGCGGCGGCCGGTGATACTCCACGTCCACGGCTCGTCGTTCGACGCGTTCATCGAGGACGCCTCGGTGCCGGCCGCCCGCTTCCAACGAGCGGTGTTCGACGCCTGTACCGCGGTCGTCGCCCTCTCGGAACAGTGGCGCGAGGTCCTCTCGGCCCGCGTCCCGCCGGAGCGTATCGCCGTGATCCCGAACGCCGTCGACCCGGACCAGTACGACCCCGACCCCGTGGCCGACCCGCCGCACCTCGTGTTCGTCTCCAACCACATCCGGCGGAAGGGAATCGTCGAGGTGACGAGGGCCATCGGCGAGCTCCGAGACGCCGGGGTCTGGTTCCGAGCGACCATCGCCGGGAGCGGCCCGCTGTCGGACCACGCCGAGGCCGTCGCCGACGCGCACGACGGGGTGGAGTACGTCGGGTTCGTGTCCGAAGAGCGGAAGCGCGACCTCCTCAGTGAGGGGAGCGTCTACGTCCTCCCGACGAGCGCGGAGGGGCTGCCGATCGCCGTGCTCGAGGCGATGGCCGGCGCGAACGCGATCGTCTCGACCGACGTCGGGGGCATCCCCTCTATCGTCGACGAGGCGAACGGCGCGCTCGTCGCTCCCGGGGACGGCCGCACGCTGACGGACGCCCTCGGGACGCTGCTCGCGGACCCGGAGACGACCGAACGGATGGGGCGGGTCAGCCGCCGCCGCATCGAGGAGTCCTACGCGTGGCCCGACGTCGTCGAAGAGCTGCTCTCGCTGTACGCTCGCGCGCTGGACGGCGCCGCCGCGACCGCCGACGCCGACGGGTGAACCGTCCCTCTCCGGAGGCGCCGCGTCCGTCGAAAGTCCGGCCAGAAGGCTGTACCTGTGTCGGGGTATGAGCCGTATAATAATCAACACGGGTCCTGTCGGTAGGAGGTATGCGAAATCACCCTTCCGAGGGCGTCTTCCGGTGGGTACGCGACGAGCGAGGGACCCCGTCTCCTCCGAACCTGTCGGAGGGTGACTCCCAGCGTCGGGAGCTCCGGTTCGGAGCGAAAGCCCTCGTTACGAACGACGACGGGGTCCTTCTCGTCAGGGAACGCCACGACGACGGCTCGCCGTTCTGGACGCTCCCGGGCGGCGGCGTCGAGTCCGGGGAGTCGCTCACGGAGTGTCTCACCCGCGAGATCGACGAGGAGATCCGGTGTCGCGCGTCCGTCGGGAAGCGGATCGGTCGCTGCGTCTACCGCCACACGAGTCGGCCGGCGACGACCGTCTACGCCGTGTTCGATGCGACGCTCGAATCGGAGCCCGAGCCGAACCCGTCGGAGCGCATCTTCGACCACGCCTGGCTGAAACCCGCCGAGCTCATGTCGACGACTCTCGAGCCCGTCGAGCGGTTCATCGAACGGTCGGTGGCGGAGACGGACGGAGAACCGTGGCGCCGCCACCGAGCCACAAGATGACGGAAACTCGGGAAAACGAGTTGAGCCAAGACGAGCTGTTCAGTCTCCTTAGCAATCCGCGACGGCGGTTCATCCTTCAGTACCTGAACAAGAACCCGGAGAGCATCCGACTACAGGCCCTCGCGACCGAGGTCGCGGCGTGGGAGAACGAGACCGACCCCGAGGAGCTGACGGACAAAGAACAGAAACGGCTCTACGTCTCCCTCCACCAGACGCACATCCCGAAGCTCGAAGCGGCCGGCATCGTCGAGTACGACGGCGACACGGGCGAGATCCGGCTCACGGACCGCGGTAGCGACGTCAACCGCTACCTCGACGCCGGCGCGTCGAGCGGCGACGAATCGAGGCGCTGGGGACGATACTACCTCCTGATCGCGCTGTTCGGACTCTTGGTGTACGGACTGGTCACGCTCGGCGGCGGATCGGTCGACCAGACCGGGGTGATTCTGATCGGCGTCGCGTGGGTCCTGCTCGTCGCGATCGCGTTGTTCCAGTACGTCCAGACCGAGCGCCGCGGTCGGGACTGAGACGCCACCGCCGGAGGCCCGTCGGTCGCATCGAACGGCCGACCGCGCGAGGAACCGCCCGTCACTTCGAGCGCCGGAACGACCGGGGCACGGTGAATCCGGGCCTCCCGTCGCGGAGCCAGAGCGCCACGGTCCCGCACAGGAGGAGCGCCTGAAGCAGGAAGTACGTCCGCCCCATCTCGCCGCCGAGGAGGGCCTGACTGTCCAGCAGCAGTTGTACCGTCTTCGCGCCGAGGCCGGGGGCGTCCGAAACGGGCGTCGTGTAGACCGGCCAGAGGAACGAGGGGAGGACCGGTGGGCGACTGAACAGGACGGCGAAGAGGATGTCACCCAGCACGTGGCTCCCGTAGCCGATCGCGACGCCCGCGCCCAACTCCGGGAAGCCCTTGAACCGGAGGGCGACGGCGACGGCGAGCGCGACGGGGACGCCGACGATCAGGGAGTGTGCGACGCCGATGCCGTTGCTCAACAGTCCGAACTGCCAAGCGAGGGGCTTGTCGATGAGATCGGGGAGCTGCGTGGCGACCGCGAGGACGACCGCCGCCCGGTGGCTCGGTCGACGCCGCAACGCGACCCGGACGAACGCCGAGAACGCGACGTACCCGACTGCGAGGTGGCTCCACGGCCACATCGCTCACTCACCGCTCGCCGGGGACGGCTGGACGTCGAACCAGACGTAGGTCGTCCTGTAGGCCGTGTCCGCCGTCGGGTTCTCGGGCGGGTCTCCCCGGTAGAGGTGCGCCACGAAGCGCACGTTCTCGCCGGCGAGCGTCGCCCGGAACTCCTCGGACTCGCGCCAGCTCTCCCCCTGCGCCAGCTCGAAGCCGTGCTGGTCTATCCGGCGTTTGTCGGTGACGACGACGGAGCGACCGTCGAGCCGGACGCGTTGGAGCTCCGTGACGACCGTGTACTCGACCGACCGGTGCTCGTCGTTGGTCACGCCGACGGTGATGGCCGCCGACTCGTCCTGTGTCAGCGCGCTCGGGTACTCGTTCGCGACGAGTCGCCCCTCCTGTTCGGTCAGCAGGTGGAGATCCGTCGCCGTCTCCCCGTCGGCGGGGACGGTCACCGCCGCGCCCAGCGCTCCGACCGCGAGGATCATACTCACCGCGAGGACGGCGGTGAGCGGGGTCAGACTGCCGGGGAAGGGACCGGACGACGACCTCCCGGTACGGGATCTCGCCGGTCCGGCCCAGTGGTCGCTGCCCCCGGAGCGGCCGGCGCGACGCACGGTCGTGGCCCCGGCGACGACGACGACGTACCCGGCGACGAGCCCGACGAGCCCCCACGTAGTCAGCGCCCCGACCGCGAGGTAGACGACGATGGCGAGCAGGGGCAGTATCGCCAGACTGCCGCCGAGCGCGAGCGCGAACCGTTCGACGAGGGTGGTGAACGTCCACGGCTCGCGCTCGCGCTCGGCGTACGCGAACGCCGCGGTCACGTACCCGGGGAGCACGAGGAGGAGGAGAACGGCGGGCGGGAGCCGGACGACGCCGTTCGTGCCGACCGCGATGGTCACGACCGAGACCGCGACCAGTCCCCCGACGGCGAGGAGGTCGCGGCTCTCGAAGAGTTCGTCGGCTATCGAACTCATCGCTGCCCGGTGTGCGAGCGGCCGGTTCCGAGACGGGCGCTCCTTACGGCGACCGATGCGAGACGGCGAGCGTGCGACGCGGGGCGACCGCGCCGTGCGGGGTGACGGCCGCGCGACGGGGAGTCGCGGCCGCGCGAGACGGGGTGGCGATCACTCATTCGTGGTTCTCTCCGTCGGGTCGCCATATCGTTATGGAGAGCATATTCCGGCCCTCGGAGGCGCCGTCCGATCGCTCCGCGGACCGGTAAGCCCGCGTTACCGCCTGACTCCGCGCCGATTCGCGGCGGCCGGGCCGACGGTACCGCGGCGCTCCGGTCGCGGTGAACAATCTCCACGCCTTATGCCCGTACGGCAGGTAGTGCGTCCGATGGAGAACGAGCGGAACGAAGACCCCACTGACTGGGATCAGATCGGGTTCATCATCAGCTCGAAGTACCGAACGGCGGTGCTCGAACAGCTCGTCGACGGCCCGTCGATCCCCTCGTCTATCGCGTCCCGGACCAGTCTCCCGATCACGCACGTCTCGCGGGCGCTGCGCTCCCTCCGCGAGCGCTCGCTCGTCGAGCTGCTCGTCTCGAAGGAGAAGCGAAAGGGCCGCATCTACGGCGTCACCGAGGAGGGGAAGCGGCTCTGGGAACGGATCGAGGCCGAGGGGATGGTCGACTGAGCCCGGACGCGAGGCTCGACGCCGGTCGCCCCGCGCCACCCGCCGGAAGCGATCCGTTCGCGGTCGTCGGCCGCGTTCGCGGACGGGTCCGCCCCGCTGTCGACGAAGTAGATCGTTAGCTCGCCGTTGTCCCTGACTTTCCCGACGTCCGGCTGGGCCGCCACGGCCTCGAAGCTCTCCGCGGAGTACCGCAGTTCCCGGTACGCCCCGACCTCCCGCTGGCGGTCGGCCTCCGCGACCACGAAGTAGTGGTCGCGCCTGAC
This sequence comes from Halorubrum coriense DSM 10284, assembly GCF_000337035.1. GTDB lineage: Archaea > Halobacteriota > Halobacteria > Halobacteriales > Haloferacaceae > Halorubrum > Halorubrum coriense. Next base: position 18,430 of record NZ_AOJL01000043.1, read on the forward strand.
GATCTCCTCCGGATGGTTCTCGTAGTACGCCGGCAACCCGTCCAACATCGCCTGCGCCGGCACCGGTGAGCTCTTCTTCGGAGACGGGTTCACCTGACGGTCCCACGGCGCCCCCGCCGCCCCGTACAGCGCGACCTCGTAGCGGTCGGACGTGTGACGCACCCCGCCGAACCACACCGGCGACCCGCCCGACTGGGTCGCGAACGCCCGCTCGTAGCCGTCCATCTCCCCCTCCGGGACGTGCGAGCCCGACAGGTAGACGAACGGGGAGGGGAAGGCCGTCGCCAGCGACAGCGACAGGACGAGCACGACGGCCGCGACCGCCGCCATCGTCTTGGCGTCGGGGAGCGACGCCGCGATCCGCCGTCCCGCCGACCGGCCCTGGGGTTCGGCCCACGGGTAATCGACGTCGCTCACGGACGACTCCTCGTCGAGCAGGTACCGGACGCCGACCGCCCCGAATATCGTGGCGAGCATCATGAGGAACCCGACGTGCCGGAAGAGGTACGTCGAGATGGACCCCACGAAGTGAGCCGCGAAGAACGGGAACAGGAGCAGACACCCGGCGAAGAACAGCGCGGTGACGTCCTTCGCGGTGTCGGGCGTGGACCGCATCGATCCGCCCCCGGCCAGCGGGCCGAGGTAGCCGGTCAGCCGCCCCACCACCACTCCCGCCGCGAGCACGGAGTAGATCGCCGCGACCCCGAACAGTTTGACGAACAGCTCTTGGATGCTCGCCCCGATCGACGACGCGGACTCGCCTTGCCTCTCCACGCGGGGCGTCGTGCTGCCGTCGCCGGTGACGAAGTCGCTCACCGACTCGATCATCGCCTCCGCCGTGTTGACGAACTGCCACTCGTGGGTGGCGATCCAGACCGCGAACGCCACCACGAGGAAGACCGTCTGGAGCGTGACCAACCGGTACCCGGCGAGCGAATGGTTCGGGCTGAACCGCCGGAAGGCGTGCTGTGCGACCGCTATCCCGGAGAGCAGGAACATGACGTTCAACGCGATCTGGGGGTGGACCAACACGATGGCGACCAAGACCGGCGGGAGGAGGTAGCTCGTCGGCACCGGTCGCCGCAGTTCCACGTCGAAGGCGGCGGTGTCGTCGAACCCCAGCCCGGCCCGGTCGATCGCGCCGCGTCCGTCGGCGACCCGCTCGACGAGCCGTTCGCGCCCGTCGCCGCCGATCAGGTGCGAGAACACGAGGTACAACACGAAGGGAACGAACAGCATCCCGATCGAGTACGTGTGGAAGTGGAGGTACGTGCTGACGTTGTTTACCGGGAGGAGGAGGAACGCGGAGAACGCGCCGACCCCGAGCGCCCGGCGATCGGGCACCAGAAACCAGACGCAGAGCGCGACGCTCGCGAAGAACAGGAGCGTGTACGCCCACATGACGAGCATCATGGCCCGAGGCACGTCCACGGCCGCGACCTTCGCGAGCCCGGTCGCGATGAGGTGGCTCCCCGGGTAAAACAGCTGAAGCGGGTCGTTTCCGACGCCGATCGAACGCGCGAGTCCGAGGTGGACGAGCGAGTCGCTCCGACCGTAGAAGTGGTAGCTCCGGATCAGCGGGAGCCCGGCGACCGTCGCGGCACCGAGTCCTCCGAGCAGCACCGCCGGTGCGAGGTATCGCTCGACGAACAGGAAGACGGTGACCGATATCACGGCCACGACGGCGAGCGCCGCCCACGTCGCCGCCGGCGTCGCCGCGTATATCGACAGCTCGTACCCCGTCGCCGGCGCGGTGTAGGAGGCGACGACCGCCGCCGCGAGCGCGAGGTAGCCGACCGCGAGTCCCGCTTCGGCGAACTGCTCGTCTCCCCACCGGATCGACGTCCTCACGCCGTCTCACTCCGTGTTCGGTCTCGCGGACCGCGACTCGTCCGCGTCGCCGCGGTCCTGACGCCCTGTTGAGCGAGCACTACCCTATCGAACCCTCTGGCGGCTATTGTTATACATCGGTTACCGGCCCCCGGACCCCCCCGTTTCCCCGACGGTCGGGGGCCGGGACGGTAAGCGAGCCATTACAATCAGATCAGGTCGCCGAACTCGGGGTACATGCGATTCGTCTTCTTCACGAACACGCCCGCCCACGTCCACCTGTACAAGCACGCCGTCGACCGGCTGGAACGGGGCGGTCACGACGTTCTCGTCTTGGGCCGGGACTACGGCTGTACGGTCGCGCTGCTCGACCGATACGACCTCCCGTATCGGCTCTACGGCTCCTGCGGAACGACGAAAGGGTCGCTGTTCCGGAACCTGCCCCGGCACTACGCCCGTATCGCTCCCGCGGTCCGGTCGTTCGACCCGGACGTGATATTCGGGGTCGGCGCGTACGCCGCCCACGCCGGACTGGTCGGCCGCGCTCCGGCGGTGTTGATCCTCGACTCGGAGCCGACGTCGCTCGATCACGCCGTCTCTCGACCGTTCGCCGCGGCGTTTCTCACGCCTCACGCCTTCGGAAAGGACCTCGGCGAGAACCACTACCAGTTCCGCGGCTTCTGCGAGACGGCGTACCTCCACCCGGACGCCTACCGGCCGAACCCCGCGATACGCGAGGACTTGGGTCTCGCCGACGACGAGGCGTTCGTCCTGTTGCGCTTCAACGCGTTCGGCTCGCACCACGACGTCGGCCAGTCGGGATTCACCCCCGACCAGCGCCGGCAATTGGTCGAGACGTTCGCGGACCACGCCACGGTGTTCGTCTCGGACGAGGGCGGGACGCTGGACCTCGACTCGCTGCCCGCCCGCGAGTTCGACATCCACCCCGCGCTGCTTCACGACGCCCTGTCGGCGGCGCGGCTCGTCGTCACCGACACGCAGACGGTCTGTACCGAGGCCGCCCTCCTCGGAACGCCGGTCGTCCGGTCGAACTCCTTCGTCGGCGACGAGGACATGGGGAACTTCACCGAGCTGGAGAGACGGGGACTGGTCGTCAACACCCCCGACTTCGAGGAGGTCGTCTCCACGGGCGTCGGCGTCCTGCTCGACGACTCGATCGGCGACGCGTGGCGACGTCGACGCGACGAGTACGTCGGCGGACTCGTCGACCTCACGGAGGTGATCGTCGCGGTCGCCGAAGCGGGCGGCGAGACGGCGGTCCCGGGCCTCGAACGGTGGCGCCGGGGGACCGAGCGGGCGACTCCCGATCGGTCGACGCCACTCACAGACAAGTCGACGTGACCGCGTCCGGCGTCGGGGGATGAACGTACGCCGACCCGCCGTCCGCCTCGCACCTCTCGACGGACGACCATCACAACGGGTTCGTGTCGGAGTCCCTCCGCCGATAACGGCGGTGACGGGCGGTATGCTACCGGAACGACCGGTCCGACACGCGACGGATCACGCTGATGCGCCGGTGTCAGTCGTGGACTGCGTTCGCGCTCGGCGAGTGCCGAAGGCCCGCGAGCGCGGGACCGAAGCGAGTGACGGCGGGCGGCGGCACGGCCGCGCGTCTCCTCGTGTCAGTCGTCCGCCGCGTCGGAGAGCGTCGTCTCGATGGCAGCCACGGTCAGATCGGCCGCGTTGCCACCGCCGTACAGTTCGGGCTTCGGCGGAAGCTCCGATCGGTCGAACAGCGCGCGGGAGATGCGCTCCGGGTCGCTCCCGACCAACACGTTCCACCCCGATTCGACGGTCTCGACCCACTCCGTCTCGTCGCGGAGTGTGACGCAGGGCGTGTCGAGGTAGAACGCTTCTTTCTGGACCCCGCCCGAGTCGGTGGCGACCTTCGACGCGTTCGCGAGCAGCTGGAGGAACTCGACGTAACCGACCGGATCGACGAGACGTATCTCCGCCGCGGCGCGGTCGTACAGGCCGTGCTCTCGGAGTGCGTTCTCCGTCCGCGGGTGGAGCGGCAGGACGACCGGGGCGTCGACCGCGGTCAGGCCGTCGAGGATGCCCGCCAACCGGCCCGGGTCGTCGGTGTTCGACGCCCGGTGGACCGTCGCCAAGGCGTACTCGCCGGGGTGGAGTCCGGGGATCGGGAGGGCGGTGTCCCCGTCGAGCACTCGGTCGCGAACGGCGAGGACGGCGTCGTACATCACGTCGCCGGTCACGACCACGTCGCCCCGGATCCCGTCGGCGCGGAGGGTCTCCGCGGCGTTCTCCCCGGGCGTCAACAGGAGGTCGGAGCAGTGGTCGGTGAGGACGCGGTTCACCTCCTCGGGCATCGACCACTTGCCGCTCCGGAGGCCGGCCTCGACGTGCGCGAGGACCGGGTCGCGTTTCGCCGCGACCAGCGCGGCCGCGAGCGTCGAGTTCGTGTCGCCGTAGACGAGCACGGCGTCCGGCGACTCCGCCTCGATCACCTCGTCTATCAGTCGCATCATCTCGGCCGTCTGCGGGGCGTGGTCCCCCGAGCCGACGCCGAGGTTGTACTCCGGTTCGGGGATGTCGAGCTCCTCGAAGAAGACCCCGGACAGCGACTCGTCGTAGTGCTGCCCGGTGTGGATCAGCACCTCCTCGTGGTCCGCGCGGAGCCGCCGGGAGACCGGGAACGCTTTGACGAACTGCGGGCGCGCGCCGACCACCGAACAGACCCGCACGGGTCAGTCCTCCCGCCCGGCCGCGTCGTCCGTCGTCGCGATCCCCGACCGCTCGTCTCCGGTCGCGCCGTCGGCCGCGGCGAGGTCGAACTCTCCGGGGAGGTCGGCGGGTTCGACGCGGACCTCCAGGTCTGCGTCGGCTCGCCGCTCGGCCGCGACGCCCGTGAGGAACGACGCGAGCCCGAACAGCGCGAGGACGCCGCCGGCGGCGACCGCGCCGGCCGACCCCGCGAGGACCGACCCGGTCGCGAGCGCGACCCCCCCGACGAGCAGCCCCATTCCGAGCAGCTGCGCGACGGACCGGGGCGCTCCGATCCCGCGGTCGCCGTCGTCGAGCAGGCGACCGAGGTAGCTCCGGAACAGGAGCACCGAGAGCGTCGGGACGAACGAGCCGTACCGGATGTGGCTGGTCTCGTCGCCGTACACCGCCCGCATCGGCACGTCGGCGATGCGAAGTCCGCGCTTGTTCAGGCGAACGAGCAGGTGGTTACAGAACCCGTAGTCCTCGTACAGCGACTCGAACTCGACGCGGTCGAGCGCCCGCCGGGAGATCGCGGTGTACCCGTTCTGGGGATCCAACATCCGCCAGTACCCGCTGGCGATCCGGGTGAGCCCCGTGAGGAGGACGTTGCCGAACGTCCGCCACGTCGACATCTGTCGCCGGTACTCCGCGTGTCGCAGGCGGTTCCCCTTGGCGTAGTCGGCCTCGCCGCGGACGACGGGGCCGATGATCCGGTCGAGTATCGCCGGGTCCATCTGCCCGTCGCCGTTCATCACCGCCACGACGTCGATGTCGGCGTCGTCGGCCATCGCGTTGCGGTAGCCCGTCTTTATCGCGCCGCCCACCCCGGTGTTCTCGCGGTGTCGCAGTCCGACGACGATCCGGTCGGGCAGCGCGGTCCCGGTGCGCGCGTCGCGGGCGACGATTCGGTCTCTCCAGGCCGGCCCCGCACCGTCGCTGGCCGCGGCGGCGCCGGCCACAGAGCCGGACCCGTCCGTCACCGACCCCGATCCCCCCGCGGGCGACTCCGATCCGTCCGCGACCGATCCCGCGGCGCTCGTGACCGGCCCCTCGGTTGTCGACCGCGACCCGCCGGCGGTCGGTCGCAGGCTCCCGCCCGGTCGCTCCGATCCCTCGAGCCCGGCGAGCGTCTCGCGTATCTCCGCCCACGTGTCGTCGGTCGATCGGTCGTCGACCACGTACACGCGGTCGACGAACCCGGGGACGGTCTCGACGACCTCGCCGACGAACCCCTCCTCGTTGTACGCGGGGATCACGGCGGCGACCGTCGCGCCTTCGAACATCAGTCCCACCCCCGTCCGACGGTGTAGACGTCATGTGCCGTCTCCGAGAGGTCCAGCGCCTGCCGCCCGTCGACGACGGGGACGCCGCGTCGGCTCCCGTCCGCCCCCTCGCGTTCGAGGGCGCTCCAGTCGACGCGCCGGAACTCGTCGTGCGCGGTGACCAGGACGGCGGCGTCGACGTCGCGGTCCGGTATCTCGTCGATCGCGACGCGCTCCGCCGGCATCGCCGGCAGTTCGTCGAGGACCGGGTCCACCGCGAGGACGGTCGCCCCGAGCCGGTCCAACCGGCGAGCGATGTCGACGGCGGGCGAGGCCCGCGTCTCGGGAACGCCCGCGCGGTACGCCACGCCGAACAGCGCGACCGTCGCGCCCTCGATCGGTCGGTCGGCCGCCAGCCCGTCGACCAGCGTCTCGACGACGAACCCGGGCATCCGCTCGTTGACGGACCTCGCCGTCCGGATCAGCGGTGCGGGGTCCGTCACCCCGTCGAGCAGGAAGTACGGGTAGTACGGGATACAGTGGCCGCCGACCCCCGCACCCGGGGTGAGGATGTCGCAGTACGGCTGCGTGTTCGCGGCCTCGATGGTCTCGATCACGTCGACGCCGAACGCGCCGGTGAGCGTCGCCAGCTCGTTGGCGAGCGCGATGTTGACGTCCCGGTAGACGCCCTCGAAGAGCTTGACGCACTCCGCGGTCCTCGCGTCGCTGGTCCGAACGACCTCGTTGTCGGTCAACTCGCCGTAGACGAGCGCCGCCACCCGTCCGCTCTCCGCGTCGACCCCGCCGACGACCTTCGGGTACGACCCGCGGATGTCCCGGAGCGCGCGGCCGCTGGCGGTTCGTTCGGGCGCGTGCGCGAGTCCGAACTCGCCCGGCTCCCGGTCGCCGGCGGTGAGGATCGGCTCGACGACGTCAGCGCAGGTCCCCGGGGGAACGGTCGACTCCACGAACACCGTGTCGCCCGGATCGAGGCCCGACCGGACGGTCTCGACGGCCGCCTCGAGCGCGGAGAGGTCCGGATCGCTGTCGCCGTCGATCACGGTCGGAACCACGATCACGTGGACCCGGGCCGCCGCCGCCGCGGCCTCGCCGTCGGTCGTGGCGGCGAACCGGTCGTCTGCGACCAGTTCCGGTAGCAGCGATGACACGCCCGGCTCGTGATCGAGTGGATTGGTCCCGTCCGTCAGCGCCGCGACGCGGTCGGGGTCGACGTCGACGCCGGTCACCGCGCCGGTCGTCTCAGCGTACACCAACGACAGCGGCAGCCCGATCTTTCCCATCCCGTACACCGCGACGGGGACGCGCCCCTCGCGGAAGGCCGCCCGCTGCTCGTCCGGAGACGCGTCGGTTCCGTACAGCCCGATCGTCTCCGTCGCGGAGGCGTTCCGGGTCATCGGCTCCCCGTCTTCGCGACCGCCGCCTCGGGACCGTCGAGCGCCTCGCCGATCTCGCGGACCAGCTCGATCACCCGGAGCCCGTCGTGACCGGATACCTCGGGAGGGATCCCCTCGTTCACGGCCGAAACGAACGATTCGATCTCGCCGCGGAGCGGCTCGCCGCTGTTGACCTGCGGTCGCTCGACGACGCTCTCGGAGCGATACCGGACGTCGCCGTTCGACTCGACGTAGCCGGGCAGCGAGTGCCGGTGAATCTTCACCGACTGCGTCAGGTAGTTCACCGTCACCCGACACTCCCGGCCGGTGACCGCGAGTTCGCGGACCTTCTGGTGGGTGATCCGGCTCGCCGTCAGCGTCCCCAACACGCCGTTGTCGAGCTTGAGCGTCGCCGTGACGTGGGGGTCGCCGTCGATCCCCGCCGCGTACGTCTCGTCGACCCCGGCGTCGAACAGCGACAGGAGGATGTCGAGGTCGTGGATCATCAGGTCCTCGACCACGCCGTCGGTGTTCTCGCGGTCCACCGGGGGGCCGAGCCGGCGGGCGTCGACCGCGAGGACGTCCATCTCCGGCAGGACGTCCGAGAGGGCCCGTACCGCCGGATTGAACCGCTCGATGTGGCCGACCTGGAGCCGGAGGTCCTTCCGGTCGGCGAGCGCGATCAGGTCCCGCCCGGTCGCCGGGTCGTCGACGAACGGCTTCTCGACCAGCACGTGCGTGTCGGCCTCCAGCGCCTCCCGCACGACCGGCGCGTGGAACTGCGTCGGGACGACGACCGAGACGGCGTCGACCGCCTGAAGCAGCGTGCCCCGGTTGAGCGCGCGCGTCCCGTGCTTCTCGGCGATCTCCGTCGCCCGGTCCCAGTCGTCGTCGGCGACGCCGACCAGGTCCACCGCGGACGAGCCGGCGTACACGCGGGCGTGGTGTGCGCCCATGCTCCCGACGCCGATGACCCCGACGCGGAGCGCCGCGTCGTCAGTCATTCGCGGGCACCTCCGCCTCCGGCAGCCCGTAGTGATCGCGCACGGCGTCGGCGATCCGGTCGAGCTCCTCGTCGACGAGCCCGGGGTGGACCGGCAGCGACACGACCTCGTCGACGAGACGACGCGCCGTCGGGACCGACGCCTCGTACCCGTCGTAGGCGGGCTGGTCCGGGATCAGCGTCGGGTAGTAGACGGCCGTGTCGACGCCGCGCTCGTCGAGGTGGTCCCGGAGCGCAGCCCGGTCCGGACAGCGGACCGTGTACTGGTGGTAGACGTGCCGGCGCTCCGGCGGCTCCACCGGCAGCGTCAGCTCCGAGACGTCTTCGAGCGCCGCCGAGAGCCGCGCCGCGTTCTCGCGGCGGCGCGCGTTGTACGACGGGAGCTTCCGGAGCTGTTCCACCCCGATAGCGGCCGAGAGGCTCGTCAGCCGGAGGTTGTGGCCGACGGACACGTGGTCGTAGCCGCGGTCGGCCGCGTCCGACCGCCCGTGGTTGACGAAGCGGGCGGCGCGCTCGGCGACCCCCCCGTCGTCGGTGACGACCATCCCGCCCTCGCCGGTCGTCATGTTCTTCGTCGGGTAGAACGAGAAGCAGCCGGCGTCGCCGAAGGTGCCCACCGGCGTCCCCTCGTAGGCCGCCCCGTGTGCCTGCGCCGCGTCCTCTATCAGCGCGACGTCGTGCTCCTCGGCGATCGCGGTCAGCCGGTCCATCTCCGCGGGCAGCCCGTACAGGTGGACCGGAAGGATCGCGGCCACGTCGTCCGTCGCCTCGATCGCCGCCTCGACCGCGTCGGGGTCCAGCGTGTACGTCGCCGGGTCGACGTCGGCGAACACCGGGCGCGCCCCGCAGAGCCGGACCGCGTTCGCGCTCGCGACGAACGAGAACGGCGTCGTGACGACCGCGTCGCCCTCGCCGATCCCGACGGCTTCGAGCGCGGTCTGTAGGGCGGCGGTCCCGTTGGCGGCCGCGACCCCGCGATCGGCGCCGCAGAACGCCGCGAACTCCCGTTCGAACTCGCGGACGACCGGGCCGTCCGCCAGTCGACCGCTCTCCAGCACCTCGCGGACCCGTTCGAGCTCCCGTTCGCCGACGTCGGGGTCGGCGATGGCGACCCGGCTCATGCTATCGTGTTCGAGCCGTCGAGCGGCTCCGGGAGCTCGCGGTGTTCGGCGGGGACGCCGGCGGCGAGCGTCTCGGGCGGGACGTCGTCGGTGACGACGGCGCCGGCGGCCACGAACGCCCGCTCGCCGACGGAGACGCCGGGGAGGACGGTCGCGTTGGCGCCGACGGAGACCGAGTCGGCGAGCGTGGGGCCCTCGAGGTCGACGTCCTGACGGACGGGATAGGCGTCGTTCGTCAACACCGCCCCCGGTCCGACGAACACGTCGTCGCCTATCGCGGTCTCCCGGGGGACGTACACGTTCGTCTGGAGGCTCACGTTCGAGCCCACCGTCGTCGCCCCGTCGATGACGCTGTTGGTGCCGACGAGGACGTCGTCCCCCAGATCGGTGCGCTCCCTGACGAGGGCGTTGTGTCCGGTCGTGAACCCGTCTCCCGCGCGCACGTCCGCGTAGACGATCGACCCCGCCCGGACCGTCGCGTCGGCGCCGAGGACGGTCGCACCGGCGTCCTCGGCGTACTCGTATCCGACCGTCGCGCGTTCGCTCACCGTCGCCCGCGCACCGAGTTCGACGTCCGCGACCGTCGAGGCCGGAGCGTTCCGTTGTAAGTCTCCCATGTCTGATTCGTGTAGCGATGGGGCCGGTCCGAACATTGTTATGGAGATGCTTGTCACGGTACGATCGGCATACTCGGGCGTCTCGCCCCGGCGAGCGGGGTCGGCACGCCCGACCGCGGCCACGGGGCGACGGACGCACCCGGAAGGGGGGTCCGCGATCTCGGCGGCGGAGTAAGGAGAGGTTCCCCGACTTTCGCCTCCCGTTACTCGTCTCGTGGCTCGCGTTACTCGCCCCGCGTCCGCGACGGGTCCGTTGTCGGGGCGCTAGCGCCGATCGGTCCGTTCCGGGGCTCTCCCCCGAGGTATGCTCATCGTAACAAAGTCGATAATCGCGAACGTCCACGTATGCAGATAACCGGCATACACGCGGTGGTCGCGGTGCTGCTCGTCGTCAGCGGGACCGTCGGTGCCGCGTCCGTCGCCGACCTCGGCGGCGGCGCGTCCGTGACCGTCGAGAGGACGGAGACGGTGAAGCCGAGCACCGGCGACGCCGCCTTCGAGGTACGGGCGACGCTCAACAACAGCGACGCCGCGAACGCGACGCGGTCGTTCGACCTGGTCGTCGAAGGCGAGGACGGCTCCTCGGTCACCGTCGACGAGCGGACGCTGACGCTGTCGGCCGGAGAGGCGCGACGGGTCACGCTCTCGGCATCGAGGGACGCGTTGGCGCCGGGGCGGTACAACTACACGCTCGGCGACGACTCGGGGGCGCTAGCGACGGGTACCGTCACCCTCGATCCGCCCGCGTTCGCCCTCTCCGACGCCCGCGCGGACCGGGTCGTTCGGGGAGACACGGGGACCGTCGCCGTGACCGTCCGCAACGACGGCGACTTCCGCGGGCTGCGGAACGTCGACCTCTACGTCGACCGGGACGGCGACGGCGCGTACGACGCCGACGAAGCGGTCGCCGCGAGTGCGCCGATGCTGGAGGCCGGAACCGACGCCGCGGTGACGTTCCCCGTCGAGACCGGCGGGCTCGAACCGGGGACCTACGACTACCGCGTCGAGGCGTCGTCGAGCGCGCGGGAGGGGACGCTGGTCGTCCTCCGCCCGGCGACGGTCCGGGTCGCGGGGTCGACGATGACCACCGACGCCGTCAGGGGCGACCGGTTCAACGGGTCGGTGACGCTGACGAACGTCGGCGACGTCCCCGGCACGGAGACGGTCCGGCTCGACGGCCCGGCCGAGTCGTTCGACTGGAACCGGTCGGTGACGCTCGGCGGGAACGAGACGGCGACGTTCGAGTTCGACGCGCGGACGGCGAACCTCACTCGCGGGAACTACTCGGTCGCCGTCTCGACGGCGAACGACTCGGCCACGGCGGCGCTCCGCGTCCGCGAGAGCTTCCTCAAGATCGACGAACTCGACGGACCGCGGTCGGCCGACGTGGACGACGACGTCGAGTTCGCCGCGCGGGTGTCGAACATCGGCGACGCGGCCGCGAACGAGACCGTCCAACACCGCATCGATCTGGACGGCGACGACGACCCGGAGACGGTGACAACGAACCGGACCGTGACCCTCGCGCCGGGCGAGCGGACGACCGTCGAGTTCGTGCTTCCGGCCGACGACCGCGACCGGTTCACCGACGGCGACCTGCTCGGCACGCACGTCTACGGCGTGTACAGCGGGGACACCAACGCGACCGGCGTCGTGGTCGTCCGGGACTACCGCTCGGGCGGTGGCGGCTCCTCGTCGTCCTCGTCGGACGACGAGCCGGAGACGGTCTCGAAGGACGTGATCACGCAGGAGAAGTACGGGACCGACTACGACGAAGTCAGCGGGGAGACGCAGTCGCAGGTCGACGAGATCCACGAGCGGCAGCCGTTCGCGGACGGGCTCGCGATCACCGAGGTCCTGACCCGCGAGGAGATCGCGCGACAGGAGTTCGGGCTCGACGTCGGGCGGAACGACGCGTTCAACTTCACCGCCATCGACGTCGAGACCCAACAGGAGATCGAGGCCGCCTTCGACGACCAGTTCGAGTCGCAGGACGGCGACCGGATCGAATCGTGGGACGAACTGGCTCGGGAGGAGTTCGACAGCGAGTACGAGGCGCTCGACGGGGAGCAGAAAGAGACGATCCGCGAGCGGTACCGGGCGCAGTTCGACTCCTGAAGCCGCCGTCTCGGCGTCTTCGTCGTCGCGTCGAACCGCCCCGTCTCCCCGCTCCTGACGCCGAGTCAGATCCTATTGGGGTCCACGCCGCCGTCGGGCATGTCGGCCCGGACCGACGCCGTACAGACCATCGACGTCTCGCCGGGTTCGATCACATCGGGACCGTCGTCGGTCTGCCGCCGGGCGTCCGCGGGCGATGCCCGTTCGCCGTCGGGTCCGTCGGCGACCGTCGCTCCGTCACCGAGGTCCGCGGAGCCGGTCGTCTCGTGGACGACGGCGACGATCCCGCCGAGCGCTAGCAGGCAGGCGGCGATCAGTACGACGAGCAGCTTCGTTGGTCTCCCGGACATGAGTTGGCGGACACGTGACCGCATCAACACGTTGTAATTCGGGACGTAGCGAGGGTAATACCCCCGTAGCGCGATCGACCGAGCGGTACCCACGCCTTACTCGCCCGCCGACGGTCGAACGCGACCCGCCGGTCGGAGTCGGCCGCCGAGCCCGGGTTCGCTCGTCACCGATCGGGAGCCGACGCGTCCACCGCGGACGCCTCGTCGGCGAGCCGGGGCAGCGCCTCGGGCGGGACGCGGATCACCGACCCGGCGTCGCTGCGCGCGTTGAACGGGTTGACGAACAGTCCCAGCCGCTCGTCGGCGGCGAGGAACACGTACGCGCTGGCGGTCGGGACGCCCGGGAGGCGCTCCCCCAGCGGCCGGCGGCGACGGAACGCGGCCAGCTCGTACCACGTCTCGTACGACGACGCCGAGGAGGCGACCAAGACCCGCGCCGCGTCGCCGCTGCGGTTCCCCCGTCCCGCGGGAGCGGTGCTGTCCTCGCCGACCTCCGCCGCGGTCGCGACGGCGACCCAGAGCTCGCCGTCGACCGGCAGTGTCGCCGCGTAGTACGCCGACGCGTCGGTGCGCCCGACCGTCTCCGGCTCGGCGGGGCCGCCGCGTCGCAGCCGCAGGAGCTCCACGCTGGCCGCGTACGAGCAGTCCATCCCCCACAGCACGGCCGTCGGCGTGAACGCGAGTCCGACCGCCCGCCACCGCTGGCTCCCGCTCCCGGCGCGGACGAACTCGCCGTCGGCGAGCCGGCCGACCGCGCTCTCGTCGTCGGCGTCGCCGGCCGTCGCCCACACCACGTCCCGGTAGGGGTCGCGGAAGACGCCGTGGAAGTGACGGACTGCGGTCGTCTCGACGTGCGTCTCCCACGTCCGACCGTCGTCCTCGCTCCGGAGGATCCGAGCCGGGTCGTCACCGAGCGTGTACTCCGCGAGGTAGACGTCGCCGCCGTGGAGACAGACGGAGGTCGGGAGCGTCCCCATCGGCCCCGACGAGTCCGGGAGCCGACGGACCGGCGCCCACGACCGGCCGTGGTCGCCGGACCGGAACACCCGCCGTCCGACCGTCGCGAGCAGCGTGCCGTCGCGCAGCGGCCAGAGGTTCGTCGTCGTCCACGAGCCGACGACGGGACGCAGGGCCGCCTTCGCGAACCGGCCGTGTCGCAGGCGAAAGGCTGCGTCCGGGCGCTCGTCTCCCGGCGTCGGGAGCGTGCCGAGCGCGACCCGTCCCCCGGACGGCGTCCAGAAGCCGACCGTCCGCCCGCGCGTCCAGTAGAGGCGTCCATCTCTGACCCCGCCGATCCGCGCCTCCGGACCGAGGTCGAGCGGGTCGCCCCGCGCCCCGCTAACGCCGCGTTCGGTCGCCCGATCGGGGTGGCGTCGGGTCATCGAGGGCGCGTCACCGGTCGGGGGCCGACCCGTCGTCGGCCCCGTTTCCGGGGGCGGCGGCGGACGCCGCGCGGTCGGCCGCGGGGCCCAGCCACCCGGCGTCGATCATCGCGACGAGCGGGTTGTCGTCGACGTCGAGCGGGAGGTCGATCCGCCCCCGACGCCTGGCCGACTCCCAGGCGGCGAAGACCACCTCCGTCGCGCGGAGCGCGTTCCGGCCGGACAGCTCCGGCTCCGCCCCCGTCTTCAGCCCCTCGACCGCGTCCGCGATCGCCCGCTCGATGAACACCGGCGCCGCTCGGTCCTCGGTCGAGCGCAGCGGCAGTCGCCGCCGGACCGTCCGGAGCGCGGCGCCGAGGTAGCCGGGGGACTCGAAGCCGTGGAGGTTCTCGCCGTCCGTGCCGACGGATCTCCAGCCGCCGTCGGCCGTGCGATACCGGAGCGTCGCCCCGCCGTCGACGCCGAGTTCGATGTCGCCGTCCGCGCCGGCCAACCGGAGGTAACACGCCCCTTCGGGCCTCGACTCGCCGGTGGTGGCGAGCCCCACCGTCCCGTCGGCGTAGCGCCACTGGACGAGCGCCTGCGTGGCGTTCGGCGTCCCGAACCACCGGTTCTCCTCGCGGTAGTCGACCTGCGCCAGCACCCACTCGACGTCGGCGCCGTCGGTGAAGTACCGGGCGAGGTCGACCTGATGGATCCCGGCGTCGAACAGCGTCTCGTTCGCGAACTCGATCCGCCTGAGCGACCCGATCGCCCCGTCGTCGAGCAGCTCCTTGGCCTTCCGGAACGGCGCGCCGAACCGGCGCTGGTGGTTGATGGTGAGCTGGACCCGGTTCCGGTCGCAGGTCCGAACCATCGACCGGCAGTCGCCCCAGGTGTCGGCCATCGGCTTCTCGCAGTGGATCGCCGAGACGCTCCCGCTCTCGGCGCAGTCCTCGACGATATCGGCGTGGATCCCCGGCGGAACGCAGACGCTCACGAGGTCCGGCTCGACCGCGGCGAGCATCGTCTCGTAGTCCTCGTAGGCGGTGCCCTCGCGCAGGTCGAACTCGCGGGCGAACGCTCGCCCGTTCTCGAGGACGATGTCCGCGCACGCGACCAGTTCGCAGTCCTCGTTGCTCTCGTAAGCGTGCCCGTGGCGGTACCCCATCGCGTACCCGTCCCGATCGGGATCGGAGGGGTCGGGGCCCGTGCCGATGACCGCGACGTCGTAGACCATCTCGGGCGGAAGAGGCCACCCCCGACAGAAGGGTATAAACCGCCTACTTCACGCGACCGAGCCGGACCGGGGGCGGCGAGCCGCCCCTCGCGGCGCGTTCCGAACGGCCGTCGAGCGAAGCCGCCGGTACGCTTCCAATAACAATAGCTCCGCTCTCGGATACCACGGTCGTGGCCCCCAACCCGAGCCCGGCGACCGGCGATACCCGCCCCGAGGAGTCGAGCGACAGCGCCGACGCCGCCGGAGACGGACTACCGCTCGTCTCGGTCGTGGTCCCCGTGTACAACGACCCGGACGGGATCGAGGCGACGCTCGACGCGCTCAGGAGACAGACCGCGCCCGGCGAGCGGTACGAGGTGATCGTCGTGGACAACGGCTCGACCGACGAGACGCGCGACGTCGTCCGCGAACACCTCGCCGGCGGGACGTTCGACGGGCTCCGGCTGTTCGTCGAGGACGACGTACAGAGCTCGTACGCCGCCCGGAACGCGGGCATCTCCGCCGCGTCGGGGTCGGTGGTCGCCTTCGTCGACGCCGACATGGTCGTCGATCCGGGGTGGGTCGAGACCGTGGCGCGGGAGATGGCCGCGACAGACGCGGAGTACCTCGCCTGCGACGTGCAGCTGTTCACGACCGGCGAAGAGGGGACGGTGGCCAAGTACAACCGGCTGAAGGACCTCAACGTCGAGCGGCTCGTCGAGGAACTCTCTTTCGGACCGACGTGCTCGCTGGTCGTCACCCGAGCGCTCCTCGAGGACGTCGGCGGATTCGACGCGCGGATTCAGTCGAGCGGAGACCTCGAGTTCGGGAACCGCGTCGCGGCGAGCGGTCGCGAACTCCGATACACGACGGACGTCGTCGCGTATCACCCGACTCGCACGACGCTCGGTGCGCTCCTGCGGAAGTCCAGACGGCTCGGACGCGGGAAAACCCAGCTCCGACGATACCACCCCGAGCGCTACGGGCGGCCGATCCTCGCCGCGCTCAACCCCGCCGCCTTCCTGCCGCCGCGGCCGAGTTTCATGCGCCGGTCGGTGCGCGACTGGACGGAGCTCCCCGTCCGCCAGCAGGTCGTGTTCCTCCTCTTGAGCTACGTCGCGTCGCTCGCGAAGGCGTACGGGCAACTGCTCGAACTCGCGTCGCCGACGGACACGGGCGCAGACGAGCCATCTCACGACTGACGCGCTCGGGGCGAGCTACGACCGACGGGGCCGCCGCCGTCTCAGGACTCGTCGGCCTCCTCGAACGCCTCGACCCCCGGGAGGTCGGAGACGCCCTCGTGTTGGCCGACGTACGCCGCCGACCCCGTCGCCGTCTCGAAGGTCTCCTCGTCCGGGTACTCGCGGACGGTCAGCACGCGACCGTCGTCGACGGCGAACACGATCTCCACGGACCCGTCGTCATGTCGGTACTGTGCGGCCTTCGTCGGCGAGTCGCCAGAGTCTGCCATTCGACTCTGTTCGGGTTTCAGGGGCTTACCCGTTTCGCCCGTGATCGGGACGTGAACCGGTCTGCGACCGCGAACTCGGCCGGTCCCTACCTGTTTTCGAGCAGGTCCGCGACGGCCGTCGGCGCGGCGACGACGAACGCTTCCTTCCGGAGCAGGTCCTCGTCGTCCGGGAGGTACAGGAACCGCTCCGATTCGGCTCCCGTCGCCCGTATCCGTTCCCAGTCGCCGAGGTCGTACCCGAGGTCGTCGCTCGCCGGGTCGTCGGGCTGTGCCTCCCACTCGACCTCGAGCGAACTCCGGGTCATGCTCCCCCCGCCGGGCGGTCGGCTGCGGTCGCGACGGACGCGGCGTGCCGGTGTCCCGGCCCGACCGACGGCCTGTCGAGAGTCGTGCGGTGTGGCGCCATCAGTTCACCTCCGGAAGCTGAGCGACGCGTCGCCGTCGATCTGTAGCCGCGAGACGTCGCCGGAGAAGCCGAAGGTGTCGCGGTCGCCCGAGACGGTCCCGCTGGCGACGCCGCCCGTCGCGGCGTCCGACGCCTCGGCGCCCCAGCCGCCGGCGCGCTTCGCGACCGAGCCGGTCGTCTCGACGAGGTAGCTCGCCTCGGCGCCGTCGCCGTCGACGACGAGCTCGTGGGGCAGGTCGTGGCCCCCGTCCAAGGTCGCCGGGTCGACGGTCTCGCCGTCCACGCGGACGGTGACGTCACCCTCGACTTGGAAGTTCGTGAACTCGCCGGTGACGAGGAACGAGTCGATCCCGCCCTCGACCTGTCCGGAGACGGTCGCGCCGTCGATCTCGTCGTTGGGGTTCGCCTGCGGACCGGGCTCGACGCTCCCGTCCACCGTGAACGTGTACGCGAGCAGGTCGGCCGTGTGGCTGCCGTCGACCTCGACCGTGCGGGTGGGGTCGACGACGAGCTCGGACGGCTCGACGGTCTCGCCGTCCAGGCGGACCGCGGCGTCGCCGTCGAGTTGGAAGTCGGTGAACTCGCCGGTGACGAAGAACGAGTCGATCCCGCCCTCGACCTGNCCGTCCAGGCGGACCGCGGCGTCGCCGTCGAGTTGGAAGTCGGTGAACTCGCCGGTGACGAAGAACGAGTCGATCCCGCCCTCGACCTGCCCGGAGACGGTCGTTCCGTCGATCTCGTCGTCGGGGTTCGCCCGCGGACCGGGCTCGACGCTCCCGTCCACCGTGAACGTGTACGCGAGCCGGTCGGCCGTGTGGCTGCCGTCGACGACGAGCTCTTTCTGTCCGTCGGCGGCGGTCGAGTCAGTATTGTCGGTGCCGTCCGTCGAGTCGGTGCTGTCGGTGCCGTCCGTCGAGTCGGTGCTGTCGGTGCTATCCGTCGAGTCGGTGCTGTCGGTGCTGTCCGTCGAGTCGGTCGTCTCCGAGACGACCAGTTCGGACGGCTCGACGGTCTCGCCGTCCAGGCGGACCGCGGCGTCGCCGTCGAGTTGGAAGTCGGTGAACTCGCCGGTGACGAAGAACGAGTCGATCCCGCCCTCGACCTGTCCGGAGACGGTCGTTCCGTCGATCTCGTCGTCGGGGTTCGCCCGCGGACCGGGCTCGACGCTCCCGTCTACCGTGAAGGTGTACGTGAGCCGGTCGGGGGTGTGACTGCCGTCGACGACGAGCTCTTTCTGTCCGTCGGTGGCGGTCGAATCGGTGCTGTCGGTGCTGTCCGTCGATCCAGAGGACGCCGACTCCGGGTTCGGGAACGGACACGAGCCGTCCTTGGTTATCGACGAGCTCGAGGCCGTCGAGTTCTCGAGGGTGATCTCCCTGCCGGTCACGTCGATGGTCGAGTCCTCGACGACGCCGCCGCTCGAATCGACGAAGTTGACGCCGTCGCGGTTCGATCCCGACTGGTGGATACAGCAGTTCCGGACGACCGAGTCGTCCGCCTCGACGAGGCGGACCGCCTCGCGACCGGACGCCGACCCGGTGATGCTGACGTTCTCCATCCGGATCCAGTGGGGTTTCGGCGCGGTCTGCTGCCACTCGCGCCAGGAGATGGTGCCGGGGCGCCCCCGACGGACGGCGTACATGTCGTCGATGTCGACCCGCACGCGAGTGTTCTCGACGCGCAGGCTCCGCCCCTGCGGCGAGAGGTTGATCATGGCGATGCCGTTCGGGGCGTCCGCGCCGACGAGCTCGCAGTCACGGACCTCCGCGCCCGCCGGGATCGGGTCCGCGCCCTCGAGCTGGACACCCTGTTCGATCTGGATGCCGCGCATCCCGAAGCCCGTCGAGATGTCGCCGAGCGACGGGCCGGTGTACTTGTCGAAGTCGATCTCGACCGTACAGTTCTCGATGTAGCTCCCGTCCCCGCCGATGCGGACGTTCGCGGCGTTGTTGTTGAGGAAGTAGCTGTCGACGATCTCGACCTGGCCGGGCGTCCGGGAGGTGTAGGTGCCGTTGTTGCCGAACTCGCGGAAGTCGCACCCCTCGATGCGGACGGTTCCCTTGTTCGACCAGCCGACCCACACGCCGATCCGCCCGTTGCCCCTCGCGTACCCGTCTATCCGGGAGCCCTTCTTCGCCACCGCGTCCCGCAGGACACCCCGACCGTTCTCGTTCGTGATCCCGAGCAGGAAGGCGCTGACCTGACCGGAGTTATCCGTGAGCCCGCGGCCGAGGAACTCGACGTCCTCGATGTGGAAGCGGTTCCGGCACCGGAGCCGAATCCCCGTCGTCGTGTCGTCAGCCCGCATGTCGACGTCGACGCTCTCGATGAGCACGTCGTCCGGCACCGGGTCGTAGTTGAACAGGAGCCCCGAGTACCCCCTCGGCGGAACGAACCGCACGTCGCCCTCGCCGAGCACGCCGACGCGGTCGGCGTCGATCTCGATCCCGCCGTTGAACGCGTACTCGCCCTCGGGGAACCGGACCAGCGTCCCGTCCGAGAGCGCGTCCTCGAGCCGGGCGTTCACCGCGTCGTTCCCGTTCGGATCCAGCCCCAGATCGTCGACCGCGTCCAGCACCCGATCGAAGTCGATCCCGTGGCGGGTCGTTCCCCCCGCGGCGGCGCCGCCGGTCGAGACGGTGGCGACCGTGGCGGCGGCCACGCCCGCCATCTTCAGGTAGCCGCGCCGGTCGAGCAGCGACGCGTCGTCGTTCTCCTCCGTCTCGCCCTCGCGTCCGTCGGCTGCTCCCGTTTCGGACTCGTAGCCGGACCCTACTGATTGATCATCATGGTAATCGGTATCTACTGACTCGTCGTCGGGTGTCCGTTTCTTGGACATATCCGCGCATTCCGGAGTTACTGTGATATTCGTTTTCGCCAGTAACTAGCCGGGTGCGTGCGGATAGATTCGCTTGGTTACCAGAAGCCTCCCGATTGGTGACGATGCGGTTCATCTCACCGTAGGAAGATCTTACTTTCATGATTTTACAGCATAAATACGATAACTGAAGAGTACTGTCGGTAGGAGGTCCTTACCGGCCGAAACGGTGGACAGATCGTCGTGGCCCGTGATCGGGGGTCGGCTGGCGCGCGGACAGACGCGACCGAGCGTCAGGGTCGATCGAGGACCCGACCGATCGGCACGTCGTCCTCCAGCACGTCGACGCTGATCCGGAGGGAGTTCGAGACCGACTCGGCGCTCGGGAGGGACGACGTGGGTCCGAGCCCGAGGCAGACGCGCTCGGACTCGGTGCTGCGGGCGAGCGCCTGAAGAGCGGGCACGGCCGTCGTGAGCTCGACGCCGGACCCGTCGTCGCCGAACCGTTCCAAGACCGTGTCCGCGCCGAGACACAGGAGGTGATCGTCGAGCGGCGTCGTCAGGTCGGCGTCGACGACGATCGGGTGGCCGTCCGTCCGGATCGTGCTCCCGCTCACCGTGCTCCGCGGCGAGAGATCTAAGAGCACACCGTCCCGATCCGCTCCCGGGCAGTGGATGTCGCAGTCGATCACGGCCGATTCGGGCGCCAGCCTGAGGTCGACCGCGACGCCGCCGGCCGCGTCCCCGTCGACGGTGACGTTCTGTAGCTTCGTCCAGTGCGGCGGCGGCGGGCGCCGCCGGTCCGGGCGGTACGGGAGCGCCCCCACCGGGCCGCGGCGCACCGCCGGCGTCCCGTCGATGTCACACCGGATCTCCGTGTCGCGGACGACGAGGCTCCGCGCCACCGGCGACTGTTCGACGACCGACTGCGACCGCGGGGAAGAGCGAGCCAAGAGCGTGCAGCCGCGGATCTCCGCGCCCCCCGGGAGCGGCGGCGCACCCCGGCGCTGGACGCCCTGTTCGACGACGATCGCCCGCGTGTTGAACTCGGTCGAGGTGTCCACCGGGCCGCCGGTGTACTTGTCGAGGTCGATCTCGACGGTACTGTCCTCGACGTAGCTCCCGGCCCCGCCGATGCGTGCGCCCGCGGCGTTGTTGTTGAGGAAGTAGCAATCGACGATTTCTACCTGGCCGGGCGTCCGAGAGGTGTAGGTGCCGTTGTTGCCGAACTCGCGGAAGTCGCACCCCTCGATGCGGACGGTTCCCTTGTTCGACCAGCCGACCCACACGCCGATCCGCCCGTTGCCCCTCGCGTACNGTAGCAATCGACGATTTCTACCTGGCCGGGCGTCCGAGAGGTGTAGGTGCCGTTGTTGCCGAACTCGCGGAAGTCGCCCCCCTCGATGCGGACGGTTCCCTTGTTCGACCAGCCGACCCACACGCCGATCCGCCCGTTGCCTCCCTCGTACCCGTCTATCCGGGAGCCCTTCTTCGCCACCGCGTCCCGCAGGACACCCCGTCCGTCCTCGTCGCGGATCGCGAGGACGAAGGCGCTCGTCGTTCCGCCTTCGGACTCGCTCGCCCCGCGACCGAGGAACTCGACGTCCTCGATGTGGAAGCGGTTCCGGCACCGGAGCCGAATTCCCGTCGTCGTGTCGTCCGCCCGGATGTCGACGTCGACGCCCTTGATGAGCACGTCGTCCGGCACCGGGTCGTAGTTGAACAGGAACCGGGTGTAGCCGTCCGGGGGGACGAACCGCACGTCGCCCTCGCCGAGCACGCCGACGCGGTCGGCGCTGATGACGAGCTCGCCGTCGAAGGCGTACTCGCCCTCGGGGAACCGGACCAGCGTCCCGTCCGAGAGCGCGTCCTCGAGCCAGGCGTTCACCGCGTCGCTCCCGGTCGGGTCGAGGCCGAGGTCGTCGACCGCGTCCAGCACCCGATCGAACTCGATCCCGTGACGCGTTCCGCGGTCTTCGCCCCCGGATCCGTCGTTGGGCTCGTCCCCCGACGGATCGTCGTCCCCGTCCGGGTCGGCGGGCTCGTCCGTCGCCGCCTCGTCCGACCCGAGGCCGAGGCAGCCGGCCGCCGAGGCCATCGCGGCGCCGAGCGCCCCGAGATACGGGCGCCTGCCACGGGCTCCGGACCGGTCGCCGGCTCCGCGCGAGCCGTCGGTCCGGCTCGACCCGCCGTCGTCCGAGTCGTCGCCGTCGGCGGACCGACTGCCGTCGCCCGGACCCGCCGTCATAGGTAGCCGAGGCCGCGCAGGCGCTCTTCGACCGCCTCGTCGCTCCCGCGACCGTTCGTCGCCGCGTCCGAGGAGCCGTGGTCCCGTTCGAACACCTCCCGCGTCGCCGGCGGCGACCCGGGCTCGAACAGCTCCGTCAGCACGCGTCCCTGGGCGGCGGCGGGAACGGGCTCGCCGAGCCCGTGGAGCAGCGTCGGCGCCACGTCGACGACCGTCGCTCCCTCGACCGCGACGTCGGCCGCTATCGAGGGGCCGCGGGCGAAGAGGACGCCCTCCGGGCGGTGGTAGCCGGCGATACCGTCGGCGTCGGTGACGGCCTCGTCCGCGAGCCCGGGCTTGACGTGATACCCCTCGACGCCCTCGACGACCACGTCGGGGGCGAACTCGTCTTCCGGGTTGACCTCGTCGCCGTCGTGGACCGAGAGCACCCGCTCGCCGGTCTCGGGGTCGGTCAGCCTCCTGAGCGCGGTCATCACCGCCGCTTTGACACGGTCGCGCTCGTCGGGGTCGACGGCCCCCTCGTCGAACCGGGCGGTGTCGTTGACGTAGACGCTGCCGAGCCCGTGGAGGAACGCCCGCGTTCGCTCGGAGTCGACGTCGTAGAGGGCGTGGTCGCCGGGCACCGCCCGCGCGACGCTGTCGACGACCGACGCCGGGAGCCGCTCGACGAGCGTCTCGTCGTCGATGCCGATCCGTGCTAACGCGTTCAACACGACCGACTTCGACACTCCGACGCGCGAGAGCACGCCTCGGGCCCCGGTCGAGCGCTTCGGCGTCAACAGCCCCGCGTCCGCCAGCGCCCGGTTGACGTTGACGACCCGCGAGATCGGCCCGAACCCGTGGTCCGAGACGACGTACAGCGTCGCGCCGAGTCGGTCGCAGTAGCGCATCACCTCGGCGAGGACCGCGTCCAGCTCCCGGTAGTGCTTCAGTATCACCTCCTCGTCCCAGATCAGGTGCTGAAGCCTGTCGGGCGCCGTGAACGTGAAGAAGAACAGCCGCCAGTCCTCCCGCTCCATGAGCGACCGCAACAGCTCGCGGCGCGCCTCGAACAGCGACGCGAAGTCCGCGAGGAACTCGTCGCGTCGGTCCTCGCCGTACTCGTGCCACTTGAGGCCGACCCGGTACGCCGGGATCCGGTCGCGGATCTCCGCGGCCAGTTCCGGCGGCTGCGTGAACCCCGCCGCGTCGGTCGAGTGCGTCATCATCCCGGCGACCATCGCCCCGTCCTCGCCGACCCCGCCCGCCGGGTAGGTCATCGGTACGTTCGCGACGACGGCGGGCGAGAGCAGCTCCCACAGCGGCGGCCGTCGGAGGTCCTCGCGGTCGTATGGCCGTTGGCTGTAGTCGCTCTCCAGTTTCATGAACTCGTAGAGGCCGTGTCTGTCGGGCCAGGTGCCGGTCGCGATGGAGGGCCACGCGACCGGGGTGTTCGCGGGGGTCGTGCTCCGGAGCGGACCGGCGGCCCCATCCCCGACGAGTTCGGCGAACGCGGGGAGGTCGCCCGCTTCGATCCACGGGCGGATGAGCGGCCACGGGACGCCGTCGAGTCCGAGAACGAACGCGCGGTCGCCGTCGTCGCTCACCGGGACCGCCCCCATCGACGCCGCTCGATCCGAATCATCTTGCCTCTGTTTGTGGAGGTACCCGGTTTGTTATGGCTGCCGTACCCGAGTAAGGCGCGATTACCGCTTGAGAACGCGACCCGCGACCGGTCTCAGTCGATGTCGAGTGCGAACCGATCGGCGTGCGTCAGCGTCGTCCACCCGAGGATCCGCCGGTCGTACAGCGGTCGTCCGATCGACTCGACCACCGCCCGGAACTCGGACCGATCCCACCGAGAGTGGGCGAGTTCGTACACCGAACCCGCCGCCGTTCGGTCCGCGTCGGTGTATCCGTTCTCGCCGGTGCCCCACTCCCACTCCGCCGCGTCGGTGACGTACGGGCGATTGCCCTCGAAGGCCCGCAGCAGCGCGCTCACGTCGTCGCCGGGGAGGGCGTAGCCGTAGAGGTCGACGCCGTAGTGCCGGGCGATCTCCGCGGTGAACGCGAGCGCCTTCAGTCCGTACACCGAGTACTCCAGACCGTCGACCCGCTGCCGCTCGTGTTTCAGGAGGCCGCTCGGTTCGAGTTGGTCGAGGGCGTGCGCGCGCCAGTCGTCGAACGCGCGCGTCAGCGCGTCGCGGTCGTCGAGGTACGCCGCCGCGGTCGCCCTCGCGAGGATCCACCAGGCGTAGATGTTGTTCTTCACCACGCCGGTGTACCGCTGTTTTCCCCGGCCGTCCTCGAGGTCCGCGAGGTACGTCTCGACCCACGCGCGCAGTTCCTCTCGGTCCGCTTCGACGGTCGACCAGCGGGGGGAGTCGCGGACGAGCGCGGCGCCGTAGATGAGCGTCGGCAGCGTAATGTGGAGTTCGATGGAGAAGTACGTCTCGCCGAAGTTCCGACCGGAGGGGTACATCCGCGTCTCGGGGGCGAGGAACCAGTGTTCGAGCAGCCGGATCGCCGCGCTGGCGAACCGCTCCCGACCGGTGAAGACGTATCCGATTCCCAGGTCCCGGACCCACGTTCCCATCTCGATAGCGGCTCGGTAGTCGGGTCGGTCTTCGCCCGTGGCGAACCGATGCTCGTCGACGCCCGGGGGAGACCCGTCGTCGACGACGCTCGACGGCGTCGCCGCCACGGCCCGGTTCGCGTCACGGATCTGGGCGTCGTAGGCGGTTTTCCACGGCTCCTCGTCGTTCTCCACTCGCTCGCGGATCGCGACGACCTCGTTGCCGTCGAGGAACCCGGCGTACACGGCGGGGTCCGCCCGCGTCTCCCGCGGTGCCCCGGAGTTCTCCGGGTCCGACTCGGCGGCGCAGCCGGCGAGGACCCCGGCGAGCCCGAGTGACGCCGCGCTTCGCAGGACGTCGCGCCGGCTCGTCCCGTCGTCGCGCCCGACGCCCGCCGCCGCACGGCCGCTCGGTCGGGACGACCGGCGGCGCGTCACCGTTCGCCGCCCCCCTCGTTGTGCCAGACGTCGACGTGGTGGTCCGGCGTGTACGACTTCCCGACCACGTCCGGGAGGCCGTTCCCCGAGAGGTCGACCGCCTCGGCCTCGTGAGTCTCGACCCCCTCCGCGACGACGGTCCGCTCGAACCGACCGTCGCCCTCGTTCCTGAACAGGTAGTGGCGCGGGACCTCGTTCTCGCCGAGGCTCATCTCCGCCGCGTACACGTCGAGTCGCCCGTTCCCGTCGAAGTCGGCGAGCTGGAGCGTATGCGGACAGAACAGGTCGTCGGCGAGCACGGTCTCCGCCCAGCCGTCATCTCGACGGTCGAACACCCCGACTCGGCCGGGGTGAGTGCCGTACGTGGGGGAGTCACCCTCCGCCAGCACGACCTCGCGTTCGCCGTCGCCGTCGACGTCGCCGACCGCGACGCGGACGTCGTCCCAACCGGTGGCGATCGGTTCGCGGGCCCACTCGTGAGTCCCCTCGCGACGCCGGTAGACGTCCGTGCCGACCACGAGTTCGGTCCGACCGTCCCCGTCGACGTCGCCGATCCACACGCCCTCGGCGTCGCTGTCGCCGTCGACGACGTGACAGTTCTCGTCGGGCCAGGGGCCGCCGGTCGGGTCGGCGGGGACGTCGTAGTAGAACACCGCCCCGGACCGCTGCGACAGCCCGACCACCTCGGGCTCGCCGTCGTCGTCCACGTCGCCGAAGGCGAGGTCGTGATACTTCTCGAAGCGCTCGGTCACCAGGTGCGGCTCCCACCGCGACCGCGGGTCAGCCGGCTGTTCGAACCAGTACACTCCGTTGTAGTGGATGCCCTGTCCGGCGAGGACGTCGACCCGGCCGTCGCCGTCGACGTCGCCGAGCGCGCAGCCGATCCCGAGCTGGGGAACGTCGGCGATCGCGTGCCGCTCCCAGCCGGGGTTCTCGTACCAGAACAGCGTCGGGCCGGCGAGCCCCGCCGCCCGCTTGATCCCCTCCACGCTCGGGAGTCGAGTCCGGCCGCCGCCCACGAACAGCTTCGTCTCCGGGCCGGTCCCGCCGACGATGACGTCCGGACGCCCGTTGCCGGTGAGGTCGGTCGTCAGGCAGATCCCGAGCTTCGTCGTCGGGGGGGTAGGGTCGATGACCTCGTGGCGAAAGCGGGGTCGCTGTGTCTGCATGGATCCACTCTGCGCGGTGGGCGGCTTTGTTATCGATCGCTTACGCCGCCGGCTCGGCGGTCAGATCGCTCCGGCGAAGTTCCGGAGCGTCTCGCGGAGCTCCCAGTTCAGTTGCGTCTCCAGCACCAGGACGGCGGCCCCGTACACGGCGCCCCCGACCGCGACGAGGACGACCAGCTCGAGGAACACCCACCGGAGCGACAGCGTCGCCTGTAGCCAGAGGACGACGCCGCCCATCAGGAGGCTCGCGATGGCCGGGTACGACATCTCTCGGAGCAGCCGGCCGAGGCTCGTCTCGACCGAGTCGATCACGAGGTACACGTCGATGGGCATCACCGGGAAGACGTAGACGCCGAGGACGGCAGCGGCGGCCCCGACGATCCCGAACTCGCGGGTGGCGGGGACGATCAGTATCGCGGTCAACACGAGCCGGAAGGCGCCGATCTTCGCCATATAGTCCGGGCGACCGAGGGCCTTCCACACCGGGGAGTACGCGGACCCGAGCGCGATGAGGAGCCCGTACACCGCGACCAGCTGCATCACCGGCACCATGGGCAGCCAGTCGGTGCCGAAGACGGCCTCGACGAAGGTGGGGGCGACCGTCGCGATGCCGACCGAGGCGGGAAAGGCGATCACCATCGTCACCTGGAGCGTTCGGTAGAACGCCGACCGGAGGGCGGGGATGTCGTCTTGGAGCTTCGAGTAGGCCGGATAGGCGACGCTCGAGATGATCTGCGAGATCTCCGTCGCCGGCGCCTTGGCGAACTGGTAGGCGACCTGATACAGCCCGAGCGACGCGGCCGACAGCAGCCACCCGATGACCGCGTCGTCGCCCTGATTGATGAGGAAGTAGATGCTCTCCGAGCCGGTGATCCACTTCCCGAACCCGAACAGGTCGCGGGCGATGTCGAGGTCGAAGTCCGGCCACGGGCGATAACCGTGGACCGCGTACGACGACAGCGTGCGGGCGGCGTCGGAGGCGACGTAGCCGAGCACGAGCGCCCAGACGCTCTGCGTCGCGAGCGCGACGGCGAGCGCGACGACGAAGTTCGTCACCGACCCGCTCATCGTGTAGACGAACTGCTTGTGGAACTCGAGGTTCTTTTTGAAGTAGACGATGCCGGGGTTCCGCAACCCGAGGAGCAGCGGCGTGAGCGCGATAACCCGGAGGATCGGGGTCGCGCGCGGTTCGTCGAAGAACCCGGCGACGAAGGGCGCGACGAGTACGAGGATCCCGGCCAACAGGAGGCCGCGGAGGATCTCGATGCTCCAGTAGGTGTTGAGGTAGTCGTCGACGTTGCCGGACGCCTTCTGGATGAGCGCCTGGTCGAACCCGATGTTAGAGAAGCGTTTGAACGCCGTCAGCGTCAGCAGGGCGATACCGAGCAGGCCGAAGTCGGCCGGCGTGAGCATCCGGGCGAGGATCGCGATCATCAGCAGCTGGAGGGCGCGGTCGAGGATGTTCGTGATCGTGGCCCAGATACCGCTTTTTACCGTCTGTTCGGTGAGATCGCCGCCCGGAGTCAGGCGGACGAGGAGTCGACGAAACGAGGAGAGAACGGACATGGTGTGGAGCGTGGTCTCGTCTCGGGAGAGCCGTGTTTCGGGCATTGTTATGTACGCGTTACCGGTCGGCGGCGGCGACGCTACTCGCGTCCCGCCCCGACTGCCGCGCGGTCGCGGCGGGGCTCGACGCGGGCGAACCGCCGTAACGACCGTCCTAACAATACCGCTTCGGGGGCACTTCCATCCGATGGAGCCACCGGACCGGCCCCTAGTGAGCGCGGTCGTCATAACCCGCGACCGGCCGGGGAAACTCGAGGACGCGCTCGCCAGCGTCCGGACGCAGACGTACCCGAACCTCGAACTCGTCGTCGTCGACGGCTCCGGGGAGCCGGTCGAGTCGCTCGTGCGTCGCCTCGCCGGGGACCGGCCGGTCACGTACCGCCGCGACGACGGCGAGGGACCGGGCGCCGCGCGGAACATCGGGATCCGCGCCGCGAACGGGGAGTACGTCGCGTTCCTCGACGACGACGACAGGTGGCTCCCCGAGAAGATCGAGCGGCAGGTGGCGGCGTTCGAGCCCGGCGTCGCCGTCGTTTACACCGGACAGTTCGCCGTGCGCGACGGCGAGCGCGTCGGCGGGCGCTCCCCCTCGCTGTCCGGCGACGTCACCGAGGCGCTCCTCCGCGGGGCCGCGTGCGCGCCGACCTCGACGGTCATGGTGCGGCGGGCGGCGATAGCCGACGCGGGGGCGTTCGACGAGGGGCTCCCGATCTGGGAGGACCGCGAGTGGTACGTTCGACTCTCGGAGCACGGACGGTTCAGGCCGGTGCCCGCCGAACTGGTCGAGCGGGGGTTCGGAGAGTATGACCAACTCACCGACGACTTCGAGGCCGCCCGCGACGTCGCCTATCCGCGGTTCCTCGACGCGCACCGGGAGCGGGCCGCCGAGTACGGCTCCGGCTGCGAGGGGATGTTCGTCGCGTCGCTCTCGCGGAAGGTCGGCGCGACCGCGATGAAGAACGGGCGCTACGGGGAGGCGCGTCGCTGGCTGGCGCGCTCGCTCCGTCACCGGCCCCGACAGCGACGGACGTGGATCTACCTGCTACTCTCGCTCGGCGGAGCGACGGCGTGGCGGGGCGTGCGACGCCTCCGGCGGACCTACGAGTCGCTCGCGAGCCGGCGGACCGCGACGGAGTCCTCGGCGTCGTCGGGGGCTCGCGTCGGCTCGGACCGGACGGACGAGGGAGGACGCGACTGACCGCGCGGCCCTCAGACCGTGACGCTCTTCGCGAGGTTGCGCGGCTTGTCGATGGACCGCCCCCGGCGCTTGGCGGCGTGGTACGCGACGAGCTGGAGCTGGACGTTGGCGAGGACCCCGACGAGTTCCGGGTGCGTCGACGGCACCGACAGGACGCGGTCCGCAGTCTCTTCGAGGTCGGGGGTCTCCCCGCTCGCCACCGCGACGACCGGGCCGCCGCGCGCCCGGATCTCCGTGGCGTTGCCGAGCGTCTCCGTGTCGTCCGCCCCGCCGTTGAACACCGCGAACACCGGCGTCTCCTCCGTAACGAGCGCGAGCGGACCGTGTTTCAGCTCGGCGGCGGTGAACCCCTCGGCGTGCTCGTAGGTGATCTCCTTGAACTTCAGCGCCCCCTCCAGCGCGACCGCGTGACCCGGACCGCGCCCGATGAAGAAGTACGACTCCGAGTCGGCGAACGCGTCGGCGACCCGCTCGGCCGCGTCGCTCTCGACGACCTGCCGGACGTGGTCGGGCAGGTCCGTCAACGCGGACAGGAACTCTTCTGCGTCCGGCGACGGCTCGCCGATCACGTCTCGGCGGATCCGCTCCGAGAGCAGCGACAGCGTCGCGACCTGTGAGGAGAAGGACTTCGTCGCGGCGACGCCGATCTCCGGGCCGGCGCGGACCAGGAGCGTGTCGTCGCACTCCCTCGTCAGCGACGAGCCGACGACGTTCGTCGCCACCATCGTCCGCTCCGCGCGGGCGGCCCTGACGGCCGCGATCGTGTCCGCGGTCTCGCCGCTCTGCGAGATCGCTATCACGAGCGTCCCGTCCTCCTCGGGGGGCGGGGACCCCGCGTATTCGGAGGACATGTACGCGCGTGCGGGAACGCCCCGGCGCGCCAGGAGCGATTCCGTGTACATCGCCGCGTGATACGAAGTCCCCATCGCGACGAGGTGGACCCGTTCGATCCCGTCGAAGGCGCCGGGCGGGAACCCGTCGAGGGTGACCTCCCCGCGGGCCGAGTCAGTCCGACCGCTGACGGACCGCCCGAGGGCGGTCGGCTGCTCGCTGATCTCCTTGAGCATGTAGTGTTCGTACTCGCCCTTGCCGGTGTCTTTCGGGTCCCACTCGACGGTCTCGGTCGCGCGGCGGACGCGCTCGCCGCGCTCGTCGGTGACCGTGAAGCCGGTCGGCGTGACC
This sequence comes from Halorubrum coriense DSM 10284, assembly GCF_000337035.1. Lineage (GTDB taxonomy): Archaea > Halobacteriota > Halobacteria > Halobacteriales > Haloferacaceae > Halorubrum > Halorubrum coriense. The sequence continues at coordinate 48,503 of NZ_AOJL01000043.1, forward strand.
CGGACGACGTCACCGTCTTCGAGGTACGCCACGCGGTCGGTGAACTCCAGGAAGGCGGGCACGTCGCTCGCGAGGTACTGCGTCGAATCGCCCGCGCCGACCACCAGCGGCGAGTCCTTCCGGGCCGCGTACACCGCCTCCCTGCCGCCGACGACCGCGGCGACGGCGTAGCTGCCCTCGATCCGGTCGACAGCCGCGCGGAACGCCGTCGCCGGGGCGGCCCCGTCCGCGACCGCCGACTCGATGAGGTGCGGGATGACTTCGGTGTCCGTGTCGCTCTCGAAGACGTGCCCCGCCCGAGAGAGCTCGCTGCGGAGCTCTTGGTAGTTCTCGATGATCCCGTTGTGAACGACGGCGACGCCGCCCCCACAGTCCGTGTGCGGGTGCGCGTTGTCGTCGGTCGGGGGCCCGTGGGTGCTCCACCGCGTGTGACCGATCCCGACGGACCCGTTCGCGGGGTCCGTCGCGAGCGCGTTCCGGAGGCCGTCGATGCCGCCCGCACGCTTGCGAACGTCCACGTCGCAGCCGCTCTGGACGGCGACCCCGGCCGAGTCGTAACCGCGGTACTCGAGGTTGTCCAGCCCCGCGACCAGCTCTTCGACCGCGTCGTCGCTCTCTCCGATCCGGGCCACGATGCCGCACATTACGCCACCACCCCGTCGCCCTCGTCGTCCGCGCTCGGCGTCCCGCGTCGGCGGAACGCACCGATCGTGGTCGCTGCGGGATCGATCTCCATGCCCACCCCATTCCGAGAGGAGTACTTTGTTATAGACCGGATTTCCCCGCCCGGTACCGGTAAGTTGCTGGTACCGCCGATCGGTCGTCCCGCCTGTATCGCCCCGTAGCGGCCGTCACGTCGGTTTGGACGCGGACGACGGTGTCGTCGCGCGCAGGTGGAACCGAGAGCAAAAACTGTCGGTTCATTTAAGAGTGTTTTCTCCCGCATGACGCGGTAACGACGGCGTTTTCTCAATTATTCAATACACAACCATTCTGTGAAGATGTAGTAGAGTTAAGTAGGCGACATGAATGAATCCGATAAGAACAGTCATCTCCTGACCAGCCGAAGAAGTGACACAAACCAAAACTAATCCGAGAATAATGAACGACAAAGAGACGAAAACAAGTGATTCTGTGACAGGTCGGGAGGGTGGTGTGCGATGATCGCCAAGCCGGGGGCGAAAGCGGGCGACCCGGAGTCTCCGGGACCGGAGCCCGCCGGTTCGGAGGTCGAGCCTGCGGAGATCGAGCGGGCCCAGATCGGGTTCGATCAGCTGTTCGAGATCCTGAAGAACAAGCGACGCAGGCGCGTGCTCCGGTACCTGCTGGAGGGCGAGGAGGAGGTGACGTTGGATGAACTGGCCGAGGCGATCGCCGCGCGCGAGACGGGCAAGGACGTCAAACAGATCACCTCGCAGGAACGCAAGCGCGTGTACGTCGGTCTCTATCAGTGCCACCTACCGAAGATGGACGACTACGGCGCGGTCTCGTACAACAAGCCGCGCGGACGGATCGCGACCGCGGAGCACACAGATCTCTTCGAGCGCTACCTCTCCGCCGACGTCGAGGCGGAGGACTCCGACTGGACGCGGTACCACTCGATGCTCTCGCTCGCCGCCGCCGCCGTCCTCGTCGTTCCCGTCGTCCTCGGGGCGATCGGGTCGAACGTGACGCTACAGGTGGTGACCGCCCTCCTCGTCGGAGCGCTCGTCGGCGTGTCCGCGTTCCGATACTTCGCGTGACGGCGTACCGGCGTCCCCCGTCTTTCCGGCCGGGCGCGCGGTTTTTTTGAGAGACGCGGCCGCGGTGGAAACGCCCATTAGGAGCGTCCTAAGTGCGGATAAGCCGGTCCATAACTATGTCCCGTTTGCGAAAGAAACTGGTATGAAGGGAGACAGGACCAACGGACGGGACCGATACTCCTGGCGATGAGTTCTGCCGAAGCGGATCCGCTGTCGCCCGACGGCGTCTTCGAGCTACTGAGCAACCACCGGCGCCGCATGGTGTTGTACTACCTCCGGACGAACGGCGGAGCAGTCGACGTACAGGAGCTCGCCACGGAGATCGCGGCGATGGAGAACGACGTCCCGGCGGACGAGCTGACCAGCCAACAGCGCAAGCGCGTCTACGTGTCGCTGTATCAGACGCACCTCCCGAAGATGGCGGAGATGAACACCATCGAGTACGACAAGGACGGCGGAACCGTCCGGCTCGCAGACAGAGCCGACGACATCGACGAGTACCTCACGACCGAGGACCGGCCGACGTACCCGTGGCGCTTCCACTACCTCCTGCTCACGGTCATCGGGGCGACCGCACTGTCCCTGTCGGCGCTGAGCGCCCCCGTCTTCGGCGCCGTCCCGTTGCCGGTGTTGGGCGTCGCGATAGTGGTCGTGTTCTCCCTCTCGGTCGTCTGGCAGTACTGGCAGGCCCAGAACCGTACGGAGCCGGTCCCCGTCGAACTGAGCCGATACGACCAGTGAGGCGTCGGGAGGCGGTCACGGGGATCGGTCTCGGCGGCGGTGACGCGCGCCCCCGTTCGTGACGCCGGTAACTTTCAGCTGTCATAAATGTAAGGGCAGACACACGAACGGGGCGGTTCGAGTAAGCACGATGGGATTCGAATATGTACAGTATTATTAATTATTTCCGGGGCGTGCGTCCGTCTATGAGTGGGGCTCGCAAGGAGATCTGTGTGACGGTGAGCGAGACCGTCTCCGACGCGCTCGGCGAACCAGTGGACGCGCTCCCGCCCCTGTCGGACGCGATCGACACCGACGGGCTCGACGCGGTGATGACGGGGGACTCCTCGCACGACGTAACGGTCGCGTTCTCGTACGCCGGGATGACCGTGTTCGTCTACGACGACTCCACCGTCTACGTCTGTCCGGAACGGATTCACGAGGATGGTCCGACGGACGCACGCGTGTGAGCCCCCTGAGCGTCCCGTTTCACCTGTATAATCACAACAAATTTATACGCCGGGGCTCGCTGCGACGCGTATGGAGCGGACCGACGCGGTAACCAGTAAAACGGTGGAGGCACACGAGCGCTACGACTGGTCGCTCACGAGGCCGTCGGACGCCGTCGTCGAGGTCGTCGCGGACCAGGTGAACGGTAGTTCGACCTCGTTCGGCCCGCTGTACGACCGCATCGACCCCGACGCGTTGGACGCCATCTTCCGAACGGACGGGAGTGACCGGCCGGGTGACGGAACCAGGGTCTCGTTTCGCCTCGCCGAACGGTTCGTCTCTGTCCACGCCACCGGAGAGGTCGTCGTCCGCAGACCGGTTCGGGACGGCACCGACGGGTGACGAGCGAGGTTCACGACAGGCGAGTAACACGACTTCGATAGGCGTGTGCGAAGGGCCGATCACGCCGTCCCCGTCGCCGCCCGGTCCCCGAAAAACGGCGATCCCGTCGTGTTACGGCCGACATTGTTCGAATTCACAAGATTTAGGGGCGCGTTTCACATATCGAAGGTAACCAAATGAGCGAACCGGACCGAGACTTCTCTAAGCAGATAGCCACCGGGAGCCGCGAGTTCCGAGAGACGTTCGACTGGGAATCAACGCCACCGAGCACCGGCGTGGTCGAAGTGGTGTCGGACGCGACCGGCCGCGAACCGCTGGCGCTTCCGCAGCTCTACGGCGTCGTCGACTCGGACGCGATGGACTCGCTGTTCCGTTCGAGCGACGCCGACCCGTCTCTCACGTTCGCGTTCGCCGACTGCGAGGTGACCGTCTCGGGCGACGGTGAGGTCGTCGTGAGACCGGACGTCGACTCGGCACAGTAGCTTCGATATCTCACCGAGCGCCGCTTCCTCTGCGCGTAGGACGTTCATAACAATACCGCTCGCCGCGGGTTCGTTCGTATCCGATGGACACGGACTCACCGACTCCGCGATACGAGGCGTTCGAAGCGGCCGTCGTCGGGGACGACAAGCGGACGACCGAATGTACGATATTCCCGAGGGACGTCGACGACGACCGCCGGACGACCGCGTGGATCACCGCTCGGGAGGAGGCCTACTGCTCGGCGGCCTCCATGCGGTGACCGCGCGCTCGGGACGCCGAGCCGACCGCCCTTTCTCCGTTTCGGGCCCGAAGACCGACACCGCTCCGTCCGACGGGTCGCGACCGCCGATCCGACCGGGCACGGGAGCACCGACCCGACCGATACCCGCCGCGTACCCCTCTCGCTCCCGCACGCGGATCCGCGACAGCTCCCGGCCCCTGCCATCGAAGCCGAGTATTCGCCGGCTACCGTCCGGAACGGTCTAATTACTCAAGTTACCTCGGCTTAACGACCGGGTATGGAAAGTTCCATCACGGAAGACGACGAGCGGCGAATCGCGACGTTCGTGTCGGCCCCGAAGTACAAACGAGACCCCGAGATGCTCGTTCCCGACGACGAGTAACATCGTCGTTCGGAGTCGAAGGTCGGCGTTTACCGGGGCGGTCGGACCTGCTCACCGTCGACGAAGATCCGTTCGGTTCCCGTGACCTCGACGACGTGATCCGGCGTCTCGAACAGGAGACGCCACGAGTCGCTGTCGTGGGTCGCGAGGCCGCGGACCGCGTCGGTGGAGACGTGGTTCTCGATGGAGATGTCGAGTTCGTCTGGTTCCACCGATTCGACGTCGGCGAGAGCCCTCACTATCTGTCCGCTGAGCGGGGGGGTCACGTCCAGCTACTTCGTTGGTTATAATCAAAAGTTTGTCCGTCCACCGGGCCTCTGGTTCGAGGGCGTGGCGCACGGCCCGTCGGTCACTCCGCGCCCTCGGCCGCCGAGTTCCCAGTGAATATCGCCTGTAGCACGACGGAGAGGCTGTTCGTTTCGCCTTGCCCCCAGACGGCCGTCTCCGATCGCGGCTCGGACGGGGACGCGTCCGCACCGCCGACGAGCGCGCTGACGAGCGTCTTCCGACCGTCGATCACCAGCAGTCGGCCCGCCGCCGCGTCCGACCAGACCCATAGGGGCTCGAACGTCGACGCCTCGGGGACGTCGTCTCGGATGCGCTCTCGGACGGTCGCCGAGACGCCGCCGAGTCTGACCGAGACGCCGCGCGCCGCGGCGTCGCTCAGCCCGTCTATCACCTCGTCGGTGAGGAGGTCGTCGACGGTCACGAAGACGATCTCCTCGTCCGCGTCCGCGACGAACTCGACGACCCGCTTCGAGACCGCCTGGCGTCCGTCGACCGTCCAGACGCCCTGCTGTCGGGTTCCCCGTTCGGCGGGTCCGAGTTCGCTCAGCGCGGTCTGGAGGAGGCCGACGCGGTGTCGAAGCTCGTGTTCGAGCGTCCGACCCGCGGTTTCGGCCGATATCGCACGGAATCGTTTCGGCGACGACTGGAGGACGTCGACGAGTCCCCTGTCGCGGAGTTCGTCTATCGCGTCGTACACCCGCGTCCGCGGGACCGACGACACGCGACTCACGTCCCTGGCAGTCCCCGACTCCAGCGCGGAGAGCGCGACGAACGTCCGGGCGGCGTACTCCGTCAGTCCGAACTCCGTTAGCTGCTCGACGGCTGTGGATTGTGGGTCCGCTGTTGGCTCGTCGTTCATCGATGTCGTTGAGTTTCGAACGGCCGGTCGCCTCGGAGCGAGGTGACCGAACCGGCTACGCAGTGGTTCGGTGGGTCACTCAACTGGTCTGCGTGAGGATAGCGAGGGTTCCCAGCCGGTTACCTTTTTTGTGATTAACTGAATTACTCACTCCGCATATACGTGACAGCGTTCGAAGGGCTGACCGCGCTCCGAGTAAGTAGTCACTGCGAGCCTCACAACGATCAAGGACGGTGGCCGCCCGAAACCCGCCCTCGATTCCGTACCGAGCGGACGGCGTCGCGAACGGCTTTCGTCGTTATCCTAGAAGTGACAATACATATCCGTCCCCGGGGTGAACGCGTAGACGAATTCCGGGAGATCCCGAGAGGGTGGGACACATGGATAAATCAAAAAACGTCGAGGAAGCGATCGAGATCCTCAAGCAACTCGGATTAAAGGAGTACGAGGCCCGATGCTTCGTCGGATTGGCTCGGCTCAACACCGGGACCGCGAAGAAACTCAGCGAGATCACGGAGGTCCCGCGGACGCGGGTGTACGACGCGATACGAGTGCTGGAGGCGCAGGGGTTGGTCGAAATCCAGCACTCGAGCCCGCAGCAGTTCCGGGCGGTTCCGCTGGAGGAGGCGACCGAGACGCTTCGCGACCAGTACGAGGAGCGCGTGGGACGGCTGCAGAGCGCGCTCGCCACGGTCGACACCGTGGACGACGTCGAGGAGTCTCCGGTGCAGGAGATCTGGGCGATGGCCGGTCGAGACGCGATCGAGAACCGAACGGATCAGCTCATCGCCGCGGCGGACGAGGAGATCGTCCTCGTCATCGGCGACGGGTCGCTCCTGACCGACGACCTCGTCGAGGCGCTCAACGGGGTCGAGGGGAACATCGATCTGGTCGTCGGGACCTTGTCCGAGTCGCTTCGAGAGGAGTTCCAAACGGCCGTCCCGGGGGCCGAGACGTTCGTCTCGGGGCTCGAGTGGTTACACGGCCACGACATGATCGAGGACGAGGCGGCGATCGGCCGGCTCCTCCTGATCGACCGCTCGACGATCCTCGTGAGTTCGATCATCCCCGACAACAAAGAGGAGCAGGCGATCTTCGGCGAGGGGTTCGGGAACGGCCTCGTCGTGATCGCTCGGCGACTCATGGCGCAGGGGCTGATCCCCGACCGCGACCCGCGGTAGGACTCCGTACCGTCGCCGCCGAGATGGCCGTTCAGAGTCCCACCGAATCGCGTACTCCGCCTGAACGGGCGCTGCCGGCGACAGCGGCCGCCGTCTCGACCGTCGAGGGCACGAGCGCGAAAGTCGACGGGAAGGAGGCGCGATGCCGCGGCGGACGGCTGACGCTTCGGGACGCCGCGAGCACCGGTCGGTCGAACCCGGTTGTCGCGGGCGACGTTCCGCGGGCCACTCCCGAACTCGTTCGCCCGCCGAGCAACCATCGCCCCGTTGCGGCCGTTTAATACCCCCGAGCGACAGGGTCGGGTATGAGCGAACAGCAGTCGCGGTCCGACGACGAGGAGCGCCGGCGTCGCCGGGAAGACACGGAGCGGTTCGCCGGGGCGAAAGACGCGGACCTGCCGAGCCGCGAGGTGACCGAGGGGCCGGACAAGGCCCCGCACCGCGCGATGTTCCGCGCGATGGGGTTCGACGACGAGGACCTCTCGTCGCCGATCGTCGGCGTGCCGAACCCGGCGGCCGACATCACGCCGTGTAACGTCCACCTCGACGACGTGGCGGACGCCGCGCTCGACGGCATCGACGCCGCAGGCGGGATGCCCATCGAGTTCGGGACGATCACCATCTCCGACGCCATCTCGATGGGGACGGAGGGGATGAAGGCGAGCCTGATCTCGCGGGAGGTCATCGCCGACTCCGTCGAGCTCGTCTCGTTCGGGGAACGCATGGACGCCCTCGTGACCGTCGCGGGCTGCGACAAGAACCTCCCCGGGATGATGATGGCCGCCATCCGGACGGACCTCCCCAGCGTCTTCCTCTACGGCGGCTCGATCATGCCCGGGCAACACGACGGGCGCGACGTGACGATCGTCCAGGTGTTCGAGGGCGTCGGCACGTACGCGCAGGGCGACATGGACGCCGACGAGCTCGACGAGCTGGAGCGGCACGCCTGCCCCGGCGCGGGCTCCTGCGGCGGCATGTTCACCGCGAACACGATGGCGTCGCTCTCGGAGGCGCTCGGGCTCGCACCCCTCGGCTCGGCCTCCCCGCCCGCCGAGGACGAGGAGCGCTACGCGGTCGCGGCGCGCGCCGGCGAGCTGGCGATGGACTGTATCGCGAACGACCGCCGTCCCTCCGACATCCTCTCGCGGGAGTCGTTCGAGAACGCGATCGCGGCCCAGACCGCGATGGGCGGCTCGACGAACGCGGTCCTCCACCTGCTCGCGCTCGCGGCCGAGGCCGACGTCGACCTCTCCATCGAGGACTTCGACGAGATCTCGCGGCGCACCCCGAAGATCGCGAACCTCCAGCCCGGCGGGAGCCGCGTCATGAACGACCTCCACGAGATCGGCGGCGTGCCGGTCGTGCTCCGCCGGCTGCTGGAGGCCGACCTGCTCCACGGCGACGCGATGACCGTGACGGGCCGGACGCTCGCCGAGGAGATCGCCGAACTGGAAGCGTCCGGCGCGCTGCCGGACGACGAGGACATCGAGGCCGACTTCCTCTACACCGTCGACGACCCGAAGGAGGAGGAGGGCGCGATCAAGATCCTCGACGGGAACCTCGCGCCGGACGGCTCGGTGCTGAAGGTGACCGGCGACGACGAGTTCTACCACGAGGGCCCCGCCCGCGTGTTCGAGAACGAGGAGGACGCGATGGAGTACGTCCAGTCGGGCGAGATCGAGTCCGACGACGTGATCGTCATCCGCAACGAGGGCCCCCGCGGCGGCCCCGGCATGCGCGAAATGCTCGGCGTCACCGCCGCCGTCGTCGGCGCGGGCCACGAGGACGACGTGGCGCTGCTCACTGACGGCCGGTTCTCGGGCGGGACCCGCGGCCCGATGATCGGCCACGTCGCCCCCGAGGCCGCCGTCGGCGGCCCGATCGGGCTGATCGAGGATGGCGACCACGTCACCGTCGACATCCCCGAACGCGACCTGACGGTGGACCTCTCCGAGGAGGAGCTCGCCGAGCGCCGCGAGGCGTGGGAGGCCCCCGAACCACCCTACGAGGGCGGTATCCTCGCGAAGTACGGCCGGGACTTCGCCTCGGCCGCGGAGGGCGCGGTGACGAACCCGCGGCTCACGCGGGACTGAGGTCGCGGCGCGGTCGCGAGGAGTCGTCCCTCAGCGGACGAGCACCACGGGTACGGGGGCGCGCTTCGAGACGGTCTCGGCCACGTTGCCGACGAGGAAGCGCCGCGTCGCGCGGCCTCGGTCGGCCCCGTGCGCGCCGATCACGACCGTGTCGTACTCCCCGGCGCGGTCGATGATGTTGCGGGCCGGATGACCCACCCCGGCGACCGTCGCTATCTCCCGGTCGCGGTCGGCCGTCAGTCCGCGGGCGCGCTCGAAGACGGCCTCCGCCCGCTCTTCTACCGCCGCCTCGAAGTCGTCCGCGAGCGCGAGCGACGTCGCCTCACCCATCATCATCGACGGCGCGCCGACGACGTGGAGGACGGTGATGTCGGCGTCCGGGAAGCTATCTAACGCGTATTCGAGGGCCGCTTCGGCGTGTTCCGAGTCGTCCATCGGGACGAGAATGCGTTCGACCATGCCGGCCCAATGGGCGGCGAGCCACCTAACTGCTCCCGTCAGGCGACTCCGGGTACGAGGACGAAGAACGCGTACGCCAACAGGGTCGACACCGACGGACCGATGATCCACATCGAGACGTACTTGAGGATCGCGCGGGGGTTGAACAGGTCCCCCGCGTTCAGGACCGCCTCCGGCTCCGCCTCGCCGATCGGCGCGGACCGCTCCTCTTCTTCCTCAGAGACGGTTATCGCACCGGTGACGATCTCGTTTTCGCCCGTGTTGCGAGTGACCGCCTCCCGGACGGTGACCGGGCGCGTCGCGCGCCCCCACCCGATGCCGACGATCGTCATCACCGTGCCCATGACCAGGCTGATCGGGATCCCGAGCGCCGACAGCACCGTCGTGATCGTCGAAGCGGTCGCCATCACGAAGAGGGCGGCGAGCAGGGGGATGTCGCTGAGTTCGCCGCCGACGGACTCCATCGTCCGGCGGGCGATAGTGAAGCCGCCGACCCCGATCGCGAGCGTCGCGATCCCGATAGCGGTGTCGTCGGGGAGCCCGCCGACGCCGCTGACCAGCGGCGCGGCGGCGTTCGGCACGTTGCTCGCGCCGGCGCTGAACGCCATGTAACACCCGATCACGAGGACGACGACCGTGCTCGCCAGCTCCGTCCGCGTCGTGTTCGGGCCGAGCGCGGGGGTCGGCATCCCGCCGTCGCGGTCGAGGCGCAGCAGCGGCCCGGGCGACTTCTCGATATGTACGCGTCGGTTCACCGCCGGGTAGACGTAGCGCCCGATCACGAGGCCGATCCAGAACCCGATGATCGGCGTGACGATCCACCACGAGACGATCCGGGAGACCGTGGCGTAGTTCAGCGTGTCGGTCGCCAGGCCGAGCCCGGCGATCGCCCCGACGGTCGTCATCGAGGTCGGCACCGGGACGCCGAAGACGTTCGCGATGAGGATCCCGAAGCCGATGAAAAACAGGACGGCGACGCCCGCCGAAAGGGGGAGTTCACCCGTGACGATCCCGCCGCTCAGCGTGTCCATCACGTTCCGGCCGACGGTCCACCCGCCGAGGAAGACGAACACCGTCATGAGGGCCGCGGCGGTCGTCTTCGTCACGATGCCGGCCCCAACCGGCGGTCCCCACGCGATGCCGGTAGAGGACCCGCCGATGTTGAAGCCGACGAACACCGAGGCGACGATCCCGACCGCGAGCAACGTCTCGACCATCGCCCGGGCCTACTCTCATCGGTCGCAAATATGTGTCGCAACCGTCGGCCGGCTTCCGGCGGCGTCCCGGGCGGTGACCGCCGCGTCGCGGTATCGTCGGGCCGCGGACTCCCTTACCGACGCTCGCCGCCGTCGGTCTGTGCCGGTTTGACCGACTCGGCGCACCAGACGTTGCTGCGACGACCCGCGCGGGACAGTTCCATCCGGACGACCGAACCGACCGGCAGGTCCGCGACGCGCTCGCGGGCGTCCTCGTCGGCGTAGTCGACGATGTGGTACGTCTCGTTGCGGGGATGTGCACGTACCGTGGTACATTCGTGATCGTTCTGTGCGGAAATGACGGTGTACGCGTTTGATTTCGACATCTTATCTGGTTATAGCTGGACATCCTACTTCAAGCCTCCGTATATTCACTACGGTCGTCAGCCAAGACGTAATATCGATATAAGGTCTTGAATCGCCGAACGGTCGCGAGGCCGGCGGGCCGTCGCTCGCCGTGGTAGCGGTCCGCCGTCGTCCGCTCGACCGCACCCGCGAATCACCATACATATCTCCCGCGACGGCGAAGGCGGCCCATGGACCGAGGCGACGGGCCGAAGAGCGAGACGACCGCTGACGGTGGGACGACCGCCGACGTCGAGACGCACGTGGACGGCGAGACGGATCCGGACGACGAGCCGCGCGCCGACGGCGAGACGGATCCGGACGCGGACGGGGTCGCGCTGTTCGTCGACGGCCCCAACGTGTTGCGCGAGGAGTTCGACGTCGACCTCGACGACGTGCGGCTGGCGGCCGAGGCCGAGGGGCCGCTGGTGGCGACCCGCCTGTACCTCGACGAGCACGCGACGCCGGGGCTGATCCAGGCCGCGGAGGCGCGCGGCTTCGAGGTCGTGATCACGAGCGGCGACGTCGACGTGAAGCTCGCGGTCGACGCCGCCCGACTCGCGGCCGAGGGGCGGATGAATACGCTCGCGATCGCCTCCCGCGACACGGACTTCAAGCCGGTCGTGGAGACGGCCAACGGCTACGGGATCCGGACGCTCGCCATCGCGCCCGGCGAGTTCGGGCGCTCGGACGCGCTCCGCAACGCCGCGAACGGCTCCGTGACGCTCGACGGCGACGAGGACGACGTGACCGAAAGTGACCCCGGCGAGACGGACGCCGGATCGGCCGCGACGCGGTAGCGATCGATCGACGCCGTCGGCGGCTATTTATAAGCGAACGGGGGCGCCGCGGTGAGTGCTTCTGACGGCTCAGTTTGTCATTTATACGTGGCCGATGACGGATCGACGGCACGCTCCGAAGCCGCAGCCCCGAGGCGCGCGCTCGCAGCGGTTCTCAGTCGCTCGCTTCGCTCGCTCCCTGCGGTCCTCAGTTCGTCAGCGGAACGCGCAGCGTTCTGATCGGCTCACGAGAGCTCCGCTCACGTGAACGCCTGCGTCCGCCTCACGGCTGCCTCTTCGAGTCCCGTCCCGCACAGCGACCGCACCGCAGACCTCCCCGACCTCGCGGTTCGCGCTCTCCGAGCGCTCACCGCGTCCCTCGCACGCGCCCCTCGCGGCCGCCGCTGGCGGCCGCTCGGCGGCGCGCGCCGACCGCGCCGGGTTTATAACTGGCCGTGTCGACCGATCTCCGTCAGTTAAGTACCGTCCCCCCGTCGCCGGGCGGCCGACTCACCGCCGTCTCCCTCGCCGGAGCCGGCCCAAGACCAACGCGCCGAGTCCGCCGGCCAGTCCCGCGAGGCCGACGAGGACGACCCCGGTCGCGACCCCGCCGTACCGCGCGGCCGCCGCGTCGACGCCCACGCGGACCCAGCCGAGGTTCGGCACCGCGAACAGCGCCTTCCCGGCGATCCACGCCTCGGGGACGACCGGCGCGATCCCGGCGCTCTGGTCGTACAGCTCGTTCGCGTCGCCGCGCGTGACGTACCCGTCGTACGGGGCCGGGCAGGTCGCGAGCTCCGCGCAGTCGGCCGCGAGGAGCTCCGGATCGGCCCGGTCCGTCCAGTCCTCGCCGGCGTCGACGGGGAACGCCAACCGGTGGAAGATCGGTCTCCCGCCGACGCCGGGCACGGCGTAGACGACCACGTCGCCGGGGCCGCCGAGCCGCGTCGGCGCGTCCGCGTCGGCGGCGGTCGCGAGGTCGCCCCACGGGGCTCGGTCCGTCGCGGTGACGACGACGAGGTCGCCGCGCTCGACGCCGGGCGTCATGCTGCCGCTCTCGACCGCCACGAACGGCGGCCACGTTCCCACGAGCGCGCCGAGGAGGACCGCGATCAAGAGGACCGCGACCGCGGGGGCGATCGGACCGGAGCCGTCGGGGCGTCGGCTGCTCACGCCCGATAGGGGGACCGGCGACCGCTTGAGACTGTCGCCCGAGCCGGGACGCTCGATGCGACCGACTCCGACGGAGCGCCGTCGGGCGCGCCATCGACGTCCCCGCGCTCGCGCGGACCGCCGATGTCACAACACCTTAGGCTCGTCCCGGAGAGGTGCGGATATGACCGACCGACACCCTCCGCTCCACGACGCTCACGAGGCGCGCGGTGCCAAGTTCACCGACTTCGGCGGCTGGCAGATGCCCGTCGAGTTCGACTCGATCCGGACCGAACACGCCGCGGTCCGCGAGTCGGTCGGCGTCTTCGACGTCTCGCACATGGGCGAGGTCGAGGTGGCCGGACCGGACGCGACCGCCCTCACGAACCGGCTCACGACCAACGACGTGCGCGCGCTCGACCCCGGCGACTCCCAGTACGCCGCGATCACGGACGACGAGGGCGTCATGCTCGACGACACGGTCGTCTACCGGCTCCCCGACGGGACCCCGGCCGGCGAGGGGGCCGCGTCGCTCGCGGCGTTCGAGGACGATCACGACGGCGACCTCGACGCGCCGAGCGGCGACCCCGCGTACCTCTTCGTGCCGAACGCGGGCCACGACGGGCAAATGTACGACCGGTGGACCGCGCACCGGGACGAGTGGGACCTCGACGCGACGGTCGCGAACGCCACGGACGACTGGGCGATGCTCGCGGTCCAGGGCCCCGACGCGGCCGACGCGCTCGACGAGGCGACCCCCCGCGACCGCGTCGTCGACCTCTCGAAGTTCGAGGCGGCGTCGGCGGCCGTGGCGGGCGTCGAGAGCTGGGTCGCCCGCACCGGCTACACCGGCGAGGACGGCTTCGAGGTGATGTGTCCGACCGGCGGCGCGGCGACCGTCTGGGAGGCGTTCGTCGACGCGCCCCGCGAGGCGCAGCCCTGCGGCCTCGGCGCGCGCGACACGCTCCGGACCGAGATGGGGTTCCTGCTCTCCGGACAGGACTTCGACCCCGAGAGCGAGCCCCGGACGCCGTACGAGGCCCGGATCGGCTTCGTCGTCGAACTCGACACGGAGTTCGTCGGACGCGACGCGCTGGAGGCGCAGAAAGAAGAAGGGGTCGACGAGACGTTCGTCGGCGTCAGGCTCCGCGAGCGCGGCGTGCCCCGCGGCGGCTACGCGGTCACCGACGGCGACCTCACCCGCGTCGGCAAGCTCACCTCGGGGACGATGAGCCCGACGCTCGACGAGCCGATCGGGCTCGGCTACCTCCACGAGTCGTACGCCGACGCCGGCACCGAGGTGAGCGTCGTCGTGCGCGGCGACGAGAAGCGCGCCGAGGTCGTGATCCCGCCGTTCCTCGACCGCTGAGACGGGGGTCGCCCGCTTCGGCGCGCCGCTACTCCTCGACGCGCTCCTTCCGCTTGTCGACCACTTCCACGTCCGCGATCCGGGTGTCCGGGTAGCCGCCGTCGGCGTCCTTCTCGGCCGCCTTCACCATGTCCCAGACCGTGTTGAGTCCGGTCGTGACGCCCTCCAGCGCCTCCATCTCGCAGCCGGTCTTCCCGGTCGTCTCGACCGTGACGGTCAGTTCGATCCGGTCGTCGCCGACCGCGAACTCGGTGTCGACGTTCGTGATCGGTATCTGGTGGCACATCGGGATCGTCTCCCAGGTGTGTTTCACGGCCTGAACGGCCCCGATTCGGGCGGTCGCGAGCACGTCGCCCTTCTCGACCGCGTCGGCCTCGACCGCGGCGACCGTCTCCGGCGTCAGCCGGATCTCGCCGCGGGCGACCGCGCGCCGACTGCTGTCGGGCTTCGCGCCCACGTCGACCATCTGGACGTCGCCCGACTCGTCGGTGTGGGTCAGGTCGTCCGCGCTCCCGTCGGCGGACCGGGCGGGTGTCTCGTCACTCATCACGCGTCGCCTCCGGCAGCCGGTCGGGTAAGTCCGTCGCCACCAGCCCCGCGCCGTTCGCGTCGGCGGCCGCGTCGCCCGCGCGCCCGACGACGTACGCGCCGACCGCGGCGGCGCGGAACGGGTCGGTCACGGCCGCCAGCGCGCCGACGGTGCCCGCCAGCACGTCGCCCGTCCCGCCGACGGTCATCCCGGGGTTGCCGGTGCGGTTGAGCCGCACGTCGTCGCCGTCGGCGACCACGTCGACCGCGCCCTTCACGAGCAGCGTGTGGCCCAGGTCGGCGGCGAACCCGCGGACCAGTTCGGCGCGCTCGTCCGGGTCCGCCGCCGTCTCGCCGCCCATACCGACGAGTTCGCCCTGGTGCGGCGTACAGACCAGCTCGGCGTCGGTGTCGACCTCGGGGACGACCCGGAGCGCGTCGGCGTCGACGACGGCGCGACCGCCGTACTCCGTCAGGAACTCGCCGACGAACTCGCGCGTCCCGTCCCCGTCGCCGAGCCCCGGACCGAGGACGACGGCGTCGGCCCCGGCCGCGAGCGACGCGACCCGCTCGACGTGGGCGGGCCCGACCCGGTCGCCGGGCAGCGCGCGGACGATGAGGTTCGGCGAGAACCCCTGAACCGCGCCGGCGACCGACTCGGGACACGCCACGCGCACGAGGTCCGCGCCCGCCCGGAGCGCGGCCAGCGCGGACAGCGTCGGCGCGCCGGTGTACGGCCCCCCGCCGACCACCAGCACCTCGCCGTTGTCCCCCTTGTGCGACTCCGGGTCGCGGTCGAGTCCGAGGATGTCCCCCGGGCCGGTGTACCGCTCCGCGGCGGCCGGGATTCCGATGTCCGCGACCGCGACATCGGCGTCGAGCGCGGCTAGCCCCGGCTTCTCGTCGTGGAACGTGACGACGCGGTCGGCCCGAACCGTAGTCGACCCCGAGTCGCCCGTCGGTTCGCCGGTGTCGGCGTCGACCCCGGAGGGAACGTCGACCGCGATCACCGTCGCGTCGACCGCGTTGACCGCCGCGGCCGCCGTCCGTTCCGGCTCCCGGAGTCCCCCGGAGACCCCGGAGCCGAGCATCGCGTCGACGATCACGTCGGGGGCGTCGCCGTCGGGGCCCGCGGGGTCGAAGTCGCGCGAGTCCGTCACCGCCTCGGTCGGAACGTCGGCGTTCGCGAGCGCGGCCCAGTTCTCCCGCGCGATGTCGGTGCGGATCGACTCGGGGCGACCGAGCAGGTGAACCGCGACGTCGTACTCGTCGAGGAACCGCGCCGCGACGAGCGCGTCGCCGCCGTTGTTCCCGCGGCCGCAGACGAGCGCGACCGCCGCGCCGGGCTCCGCGACCGCCCGGACCTCGCGGGCGACCGCGTTGCCGGACGACTCCATCAACTGTTTGCGGGGCACGCCGAGCGCGGCCGCGTTCGCGTCGACGGCCGCCATGCGGTCGGTCGTGATCATGGTCGGGGGTTCGGACGCCCCGGAATTAAGCGGGCGGGGTCGTCGCTCATACCGCGTCCGTCCGCGAGCGTCGAGTCCGCTCCGGGCCCCGCTACCCGTCTCGCTTCGGGAAATGAAAATGTTGAAGCGGTCCGGTGGAGAAATCCGCAACTAACTGTGGTATCGGCAACCCCCGTCGGCGCGACCGCCTCGGTAACGCCCCCCGCGCCCGACGTACCCGGTTCGTTCCCTCCCCTCGACGCTCGCCGCGGCGGTCGCAGGCGACCGCACGACCGACAGGCGCCATCATGAACATCGGATTTTTCACCGACAGCTACTTCCCCGGCATCGACGGCGTCACGTACACCATTCAGGCGTGGCGCGACCGCCTCGAGTCCCGCGGCCACGAGGTGTACGTCGTCTACCCGGAGAGCAGCCACGAGCCCGACGACCACGAGATACCGGTCCCGTCGCTGCCGAACCCGTTTTATCGGCAGTACCGCCTCCCCACGTACCGACGCCTCTCGACGCTGCCCGACCTCGACGTCGTCCACTGCCACGGCCCGGCGTCGACGGGACTGATGGGTCTCCGCTACGCGAAGCGGTACGGCGCGACGTCGGTGTACACCCACCACACCCCCGTCGAGGACTACTTCGTTCAGGGGCTCAAGTCGGAGCGGCTCGCCGCACTCGCCGGGCGGGCGTACGTCGCGTACGAGAACCGGTTCCTGAACGCGTTCGACTGCGTCACGGCCTCGACCTCGCGGATCCGTCGCGACGTGGAGCCGGTTCGGCTCCCGGTCGGGATCGAGATGGAGCGGTTCCGCCCGAGCGAGAGCGCTCGGGTGGCCGCGCTCGCGACCGACGGCGGCCCGACGGCGGCCGACGCGCCCGTGGTCGGCTACAGCGGCCGGATGACGCGCAAGAAGAACGTCGACGAGATACTCCGGCTCGCCGAGCGGCTCCCGGCGGTGCGGTTCGAACTCGTCGGCGAGGGCCCGGTCCGCGCGGATCTGGAGGCGGACGCGCCGGCGAACGTCCGGTTCCACGACTTCCTCCCCCGCGAGGACCTCCCCGGCTTCTACGCCGCCCTCGACGTCTTCGTCACGGCGTCGACCTGCGACACGCTCGGGCTCTCGACGCTGGAGGCGAACGCTTGCGGCACCCCGGTCGCCGCCGCGGACGTGGCCCCCTTCGACGAGACGATCGGTCCCGAGAACGGCGCGCGGTTCGCGCGCGGCGACCTCGAAGACATGGAACGCGCCGTCAGCGACTGTCTCGACGGCGACAGGGACACGCGCGCCGCCGTCCGGCGGTTCTCGGTGGAGCGGACGATAGACGAGCTCGAATCGATCTACGGGGTGACCGCGTAGATGGGCGCGGACAACGTCGACGCCTTCCAGCGGCTCGTGTTCTCGGTGCCACGGCTCCGGGTTCAGGCGGCCGCGCTCGTCGTCCTGAGCGGGCTGTACGGGGTCGCGACGGTCGCCGCGATCACGCTCTTCACCCCGTTCGCGCCGGACCCCTCCCGTATCGTCCCCGTCGCCGTCCTCGTCTTCTTCGTCCCCTTCGTCGTCGCGGCCGAGCTCTTCCCCCGCGTCCTCGACGGCTACCCGCGAGCGTGGAGCTACTTCCTCGCGCTCACCTCGCAGTTCGTCCTGTTCGTGTACGCGCTCGTGCTCTCCGGCGCGGACAACGTCGGGAACGCGTGGAGTATCATCTGGCTGAGCTTCGTCACGCTGTACCTGATCAACATCCTGGTGCTCGTCGTCTCGACGGGCATCGACCGCTCGGACCGGATCCTCCTCGCGTCGCTCGCCGAGCCGGCCCTGCTCATCGCCGCCTTCTACGCGCTGGGCGGGAGCGAACTCGGCTTCTCGACGTACCGGCACGTGTTCGCGTTCGCCTCGCTGCTCATCGCGGCCGGGTTCCTCGTGTTGGTCCTCGTCGTCGTCGACTACCTGATCCGGAGCAACACCGACGTCTCCGCGTTCGCGCTCACCTCCGGGCTGCTCCGGAACGACCGCGAGTCGCTCGACTTGGGCGTCGAGGCCCGCCCGTCCGTCGAGACGTTCGCGGTCGACAACGGAAGCCGGCTCACCGTCGCGGCCCCGTGGGTCCACCCCGGCCCGCTCGGGGGGTTCGGCGGCGGCCAGCTGAGCGGGAACCTGATCGACGCGCTGAACGACGGCCGCGGAACGGACGCGGCCGACCGCGTCGAGGTCGAGGCCGCGGCCGACGGCGGAGCCGCCGCCGGCGACGCCGGGTTCTTCTTTCACGTCCCGTGTACGCACAAGGAGGACCTCTCGAACCCGGCCGACGCGGAGCGGCTCCTCGACGCGGTGGCCGACCCGGACCGGACCGACCGCGCGTCGCGGCTCGTCACCGAGTCGTACGGCGAGCGAGAGGGGTACGCGGACGTCAGGTTCCACGGGCGACGGATCGGGGACCGGCAGGTGGTCGTCCTCCACGGCGAGGGGATCGACGACTACGACACCGGCGTGTTCATGCGCGACGTCGACCACGACGAGGTGCTGCTGATCGACCAGCACAGACACGACATCCAACGGGGGCCCGACGTGGAGATCCAGTACGGCTCCGCCGAGGCGGACCGCCTGAAGCGCGCCTTCGACGACTTCCGCGAGCGGCTCGCGGCCGCCGACCTCGCCGACGACTACGCCGCCGGGTTCTCGGTGACGCGGGACAGCCAGAACGCGCTGGCGATGGTCGAGCGCGTCGACGGGCAGAACGTCCTGTGGATCGGGGTCGACACGAACGGGCTCACCCCCGACGTGCGGGCGACCGCCGACGCGTACCGCGACGAGTTCGACGCGGTGATCCCCTTCTCGACCGACACCCACGCGTCGATCCACGAGCTGGCGAACATGCGCGAGTCCGACGTCGACGCCATCGAGCGCGCGGTCGACCGCGCCGTCGACGACCTCGCGCCCGCGACCGTGGGGTTCGAGAGCCGACGGGCGGACCCGGTGAAGCTCCTGAAGAACGACTACAACGGGCTGGTGTTCAGCGTCAACATCCTCATCCGGCTGACGATCATCGCGCTGGTGACGCTGTACGCGCTGCTCGTGCTGTGGCTGTTCTTCTGAGACGGGGGTACCCGGGCGAAGTCGCACCCCCCGTTTTTGTGCGCTCTCTCCGAGACCCCGATATGGTCTCCCGGGCCCTCCTCCTCGGCACCGATCGGACTCCGAAACGCGCCCTCGGCGTCGTCGCGGCCGCGTTCGTCGCCGCGTCGCTCCTCGTCGTCCTCCCGTGGGAGCCGATAGGAGCCGCCGGACGCTATCCCCTCTGGGCGGCCCTCATCGCCGTCGCGGTCGGCGCAGCCGGGTACTCTGGGCGACACCGCGGCGGCCTCCTCGCAGGCTGGGGAGCCGTCTTCCTCGCGACCGTCTGGACCTTCGTCGTCCCGCCGCTCGCTGCGCTCGCCCGCGGCGATACGCTCGGCGACGGCGGCTACGCGGTCCCGCGTCCGTCTATCGTCGCTCTGAGTCCCCGAGCCGAACTGCTGACCGGGCTCCGGATCGGCCCGGTCGTCGCGCTCGCGGTCGCGCTCACGCTCGGGAGCGCTGCGTTCGCGCTGGGGGCGCTGCTGCGGCGTCGCTCGGGGCCCTCCGACCGCACGTGAGCCCTCGCCCTACTCGAACGCCTTCACGCCCAGCGCGGACGCGGACGCGCCGCCGATAACCATCGGGAGCCAGTACACCGCGCCGCGGAAGACCAAGACCGCGGCGGTGATCGCGGACGCGGCCACGCCGGTCGTGGGGACAAGCAGGCCGACGAGCGCGGCCTCGATGCCGCCGAGCCCGCCGGGGAGGGGCGTCGCGCCCGCGACGTACGACAGCGGGACGACGAAGACCGGGACCAGCGGCGAGATGGGGTGGCCGACCGCGGCGAACGCGACCGTGAGCGCGGCCGCCTGAAAGAGCCAGCCGACGAGCGACAGCGCGACGATGCCGAGGAGTCGAGTGCGGTCCGTGCCGACGCGCTCGATGTCGGCGAAGAAGTTCCCGAGCCGGTCGGCGAGCCCCGCCTCGATCGTCTCGGCGTCGAACCGGTCGAAGCGCCCGAGGAACGGCCCGACAGCGCCCGGGACGCGGTCGACGACGGCGGCGCGGAAGCGCCAGACGAGGGCGATCGCCGCGACGATCGCGGCGATCAGGCCGACCGCGCTCGCGACGGCGAACCCGACGCGGTCGCCGACCGCGGTGGTGGCCGCGTACGACCCCACACCGAGGAAGACGAGCGACACCGAGGGGACGACGTTGAGCACGTCGACGCT
>NZ_AOJL01000044.1 GCF_000337035.1 Halorubrum coriense DSM 10284
TCGCGCCATCAGAGATGTGTATAAGAGACAGGGTGTACACGAGGAACGCGGTCGGGACAGACATCTCGACGTCGAGCGCGCCCAGCACCGCGCGCAGCATCAGGCTCCACGCGGCGAGCCAGCAGAGCCCCAGCCCGGCCGCCGCGGCGACGAGAGACGGGTCGGCGGCCGCGAGCGCGCCGACCACGCGGTCGACGCCCACGACGACGAACAGCACCGCGAGGAGCAGGACGGCGCCGCCCGCCCCGAGGATCAGCGCGCGCCGTTGTGGGCCTTCCATGGACGAGGTGACACCGTAGCGAACTTGAAACGTCTGCTTCCCGCCCGTCGCGCGTCGGCCGCCGCGGCGGAGGCCCGGAATGAGAATACATACGTACCGGCGGGCCGACGACTCACCCAATGGAAGATCAGCGGTTCCTCGAGTCGGAGTGGGACTACTGTCTGGTGCTCGACGCGTGCCGGTACGACGTGTTCGCGGACGTGTACGACGAGTACCTCGACGGGACGCTCGAAAAGCGCGAGAGCGTCGGGTCGTCGACGCCGGAGTGGGCCTACCGCACGTTCACCGGCGACCACGACATCGCGTACTTCTCCGGGAACCCGTTCATCAACGACCTCGGGATCCCGCTGAACGAGCTCAAGTGGGGCGCGAGCTGCGACTACGAGTGGACCGCCTCCGAGCACATCAGCGACATCCACGACGTCTGGAAGACCCAGTGGGACGACGACCTCGGTACGGTCCCGCCGGAGGGGCTCACCCGGGCGTACCGGAACAACCTCGACGCGGTCGAGCGCGCAGACCGCACCGTCCTCCACTACATGCAGCCGCACGCCCCGTACCTCTCCCGGGGGAAGGGCCAGAAGCTCAAGCAGATCCAGAAGGGGATCAGAGAGCAGGGGGAAGAAGACGACCACGGGGACGACGACGACGGCGGGCTGCTCTCCTCGCTCAGCGACTCGGTCCGGCCGAAGATCGAGAGCCGGCTGGACGACAGCGAGTTCGCCCAGAAGGCGGGGCTGTGGCTCGAACTCGACCCGAAGGACCTCGTGAGAGACGGCACGCGCGTGACGGCGCTGTCGATGTACGAGGAGAACCTCCGGATCGCCTTAGAGAGCGTCTCCGAGCTCGTCGACGAGCTCGACGGCGACGTCGTCGTCACGGCCGACCACGGCGAGGCGTTCGGCGAGGAGGGCGTCTGGGAACACCACATCGAGACGTACATCCCCGCGCTGATGGAGGTCCCGTGGCTGGAAGTCGAGTGATCGACCGCGTCCCGGCCCGCTCCCCGTGTCGACGATGAGGGTCAGCCACTACTTCGAGTTCGGAGAGCACGTCACCGGCGGCATCGCCGCCTCCGTCGACCACCAGCGCAAGATGTTCGACCTGGCGGGGATCGAGTACACGACCGAGCCGACGCTCGACGCCGACGTGCTCCACTGCAACCTGATGGGCCCGCGCTCGGTCTGGCACGCGCGCCGCGCCCGGAAGGCGGGCGTCCCCGTCGTGGCGCACACCCACGTCACGGCCGAGGACTTCGGCGATAGCTTCCGGTTCACCAACGCGCTCGCGCGCCCGCTCAGGCCGTACCTCCGCCGGGCGTACGGGCTCGCCGACCGGCTGATCTGCCCCTCGGAGTACAACCGCGACCTGATCGAGGGGTACGCGGACGTGCCGACGACGGTCGTCTCGAACGGGGTCGACCGCGAGAAGCTGGCGGGGTTCGAGTCGCTCGAGGCCGAGTACCGCGAGCGGTACGACCTCGACCCCCCGACGGTGTTCCTCGTCGGTCACGTGATCAAGCGGAAGGGGTTGGAGACGTTCGTCGAGACGGCCCACCGCATGCCCGACGTCGACTTCGCGTGGTTCGGTCCCGTCGACCGGTCGCTGAAGGGTCGCGAGACGACCCGTCTCATCGAGGAGGCCCCGTCGAACTGTACGTTCACGGGCTTCGTCGACGACATCCGCGGCGCGTACGCCGCGGGCGACGTGTTCTGTTTCCCGACCCACGAGGAGAACGAGGGGATCGCGCTGCTGGAGGCGATGGCGGCCGGGAAGCCGGTCGTCGTCCGAGACATCGAGACGTTCTCGTGGCTGGACGACGGCGAGGAGTGTCTGAAGGTGGGCGACGGGCGAGACGGATCGGACGCCGCGAGCGCGCCCGCGGACGGCGCTCCCGGCGACAACGTCTCGGGGTTCGTCGACGCGATCGACGAGCTACGCGACGCGGACCGGCGGGCGGAACTCGGCGCGAACGTCGCCGCGCGCAGCGAGGCGTTCGCCCTCGACGCGATCGCCGACCGGTACCGGTCGCTGTACGCGGAACTGGCCTGAGACCCCCTCGCGGCCGTCTCTCGGCCGGCGTTCGGAAATTTGCGAAAACCGCAGTTGGTATGTCGGGCGACCGAGTCCGTAGAGCCAAATGATCCGAGTGAGCGTTATCGGCTGCGGCAACATGGGGGGTGCCCTGCTCAGGGGGTTGGCCCGCGCGGAGGGGTACCACCTCACGGCGATCGACCTCGACCCCGAGGCGCTCGCCGCGATCGAAGGCGTCGTCGACGAGACGACGGAAGACGTGGCGGCGGCGCGAGACGCCGACATCGCCGTCCTCGCGGTGAAGCCGGACGTGGCCCCGGCGGTGCTCGACGACCTCGACCTCCGCGCCGACCAGCAGCTCGTGACCTTGGCGGCGGGCCTCCCCCGCGAGTTCGTCGCCGAGCGCACGGACGCGTCGGTCGTCCGCATCATGCCCAACCTCGCGGCCGAGACCGGCGACATGGCCGCCGCGGCGACGAACGCCGGCCTCACCGACGAGGTGCGAGCCATGCTCGACGACGTCGGCGAGTTCGTCGAGGTCGACGAGTCGCTGATGCACGTCTCGACGGCCGTCAACGGGAGCGGTCCCGCCTTCGCCTTCTACCTGATCGACGCGATGAAACAGGGCGGGATCGAGAGCGGGCTCGACCCCGAGCAGGCCGAGACGCTGGCCGCGCAGACGTTCAAGGGCGCGGCGGAGACGGTGCTGCGCGACGACCGGAGCGTCGACGAGCTGATCGACGCGGTCTGTTCGCCGAACGGCACGACCATCGAGGGCATGGACGTGCTGTGGGACAGCGACGCCGACGCCGCGGTCGAGGAGGCCGTCGCGGCCGCGGAGCGTCGGTCGCGCGAGCTCGCCGAGGCGTTCGACGATGCCTGAGGACGCGGGCGTCGAGCGGGTGGGCGCGACCGACGGCGAGCGCGTCGCGGCCGCTCGGAGGGAGGCGGCCACGGCGGACCGAGTGATCGTCAAGGCCGGGACGAACTCGCTCACCGACGACGACTCCCGGCTCGACCGGGTGAAGCTCGACAAGCTCGTCGCGGACGTGATGGACCTCCGCGAGCGCGGCACCGAGGTCGTGCTGGTGTCGTCGGGCGCGGTCGGCGCGGGGACCGGTCGGCTCGACGTGGGACCGGAGTCACGGGACGGCGTCGACTCGATCGCGGAGAGCCAGGCGCTCTCGACGGTCGGACAGGGGCTGCTGATGCGACACTACACGCAGAGCTTCGAGCGGTTCGACCAGGACGTCGCGCAGATCCTCGTGACGGGCACAGACCTCGACGCGCCCGACCGCTTCGACAACTTCACCAACACGGTGGAGACGCTCCTCTCGTGGGGCGTCGTCCCGGTCGTCAACGAGAACGACGCGGTGGCGACCGACGAGCTGCGGATCGGCGACAACGACATGCTGTCGGCGTCGATCGCGATGGGCCTCGACGCGGACCTCCTCGTGACGCTCACCGACGTCGACGGCGTCTACACCGGGAACCCGAAGCGCGACGCCGGCGCGGAGCTGGTCGAGGCGGTCGACGACGGCTACGACCGCCTGCGGGAGATCGTTGGCGACGGCACCGAGACCGACTTCGGGGGGATCCGGACGAAGGTGGAGGGTGCCCACGACGTGAGCCGCCACGGGATCCCCGCGATCATCGCGGGCTCGGCCGAGCGCGACGTGTTAGACCGGATCGCAGCGGGTAAGCCGACGGGCACGCTATTCGTGCCGAAGACGGGTGACGACGATGAGTGACACCGACACGGAACCGGACACCGACGTGGAAGCCGACACGGACGAACTGGCCCGCGAGGCGGAGCGCGCCGCGCTTCGGCTCGCGAACGCCGACGAGGCGACCCGGAACGAGGCGCTCCGGGCCATCGCCGACGAGATCCGCGAGCGCGAGGCGGCGATCCTCGACGCGAACGCGGTCGACGTCGAGGAGGCGGAGGCGATGCTCGCGGACGGCGAGTACACGCAGGCGCTCGTCGACCGCCTGAAGCTCGACGAGACGAAGATCGAGGAGATCGCGTCGATGGTCGAGTCGGTCGCCGAACAGGACGACCCGCTCGGCGAGACGCTCGCGGCCCGCGAACTCGACGAGGACCTCGAGCTGTACCGGGTCGCCGTCCCGATCGGCGTCGTCGCGACCGTGTTCGAGTCGCGGCCCGACGCCCTCGTCCAGATCGCGGCGCTCGCGCTGAAGTCGGGTAACGCGGTCGTACTCAAGGGCGGCAGCGAGGCCAGCGAGTCGAACCGGGTCCTCCACGAGGCGATCCTCGACGCGACCGCGGACCTCCCCGACGGCTGGGCCGCGCACATCGAGGCGCACGAGGAGGTCGACCGCCTCCTCGAACTCGACGACCGCGTCGACCTCGTGATGCCGCGCGGCTCCTCCGAGTTCGTCTCGTACATCCAAGAGAACACGCAGATTCCCGTGTTGGGCCACACGGAGGGTATCTGCCACGTCTACGTCGACGAGGCGGCCGATCTGGAGATGGCCGAAGACGTCGCCTTCGACGCGAAGGTCCAGTATCCGGCGGTGTGTAACGCCGTCGAGACGCTGCTCGTCCACGACTCCGTCGCCGACGCGTTCCTCCCCGACCTCGTCGAGCGGTACGAGGCGGCCGGCGTGGAGCTGCGCGGCGACGAGCGGACCCGCGAGGTCGTCGACGTCGACCCCGCGACCGACGACGACTGGGACACCGAGTACGGCGACCTCGAACTGTCGATCGCCGTCGTCGACGGCGTCTACGCCGCGGTCGAACACGTCAACGACCACGGGTCGAAACACACCGAGTCGGTCATCACCGAGGACCCCGGGACGGCCGAGACGTTCATGACCGGCGTCGACGCCGCGAGCGCGTTCCACAACGCGTCGACGCGGTTCGCGGACGGCTACCGCTACGGGCTCGGCGCGGAGGTCGGCATCTCGACCGGCAAGATCCACGCCCGCGGCCCGGTCGGACTGGCCGGACTCACTACCTACAAGTACTACCTGGAGGGCGACGGCCACCTCGTCGCCAGCTACAGCGGCGAGGACGCCGTCCCCTTCACCCACCGCGAACTCGGCGGCGTCGACTGGACGCCGGGCGGGAAGTAAGCCGGGGTCGGCGACCGCTCGGCCGGTTTCACCCCTGAAGGAGGTTCAGCACCTCGTCGGTGACCTCGGGCTCGACGGCGACGACGTAGCGCTTCCCCGGTGTGAGCGTCGTGTCGGACCGGGCGACCCGATGCGCGTCGTCGGCGGAGACGACCACCGCACCGTCCGGGAACCGGACCTGCGTGAGCGGCTTCCCGGCGGCCGGCGCGCCCTCCGCGACGCGGACGAGCATGATGTCGAGGTCCCCCGTCACGTCCGCCAGCGTCTGGACGTCGTCGCCGACGACCTCGTTCGCCGCCACGCGGGCACCGGCTCGCTCCGGGAACAGCACCGCGTCGACAAAGCGCGTGTACGCCTCGCCGGCGGCGCGGTCGATGCGGGCCACCGTCCGGATCTCCGGGGCCAGTTGCCGAGCGGCCAGACAGACGGCGAGGTTGAGCCCGGTCTCCCCGGTGAGCGCCGCGACCACGTCCGCCCGCTCGATGCCGGCCTGCTCGATGATGTCGGGGTTCGTCGCGTCGCCGCGGATCACCGTCGCGACGTACGCGTCGGCGATCTCGGAGACGACGCGTTCGTCGCGCTCGACGATCGTCACCTCGTGGCCGTGCTCCGCGAGGATCTCAGCCGTTTGGAAGCCGACACGTCCGCCGCCCGCGATCACGATGTCGAGTGAGCTCGTCATGAGTTCAGTCCTCCGCTTCCGGCGCGGGCGTCGCGTCCGTCGCCGGGGAGTCCGCGTCCGGTTCCGCCCGCAGTCTGTTGAGCGCGAGATACGCAGCGCCGCCGAGCAGGATCCACGCCGCGCTGAGCGCCAGCGCCAACGGGTCCGTCCGCAGCAGGTACTCCACGAGCACCCCGGTCAAGACCAGGTTGAGCGCGATGCCGATCAGCGGCGGGGCCGGGTAGAACGGCATCTCGTAGGGCCGGTGCATGTTGGGTCGCTCGCGGCGGAGCCGGATCGCTGCGACGTTGACGATGACGAACGAGAGCAGGAAGAAGAGGCTCGACATGTTCCCCGCGCTCTGGGTCGGCAGCGCGACGGAGCCCAACATGACCACGGCGCTCGCGAGGATCGCGACGAACGGCGTCCCGTACCGGTGATGGATCTGGCCGAACGAGGGGAGCAGCTGCCCCTCGCGTCCCATCGAGAACACGACCCGCGAGGAGGCGATCACGACCGCGTTCAGCGCCGTCAGCGTCGAGAACACCGCGCCGAAGACGACCAGCGCGCCGCCGTTCTGGATGATCGGCAAGCCGGTCGGCATGAACGAGGTCGCGGCCGTGGCGATCCCGGCCTCTCCCGCCTCCGCGAGCCCCTCGGCCCCGAGGGTTCCGACGGCGACGGTGACGACCGCTAGGTAGACCACCACGGTCACGGCGAGGCTCACGAAGATCGCCTTCGGGATGTTCTCTCGCGGGTTCTCCACCTCTTCGGTGACGGTCGTGATCAGGTCGTACCCCTCGAAGGCGATGAACGTGAGTCCCATCGCCGGCAGGACCGCTCCCGCCCCGCTGCCGGCGGGGAACAGCGGCTGGAACTCCGCGCCGGAGAACATCGGGGACGCCAGCCCGAACGCGACGAACACCACTAGGATGCTCACCTTGATGATCGTGAACACCGTCTCGGCCTTCCCGCTGGCGGCCGTGGAGACGGCGTTGAGCGCCACCAGCCCGAAGACGGCGACGAACGCGAGCAGGAAACCCGGGCTGAGCTCCGCGCCGACGACCGGCAGGACGACGGCCCCGATCTCGTCCGGCGGGGCGACGGCCCCGTAGACGTGGAGCAGTTCGAGGAAGTTCGGGGCGAATCCCAGCGCGTAGAGGGCCCCGGCGATCATGTACGCGAACCAGAGCATCCAGCCCATGATGAACGACGAGAGGTCGTCGAATATCTCGCGGACGAACGCGTATCCGCCCCCGCTCTTCGGGATCGAGCTGGCGAGTTCGGCGTACGAGAGCCCGGTGAACGCGGTGACGACCCCGTTCAGCGCGAAGACGACGATCGCCGCCGGCCCGGCGATCTCCGCGGCGAGTCCGGTCAGTACGAAGATGCCGGCACCGATCATCGCTCCCATGCCGATCATCGTCGCGTCGAGCAGTCCGAGTTCGGCCTCCGGGGACCGAGTCTTGCTTCCACTCATCGGTCGGGGGGGTCGTGTCCCGTGTCGTCCATCGTACGCTCCGGTATACCGTATTCTTGCCACTTTATCCCTCGGGTGAATTCGGGCGGTCTCGGAATCTTGGGGGGGCCTGATACGCCCGTCCTTCGAGAAAGCGCACGTAGCCGTCCCAGCCACGCGGAATACGGCCCGGATTAAAGGAGTCGGACGCCGAGGCATGACACGATGACCCAATCTAAGCGATTCGTCATCGCCGGCGGCGGGCGCGTCGGGCTCCAGACCGCGGAGAACCTCACCGATCAGGGGCACGAGGTGCTGCTGATCGAGGCCGACGCCGACCGCGTCGAGGAGCTGTCCGACGCGTACCTCGGGCCGGTGATCCACGGCGACGCCACCGAGCAGTCGATCCTCAGACAGGCCAACCTCGGGAGCGCCGACGCCATCGCGGCGCTGACCGACGAGACGGGGACGAACACGGAGATCTGTATGACCGCCCACCACCTCGCGCCGACCATCCGGACTCTGGCCAGGTCGGAGGACCGGACCGGAGGGGATTACGGCGAGGTCGTCGACGCCACGCTGCTGCCGCAGTCGCTCGGCGGCGACCACGCGGCCGACATGCTCACCGGCGAGGAGATCCGAACGCTCGTGTTCCCCACCGCCGACCTCGACATCATCCAGGTGACGGTCGCCGAGTCGGCCCCCGTCGCGGGACGACGGCTCGACGAGATCGCGCTTCCCGCCGGGAGCCTCCTCATCTCCACGTCGGACCGAGAGTCGCTCGCCGGTCCCGACACGCTGCTCGAACCGTCCGAACAGTACATCCTCGCCGTCGAGTCGGACGTCGTCGACGAAGTCGTCAACCTCTTTCGCGGGTGACCGCCGCGCGACGGGAGCGACGCCCGTCGCGGCCGCTTCGGGTCCGTTCGTGACTGACCGTGTCCGGTAGCGCGACAACCGAATTCCATATAGCGAGATACAGTTTACCTGTCCCACCTCAGACGAAAATGCGTTTCTTCGAGTCCGACAGATTCGAACACATCGAGCCGAATTCGGGCTCACTCCGGAATCATTACCCTCGGCGCTCACGCAGCACGGGGTATGACCGACTCCGACTGGGGCGACTGGCTGCCGCGCGCGGTCGCGGACGCCGACCCCGACACGGTGGCGCTGTGGTACCTGGGCTGTAACGGCTTCGCGATCAAGGGGCGCGAGGGGACCGTCCTCTGGATCGACCCGTACGTCGGGACGGGCGACCCGCCGCGGACCGTTCGGATGATCCCAGTTCCCTTCGACCCCGAAGACATCGAAGTCGCGGACGCGGTGCTGGCGACGCACGAGCACACGGACCACGTCCACGGGCCCTCGCAGGCGCCGATCCTCGCCGACACCGACGCCGACCTCGTCGCGCCCGACGACTCGCTCGCGGTCGCGCGCGAGGAGGAGCGCTGGACTGACGAGTACGCCGTCGACGAGGCGGCGTTCACCGAGGTGACGGAGGGCGACGAGCTTCGGATCGGCGAGTTCACCGTTCACGTCGTCGAGACGCACGACCCGGACGCGACCCATCCTGTGGGCTACGTGATCGAACACGACGCCGGGACGGTGTTCCACGCCGGCGACAGCAAGCCCTCGCCGTCGTTCACGGGGCTCGCCGATCGGTTCGACATCGACCTCGGGATCCTCGCGTTCGGCTCCGAGGGGACGGTCCCGGACAAAGAGACCGGTGAACCGGTCCGGACCAAGTGGTACAGCGACGAAAACGAGGTCGCGAGAGCGGCGAACGACCTCGGCCTCGACCGGTTGGTCCCGACCCACTGGGACATGTGGAAGGGCCTGACCGCGGACCCGACCGCGCTCCACGACCACGTCCGGAGCTACGCGTCGCCGAACCGGCTGGAGATCGTCGAGATCGGCGACCGAATCGACCTGTAAACCGCAGTCGAACGCCTGTTTTCACGGCGTTTCGGTTATCACCCACGAAACGCGGCCCGTGGAATTTAAGCCCCTGCTCCGGGACGTGCGGATATGAGTGAACGGACGGCGGAGGCGGCCACGACCGTCGACGAGGACGGGATCCGCGTCGAGAAATCCTTCACTGACGACGCGTTCCCCGTGCCCGCGGTGATGTACACCCTCTCCTCACACCGCGAGGACCCCGTACGGGTGCGCATCGTCGACCGGATCCCGGAGTCGTTCCCGATGGACCGTGTGGGGTTCCACCCGGAGTACGAGAGCGAGAACTGGACCGCGTACAAGGACCACCGCGTGGAGTTCGAGCGCGTGATAGACCCCGACGAGACCGTCGAGACGGTGTTCGGGATCCGCGACGACGACCCCGACCTCGACGGCTTCCTCGGGACGCCGGTGATCGAACACGTTCCGGTCGGCGAGGAGATCGAAGACGTCCTCGGGGCGGGCGACACCGACGCCGTGAGAGAGGTCCTCTCCGGCGACCGCGCGACGCTCCCGGGAATGGCCGAGGGCGACGAGCTCCTGCCGGAAGACCCCGCCGAGGAGCCCGCGACCGACGAGTCGGACGCGGAACCGAGCGACGCGCCGGACGTCGACGCCGAGCCGGAGGCCGACGATGAGGCCGAGGTCGACGCCGAGCCGGAAGCCGACGCCGAACCCGAGGTCGACGCGCCCGAGCCGCGCGCGGTCGAGAGCGAGAACATGGCCGCCGTGACGTCTCACGGAGGCGATTCGGCCGTCTCAGCGGTGGAATCGGAGCCAGATGCCGAATCGGATCCGGAGATCGAGCCGGATGCCGAATCGCCGACCGAAGACGAACAGTCGAGCGGCGACGATGTCGACGAGCGCGACGAGACGCCCGAAGTCGACGACGCGGAGGCGCCGGACACCGACGAGGAGAGCGAAGTCGCCGACGCGGACGAGGCCGACGAGACGCCGAACCTGCCCGGAGAGGGGGGGCTCGCGGCGACGCTGGCGTCCGAGATCCGCTCGGGCGCCGCCGACGAGGCGGACATCGCGACCATCGAAGAGGCGTTCGACGCCGGCGTCCCGCGCAGCGTCGACGTGCGGATCGCCCGTCTCCAGTCGAGCGTGGCGGACATCGAGGCGTACGCCGACGCGCTCGCGGAGTTCATCGACGGCGAGGGGACCGCCCGGGAGATCCTCGACGGCATCGACGAGCGCGTCGACGCCGTCGAGTCCGAGGTCGACGCCCTCGACGACCGGCTCGACACCGCCGACGACGAGCGCGAGGCGATCGAGTCGGACGTCGAGCGAGTGGATTCGGCGGTCGACTCCGCGACGGAGGCGGTCGACTCGGTCGAAGACCGGGTCGATTCCGTCGAGAGCGACGTGGAGACGGTCGACGCCGACGTGCGCGACGTCGAGGACGACGTTCAGGCGGTCAAGACGGACGTCGAGTCGGTCGACGAGAGCGTCGAATCGGTTCGAGACGCCGTCGACGCCGTCGAGGGCGACGTCGGCGACCTCGCCGCCGACGTCGAGCGGGTCGACGGAGAGGCCGACGCCGTCGCGGAGACGGTCGACGACCTGGGCGACGACGTCGAGACGCTGTACGAGGAGGTCGACAAGGCGGCCGAACGCGCCGAGGACGCCGAGAAGGCGGCCGAGAGCGCGGACGAACTGGCGGCGGACACCGCGGAGCGCGTCGACGGCGTGGAGTCCGGGCTCGACCGCTTCGACGAGGAGTTCGACGACCTGTGGGGCGACCTCGCGGAGGTCGACTCGCGGCTCACCGACATCGAGGACCGCCTCGGCGAGGACCTCGACGACGTCGCCGCCGAGATCGACGAGATCAACGACCACCTCGACGAGCTCGACGAGTTCCGGACGCGCCTCAACGAAGCGTTCGGTCCGTAAGCCGACGCGTTCGAGCACCGATCGACCGTCCTATCGCTTCGCCGACGGTCCGCGCCCGTCCGTGGAGAAAACGCAACCCGTTTCAGGTGTGCGGCCGCAGATAGCGCAATGACAGACCCGGTTCCGGTCGCCGTCCCCCGCAAAGGACGCCCGCTCGAAGCGGTCTTAGAGCGGTTCGCGGCCGTGACTGACGGCGAGCGTCTCGACCGGCTCGCGGACGACGTGAGCAACACGCTCCGGTACGAGAAGGCCGTCACGAAGGGGTCGGTAGAGGCCGACGAGGGGCCCTACGAGCGGCTGGCCGAGTACTCCGACCCCGCGACTCCGGCGGAGCCGGAGTTCACGCTGCTGCGCGACGACAGAGACGGGAAGCCCCGCCGGATCGTCTTCGACGCCGCTACGGTCGAGTTGGGCGACGTGACGGTCAAACTCGTCGGCCGCGAGGAGCCGTTTCGGGCGCTGCGAACCCACGAGTTCGCGCTCGGATTCGACTCCGCGGACCTCGTTCTGGAGGAAGTGGTCGAGATCAGAGAGAGCGGGCTCGGCACCATCGCCGACATCAACGACCGCATCGACCCGGTCGACACCGACGTGCGGGTCGTGACCGGACTCGGCGATACGGTGTACCACACCCTGATGGGGCGCCAAGACCGTCGAGACCCGAACACGACGTTCGACCGCGAGTATCTCACCGACTACGAGGGGCCGCTGTGTATCTCGCCGCGGTACGAGCGCCTCGTCACGGCGGTGTTGGGGACCGACGCGCTCGACGGCGTGGAGTTCGTCTACCCGGACGCACACGAGGAGGAGGAGGGCGCAATCGCCCGGTTCGGCCTCGGGGTGTACCTCACCGTCACCGGGTCGACGGCCCGGGAACACGGCCTCTCCGTCGGCGAACACCTGTTCCCGAGCGAGACGGTCCTGATGCGTAACGCGGCCGAGACGGAGGAGTCCGTCTCCCGCGTCCTCCGAGCGCTCGAACGCGAGGCGGCCGACTCGGAGATCCGCGTCTGACCCCGCGGTAGTCGAGACTGATCCGCTCGATACACGGGCGACAGAACAGCGCGATCGTCGAGAGCCCGTAATAAATCACCCGTCAGAGCGCCGCTCCTCCACCGGGTACGGGGGGACGAGCTCGCGAGGGGACGTTGAAGCGCCACTCACTCCGTGACCTCCGACCGGTCCGGTTGCGGACCTCGCTCCCGGGAACCGTTCACAACCGTCTTCTCCGGGAGTTCCTTCCGTCGTCGCGGCGGTCGGGTGAGCAATCGCTGTAGCACCGTCTCGTCGTCCGGGTCCGATTTCTCGATCACCTCGTACTCGACGAGGACGTCGCCGTCATCGGCCGCGGAGAGCCGGAAGTAGTTGAGCTGGTAGGCGGCGTAGTAGACCGGTGGGAGAACCCCGAGCAGCGGGTCGACTCGGCGGAGGCGTTTCAGCCACGTTCCGGTGTTGACGACGAGTCGCTCGTCGATTTCGGTCACCGACGGACGGTGCGTGTGCCCGTACACGTACACGGCGACCCGCGGTTCCGACGCGAACACGTCTCTGGCCCTGTCGAGGTATTTCTCGACGGGCTCCCGTTCGGTCGACGGCCGGACGAGTCCGAACCGCCTGAGCGTCCTGCGGGCATCCCACACGAATACGGCGAGTGGGACGGAGATCGCCAGTATCAGGACGATCATGACCAGATTTCCGGCGAGCACGAGTTCGACCAGTCGCCCGGCCGGCCCGAAGGAGCCGAGTAGTTCCTCGACCAGTGTGAGCGGCAGCGACCACACGTCGAACCAGTCGAGCGCGAATATCGCGACGTACAGCACACCGATGTTGAACAGGAGGAAGAACGGAACGACCGAGAACCGGAGCCACGAACTCATCTCCCGGTAGAAGTAGTTCGAGACCAGCCACTCGGGGATCTCGGTCATCGGCGTCACGGCCTGAATGTCCTTCAGCCAGTTGTACTTTCCACGGTCGGAGAGCTGTCCCGCGCGACTCGTTATCTGTCGGTTCACGAAGTAGCCCGGGGGGTTCGCGTACGGATTCCCGAAGTCCGGAGTCCGGTTGTTCGGGTCCTCTTGCATGCCGTGTTCGACGTGGACGAGCGAGTCACCGACCGTCCGTTCGATAGACACCTCCTGCTCCAGCGTGACGTTGTACTCCGCCAGTCGATCAACGTACTCCGGGTAGGCGGCGAGCTCGTAGTCGTGGTTCCCCGGGATGAGCGTGATCGAGACCGCTCGGCCGGTCGCTTCGAGCTGCTCGAACAGTTCGGGGTAGCGGTCGAGGAGCGCGTCGAACTTCGCCGGCCCCTCGACCTCGGTGAACTCCCAGAGCCCGAACGCGTCGCCGTTGATTATCAGTTCGGCGTCCTCGTCGCGCTCTTCGAGGTCCCCGAGAAATGCGAGCAGTTCGTCGAGAAAGTCCACCTGCCGGAGCTGCTCGTCCCCGCCGACGTGGAGGTCGCTGATGAAGTAGTACACGTCGGCCATATCGCTACTCGCTGTCCGGGGTTCCGGAGTTCCGGCCCCTCGATTCGATCTGGTCGGTTACGGTCCGCGTCTCTCCGGCGCGTCGAACGACCGCTCGCGTCGGTTCCGACCGCAGTGTGGCCGCCGGACACCGACCATCGAGGTGGACGACATCGTGACGGCGATGCGGCCGGTGACGTCCTCGGAGACAACGGTCTCGCGTCCCCGTCGCGCCGAAGGTCGATCTCCCGAACGTACACATACCAGCGACTGAATCGTGTCGGACATAGTTATTACCGCGTTACACGGGCGGTGATCGAACCGCCGGTGAGAAAGGTCGGCATAGACGAGCGGGCGTCCGAGGAGCCCGCACCGAAACGAACACACGACCGGATACTCTTTGCTCTCCGAGCCGGTGCTCCCCCTTGACGACGTTCCGAGACCACGGAGACCGGCTCGATTCCCCCCTCGTGTCCTCCCGTGGGACGCGCGGAGGGGTAAGCAAGTCTTTCGTTCGAATGCCTGTTCCTAACTAACTCCCTGGCAAGGGTAGCGTCGGTATGAGTTCACTCGTTGTACTCAGATTCGGCGACATGGACGGTGCTGAAGCCATGCGCGACAGGATGTACGGCCTCCAGAAGCGGGAACTGGTCAAGATCGAGGACGCAGCGGTCGTCGTCCGGAACGAGAAAGGGCGTGCGAAGGTCAAACAGGCGCACAGCCTCGTCGGTGCGGGCGCGCTTGGCGGTGCCTTCTGGGGCATGCTCATCGGGTTGTTGTTCTTCGCTCCGTGGCTCGGGCTGCTGGCCGGCGCCGCCGGCGGCGCGCTCTCCGGAAAACTCGGCGACATCGGCGTCGACGACGATTTCATCGACGAAGTTCGGGACGCGATCGAGCCCGGAAACTCCGCCCTGTTCCTGCTGGCCCGCGAGGGAAACACCGACCGCATCAAAGAGGAGCTGTCTGACTTCGAGTACGACTTCGAGATCATCGACACGAACCTCGACCCGGAAGACGAGAGGAACCTCCGCGAGACCTTCGCCGCGGAGGAAGTGGCCGGGTAACCCACTGACGCGCAGCACCGTCGCAGGTCGAGTCTCCGGGCGGGGACCGATTCCGTTCCGCCGTCTCGACCGATCGCACGATCGACACTCCGACTCATATGCCTCCAACCGCTTCGTCGGTCCTCAAGAGAACCCGCTCGCTCACCCTCGCCACCATCGACGACCGCGTTACCGCACGGTGTACTAGGCCCGTCGTCGCCCGCGTCGAACGTGTCGACGTACGGCGGGCCCGCAGCCAAGAGGCGGGTCGACGGCGGAACCGTCTGCGCGAGCGAGCGATCTCGCTTAGAACGTCCCAATGAGCACCGGAAAGAGCGGACCCCGGGACGGAGTCGACGCCCCAAAACAAAAGCAGGGGACGCTGGCATACTGGGGGCCCGCCATCGCGGTGAGCCTGTCGATGTTTATCGCGGTCATCGATTCGACCCTGATGAACGTCGCGATCCCCGCTATCGTGTCGGACCTAGACACCACCGTCTCCGTCGTCCAGGGGGCGATCGCGGTCTACTCGCTCGTGATGGCGGCGCTGATGCTTCCCGGTGGGAAGCTCCCGTCGATCTACGGCGTTCGGCGGCTCATGCAGGGAACGCTCGTCGTCTACGCCGCCGGGACGCTGCTGGCAGCCGTCAGCTGGAGCCCCGCCGTCCTGTACTTCGGCTGGTCCCTCGTCGAGGGCGCTGCGGCCGCCGTGTTGATGCCCCTGACCTTCACGGTGCTCATCGTCACCTACGACGGGAGAGACCGCGCGAGGGCCCTCGGGGTGCTGGCGGGCGTGAGCGCGGCGGGCGCGGCCGTCGGGCCGATCTTCGGTGGGGCGTTGACGACGTTCGCGAGCTGGCGGTGGGGGTTCGCCCTCGAGGCGGTCGTCGTCGCCGTCGCGCTAGTGTTCGTTCGCTACGTGAGTGCCGCCCCGCTGACGTCCGACCCCGACTCGCTCGACGTTGGAGGGACCGTCCTCTCCATCGTCGGCGCGACGTCGCTCGTCGTCGGCTTCCTCCTCGCCGGCAGGTTCGGATGGCTGGTCGCGACGCGTCCGTTCGTCGCCTTCGGCGTCCGGTTCAATCCCTTCGGGACGTCGCCGGCGCTGTGGACCGTCGGCCTTGGGCTGCTCGCGTTCGCCGCGTTCGTCCAGTACGAGTACCGCCTCGAGCGGGCCGGCCACTCGCCGCTCGTCCCGATGGGAATGCTCTCGAACCGCACCTTCACCGCCGGATCGCTTACCTTCGGCGCCCGGGCGCTCGTCATGGCCGGGTTCATCTTCGTCATCCCGGTGTACCTCCAGTCCGGCCTCGGCTACACCGCCTTCGAGGCGGGGGTCGCGATGCTCCCGTTCTCCGTCGGGACGCTCCTCGTCTCGACGTTCACCACCGGCTGGCGCGCGTACGTGGCTCCGAAGACCCTCGTCCAAGTCGGGGCCGTGCTGGTCGGCGTCGGCCTCTTGTTGCTGTTCCGGGACACGAACCCGGACCAGACGGTGCGAAGTATGGCCGTCCCGATGGCGGTCGTCGGCGTCGGTATCGGGCTGATGACGCCTCAGCTCGTCAACTCGACGCTGTCGGCGGTCCCCCAGGCGAACTCCTCGGAGGCCTCGGGCGTCATGAACGCGGCCGGGATGCTCGCGTACGCGCTCGGGACGGCCATCGTCGGAGCCTTCCTGCTCGGGGAGTTCTACCGCGGCGTGATAGACGGCACGTTCCGAGCGACCGGCGCCGCAGTGTCGATACCCCGACGCGACGAACTCGCCCGGGCGCTACAACGGGCCGCAGAGACAGCGACGGAGCCGACCCGACAGGCGTTCCTCGCCGGGTTGACCCCCGCGGAGCAGGCGCTGCTCGAAGAGATCTTCGAGGCCGCGTTCGTCGGCGCCCAGCGCGCGACGTTGCTACTCCTAGCCGTGTTCGCGGGGCTTACCCTCCTCATTTCGGCGTTCTTGCCGCGTAACCCCGAGAATCCGTGAAACGTCGATCGCCCGTACGCTGTCAATTGCCTAGCGCCGTCGGCGTTATCAAGTAAGCCGTGCGTTACCGCTGTAGCAACTGCCAGTGACCGACTCTCAGCCGTGCGTTCCGCCTCTCCCGTAGATGCTGCTGCGACCGGAGACTCACTGAGGGCTGCTTCGGCACACCCCCTGTGGGTTCGCCGCACTAGCACCGGGTATCGGTCGAAGTCGCTCGCGCGATCACGGCCAGCAGTATGACTCGATCAGGAGCGGTCGTGAGGACCGCCGGAGCGGCCTTCGTTCGGTTACGCATCGGATAGACCCTCTCGACGTCGATAGTGTCTCTCTTCGATTCGGCACCGCGGGACTGAATCGGTCGGTGGGTGTCGCTTCTTCCGGACGCCGGCGACGATATCGCGACATGCGATATACGTGTCCGCACGTCGAGGGACGAGGCCGTTTAATTCGCGTTCGGTGGTCTGCGACTCGTCACCGAGTACGCGATCCGCGGTGTTCGGGAGATCGATTCAAGCCACGCGAGACATCGGCTCGGTCACAGCCCAGTTCTCGTCGGCTGCCCCCGCCCGCTTCTCGACCGATGTGAAGTGCGTGCGCGACATCGGACGCATCCGCGGAGCCGCTTCGTGTATACGATATTGTAGTACTACTCTGTCTGCTTTGTAGCGCCTCAAATACGGATATTAAATTGAACGCGCCCAGTTAGAGGGCCTACGCTAGAAGATAAGTGACCTTATCCGGAAATCTGGGATATATTGAAGTGACCCGAACGAGAACCCTCGTTCGAGAGATGGGAGGCGACCGACAGTCGGTGAAGACGTACGTGCCGACGGAACAGAAAGACGTGTGGCGCGACCACGCCGACGAACTCGACATGTCGCTGAGCGAGTTCGTCAGGACGATGGTCCAAGCCGGGCGGCGAGGGTTCGCGCCGGCCGAGTCGCCGGAGCGCGAGGAACCCGCTTCCGAACCCTCTGACCCTAGGGGTCACGACCTGAAAAGCGGCGTCCGCGAGGCCCTTGAATCGGGCCCCCGTTCGTGGGACGAGCTCGTCGAGGCGGTGGTCGGCGACGTGGAAGACGAGCTCGAAGCGACGCTCGACGAGCTCCAAGATCGAAACCGCGTTCGATACAGCGGTCGCGACGGGGGGTACGTGTTGACCGATGAGTAGCACGCGCGCGGCCCCCGACCCCGACGACCCGGTCGGGTACTTCCTCGAAGACCTCACCTACCACGGGAAGACGGACCGAACCAGGGAGGCGTACGAGCGAGTCCTCCGGCGGTTCGAGGCGTTCCTCGACGGTGCCGACCCGGGGTCGGCGTCGCATCGCGACTGTATGTCGTTCGTCCACTCGCTGCGGGGGGACGTCGCGGACAGCACCGTCGCGACCTACGCCGCGTACCTCCACCGGTTTTACGGCTATATGACGGAGGTGGGCGCGTTCGACGGGAACCCGATGACGCTCGTGATGGAGGAGATGGACGAGACCGTCGACAAGGACCCCGCTCGCCGCGACGTCTCGATCCCGGCGATGCGGTCGTTCGTGGCCGGGATCCGCCACCCGCTCCACCGCGCGCTCGTCGTGACGCTGTTGAAGACCGGAATGCGGGTGGGAGAGCTGTGTAACCTTGACCTGCGCGACGTCTCGGTCGTCGACGCGGAGCTCGAAGCGGCGTACTCGCTCGGGGACCGACCGGCGCTCTCCGAGCGGCCGGACTCGGTCTTCGTGACGGCCGAGGCCGCCGTCGGCGAGGAGCTGAACGGCGAGGTGCGGACGGCCGCGAACAAGCGGAAGCGCGGGACCGTGATTCCGGTCGACGACGAACTCCGTCGGACGCTGAAGCGCTGGCTCGCGGTCCGACCGGACTCGCCGTCGCCGGCCGAGCCCCTGTTCGTCGGCACCGCGGAGGGGTGGGGCGAGCGGCTGGAACCGCAGGCGGTCAGGCACGCGGTCGAGCGATACGCTAGGGAGGAGGGGTGGTATCGCACGGGCGGCGGCGCCGACGAGAACGTCACTCCTCACTACTTCCGCCACTTCTTCACGACGCACCTCCGGGACCGGACCGGCGACCGCGGCGTGGTGAAGTATCTCCGGGGTGACGTCGCCGACGACGTGATCGACACGTACACCCACAACTGGGGGGACCAAGTCCGAGAGACGTACGAGGCGAACGTCTACCGACTGTTCCCCTAGTCAGATCTGCCGCTCCGCCTCGCGTTTTTAGTTGTCCCGTAGACGACGAATTTCGTCCGCTCGCCGACAAGTAAATTGTATATCGCTATACCGAATAGATGAGTGCGCGCCCCGTTCAGCTCCGGTCAACGGGAGGGTGTCGGCCGCGCGGAGACACCGTGTCAC
Source organism: Halorubrum coriense DSM 10284 (assembly GCF_000337035.1). GTDB lineage: Archaea > Halobacteriota > Halobacteria > Halobacteriales > Haloferacaceae > Halorubrum > Halorubrum coriense. Next base: position 19,238 of record NZ_AOJL01000044.1, read on the forward strand.
TCATGTGTCGCGAAGGGCGTGTGGAACGACGATGGCGCTTCTCGAAGTGACGGCCGCGACCGGCCTCTCGGTGGTCACCGGAACGGCCGTGACAGCCCTCCTCTGTGTCGGACCGCGGCAGGTGTCCCGAGCGATGACCGACGTCGACGACCGCGTGCGCGAGGTCGCTCCCTACCTCGGCGCGGCGCTCGCGCTGCTCGCGGTCAAACAGCTCACGCAGGGCTACCGGCTGCGGCTCTCGCGGGCCCTCGACTGGAACATCACCGACGAGCTGTACGCGCTCGAAGGCGGATTCGTGGCGGGCCTCCAGCGGCTGACGCCGGAGGCGACGCTGGAGTTCTTCACCGTGAGCTACATGATCGGGTTCGCGTTCCTCCTCGTCGCGGCACCGGTGACGTACTTCCTCTCCGCCGAGGGCGGACGGCGCTACCTGAAGGAACTGCTCGTCGCGTACATGCTGAACTACGCCGTCGGGACCGTCTGTTACACCCTGTTCATCTCGTACGGCCCGCGGAACCACCTCGAAACGGTGTCGGGTCTGATGTACCGGGTGTACCCGCAGACGCAGGACCTCACCGCGGCGGTGGCGTCGAACACCAACGTGTTCCCGTCGCTTCACACGTCGCTCTCGGTGGCCGTCCTCGTCGTCGCGTGGCGGTCGCGCCGTACGCACCCCCGGTGGACGCCCGTCGCCGCCGCGGTCGCGACCGCCGTGGTGTTCTCGACGATGTACCTCGGCATCCACTGGCTGACCGACGTCGTCGTCGGCGTCGCTCTCGGCGTCGGGTCGGTGATCGCCGCGGCCCGAATCGTCGATCGGGCGGAGCCGCCGTCGGTCGCGGCCGACGGTGACCAGCGCCGAGAGCCCGCCGGTCGGGCCGGCGACGACTAGCTGTCTCGGGGCAAGTCGAGAGCCGAGGCTCTAGGAGTCTGTGTCTCAGAGAGAGGTGAACGCGTCGAGGATCGCTCCTCGCCGGGAGTCACTCCTCGTCGAGCAGGCTCTCGACCAAGTCCTCGGGGTCGAACAGGGTGATGTCGTCGTACCCCTGTCCGGTCCCGAGGAAGAGGATCGGCTTGCCCGTGACGTACGCAACCGAGATGGCCGCCCCGCCGGACGAGTCGGCGTCGGCCTTCGTCAGGATCGCGCCGTCTATCGCCGCGGCGTCGTTGAACTCTTTCGCGCGGTTCACGGCGTCTTGGCCCGCGACCGCCTCGTCGACGAACAGCGTCATGTCCGGGTCGACGACGCGGTCGATCTTCTCCAGTTGCGCCATGAGGTCGTCGCTCGTGTGGAGTCGTCCCGCCGTGTCACCGAGCACGACGTCGACGTCGTTCGCCTCCGCGTACTCGACGCCGTCGTAGATGACGGCCGCCGGGTCGCCGCCTTGATCGTGGCTGATCAGGTCGCGGCCGAGCCGGTCGGCGTGTTCGCGGATCTGCTCGTTCGCGCCCGCGCGGTAGGTGTCGCCGTTCGCGAGGACCGAGGAGTAGCCGCGGTCGGCCAGCCACTCGGAGAGCTTCGCGATGCTCGTCGTCTTCCCCACGCCGTTGACGCCGGTGAAGACGATGGTGACGGGCTTGTCGGCCTCGGCGATCCGCTGTTCGAAGTCGAACTGCCCGACCGCGATGACGTCGAGGAGGGCGTCGTGGAGCGCCGACTCGACGAGCTCGCCGGTCGTCTCGACCTGCTTGCGCGACTCGCCGAGCATGCTCTCGCGGACGCTGTCGAGGATCTGTTCGGCGACGCTCATCTCCACGTCGCTCTCGAGTAGCGCCATCTCGAGGTTCCACAGCGGCTCCTCTAAGTCCTCCTCCTCGATGATGATCCGGCCGGTCGCGAACGCCTTCGCGCGCTGGAACGTGCTCGGCTCGTCCGCGTCGGTCTCGTCGGAGTCGGCCTCGTTCGCACCGGCTTCGGTGGCGGCTCCGTCGGCCGGCGCGTCGCTCGCGTCGGCGGAGCTCTCGGGGCTCGCCTCGTCGTCGGGCGATGCGTCCTCCTCGGGCTCGGCCGACTCCTCGACGTCCTCCCGGAAGCCGGAGAGCTTGTCTTTCAGTCCGTCGAACACGGTCGAATCCCCGGGTTACTCCCCGTCGTCTTCCTGCGCCTGCTGCATCTGCTGCATCTGCTGTTGCTGCATCTGCTGTTGCATCTGCTGGGCCTGCTGTTCGAGCTCGTCGCTCTCGGACTCGAGCTCGTCGACCTCTTCTTCCGTCTCCGCGATGCGGTCGTCGAGCGCCTCCTGCTTGCGCCGGAGGACGTCGATGGCGTCGTCCTGCTCCTGCTCCGCGGAGTAGTTCCCGCCGAGCGAGACGATGACCTCGTCGATGTCCTGGACTTCCGCGCGGAGGTACGCGCCACCGCCGAGCGGCACCTGAACCGTCGCGCCGGTGTCGAGGGTCTCGATGGCCTCGATGGCGTCGTCGATGTCGGCCTTCTCTTCGCGGTAGTCGGCGATTTCGCCTTCGAGGGCCTCGATCTCCTCGTCGAGCGCCTGGATCTCCTGCGAGAGCTGCTGGAGCTGCTGTTGTCCGCCACCCATCATGCCTCGGACACCTCCTCGATCTCGATCTGCGTGCGCTTCCGGTTGTGCTGGCTCCCGACCGTCGTGTAGATCCGCTCGCGGGCGAGGTCCTCGTTCTCCGCGTCGACGTCCTTCGTGAACGGCTGGTCGCCGTCTCGGCTCTGGAACCGTCCGCTCACTGTGTAGGTACTCATGTTCCTCGATCCGGCAGGGACAGGGAAGTATCTTCCTAAAAGGGGACAGACCAATTCGCCGCCGCGAGCGACGCGGAGCGGCCGCGAACGGGCGCTCTCACCCGGAGAGATCCGCGAGCCGGAAGCGGACGACCGCGAGCGCGACGAGGACGGCCGCCGCGGCGGTCAGGGTCGCCGCGCCCGCCAGATCGTACTCGCCCAACACGAGCACGGCGGAGGGGTCGTAGTGGGCCGTGGGGCTGAGGTCGGCCGCCGCCGAGAACTCGGTGTTCGCGACGAGCGACTCGAACATGAACAGGGCGAACAACGCGCCGAGCGCGACGCGCTGGGCGACGCCGGGCCGGGAGACGAGCGTCGACACGGCGAGGCCGAGACCGACGCAGGTCAGGTGATACGGCACCGCGAGCGCGTGGACCGCGAGGAGCCGTCCGACCGCGATCGTCTCGCCGACCGCGAGGACGCCGACGTAGGCGACGACCGGCAGCGCGACGTTCAGGAGGACGACGAGCGGGACCAGCCCGAGGAACCGGCCGATAACCACGTCGCGGCGCGCGACGGGGGCCGACAGCGTGAGGTCCATCCGCCCGGAGGCGACGTCGCCGGCGATCGTTCCCCCCGCGAGGTACGCGAGGTAGAGCCCGACCAACAGCAGCCACGCGAACTGATAGAACTCCACCGCGAGGAACCCTTCTATCGAGGAGATGGCGATGATCCCGAACGCCTCTCGGAGCGCGGGCGGGAACGCCTCGACGTACGCGTCGAGGTCGACGTCCGCTGTCGCCAAGGACGGGAAGAAGGCGAGGAACAGCAGGAGGAACGCGGAGAGCAGGCCGGTCAACACGAGCGACCCGCGGGCCCGGCCGGCCGCGTCGTACCGCGCGATCGCGAGCCACGGGGTCGCGCGGTCGCTCATCGGGTGTCACCTCCCGACGCGGCGGTCGAATCCGCCGGCGTCTCGGCAGGGGTAGTCCCCTCGGATCGCTGTCGCTCGCCGCCGACCGGCCCCGGCACGTCGCCGTCGTAGAACGTCATGAACGCCTCTTCGAGCGGCGCGTCGACGACGTCGAGGTCGCGGACGGTGTACCCGGAGAGCAGGTCGATCAGCGCGTCGTACTCGCCGGTCCAAGTGAACGAGACGGTCTCGCCGACGCGGAGGTTCATGATCCCGCGGCGCTCGAAGTCGCCGCGCTCGACGTCCTCCGCGACGCGGACGCGGACCTGTTTGCCGCCCCGCGAGCGGAGTTCTGCGACGGACTCGACCGCGACGAGGTGCCCCTCCCGGAGGACGCCGACGCGGTCGCACAGCGCCGCCACCTCGCCCAGCACGTGCGAGGAGAGGAGGACGCTCGCCCCGTCGTCGACGCGCTCGCGGACGAGGCTCGCGAACTCCTCTTGAAGCAGCGGGTCGAGCCCGGAGGTCGGCTCGTCGAGCAGCAGGAGGTCCGGGTCGTGTATGAACGCGGCCACCAGCGCCACCTTCTGTCGGTTCCCCCGCGAGAGGTCGCCGACGCGGCGCGACTCGTCGAGCCCGAACCGCTCGACCAGTCGGTCGCGGCTCGATTCGCCGCGCAGCGCCGCCTGATGGTCGAGGAACGCCCCGGCGGTGCGGTCGCGGTCGAGCCCCGGATCTCCGGGGAGGTACCCGATCCGCTCGCGGGCGCGACGCGATTCGACCGGATCCGTCGCGTCGTGACCGAGGAGCGTCGCACCGCCGTTCGTCGGCGAGAGGAACCCCAACAGCGTGCGGATCGCGGTCGTCTTCCCCGCGCCGTTCGGGCCGAGGAAGCCGAAGACCTCGCCGTCCTCGACGGCGAACGAGACGTCTTCGATCCCGCGGACGTCGCCGTAGTACTTGGAGAGGCCGCGACACTCGATGGCGGGCATACCGCCCCCAACACCGCTGCGGCTGTTAAATGTGAGAGTACGCGGAGGGAGGGATGGCGGCGCAGCCGAAGACGACTGGCGCCTCGGTCGAAGAGAACCGGCGGCTCAGTCGATGAACGCGAGCGTCTCTTCGATGCGGCCGAGCTCGGGCCCGGTCGTGTCCTCGCCGACGACGTACCCCTCGTCGGTGGCGACGAGGCCGGAGCCGACGAGCGGCGCGCCGTAGTTGACGGTGCCGAGGTCGGCGCGGACGTCGAGCGCCTCCTCGACCGCCTGAAGCTCCGACTCCGTCGACTGGGGGTGACAGAGCACGCCGGTGTCGTTGGCGACCGCCGCCGTCCCGACGGTGCGGACGTCGCCGAGGTCGCCCCGAATCACCGGGACGTCGAGCGCCGTTTTGATACTCTGGATCGACTCGCGCGAGAGGTCCGGATGGACGTACGCGCCGTAGTCGTTCGCGAGGACGACGTTGCCGGCGGCGTTGATCTCGCCCGGGAGTTCGTGTACCGGCACGCCGGCGGCGTCGGCGATTCGGTCCTTCTCGCGTTCGGTCGCGCGCGACGAGACGAGGATGCCGTTCTCGTTGCCCGTCGCGAGGGCACCGACCGTGTTGGACCTCCCGACCGTCGTCAGCAGCGGCTCCGCGCCGAGTTCCGCCCCGAGGTCCTCGGCGAGCGTCTCGTCGACGTCCGGTCGGACCAGCAGGAGGTCGTCGACGGCGCGGGCGAACACGCCCACGTACGACGAGCCGGTGAAGGTCGCCCGTAACACGTTACTCGGCGTGTTCGGCTTCGACGACCGGCTCGCCGTCCTCGACGAACCGGGCCGCGCGGACTCGCACGGTGCTGGGCGGGTTCTGTCGCCCGTTCTCCCAGACGGCCTCGTTGACGGACCCGTCGATGATCACGTCGGATTCGTCGACGGAGAAGTGCTTGGCGAGGTGCTGGCGCGTGATCTTCATGGCGTAGTCGGCGCGCTGCTGGACGGGCTTCTCCTTGGCGTCGCGGAGCGGGACGGTGACGACGCGCTCCTCGAAGTCGTTCGTCGACATTTACTCGTCCAGGTCGTTCCGACGCCAGTTGCGCCGCTTGGGGTTTCGCGTCACGTTCATGTCAGTCTTCATCATGACCCACGCGGGGACGCGGGTGTTCTGGCGCTCCGCCTTCGCCAGACGCTTCTTTTGAGCCTTCGACTTGTCTCCCATAGTGGCGCACACTTTCCGCGGCGCGCATAAAACCCCTTCCATACGGGGTCGCGCGAGGCCGCCGCGGACCCCCCTCCCGTCGGGAGTTCCCCTCTCCGCGGCCGCTACAGTTCCCGCTCGGCGATCCCCGCGTAGATCCGACGACAGCGGTCGAGGGCTTCCAGACTCGCGCTCTCGGTGTCCGTGTGCGCCTCGCCCGGTTCGGAGGCCCCGCAGACGAGGCAGTCGGTGCCCGCCTCCGCGAGCCAGCCCGCGTCGGTCGCGTGCGGCTTCGTGACGTGTTCGGGCGCGTCGAGGTCCCGCTCGTCGTGGACCGCGCGGGCGATGTCGAGGGCGGCGTCCGCGAACGCGGCGTCGCCGCAGGCCATCGGCGGGAGGTCCTGATCGACGACGAGTTCGACGCCGGGCGTCGCGTCGGCGACGCCGGCCAGGTCCGCGCGGTCGCCGGGGACGGTGCGCTCGTCGACGGTCGCCTCGCACCGCTCCGGGATCACGTTCCACGTCTCGCCGCCGTCGACGATCGTGACCGCGAGCGACCCGGACACGTCGTTCCCGAGGACCGTCGCCTCGGGCGCGTCGAGCCCCCGGACCCCGTCGACGGCGTCGCAGGCGCGGTAGATCGCGTTCTCGCCGGCTTCGGGCTCCGAGGCGTGCGCTGCCTCGCCGTGCGCGACGAGCCGCGACCCGCGCCGTCCGCGGTGGGCGACGACGACGTCGGTCACGCCCGGCTTCGAGTAGTCCGTCGACCCCTCCGCGACGACGGCGCGGTCCGGCGCGAACCCGGCGTCGATCGCGTGCCGCGCCCCCTCGCCGCCGACCTCCTCGCCGACGAACGACGCGAAGACCAGTTCCCGGCCCGCGGGCGGCGTCGCGTCCCGGAACGCGAGCATCGCGGCCGCGACCGACCCCTTCATGTCGGCCGTCCCGCGGCCGTAGATCCGGCCGTCGCGGCGCTCGACGACGTACTCGCCGGCGAGCCCCTCGCCGGCCGTCTGCTCGGGCGCGGGCGGGACGACATCGTGATGGCCGACCAAGGCGAGCGACGCCGCGTCGGGGTCGTCGGTCGCGCCGGCGAACGCGAGGACGTTGCCGGCGTCGTCGCGCTCGACGGTCGCGTCGGTCTCCGCGCGCAGCCACTCCTCGATCGCGTCGCCGGCGGCCGTCTCGTCCTCGTGAGAGGGGATCGAGACGAGCCGCTCGGTGAGGTCCGCGAGTTCGTCCATGGGGGCAGTGGCGGTCGTCGACGCATAAGCGTCGCCCCTCTCGGCGGTCGCCGCGAGCGCGAACGCCGGCGGGGACCGGCGCTCAGGTCGTGAACAGCTCCGTGTCGTCGGGCACCGCGAACAGCCCGAGCCGGACCCCGGCGTCGAGCCAGCCGTACCCGTACGAGTACGAGGCGAGCGCGTTCACCGGGTCGCCGTCGGAGCGGAAGTGGCGGCCGTCGTCGAGGTACGACTCGGCCATCTCCGTCACGTCCGCCGCGGCCTCGCCCAGCGGCGTGTCGGCGGGGGGCCGCGGCTCCGCGACGGCCAGCGCGTCCGCGAGCATCCGCTCGTAGCGGTCCGTCTTCTCCTCTAGGTCGGCGGCCATGTCCGAGTGTTCCGTCCGGCGGACAAAAGCGACGGGGTCGGGGCGAGGGCGGCGCGGACGCAACGGGCGGTCGGAGCGCCGGCGCCCCCGACCCGAAGGCTTTCAATCCGTCCGTGCGAGCGCGAAGCATGACCGGAGCGGCGGCGTGCGCGTACGTCCACGACGTCAGCGGCGATCGCTTCGACGACGTCGACGGCGACGTGTGGCGGTGCCCGCACGACGCTCACGCCGACACCGACTACTGCGTCTTTCACCAACCGATCCGGTCGCTCCCGGAGCGGGGCGTCTCGGCCGAGCGCCTCGGTGCGGCGATCGTTGACGTCGTCGAGTCGGAAAACGCCGGCGAGAACCGGTTGTTCGGCGCCGTCTGCCCGGGGATCGACCTCGAATACGCGGTCGTCGACGGCGAGACGACGCACCCGATCGACCTCCGCGAGTCGTGGATCCTCGGCGACGTCGAGTGCTACAACTGCCGGTTCGAGAACGTCGTCCGATTCGACGGGTCCGTCTTCGAGTCGCGAGCCGTGTTCGAGGACGGGAGCTTCGCCGCCAGCGCGAGCTTCACCGGCGTCAAGTTCCGCGGCCCGGTCTCGTTCAACCTGACGGCGTTCCGGCGCTGGGCCGACCTGAAGGACGCGACGTTCCGGGACGAGGCCTGCTTCCGCGGCGCGGCGTTCGAGAAGGGGCTGTTCGGCGTCGGCGTCGCCTTCCGCGGCGCGGCGGACTTCATGAACGCCGACTTCGACTCGGTCGCGAACTTCTACGACGCGACGTTCGAGCGCGGGGGGTTGTTCTCCTCCGCGACGTTCCGCGGCGACGCGAAGTTCACGGGCAGCGACCTCGGCGCGCCCGTCGCCGTCGGCACGAACTTCGTCGACGACCCGTCGCTCGCGGGCTCCGGCCTGCCGTACAGCGACGGGGCGATCCCCGAGACGTGTCTGGTGCTCACGTCGGGAGTGTGCGTCGGCGACATCCAGCTGGCCGACGCGACCGCCGAGTCCCGGATCCTCGTCAGGGATGTCGACCTCCGGGGTGACGTCGAACTGCGGGACTTGGCCGCCGGAGGGGACGGTCCGGTCACCGTCGACTTCCGGAACGTCGACGCCGTCTCGGGCGTGATCGAGGTCGCGGGGGACCACGCGTTCGACTTCGGCGGGAGCGTCCTCGGCGACGTGGTGCTCGAGGGGGCCGCGTCGGCGGAGCCGGACCTCGAGCGGTTCCGGTTCGAGAACGCCGTCTTCGACGGGTTCGACTTCGGCGCGTACCGGTCGCTGTTCGACCGGCTGGAGTGGCGGCTCCACGGGGACGACGGGGCGACCCCGGCGGAGCGCGAGAACACGTACCTCCGGGCGAAGAACGGCGCGGTCGACGTGGGCGAGAACACCGCGGCGCGCGAGTTCCACTTCCGAGAGATGCTCAACCGCGGCCGGTCGTATCGCCGGGCGGCGTTCGGCGGTGAGGACTCGGACCGGCGGGAGGCGGACGGGCGGGCGCGGCTCCGCTTCGCGCGGAAGTGGCTGAGCAATCAGGTACTGCGGTACACGTGCGGATACGGCGAGCGCGCGGGACGCGTCGTCTACGCCTCGGTCGCCGTCATCGCGTTCTACGCCGCGGCGTACGCCTGGTTGGGCGTCGAACTGACGTATGAGGGGCCGCTCGCGGCGCTCGCGTTCAGCTTCCAGTCGTTCAACGCCCTCGTGTTGGGGATCCCGGAGGTGTCGACGCCGGCGCTTGGCGTGGTCGTCGCCAGCGAGGCGTTCATCGGGCCGTTCTTCGTGGCGTTGTTCGTCTTCGCGATCACGCAGTCCGTCGGGAGGTGATCCCGCGGGAGAGCCGGGAGGACGCCCCGAGCGATTTTATTTCTCGCGGCGCCACGAACGAAACGGATGAATCCCCGCAGTCGCCTCCCCGAGACGGGGCGATTCGCCCTCGCGGTCGTGGTCGCGACGAACCTCCTCCCGCTCGCCGGCGTCGTCGGGTTCGGCTGGCGCGTCGGCGAGCTGCTCGCGGTGTACTGGATCGAGGTCGCCGTCCTGGTGGTCGCCCACAGCGTCGCCGCGCTGTTCGCCGAGCGGCCGATCCGCCTCGAAGACCGCTCGTTCTACATCGTCGGGTACTCGCAGGACGACGAGCGCGACGAGGTGTGGGAGAGCGACCCGGTGCCGATCCGCCTCGCCTCGCGGCTCCCGCCGATCTACCGCCGGAACGTCCGCGTTGTCGGCCGCTCGCTCGGCGTCTTCGCGTTCCTGCTGTTCCCGCTCGTCGCGGTCGGCTGGGACGCGCTCTCGTATCTCACGCCCACGGTCGGGCTGGCGACGCTCGGCGTCTGCGGCGCTCAGGTCGCGGAGGTGCGCCGAGAGTTCTTCGCCGAGCGCGCCTACGAGGAGCGGTCGCCGTACATGGTCGTCGAGGCCGCCCAGCGCGTCGTCTTCTTCTACTTCGTCGTCGGGACGCTGACCGTCGTGCCGGTCACCTTCGGGATCTTCGCGGTGGAGGCGGCGCTCGCCCCGGGGCTGCTCGACGCCGTCGCCGACGCGGTCGGCGTCGAGGTCGTTCTCCTCCCGTACCTGCTCCCGATCGCGCTCGGGAAGGCGCTCGTCGAGTGGAGCCGGCGGCGCGCCGCCAGCGAGGACGACCCGGACGGCGTCGCGACGTGGTTCACGGGCGAGGACCCCAGGCGGGAGTGGAAGAAAGACGAGGAGTCGGCCGGAGACGGCTGATGTCGGAGAGAACGAACGCGTCGACGACGCGGGAAAGCGGCCGCGGCGACGACGCGGCAAAGCGCGCTCACTGTCGCGGTCCCGAAAGCGCAACGCCGATACCCCCGGCCGCGAAACGGCGGGGCATGTACGAGGCCGTTCACGCCTATCCCGACGGGGAGGCGACCGTCGCGCGCCACGCCGCGACCGCCGCTCGGCAGGGGTACGACGGGATCGCGGTGCGGTCGCGCGACGCGCTGGCGGCGGCGGGGGACGGCGGCCCGTCCGCGGCGGACCGCGGCGAGAGCCCGGCCCGCGATCCGGACGCGCTCCGCGAGGAGTACGGGATCGACGTCGTCGACGCGGTCGAGATCGACGCCGACGACCCGACGAGCGCCTCGGGCGCGGTCGGCAACTACCGGTCCGACCGGACCGTGGTCTGCGTGGTCGGCGGCGACGACGCCCTGAACCGGTTCGCGGTCGAGCAGGCCCGCGTCGACGTCCTCGTCCGGCCGATGGCGGGCGGCGGCGACTTTAACCACGTCCTCGCGAAGGCGGCGCGCGACAACGGCGTCCGGGTCGAGTTCGACTTCGGCCCCGTCCTCCGCGAGACCGGCGGAAGGCGGGTCCGGGCGCTCGCCGACCTCCGGAAACTCCGGGAGATCGTCGCCCACTACGACGCGCCGTACGTGGTGAGCGCGAACGCGCGGTCGCACCTCGAACTCCGCGCGCCCCGCGAACTCGTCGCGGTCGGCGAGGCGATCGGCTTCGACGCCGAGGCCGTCCGCGAGGGGCTCCAAGCGTGGGGCGACCTCGCCGAGCGGAACCGGGACCGGCGCTCCGAGGGCTTCATAGAGCCGGGGGTTCGACGTGGCAAGTATGAAGAAGACGGTTGCTGAACACGCCGAGCGCTTCTCCGAGAAGGCCGCGGCGTACGACGACTCGAAGAGTGACGAGTACCACGCCTGCGCGAGCCTCGTGATCGACCGCGCCTCGCCGGAGTCGGACGACGTCGTCCTCGATCTGGGGGCCGGGACCGGCGCGATCGCGCTGGCGGTCGCCGAGGACGCCGACCGCGTCCTCGCCCGCGATATCAGCGAGGGGATGATGGACGAGGGGCGGCGGAAGGCGGCCGATCGCGGCCTCGACAACGTCGAGTTCGCGTACGGCGAGTTCCGCGACCCCGGGCTCGACGCGGACGAGAGGGTCGACGTCGTCACCTCGAACTTCGCGCTCCACCACCTCGCGGACGACGAGATGCGCGAGGCGATCCGGGTGATGGGCGAGATGGGCGCGCGGCGGATCGTCCTCGGCGACGTCGCTTTCTTCGAGGACCCGGACCCCGAGGCCCCGTTCTACAGCCCGGAGGTCGACGACCCCGCGACGGTCGGGACGCTGGTCGAGGCGTTCACCGACGAGGGGTTCGCGGTGACGGCCGTCGAGCGCGTCCACGACCAGGTCGCGGTGATCGTCGCGGACCGGATCCCCGAGCTCCCGGCGTGATATCGCCGTGAAGCACCTCCCGAAACACCTCCGGCCGCGGTGGCGGTACCTCGCCGTCGGGCTCGAGTCGTGGCCGGACGCGGCGATCGGGCGGCGCGCGTTCCAGCGCGCGCTGTGGTACAGCGCCGGCAACCTGCTCGGCGACGCCGGGAGCGCCGACGCCGACCTCACGCTGCTGTCGTTCGCGCACGCCGACGGAACCGGGGAGGCGGTCGTCAGGGCCAGGCACGGCCACGTCGACGAGGCGCGCGCGGCGGTCGCCTGCGTGAGCGAGGTCGACGGCGAGCCGGTCGGAACCCTCGTCAGGGGAATTTCGGGGACGGTACGTGCCTGTGAGGAAAGATATATGGGTCGCGCGACCGCCAGTTCGACACAGCGAGACGTCGCGTTCGGGGGGTCCGAGCGGCCCGCGGTCGTGCGCGGAGACGCGTGCGACGTGGAGACCGAGTCGGACCGCGTCGGCGCGACGACCTTCGACACTGAGTGATATCATGCAGGGCCAATCCCAACAGCAGGCGTACGACCGCGGCATCACAATCTTCTCTCCGGACGGCCGACTCTACCAGGTCGAGTACGCCCGGGAGGCGGTGAAACGGGGGACGGCGAGCGTCGGGATCCGCGCCGAGGACGGCGTCGTCCTCGCGGCCGACAAGCGCGCCCGCTCCCCGTTGATGGAACCGGAGAGCATCGAGAAGCTCCACAAGGCCGACGACCACGTCGGCGTCGCGAGCGCGGGCCACGTGGCCGACGCCCGCCAGCTCATCGACTTCGCCCGCCGGCAGGCGCAGGTGAACCGCCTCCGCTACGGCGAGCCGGTCGGCATCGAGACGCTGACGAAGAACATCACCGACCACATCCAGCAGTACACGCAGGTCGGCGGCGCGCGGCCGTTCGGCGTCGCGCTCATCGTCGGCGGCATCGAGAACGGCGAGCCGCGCCTGTTCGAGACGGATCCGTCCGGCACGCCGTACGAGTGGCAGGCGCTGTCGATCGGCTCGGACCGCAGCGACCTCCGCGACTACCTCGAGACGGAGTACGAGGAGGGCGTCTCGACGGACGAGGCGGTCGGGCTCGCGCTCGACACCCTCGCGCAGTCGAACGACGGCGAGCTGTCCCCGGACGGCGTCGGCGTCGCGACGATCACCGTCGACGACCCCGAGTACGCCGAGCGACCGGTCGACGAGATCGAGTCGATCCTCGACGAGCGCGACCTGCTCGCGACCGACGAGGACGAGGCGGACGACGAGAACGCAGACGAGGAGTAACGACCCTGTCGTCTCCGGCCGGCGGTCGGCCCCTTGCGTAGCCGATCGCCGGTCGGGAGAGTTATGCCGTCGGAGACAGACCGGAAACGCGTGCAGAAGACGGCACTCATCACCGGCTGTTCCTCGGGTATCGGCCGCGCCGCGGCGCACGCGTTCCTCGACGAGGGATGGACCGTGTACGCCACCGCGCGGAACCCGGCGGACATCGAAGCGCTCGGCGAGGCGGGCTGCGAACTCGCCACGCTCGACGTCACCGAGCAGGACGACGTCGACCGCGTCGTGGACCGCGTTCTCGACGAGGAGGGCGCGATCGACGCCCTGATCAACAACGCCGGCTACGGGCAGTTCGGCCCGGTCGAGGACGTGACCACGGAGCGGGTCCACGAGCAGTTCGACGTGAACGTCTACGGGCCGCACCGACTGATCCGGGCGGTCCTCCCGGCGATGCGTCGCGAGCGCGACGGGACCATCGTCAACGTCTCCTCGGTCGCCGGCCGCGTGTCGATTCCCGGCGGCGGCGTGTACAGCGGGTCGAAGTTCGCCGTGGAGGCGATGTCAGACGCGCTGCGCAACGAGGTCGCGGACCTCGGGATCGACGTGGTGGTCGTCGAGCCCGGCCCCGTGAAGACGAACTTCTCGGATCGCGCGGCGTCGGAGGCCGACCCCGAGGAACGCGAGGGGATCGAGCGGACCGAGGCGTACGACTCGCTCTACGCGATGTTCGACGACACGCAGCTGATGGGCGGCGACGGCCCCGGCTCGGTCGAGCCGGAGCTCGTCGCGAACGCCATCTACGACGCCGCGAGCGCCACGCAGCCGCCGGCGCGGGTCCAACCCGGGACCGTCGCTCGCGTCGGCGTCCTCGCGCGGTTCCTCCCGGACGCGCTGCTCGACAAGGCGTACGGGTTCGTCCGGAGCTTCACGTCGTAAGCGACCGCGACCGACTCGACCGTCTCACTCGTCGGCGTCGACCGCGAACGGGCTCGCTCCCTCCCGCCAGTCCCATCCCGGAAGCCGCGTCTGAAACCCCGCGGCGAGCGCGGCGTCGAGGTCGTCCGCGCCGGCCGTCCCCGCGCCCGAACGGTCCGAATCGGCCGTGGCGTCGCGGTCCACGTAGAGGTCGGCGACGTGGAACGTCGCCTGCGCGAGCAGCGAGAGCGGGCGGCCGCCGGCGATCGTCGCCGCCAGCTCCCGGCCGAGCACCTCGTCGACGACGAAGCCGGGATAGTCGTCGGCCACGTCCAGATCGCGGAGGAGCACGACGCAGGCCGCGACGTTGACCGCGACCTCGCCGTCGGCGAAGACGATATCGGCCTCGCGACGGTACGCGTCGGCCGTCACCGCGTCCACGTCCGCCCCGAAGAGCCGACCGAGCCGGTCGCGGGTGTCGTTGAGGACCGGGACCACCACGTCGGCGCGGTCGCGGACCCAGGCGTGTTCGTCGCGGACGGTCTCCGGTGTGACGCGCATGGGCCGATTTCGGCCGCCGTCGGCTTGCCCTTTGCGAAGGCTTTTATAACGGCGGGGCAGTAGCGTGATCCAAGCGGGTTTTCGCTGGCTGTTCCCGCACGGAACACTACGGACAGTACTTCCACTATGCCTACCCCGTCACGGTCGACCGATCGCGGCGAGTCGCCGCGCGGCGCGCGGCTCGACGACGGCGGCCTCGACGACCCGCAGTGAGATATGAGTCAAGTCGATAAGCAACTCGATACGTTGAAATCCGAGATCGAACAGGAGATTCCGAACGACATCACGGTCACAGATGTCAAATACGAGGGCCCGGAGCTGGTCGTCTACACCCGCGACCCCAAGCGGTTCGCCGGCGACGGCGACCTGATCCGCCGGCTCGCCTCGAAGCTCCGGAAGCGGATCACGGTCCGCCCGGACCCGAGCGCCCTCTCGCCGCCCGTCCGGGCGGAAGAGCAGGTGCGCGAGGTGATCCCCGACGAGGCCGGCGTCACCGACCTCGACTTCCACGAGGACACCGGCGAGGTCGTCATCGAGGCCGAGAAGCCCGGCATGGTGATCGGCCGCCGCGGCTCGACGCTCCGCGAGATCACCCAGGAGGTCGGGTGGACCCCGGAGGTCGTCCGGACGCCGCCGATCGAGTCGTCGACCGTCTCGAACGTCCGCGGCTTCCTGAAGAACGAGCGCGAGGAGCGCCGCGACATCCTCGAACGCGTCGGCCGCCAGATCCACCGCGAGGAGATGTCCGACGACGAGTGGGTCCGGATCACGACGCTCGGCTGCTGCCGCGAGGTCGGCCGCGCGGCGTTCATTCTCTCGACGCCCGAGACGCGGATCCTCATCGACTGCGGCGACAAGCCCGGCGCGGAAGGGGAAGTGCCGTACCTCCAAGTGCCCGAGGCGCTCGGCGCGGGCGCGGCGACGCTCGACGCGGTCATCCTGACCCACGCGCACCTCGATCACTCCGCGCTGGTGCCGCTCCTGTTCAAGTACGGGTACGACGGCCCCATCTACACGACGGAGCCGACCCGCGACCTGATGGGCCTGCTCACCCTCGACTACCTCGACGTCGCCGCGAAGGACGGCCGGACGCCCCCGTACGAGTCCGCGCAGGTCCGCGACGCGATCAAACACACCATCCCGCTGGAGTACGGCGACGTGACCGACGTCGCCCCGGACGTGAAGCTCACGTTCCACAACGCGGGCCACATCCTCGGGAGCGCGGTCACCCACTTCCACATCGGCGACGGCCTCTACAACGTCGCGTTCTCGGGCGACATCCACTACGAGGACACGCGCCTGTTCAACGGCGCGGTCAACGACTTCCCGCGCGTCGAGACGCTCGTGCTGGAGTCAACCTACGGCGGTCGCAACGACTACCAGACCGACCAAGAGGACTCCGAGGAGGCGCTGAAGGAGGTCATCAACGAGACGTACGAGCAGGGCGGGAAGGTCGTCATCCCCGCCTTCGCCGTGGGGCGGTCACAGGAGATAATGCTCGTCTTGGAGGAGGCGATGCGCGAGGGCGAGATCCCGGAGATGCCCGTCCACCTCGACGGGATGATCTGGGAGGCGACCGCCATCCACACGACGTACCCCGAGTATCTCCGCGACGACCTCCGCGACCGCATCTTCCACGAGGACGAGAACCCGTTCCTCGCCGACCAGTTCAACCACATCGACGCCGGCGAGGACGAGCGACAGGAGGTGGCCGACGGCGACGAGTGTATCGTCATCTCCACGTCGGGGATGATCGAGGGCGGCCCGATCATGTCGTGGCTCCGCCACATCGGTCCCGACCCGGACTCGAACCTCGTCTTCGTCGGCTATCAGGCGCAGGGGACGCTCGGCCGCCGGATCCAGAACGGCTGGGACGAGATCCCGGTCGACGGCTGGGGCGGCGGGAGCCGCGGCGACACGCTCACGCTGGAGATGGGCGTGGAGGTCGTCGACGGCTTCTCCGGTCACGCCGACCGGCAGGGGTTAGAGAACTTCGTGAAGACGATGAACCCGCGCCCGGAGAAGGTGCTCTGCGTCCACGGCGACGAGAGCTCGGTACAGGACCTCTCGTCGTCGCTGTACCACGATTACAACATGCGGACGTTCGCGCCGAAGAACCTGGAGACGTTCCGGTTCAAGTAGACCCGAGGGCGAATTCGCGGCGGGACGGGGCTGTCGAGGTGTTTTCGCGGACTGAGGGTTTGAAACGCGCTTTCCGGACCGATCGCTTGCCCGCGTTTCTCCGACCGATCGACGCCGGCGAGCGCGTCGCGCTCAGTCGTCTTGCCGCTTCGCGGCGGGGGTCTCGTCCGACGGTTCCGAGGGGTCGGTCGGATCCGAGGGGTCCGCATCGCGACCCAAGTACGTCGCCAGCGCGCCGGTCCGGGTGGTCCGCGGGCGCGCGTAGGCCAGATACCACGCGAGGCTGCCGACGCTGATGCCGACCGCGCCGAGTATCGAGAGGAGGCCCATCTGGACGATCAGCACGACGCCGCCGATCACGCCGAGTATCTGTACCACCGGGTAGCCGGGCGAGCGGAAGTCCGGGTCGTATGAGTCGACGCCGGCCTCCCGGAAGACGATCACGGAGAGGTTCTCCAGCGAGAAGACGAGGATGAGGAAGGCGCTCGCGAGCTTCGCCAAGTCGACGACCGGAACGAACGCGATGAGCGCCAAGAGCAGCCCGCCGGTGACGAGGACGGCGGTCACGGGCGTCAGGAAGCGGGGATTGATCCGGCCGACCCGCTCCGGCAGGAGCGAGTCGCGGCTCATCGCGAGCAGGAACCGAGAGGTGCCCAGCACGCCCGCGTTCGCCATGCTCGTGAGCGCGAGGACGGCGGTGACGGCGACGACGGTGACGCCCGCGCCGCCGAACACCCGCGCCGCGCTGTCGGCCATCGGCGTGAGGGAGGTCCCGCCGCCCGGGCCGCCGCCGACGAGCGTCTCGCCCGGCACGACGCCGACGACGACGGCCACGACCGCCGTGTAGATGACCATCATCACCCCGATGGAGATGAGCATCGCGAGCGGGATGTTCCGGCTCGGTTCGGCGATCTCCTCGGCGACGGACGCGACCTCGCCGATCCCGGCGTACGAGACGAACACGAAGGCGGTCGCGGTCGCGACGCCGCCGATCCCGTGGGTGGTGAACGGGGCGTACTGCGAGGGTTCCGCGGGCTGGACCCCGCCGAGGACGTACGCGCCGAGGACGAGGACGACGAGGGAGACGAGGACGCTCTGTACCTGCCCGCTCTTCTCGGTGCCGACGATGTTGAGCAGGATGACGACGACGCCGAGCACGAGCGCGACCGCCTTCACGAGCCCCGCGGGGATGTTCACGAGCAGCAGCAGGTAGGCCCCGAGCCCGACGAGCGCGAACGCGCTCTTGAACACGAGCGAGAACCAGACGCCGATGCCCGCGATCGTCCCGAACAGCGGTCCCATCGCGCGGTCGATGTAGATGTAGGTGCCGCCGTCCTCCGGCATCGCCGTCGCCATCTCGGCCTTCGAGAGCGCGTTCGGCAGAACTGTCAGTCCGGCCAACAGGTACGCGAAGACGACCGCCGGTCCGGCCTTCTCGAATCCGACCGCGGGAAGGACGAAGATCCCGCCGCCGATCATCGCGCCCATGCTCAGCGTGACCGCTGAATAGAGCCCTAAGTCTCGGCTCAGGTCCCCGTCGCTCATTACGTTTCCCTTGGGATACCCACAGTTAATCCTTCGCGATCGGCAGTATTCCGGCCGCGTACCGGGCCAGTAGAAAGTGACAATTGAATTATCACACGCGGTCGTCGCCGTCGGCCTCGGGGGGTCGGTCGTCGACCTTCCCGTCGCGCCGATCCCGTTCCCGAGCGTCCGGGTCCCGTTCCGCCGGGTCGCCGTGGCCGCCGCCGCCCGGCGTGCGGACGGAGACGGTCGCACCGGCCGCGACGTCGACGGATGTCTTCGCGGGGACCGGCTCCCCGTCGATGCGGTTCTCACCGACCGCGCCGTCCTCGCCGCCGTCGAGGCCCCGCGGCGCGATCCGCCGGCGCTCGGTCAGGAGCGAGACCGTCGCGTCGGTCTCGACGGTGACGGTCCGCTCGATCCCCAGTCCGCCGCGGTGGCGGCCGTCGCCGCCGCTCGACGGGCGCAGGGCGTACCGCTCGACGCGGAGCGGGTACGCCGTCTCCAGCGCCTCGACCGGCGTGTTGAGCGTGTTCGTCATACCGACCTGAACCCCGTCCATCCCGTCTTTGGCCGGGCGGCCGCCGAAGCCGCCGGCGATCGTCTCGTAGTAGGTGAACCCGCCCGCGCGGTCGCCGATGATCAGGTTGTTCATCGTCCCCTGCCCGCCCGCGGGGACGACGTCGGGGACCGCCTCGGCGAGCGCGGCCAGCGTCACGTCCGTGACCCGCTGGCTCGTCTCGACGTTGCCGCCGACGACCGCGGCCGGCGGGCGCGGGTCGAGCAGCGACCCCTCCGGTGCGGTGATCGAGACCGGCTCGTAACAGCCGTGGTTCGGCGGTATCTCCGGGTCGGTGATCGCTCGGACGACGAAGTACACCGCGCTCTTCGCGACCGAGAACGGCGCGTTCACGTTGCCGTCCACCTGGTCGGCCGTGCCGGCGAAGTCGACGTCGAGCGCGGCCCCGTCGACGGTGACCGCGACCTGGATCGGGATCGCCGCGTCGGTCACGCCGTCGCCTTCGAGGACGTCCCGCGCCCGGTACGTGCCGTCCGGGAGGTCCCGGATCTCGGTCTCGACGCGCTCGCGGGAGTAGTCCACGACGGCGTCGAAGGCGTCGAGCAGGGTCGGGCCGTGTTCGTCGAGCAGTTCGCCGATCCGCTGCTCGGCGCGGTCGTTCGCGGCGCGCTGCGCGCGGAGGTCGGCCTCGCGCTCGTCCGGCGTGCGGACGTTGGCGAGCAGCAGGTCGCGGACGCCATCGTTGGGTTCGCCGCCGTCGACGAGCCGGACCGCCGGGAGCCGGAGTCCCTCCTCGAATATCTCTCGGGCCCCGGGCGGCATGCTCCCGGGCGCGCTCCCGCCGACGTCCGCGTGGTGCGCGCGCGACACCGCGAAGCCGACAATCTCGCCGTCGGGGGCGATCGGCGACACCAGCGTCACGTCCGGGAGGTGCGTCCCGCCGGCGAACGGGTCGTTGACGACGAACACGTCGCCGGGCTTCGGGTCCTTCTCTAAGGCGACCGCGACCGCGTCGGGCATCGCGCCGAGGTGGACCGGGATGTGTTCGGCCTGCGCGATCATCCGGCCGTCGGCGTCGAACAGCGCCGTCGAGCAGTCCTGTCGCTCCTTGATGTTCGGGGAGTACGCGCCCCGGATCAGCACGTGGCCCATCTCGGCCGCGACGCTCTCCAGTTGGTTGCGGAGGATTTCCAGCGTGACCGGGTCGACGTCGGGGCCGCTCACGCGTCGCTCACCTCCGCGACCAGCGCGCCGTCGCCGCGCAGTCGGACGCTCCACCCGGGCGGGACGACCGCCGTGCTCTCCGCGCCCTCGACCACGACCGGCCCCTCGACGCGCCCGTCCGCCGGGAACCGCTCCCGGTCGTACACCGGCGTCTCGCGGGGTCCGTCGGGGAACACGGCCTCCCGGGTGGTCCGGGGGTCGGCCTCGCCGGTTCCGACGGACTCGATCGCCGGCGCGCTCCGGGGCACCGTCGCCGTCGCGCGGCAGTTCACCAGTTCGACCGGCTCGTCGGCGCGGTAGCCGTACGCCGACTCGTGCGCCGCCGCGAACCGCTCAGCGGCCGCGTCGGGGTCGAACGGGCGCGCCACGTCGACGGTGAGCTCGAAGCTCTGCCCCGCGTAGCGGAGGTCGGCGGCGCACTCGACGCGCGCCGCGTCCGGATCGCTGACCTCGCCGAGCAGGCCGTCGGCCAGCTCTCCGTAGAGCGCGTCGATCGCCTCGGCGTCGACCTCGGCCAGCGGCCCCTGGCGGGTCCGCACGGCGTCGCGCGTCTCGTCGGCCGCGAGGAGGCCGTACGCCGAGAGGACGCCGGACGCGTGCGGGACGACGACGCGGTCGACGTCGAGCCCGTCCGCGATCGAGACCGCGTGCATCGGCCCGGCGCCGCCGAACGCGACGAGGCCGAACTCGCGGGGGTCGTGGCCGCGCTCGACGGTGACGGAGCGGATGGCGCGGGTCATGTCGGCGTTCGCGACGCGGTGGACGCCGAGCGCGGCCGCGACGGGGCCCTCCATGCCCGCCTCGTCGGCGAGGTCGGCGAGCGCGTCGCGGGCGGCCGCCGCGTCGAGCGACAGGTCGCCGCCGAGGCTGGTGTCCGCGCCGACGTACCCCAGGACGAGGTTCGCGTCGGTGACGGTCGGCTCCGTGCCGCCCTTGCCGTAGCAGGCGGGGCCCGGCTCAGCGCCGGCCGAGCGCGGGCCGATCCGGAGCGCGCCGCCGGAATCGACCCACGCGATCGACCCGCCGCCGGCCCCGACGGTCTCGACGTCGACCATCGGCGTCCCGATCGGTCGGTCGGCGATCGCCGACTCCGTCGTGCGCTCGACCTCGCCGTCGCGGACGAGGCTCACGTCGCTGGAGGTGCCGCCCATGTCGAAGGTGATCAGGCCGTCGCGGTCGGCGTCCGCCGCCGTCGCGCTCGCGCCCACGACGCCCGCCGCGGGCCCCGAGAGGACGGTCGTCACGGCGTTTCGCCGGACGGTGTCGGCGTCGGTGACGCCCCCGTTGGCCTGCATGATCTGCGGCTGCGGGAGGCCCATCTCTCGGGCCCGCTCGGTGAGGCGGCCGACGTAGCCGTCGATCGCCGGCCGCACGTACGCGTCGACCGCCGTGGTCGAGGTCCGCTCGTACTCGCGGAACTCGGGCAGCACCTCGTGGGAGGCCGACACCGGAACGTCGAGCGCCGCGCGCAGCGCCTCGGCGACGCGCGCCTCGTTCTCCGGGTGCGCGTACGCGTGGAGCAGGCAGACCGCCACGGACTCGACGCCCACGTCGCGGAGGTCGGCGACGAGCGACTCGATCTCGGCGTCGTCGACGGGCCGCTCGACCCCGTCCGGGCTCGTCCGCTCGGCCACCTCGAACCGGCGGCGGCGGGGGACGAGCGGCGTCGGCTTCTCGGCGTCGAGGTCGTACAGCGACGGGCGGGTCTGCCGACCGATCTCCAGCACGTCCCGGAACCCCTCGGTCGTCACGAGCGCGGTCCGCGCGCCGTCGCCCTCCAGCAGCGCGTTGACGGAGACGGTCATCGCGTGAGAGAACTCGCGCACGCTCCCGGGGTCGACGCCGGCCGCCTCGCAGGCCTTCTCGATCCCGGCCGCGACGCCCTCGCTCTGGTCGTCGGTGCTCGGCACCTTCGCGGTGACGAGGTCGCCGTCGAGCGAGAGCGCCACGTCGGTGAACGTCCCCCCGACGTCGACGCCGATCGCCCGACTCTCCGCCGATCTCCCGTCCATCTACGACACCTCCGCGGCGTCGCGGGGGCCCCGGACGCCGGACGGCGCGATGTCTCGCTCGCGTGGCATGAGAGCCAATCGTTACCGGACGGGCTTAAGACCGCCCCGTTCCGCGGTGCGGCGGTCAGCGTCGTCCCGCGCCCGCCCCAGGGAACCCCGTTCCGCGGTGCGCCGATCCGCGAGCCGGGCCCGGATCAGGGGCACCCGGGTTTGCTCCGTTCGGCCGGATCGCCGGTCGCCGCGGTCGCGACCGCCGTGACGCGCGTGATCGACAGTTCGTCCTCGGTCCCGAGGAACCGGATCTCGACCGAGTCGCCGGGTTCCATCGGCCGGTCGCCGCTGAACTCGACGGGGTACCTGTTCTCGACCCGGAAGAACGGCTCGTCGCCGCTGCGCGAGACGTCGTTCTGATTCGACTCGACGTACCGGAACGGTCCGTCGGCGGACGGCGGGTCCGTCTGCCCGCCGTCTTGGTACCGGTTGTGCGCCATCCGAATCGTCAGCGCCTCGCCGGCGGCGAAATCGGCCGTACAGAATTCGCCGGCGACTTCCCCCGGGTGCTCCCGCTGCTCGGTGTCGTCGCTGAAGCGGTTCGGGTTCAGAAATCGGACCTGACCTCCCTCCCCGTCGCTCCCCTCCCACCGGACGAGTATCGACCCCACCTCGTCGCCCTCGAAGGTCGGGCCGGCGGCGTACGCCAGCCGGACGACGTCGACGTCGCCGCGCGGCGCGTCCGTCACGCCGTCGTTCCAACCGCTCCAAGACCGGTGTTCGGGCCCGAGCGTCACCGTGGCGTCGGTGAACGCGCGCGGCTCCTGCGGCTCCGTGAGCGTGCCTCCGAGGTCGAGGGCGACGATCCCGATACTCGCCGAGAGTATCACCGCGATACCGACCATGAGGACGGTGGCGACGACGGTGGAGACGCCGCGGTCGTCGCGTCCGTTCATCGCACTCCGTTCCCCTCGACGTGACTGCGGATCATATCGCGATCGGTTCGCCGTCGCCCGGATAGCTGTGTCGACCCACCTATCATTCGAGATACTGGTCGTCAGTACACACTTATACCGGACGCGTGAACGATGCGTATGCGCGTCGCGCTCATCGCTCACGACGAGCTCAAAGACGAGATGGTCGCGTTCGTGGAGGCACACACCGACGCCCTCGACGAGTGCGAGCTGGTGACGACCGGGACGACGGGGAAGCGCATCGCCGAGGCGACCGGCCTGTCGGTGAACCGGCAGGCGTCGGGGCCGTACGGCGGGGACCTCCAGATCGGCGGGATGATCGCGGACGACCGGATCGACGGGGTCGTCTTCCTCCGCGACCCGCTGACCGCGCAGGCGCACGAGCCCGATATCTCGGCGCTGCTCCGGGTCTGCGACGTGAAGGACGTGCCGCTGGCGACGAACGTCGCGTCTGCGGAGCTGCTCGTCGACGGACTGCTCGACGGCGATTCTCTCGACTGATACCGCTACCAGCGGTGATTTAACCCGACCGCGCGAAGAACGGGTAATGACGCGCTCGCAACGGACTCGCGTCCGCGCCCTCGCCCTCTCGCTGCTGCTCGTCCTCGCGAGCGTCGGCGTCGGCGCGGTCGCGGGACAGGCCGCGTCGCCGGGAGCGACGGCCCACGGGTCGAGCGCGCCGACCCGCGCGTCCGTCGCGGGGGCCGCGCCCGGTCCCGCTACCGCCGGCCCCGGCGTCGACGCGAACCGGAGCGAGGTCGCGCCGATCACCCGGTGTTTCACCGGGAGCGGATACCCCATCTCGATCGGCGGCGACGAAGGGGGCGCGACGATGGACACGGTGATCCACCTCTCGGTGCTGACCGACCCTCGGGCCGGCAACGAGTTCGGGCTCGAGACCGCGGGGCGGCTCGACGGCGAGTCGATCGTGACGCTCGCGGCCGGCGTCAGGCTCACGGGGCGTGAGGCGGTCGCGAACGGCTTCGACCCGTTCGCGGCGTTCGACGTGCTGTACACGTACGAGCTACAGCTCCCGATGTTCGCCGGGTCGGTCGGCGACGCCGACTACGAGGACGACGGCTCGCCGATCGGGTCGAGCGCCGGCGCGGTCGACTGCTGACCGCTCGCCGCGACCGCTCGTCACGACCGCTCTCTCCGACCGCTCAGCCCGACCGCTCGCCGGTCGAGCCCGCCGGCCTGACGCCGCGTATCAGCGCCAACACCGCCTGTCTCGTCGCCTCGAAGCCGTCACCGGTCGGGTAGGCCCCGCCCGCGAGGAGGTACTCGCCGGACGCCCACACCGCGAGCAGCGCCTCCACCGGGACCGATTCGCCGTCGACCGCGCAGCGCCCGTGGAACACCGAGAGCGTCGCGCGGGACGCGCCGGGGTCGTCGACGTCGAGGCGGCGGTCGTCGCGGCGTTCGAGGTCACCGATGTTCCGCTCGGCGAGGCGCTCGCGGAACCCCTCGCGGGCCCGCGACTCGACGAGTCGCGTGAGCGCCCGGTTCGGTCCGGTGTCGGGCGAGATCCGGAGCCGACTCGCGAAGAAGAACGGCCGCGGCGGCGGGGTCTCGCGCTCGTAGCGCGCCGTGCCGGCGGTGACCGAGACCGGTCCCGCGTCGAAGGAGCGCTCGGTCGCCTCCGCGACGAGCGTCCACCCGTCGAGGTCGCCGGTGACGGTTGGTGGCTCCATGGATGCGCATCTCTCCGGACGGGAATAAAACGGACGGGCGGCGAGGGATATCGGCGTGAGGGACCCGGTCAGTGGTCGTCTTCGCGCCACTTGTGTTCGCACTCGGTACAGACGAAAAAGCGGGTCTCCGACTCGTCGGCCGAGCGGATCTGCTGCATGTACCAGTACGCGCGGTCGTTGTCGCACTCCGGGCACTGGGCGGTCGTCGTCGGGAGCCCCTTGTCCTCGGCGTCGCTCACGTCGACGACTTCGGACTCGACCTGCGACTGGGTCGTCCACTCGCTGTCGTCCGACTCGCGCCCGATCTCGTGGCCGCAGGAGTCGCACACCCAGTGGTCTTCGCCCGCGCCGGATTTCATCATGGATCCGCACTTGTCGCAGAACTTCATGCCCGAACCTACCGCGGATCGCATATAAGCGGCGGGATCGCGGGCGAGGGGCGCGAAGCGCGCTCTGACCCGCGAGCGACGCCGTCAGTCGTCGTCGAGGTGTTCGGCGAGCGCGAACCGCACGCGCTCCTCGTCGGGGCCCTTCGTCTCCCGACCGGTGACGACGACCTCGCCGATCTCGGCCGTGTCCGCGACGTGCGTCCCGGCGCAGGCGGTCCGGTCGTACGGCTCGTCGTCACCGTCAGCGCCCGCGATCTCGACGATCCGGAGCTCCTCGATCGAGTCGGGGAGGAGGTCGATCCGCGTCCGGTCGGTGTCGAGCGTCGCCTCCGCGGTCTCACGGTCCATCGTGTAGCTCGACACCGCGCGCCCGTCGGCGACGAGCTCGTTGAGCCGTGCCTCGATCCGGTCGAGATCGTCGTCGGTGAACCGGTCGTAGGCCGCGTCGAGGCGCGCGCGGTCGCGGTAGAGCTGATTGCCGGTCGTCCGCGCGTCGAACTCGTCGAGCAGCAGCGCGGACAGCAGGTGCTGGGCGGTGTGGTACCGCGAGTGGGCCGCGCGCCGGTCAGCGTCGATCTCGCAGACGACCTCGGTCCCCGGCTCCGGGAGCGCGGACGCGTCGGCCGCGTCACCCGTACCCTCGTGCTCCTCGGCCGGTTCGACCGCGTGATGGACCGTGTCCGCCATCTCGACGTCGACGACGCGCCACCGGGCGTCGCCGTCGGCCTCGCGGACCGTTCCGGTGTCGTGCGGCTGGCCGCCGCCCGTCGGGTAGAAGTGCGTCCGGTCGAGGACGAGCCGGTCCGGGTCCGAGAGGACGCGCTCGACGGTGGCCTCGAAGGTCGTCACCGCGTCGTCGGTGAGGTAGAGTCGCTCGGTCACGGCCGTGCGAAGGCGCGGCACGGAGATATATCCACGGCTCTCCGCGGTCGCTCCGGACCCCTCCGAGGCGGTCGCGCCGGAGCTACGGCTATCGCGACTGATAGACGGGTCTCCACGTTTATCAGCGCCGTCGGGCAACCGGACCGTATGAACTGCGGTGAGCGCGGAGCTCCGTCCGAGCGCGCGCAGAGCGAGGTGCTCGGCACGGTGCTGCTGTTGGGGCTCACCGTCGCCGTCGTCGGCACCACGGTCGCGCTCGGCGGGGCCGCGCTCGACGACTCCCAGCGGACGGCGGACTTCCAGCGCGTCGAGGGGGCGATGACGCAGGTGGACTCGAAGGCCAGCCTCGTCGCGCACGGGGAGTCGCCGGCGCAGCGCGTCCGGATGGACGTCCGTCGGAACGCCGATCTCCGCGTCGACGAGGACGCCGGCTGGATGCGGATCGAGGTGACGACGAGCGAGAGCCCGAACGCCACGAACGAGACGGTCCCGCTCGGCGCGGTCGTCTACGAGCGCGGCGGCGACACCGTGGCGTATCAGGGCGGCGGCGTCTGGCGCTCGACCGGCGGCGGGTCGACGATGGTCTCGCCGCCGGAGTTCCACTACCGCGGGACCGGCGGCACCGAGACGCTCACGCTCCCGCTCGTGACCATCGAGAACAGTTCCGAGCGGCTCGGCGACGAGGTGCGGATCACGGGGTCCGGAGCGCGGCCGGAGCAGGTGTTCCCGTCGCCGAACGGCTCGAACCCGCTCCTCGGCGGCAACGTCACGATCACGGTCCAGAGCGACTACGCGGACGCGTGGGGGCGGTTCTTCGAGACGCGGACGAGCGCGAGCGTGACGGACCTGACGGACCGGCGCGTCGAGGTGCGGCTCCGGACGAAGACGATTCACCCGACGCTCAGCGCCGGCGTCTCCGCGACCGGTCGGTCGACGTTCGACACCGGGGGCGTCGACCGCCTCGAGGCGGACAGCTACGACTCGACGGACGAGACGTACGCCAACCAGACGCCGTCCGACGGCGCGGTCATCCAGACCAGAGACCAGTTCCGCCTCACCGCCGGCGGCGGCGGTAACACGGAGACGATAACGATCCGCGGAGACCTGATCGCGGAGTCGTACAATATCCCGTCGGGGCAGTCCGACAAACTGAACGTCACCGGCGACCGCCGGACCGAAGCGGCGTTCGACTCGCTCCCGGCGGTCGACGGAGCGATCACGGCGCGGATCGACGACGTCCGGGACCGAGACCTCGCCGCGAACGGCGACTACCGCGGAAGCGGCTTCGACCTCTCCGGTGACGACGTGGAGGAGATAAGAAACGACACGTTCGTCGACGGCGACGTCTCGCTCGTAGACCAGGCGACGCTGATCGTCACCGACGGCGCGACCCTCCACGTCAACGGCACGCTGACCGCCGAGGGGACCGCGAGCCGCGTCGAACTCGACTCCGGAGGCGGCGACGTCGAGGTCCTCACGGAGGGGGCAGTGAACCTCACCGAGAACGCGACGATTAGGTCTCTCGGCGGCGGAAATGCTGATCTGTCCGTCGACGACTCGCTCAGTCTCGCGGGCACAGCGTCGGTGACGACCGGCGCGGACACGCGCTTGGAGGTCCACAACACCGGCGACATCGACATCGACGACGCCGCGTCGATGACCGCAGACGAGGATAAGAGCGGGAACCTCTGGACGTACTCCAGCGCGGACACCATCGAATTCGAGGGCGGTGTGGGGAACGGCGTGCGGTTCACCGGCATGTTCTACGCGCCGCAGAGCGCCGCCTCGCTCGCGGACGAGATGGAGATATACGGGTCGTTCACGTTCGAGACCTTCTCGTTCGACGACGCCGAGATCGACATCCACTACGACGAGTCGCTCCAGACGGAGCAGCCGTTCGAGGGGAACTCGGTCCCGGTGGTGAGCCACCTCCACGTCTCGAGACACGGCGTCGTCGTCGAGTCCGACTGACGACCGACGAGGGCCGTCGAAGGCGCACACCGACCGACGCGGCGGGCCGCTCGCCGTGCGCTCAGTCGACGAACTCGATTCTGGTGACGGTCCGCTGGACGACGAACCGGTCGTAGCGGTCGGCGTCGAACGTCACGGTGAGGTCGGGGCCTCCGCCGGTCGACACGTAGACCTGGTCGTGCTCGGACGCGAGGTCTTCGTAGTATCGTCGCCAAGCGCTCGCACGCGTCGAGTTGATCGAGAGCGTGACGTTCCCGGTCGCCGTCCGGTCGTCGACCGCCGTCTCCCGGGTGGCCCGCTGCCCGACGACGAGGACGGTCCGCTCGCCGCCCGCGGACTGCGCCGGCCCGCCGACTCCGTACAGCGAGTAGACGACGGTGTCGCCGACGAGGAGGTCGGGCGCTTCGATCATCACGCCGTCGTCCCCATCCATCCGGAAGACGGCCCCGTTCTCGTACACGATGCGCGTGTCGCCGGCGCCGCGGTACACGAGCGATCCGGTCTCCGTGACCGGGCGGGACAGCCCGCTCCCGTTGAGCCGGAACGTCGACTCCTGTTCGAGCCGGAGCTCGCCCCCGCCGAGACTGATCTCCGTTGCCCGGCTCGGCACGCCGTCGCGGCTGACGTCGTTGAGGTTGTCGTGGAGCACGTCGAACGCGCGCTCGACGTTGTTATCGCGCTCCGCGAGCTGGGCGTCTTCGAGACCGCCGAGCCCGACGGTGAACGTCACGGCGATGGTGGACGTGATCAGCGCGAACACCAGCACGAACCCGATCGTCTCGCTGACGCCGCGGTCGTCAGAGAGGAGTCCGGCGTCGGAGTCGGGCGGCCTCATCGGTCGTCCACCACCACTTCGCCGTCGGTCCCGGCGTCCGGGTCCCACCAGATCCGGAGGTCGCCGCCGTCGACGGTCGCGTTCCGGACTGCGACGTCGCCGCTCGTGCGGAACGGGACCTCGACGCTCGCGTCGGTCGCGTCGCTCTCCAAGGCGATCGCCCCCGCCGTACCGTTCTCGGTGACGCGTATCCGATAGCCGCTCGCGGAGACCCTGTTCGGGAGCGTCAGGGAGCGATTGACGGTGAGTTCGTCCGGCGAGGAGGCGCTCGACGCCACCCGGTCGACCGTTCCGAGGTCGGCCGCGATCCGCTCGCCGACGACGGTAAGCTCCCCGTGGGCCGCGCGCTCGCGCTGCGTCTCGACGAACGATCCGCCGGCGACGAACAACCCCGAGAGCAGCAGCGTCGATATCGCGAGCGTCATGACGTAGCCGACGGTTACCGACACGGCGCGGTCCGTCCCGCCGGGGGCCTCACGCATCGGGCTCACCCGGCGCGAGCAGGACCACGTCGCCGTACGTCAGCTCCGGCGTCCGGTGGAGGATCTCGACCTCGACGCTGTAGATCCCCTTCACTGCGTACGGGCGCGAAGAGGCGTCCGGAACCCCGGCCTCGTCGCGGTCGATACCGTCGTCGACGGCGACGACGAGGCTGTACGTTCCGCGCGCTTCGCCCCCGTTCTCGTACCGGATCTCGAACGGACCGCTCTCGGTCCGGACCCCCTCTGCCCAGACGAGCGCGTCGAACGGCTCTCCGTTGACCGTTCCGGCGGTGAGGTCCACGGTGTGGTTCCCGTCCGGCCGCGGTCTGAACGTCTCCGTGACCGCCGTCGTCCCGTTGTCGACCGTCACGTTGAGGTCGCCGCCCGAGTCGAACAGCGCCACCGACCACGTCTCGTTGGTCCCGTCGGCCACGACCGTGAACGCACCGCTCGCCGAGTCCGACAGCGAGGCGTTGTCGACGGTGAGCCGGTAGTTCCGCGTCCGGGTGACGTTGCTCGCGACGGTCCAGTCGGTCGTCCCGTCGGGGGCCGTCATGTCGCGGAACCCGGCGTCGGTCTCGTTCTGCGCGATGAAATAGCCCGGCTCGACGGTGGAGTCGTTCACGCGGACGTCGGCGACCACCCCGTCGCGCGCCCGGAGGTCCGCGACCGTGCGCCCGTACCGCTCCGCACTCGCGAGGAATGGGTCCGTCGCGTCGGCGGTTCCGTTCCGGTGTTCGCGCTCCAAGATCCCGGCGAGGTCGTCGACGGTGCCGTCGCGGAACTCGATCGCCTCCGCCCCGCCCGCGTCGGCGCCGCGGGTCGCGAGGTTCTCGGTGTAGATGACGGTGTTCAACAGGAGGACGACCGCGACGAAGAGGACCGCGAGCGTCAGCCCCGTGATCAGGATGATCTGCGCGCGGTCCTCGCCGTCGCCGTCGGCGTCGCGCCCGCGCCGCGGGAAGCTACTCACATCTGCCATGCGGTGATCCTCACCTCCGCGACCGTGTACAGGACCTCTGCGCGGTCCGCGTCGACCGGCGGGGCGTAGTACGACGCGGAGCCGTTCTCGGCGAGGGCGTACTCGTCGCTCGCCCCGAACCGATCGTCGCCGTACAGCGCCACCCGCGCGCTCGCCGTGGCCGCGTTGTCGCTCGGCGACCCCATGTCGACCATCGAGACGCGGCCGGTGCTGTTCCCCCCGTCTTCCGGGAAGTACACGTCGATATTGAAGGCGATCTGTCTGTCGCCGAACGCCTCCCGCAGCGGCGCGTGGAGCGGGTGTGTGGCGTTCGGGACCGACGCGTAGGTGCCGTCGTCGCCCGCGCCGACGAACCCGTCCCCGTCGTGGTACAACAGCGCCGCGGACAGGGCTCCGCTGTCGCCCGCCGTCGCCAAGACGTCCTGCGCCGCGATCGCGGCCTGGTTCTCGACGTGCTGGTTCGACGTGCTCGCGGACAGCGGCGTCACCGCCGTCGCCTGCGTCGCGAAGATGAGGCCGGTGACGAGGAGCATCGCGGCCGTGAACGCCTCCAGCGTGTGCGCCTGCCCCCGGTCGTCGGGGAGGTGTTCGACGAACATCTCACCACACCCGCAGCGTGAGCCGGTAGGTCTCGGGCGCTGCCCTGTCCTCGGGGTCGTCGACGGTGACGAGGCGGCTCGCGGCCGCGACGCTCCGGTCGCGCGGCGGCGCGGGCCCGGCCCGCATGGCGACCGCGGTGCCTCCGGCGTCGAGCGTCGCGAGAGTCCCCCCCTGCGTGACGGTGAGGTTGAGTCCGCGGACGTCGTCGACCCCGAGTTCCGCGTGGAGGTCGTCGGCGTTCGCCGTCCAGGCGCAGTCCGACTCGTCGCTCGCCGTCTCCGGGTCCGTCCCGTTGAAGAACGCGAGCGTACAAGCGTGCGACAGCGTCGCGGCCGACCCGCTCCCGGCGAGCGACGACTCCGCGAGCCGCGCGGCACCGCGCTCGGCGACGATAACGGTCGCGCCCTCGCCGACCGCGTACGGCTCCAGAAGCGACGGGACGAACGCGAAGGTGAACCCGACCGCGACGAGGAACACCGACATCCCGACGACGAAGTCGAGGACCGTCTGCCCGCGGTCAGCCGACATAGATCCACACCCCCAGCGCCAGCGTCATCAGGATCACGGCGTACTTGACGCCGGAGATCAGCTCCGCGTCGCGGATGTAGCCGCTGATGAACCCCGAGAGGATCGCCTGTATCGTCACCGCGTGGAAGAACAGGAGCGAGAGGACCTCGGGGTCGATGCTGCCGCCGCCGCCGAACCCCGCCCCGCCGGCGCTCCCGCCGCCCTCGCTCTGTGCGACCAGATCGCCCATCACGTCGATGAACTGCGTCTGGAGGATGGCCATCACGCCGAGCAGCGTCACGTACGTCATCACGATGATCGCCACCTGCATCCGGGTGCGGGACTTGCGCTCGCGCTCGATGTCGTCTTGGTTCTCCGAGGCCTGCGCGGCCGTCGTCAGCACGTCCGTGATCTGCGAGGAGGCCTCCTGCGCCTCGGTGATCAGCTTCACCGTCCGGGCGAGCCGCGGGACCGCGTAGGAGTTGTTGAACTCCACCAGCGCGTCGCGCAGGCTCATCCCGTAGTTCACCTTCGCGTGGATCACCTCGAACTCCTCCGCGAGCTTCCCGGTCGACGTCGCCGAGACCGTGCGCACGGATTCGAGCAGCGTCTGTCCGGTGTCGTTCGCCGACGAGAGCTTCCGCAGCGTCTCCGAGAGCTTCCCGGTCACCGCGCGCCGCGAGCGCTGGTGCCACTCGTAGAAGACGCCGAGCGGGATCATCACGACGTAGGCGGGCACGTAGAGCCACACGAACGCCGACCACACCGGGCGCGCGATCCAGCCGTCGACCGTCGTCGGAGCCGAGCCGGACGCGACCGCGATGCCGACGAGCGCGAGCGCCGCGGGGACGCTCAACGCGAGGGTGTACAGCGGGTTCTCGCGGAGGAAGAGGTGCGGCGCGGAGAGGATCTCCATCGTCTTGTGCGTCCCCTCGCGGTCGCGGATGCGGTCGAAGACGCCGAAGCTCCCGACGAAGGCCTCCACGAGCCCGAAGTGGAGCAGTCCCTCCCGGCTCGTCTGCCGGAGCCGCTCGCTGCCGCCGTCGGGCTGGAGGTAGCCGTCGCCGGGGTCGTCCTGCTTGACCGTCGAGACCAACACGAGGAAGCCGACGCCCACGAGCGGGATGAGCAGGTACACCGTGACGTACAGCAGGCGGTCGTCGGCCTCCCCCATCATCCCCATGATGACGAGGATGATGATGAGGAGGAGCGGGAACAGCGAGAGCGTCATGTACATCTCGCCGAACAGCTCCAGCGTCTCCAGCGTCATCTCGCGCTCCTGTTTCGACGTGCGGAGGTGTTTCTCCTTCTTGTCTTTCAGGAATCCCTCCATGTCGCCGCCGGAGTTGACGATGGAGAGCATGTCCGCGAGGAACTGCGAGAGCTCGTCGGAGGGCGTCTCCATCGACTGTTGGCGGATCGCGTTGCGGTAGTCGGTGCCGAAGTACTCCGTCTCGTTGACGATGC
The DNA here is from genome assembly GCF_000337035.1 of Halorubrum coriense DSM 10284. Lineage (GTDB taxonomy): Archaea > Halobacteriota > Halobacteria > Halobacteriales > Haloferacaceae > Halorubrum > Halorubrum coriense. The sequence goes on from NZ_AOJL01000044.1 coordinate 51,765, forward strand.
TCTGGAACTCGCGGGACACCTCGCCGTACGTGTCTTCGGCGGTCGCCATCGCGCGCAGGATCTCGAGCTGATTGAGCCCGCCGACGGAGAGGGCGTACATGAACGAGACGGAGTCCGCGAGCAGGAGGTTGATCTCCCGCTTCCGCGAGGAGGCGCGCGAGTACGGGACTGCGACGACGCCGCCGAACCCGACCGCGAACCCGATCGAGCCGAAGACGAGCCCGCTGAGCAGCACCGCCGTCGGCACGACGAGCGACCGGAGCAGCGTCCGGATCTCCGGCGTCGGCGCGGGGGCCCCGAGCGAGAGCGCCTCCGGGTCGATGAGGCCGAGCGAGAACGCGCCGTAGCCGACCAGCGTGCCGAACGCCCAGAGCGCCCCGCCGACGAGGAGACCGACCGCCAGCGCCAGCGAGACGTACATCTCGACCTGATCGGGCATCCGCGCCTCCGCCAGCTTGCGCTCGACGTCCCCGACGAAGTCCCCGTCGTCGTCGAACAGCAGCTCGAACACCGGGTAACACAGCTCCGCGAGGACGTTCGCGTCGACGCCGCCGTCGCCCGCGTCCACGTCGAGGCTCACGCCTCGGCCCTCACGCCGGACATGGCGTCACCCGTCCTCCGCGGGCTCGACCGTGCCGAACCCCCAGTCGTCGATGTCGTCGCCCGATTCGCCGTCGTCGTCGCTCTGGGTCGCGTCCTCCCCGTCGCCGTCACCCACCGATTCGCCGCCTTCGCTGTCGGTCGCCTCGCGCTCGGGCTCGTCGATCTCGCTCGACACGGGCTCCGCGGGGCTGAACCCCTCGCTCACGTCGGCCGACGCGTCCGGGTCGGGTCGCGCGTCTCGCCCTGACTCCGCGGGCGACGAGAGGACGTCGACGCCCTCGTCGAACGGCTCCCCGAAGTCGATGTCGCTCGGCTCGCCGGAGCCGTCGCCGGCCGCCTCGGGGACGCCCTCGAAGTCGCCGTCGGAGGCGGCCGCCGAAGCGCTCGGAGGCGGCGAGTCGTCCCCGGGCCGTCGCGTCGACCCCGGCTCGACCGGGTCGCTCGCGTCCGGCGCGGGTTCCGGACCGATTGGGGTCTCGTAGGCCGCGTCCGCCTCGCGCGCCGTCTCGGCGAGCGCCTCGCGGTCGGCCGTCGGCGCGGCCTCGACGTCGGCGGCGTGGTCCATCTCCAAGAGGGCGTCCGCGACGGAGTCGGGGACCTCGCCGCGGTACGTCTCGAACAGGTCCTCGGCCGCGTCGAGTATCTCGGCGGCCTCCGTTTCGCCGTCGTCGTCGGGCGTCGGACGGGGGACCAGCTCCTCCTTCTCGCGGTCGACGTTGATCAGTACGGACTCCATCTCGCGGAGGTCCTCCAGCGAGCGCTCCAGTTCGTCGTTAGCCATCAGCGCCAGCACCGTCTCCGGGTCGTTGATGAACGCCTGGAACGTCGCCGCCACCTGCGCGTAGCTGTTGAGCCCGCGGTCGATGAGGTACGCCAGCACGACCCGCCGCTTGCGGAGTTCCTCGTCGAGCGTCGCCCGACTCCAGCCGCGGTCGAACATGATGTCTTCGAGGGTGTTCGAGTCGCCCATCTGGAGGAACTCGTCCGTCTCGGCCTGCCACTGGAACACGTCTTGGACGTTGATCTCGTCGTTCTCGGCGTCGTAGTGGTTGATCTCGGTGATCGACTTGTTCCGGCGCACCTTCTTCCCCTGGACGCGGGTGGAGGTCTGGATGGAGACCAGATCGAGCGCCGTGAACATCGTCTTCGAGACGTTGATCGGGTCGGTGGTGAACCGCTTGAGCACCTCGCCGACGGAGTCGGCGTGGAACGTGGTGTAAGTGGTGTGGCCGGTCGACATCACCTGGAAGGCGGTTCGGCCCTCCTCGCCGCGGATCTCGCCCATCACGATGTAGTCCGGGCGCTGGCGGAGCGCGGCCTCCAGCAGGTCGAACTCGTCGATGTCGCCCTTGTCGTCGTCGGAGAAGGAGGGGCGCGTGACGGAGGCGATCCAGTTTCGCTGGGGGAGCTCCACCTCGCGGGTGTCCTCGATGGAGACGATCTTCGCGTTCGAGGGGATGAACAGGGAGACGGCGTTGAGGCTCGTCGTCTTCCCGGAGGCGGTGCCGCCGGCGAAGATCAGGCTCTTGTGGTTCTCGATGGAGAGCCAGAGGAAGGCCATCTCGTCGAGCGAGAACGTCTTCCAGTTGATGAGATCGATCGGCGTGAACGGCACGTCGTTGAACTGGCGGATCGTGTAGTTGGTCCCGTGGTCGGACACCTCGCGGCCGAGCGTGAGCTGGGCCCGCGAGCCGTCCGGGAGGGTGGCGTCCACCTGCGGCCTGCGCTTCGAGATCCCCTTCCCGGAGCGCTGCGCGAGCTTCACGACGAAGTCGTCCAGCTCGTCGGTGCCGTGGCGGATGTTCGAGATGATCTGCTCGTACTCGGAGTGGTAGACGAAGACGGGGGAGTTGTATCCGTCACAGGAGATGTCCTCGACGTTGATGTCGTACTTGATCGGGTCGATCCGCTCGTACCCGACGAAGTCGCGCTTGAGGTAGTACAGCAGCTTCTCGACCTGATGATCGGACAGGGTTCGCGCGTCCTCCGCGAGCACCGCGGGTTCGGGCCGAGCGCTGATCTCCGGCGGGTCGGACGGCGATTCGACCGGGGGCTCGTACCCGAGCGACTCCGCGATCCGGCCCGCGATCCCCTCGGTCGGGTCGACCCCGAACCGGTCGACGAGCGCGTCCGCGATCCCGCGCTCGTCGGCGTCGTCCTCGTAGAGCCCGTACCGGTCGAGCAGCGAGCGCGCCTCGTCGACTATCACCTCCTCGCGGAACGCCTCGTCGCCGCCCGCGATCGACTCGTCGGTGTACTTGATCGAGGTCCGGAGCTTGCCGGTGAGGAACGCCGTGAGGTCCGTCTCGATCTCGGTGCGGTACGGCTGGACGGCGTAGTACTTCGCCTCGTTCTCCTTCCGCGACCGGAAGACGATGACGAACGCGTACGGCTTGTTCACCCAGTAGCGCTCCTCCTCGCGGAAGTGCGTCTTCTTCGGCATCGGCACCGCCTTCTCCAGGTCGTACCGGTTCGTCAGCGTGGTGCGGCCCTCCGACGTCGAGAAGAAGGCGTCCTCGTCAATCTCCGGGTTGACGTCGACGGTGCGCTCGTCGACGAGGTCGGCGAGGTCGGACGCGGTCTCGCCGCCCGCGCCGAGCAGCTCCGCCGTTCGGTCCGGGTCGAAGCCGAGCGCCTCGGTCTTGTCCTCGTGGGTGAACTCCAGGGGCACCGCCTCTCCCTCCTCGTTCTCCTCGGTCGGCGGGTTCCCCTCCTCGTCGAGGAAGAACTCCTCGCGGTAGTCGTCCCACGTGTAGTACCCCTTCAACACGGGGACCGAGTAGGGGTCGTACCGGGCCGCGCACAGGTCCCAGAGGGCGTCGCCGACCGCCGCGGCGGCGCGGAAGCGGTAGTCCGTCTCGCTCGGGTCGAACCCGAGCAGCGCCGCCGGATCGAACTCGACCCGGTCCCACTCCTCCGACGTGGGCGGGCGGGACGGAACAGACTCGACGCCGTCCGCGGACGCGACGACGACGACGCCGGAGACGCCGCCGCGACCGACCGGCTCGTCGAAGACGGTGTCCGGGGCCGCGTCGACGGGTTCGGCCCCCTCGGAGTCGCGTTCACGGCTTCGGCCGACGTCGTCACCGGCCGCCGCGTCACCGTCGGGGGGCGTCGCGTCCGCGCGCTCGTCAGCGTCGTCTCCGTCCGCGTCATCGCCGTCCGTCTCCGCGGTCTCGTCCGCGTCCGGCTCCGCAGCGTCGCTCACCGATCCTTCCGTCACCGTGCCTTCGGTGGGGTCCGCGTCCGCGTCGCTGTCGGTTTCGGGGTCCGCGTCCGCTTCGGCCCCGGCTTCGGTGTCTTCCTCGGAGCCGTCGTCTTCGGGACCGTCGGCCGCCGGGGACGCCGCTCGCCGCTCCCCGGTCGGGACGACGGCCTTCCCGTCGAGGACGACGGCGTCGGGAGCGACCACGAGCGTGCCTCGCTCCGGAGTCCCGTGACCGGGGACCGCGGTCTCGCCGTCCGCCTCGAAGGGCTCGTCGACGCCGGCGGCCCGGACGACATCGCCGACGCCGTTCGGGCGGTGGAGCGCGACGGCGTCGGCGGGGACCGCCGGCACGTCCGGCACGTCGGCGTAGACGCGCTCTGCGGCCGCCTCGTGCCCCCGATCCGCGAGCAGCGACCGCCACGTGTACCTGTCGGTGACGGCCGAAGGGCCCCCGTTCGTCGCGTCCGGCTCGGTGCCTTCCTCCTCGGATTCGGCCACCCCTGCGTCCGTCTCCACCGCGTCTGTACCCGTCGCGTCCGCCGCTACCGCGTCCGGGTCGGCGTCCTCGTCCCCGGATCCGCCCGCGTCGGACGCCGAGCGAGCGCCCTCGGGACCGGATCGGGGGGCGGGCCGCTCTGCGTCCTCACTGTCCATAATCGCGAGAACGCCGTATCCGTTGAAAAAGGTGTCTCGCAAAACACCGCGATTGATAATGGCGTGCGACGGGCGGATTTTAGGTCCCCGCGCACCGACGGTCGACCGTGTCACCCGCCGATCGACTTCGACGGCTCCGGCGACTCCGGCGACCCGCGATCAGGCGACGGGTCCGCGCGGCGGTGGCCGAGGAGCTGCTCGGGACGCCGCGGAGCCTCGCCGTCGTCTGCGCGTTCACGGCGTTCATGTTCGCCGTAGGGCTCGGCTACTACGCGCCGACCGCGGACGAGGTGCCGGTCGCCCTCTGGCCGCTGTACGCCGATTCGGCGGTCGCGGTCGCGCTCGGCGGGGGCGTCCTCGCGAGCGTCGTCGCGACCGTGCGACGCGGCGGCGACGTCACCGCCGACGCGCCGACATCGCGGGGGTTGGCGTACCTCCACACGCTCGCGTTCGTCTGGCTGGTCCAGTTCGGCCTCTGGCCGCTCGTCTCGCTGAACCTCGCGTTCGGCGAGTACGTCGCCGCGCCGGACGCCTGGATCTACTACTGGGGCGTGATCGGGACGCACCTGCTGTTCGTCGGGCTCGCGCTCCTGTTTCCCGCGTTCGGTCGCACGACCCGCGGCGCGCTCGCGACCGCGCTGGGGCTCGGCGTCGTGAACGCCGTCGTCGACTACTGGGTCGGCTACCACCCGCCGCTGCTGTACGAGCCCGGTCTCGGACTCGCCGCCGCGACGCTCGCGATAGCGGTCGGCGCGGTCGCGCTCGCGTCGCGGTCGTTCCGCCGGCTGGGCGAAGGGTCGGACTGAGACGCGTTCGAACGGTCCCGGGGAGAGTTCACATCGATATACGAGGGCGCGGCGGGATCTACGCGAGCGAACGCAGTGAGCGAGCGTGGAGCCAGTCGCGCCCGTGACGGAGCGGAGCGAAGTCACGGGCGCGACGGGATTCGAACCNAGTGAGCGAGCGTGGAGCCAGTCGCGCCCGTGACGGAGCGGAGCGAAGTCACGGGCGCGACGGGATTCGAACCCGCGATCGAGAGGTTAGGAACCTCTCGCCCTGTCCGCTAGGCCACGCGCCCAGAACGAGCGAAAAAACGGGACGGCGGTGATCGGTCGGCGTCGGGGCCGGGTTACGCGCTGGTTTCCTTGTCGGTCTCGGTCTCGAGGTCGTCGAACTCCTCGTCCTCGTCGTCGAGCGCCGAGTCGGCCTGCTCACCGTCCTGCATCTCCTGAAGCTCTTCTTCGACCTGTTCGCGGCCCTTCCTGAACTCGCCCATCGCCTGTCCGGTCGACCGCGCGAGCTTCGGAATCTTGTTCGCGCCGAACAGCAGGACCAGCACGAGCAGGATGATGAGGAGCTCCGGCCCCGCCGGAATGCCGCCGATCAGTGGTATCGCACTTACCATCTCTACTCCGCTCTAGCCCTGTGGCAACTATAGTCTTTTTGCCTCGATGGGTGACCGTTCCCGAAACGGTGATACGCCCGGCAGCCGAGGTCGAGATATGCCCGGAATCGGTGACGACGCACCCGACTTCACCGGATCGCTCGTAGACGGCGACATCGCGCCGTTCGAACTCTCGGCGCACCTCGGCGACGAGCCGGTGGTGCTGGCCTTCTTCCCCGCCGCCTTCTCGAACACCTGTACCGACGAGATGGAGGCGCTCCGCGACGGGTTCGACCGCGACGACTGTACGCTGTTCGGCGTGAGCACGGACCTGCCGCACGCGCTCGCCGCGTACCGCGTCCAGTACGACCTCCCGTTCGCGCTCGTCGCCGACCCCGCCAACCGCGCGATCGAGGCCTACGACGTGATCGAAGACTTCGAACACTACGGCGTGGAGACGGTCGCGCAGCGCGCTATCTTCGTGATCGACGCGGACGGCACCGTCACGTACCGCTGGCTCGCGGACGACGCCGGACAGGAGCCTGACTACGACGCGCTCGACGAGGCGGTTGCGGACGCGACCGCCTGAACGCCGCTCTCGGTTCAGGCCGGATCGCGGAGCGACTCCAGCGCCTCGGGGTTCTCCATCGACGAGAGGTCTCCGGGGTCTTCGTCGCTGTACACCGACTCGATCGCGCGCCGGATGATCTTCCCCGACTGCGTCTTCGGGAACGCGTCGACGAACAGCAGTTCGCGCGGCCGGAACGGTTTGCCGTGTTCGTCGCCGACCAAGGCCCGGAGCTCCTCGCGGAGGTCGTCGCTCGGGTCGACGCCCGGTTCGAGGACGACGTACGCGACGACCGCGGTGCCGGTGGTGTCGTCGGGGACGCCGACGGCCGCGGCCTGGTTGACGGCGTCGTGGTCGATGAGGACCCCCTCGATCTCGGCCGGTCCGACCTTCCGTCCCGCCACGTTCAGCGCGTCGTCGGCGCGGCCGTGGAGGAACCAGAAGCCGTCCGAATCCTTCTGCGCGAAGTCGCCGTGGTCCCACAGGTCGGGCCACGTCGACCAGTACTCCTCGAGGTAGCGCTCGTCACCCGACCACAGCGACTTCGTCATCGACGGGCAGGAGTCGCGCGCGACGAGGTAGCCGCGCTCGCCCGACTCCGTCACCGACTCGCCGGCCTCGTCGACGATGTCGATGTCCATCCCGAGGCCCGGCCCGCCGAGCGTACAGGGTTTCAGCGGCTGGTTCGGCATCGGCATCAGGAAGCAGCCGCAGATCTCCGTCCCGCCGGAGATGTTGACGACGGGGCAGTCGCCGCCGCCGACCGCGTCGTGGAACCAGCGCCACGACTCGGGGTCCCACGGCTCGCCGGTGGAGCCTAAGATCCGGAGCGAGGAGAGGTCGTGCTCGTCGACCCACTCGTCCCCGTGCTTGCGGAGCGCGCGGATCGCGGTCGGCGAGATGCCGAACTGCGTGATGCCGTGTCGGTCGATCATCTCCCAGAAGCGGTCGGGCTCGGGGTGGTCGGGCGCGCCCTCGTACATCACCACCGTCCCGCCGAACGCGTGGTTGCCGATCAGCGTCCACGGCCCCATCATCCAGCCGATGTCCGAGACCCAGAAGAACCGGTCCGCGGGCTTCTGGTCGAAGCCGAAGTGGATCTCCTTGGCGCACTGCGTCAGGACGCCGGCGTGGGTGTGGACGATCCCCTTCGGCGTGCCGGTCGTCCCCGAGGAGTACAGCAGCATCGACTCCTGGTCGCTCGGGAGGTGCTTCGTCTCGTACGCCGCGGGCTGCGAGCCGACCGCCTCGTCCCACGTCCGGTCGCGATCGTCGTCCCACGGGATCGGGTCGGTGTCGCTCCCGCCGTCGGCGGAACCGCCCGCTGGCGTCGCCCCGAGTCGGTCGTACACGACGACCTCCTCGACGTGGCCGGCGTCGGCGATCGCCTCGTCGGCGGTCGCCTTCAGCCGGACCTCGTCGCCCCGCCGGTAGAACCCGTCGCCGGTGAACAGCACCGACGGCTCCGCGTCGTCGATCCGCGTCGCGGTCGCCTCACGTCCGAAGCCGGAGAAGATCGGCACGGCGATCGCCCCGACCTTCAGACAGCCGTAGAGGATCGAGACGACCTCGGGGACCATCGGCATGTAGAGCCCGACGGTGTCGCCCGTCTCGATCCCCGCCTCAGTCAGGTAGTTCGCGACGCGGTCGCTCTGCCGGCGGAGCTCGTGGAAGGTGATCTCCCGGACGTCGCCCGGTTCGCCCTCCCAGATCAGCGCGACGCGATTGCGGTTCGGCGAGTCGACCGCGGCGTGGCGGTCGACGACGTTGTGCGCGACGTTGACCTCGCCGCCGGGGTACCAGTCGGAGAACTGCGGTCCGTCGCTGTCGTCCCGGACCGCGTCGTAGTCCGTGTAGAACTCGATGTCGAGGTAGTCGACGATCTCGTCCCAGAACCAGTCGACGCCCGACTCGGGCTCGCCCGCGACCTCCGAGGTGGTGCGTTCGATCAGCGCGTCGTAGTCGTCGATCCCGTGCTCGCGCATGAACGCGGCGACGTTCGTCGACTCGGCGAACGCCTCGCTCGGCTCGTGTACGACCTCGTCTATCCCCTCGTACTCGTCCATCTCGGCCGGTGGTTTTCGCGGCGACAGTAAGTAACTTTCCTGAAGGACTCACCGCGGGTCGGCGCACTCGCCCGCGACCGCCACCGTCTCGGCGTCGACCGCGACTCGTCCGTCGTACAGCGCGCAGGTGCCCGCGTCCCACGCCAGCCGCCCCTCCCAGTCGGCCGCCGTCACCGCGGCCTCGTGACGGCCGCTCTCGCCGACGGTGACCTCGAACGCCTGCGCGACGCCGGCGTCGACGCGGTCGGACTCGTCCGCGTACGTCGTCCCGTCGTAGCCCTCGACGACCACCGCCACGTCGACCGGGGCGTCGCCGTCGTTTTGAACGGTCAGGTCGAGCCGCCCCGGATCGGCGTCGCCCGCTCCGAGGCAGCCCGCGCTCGCGCCGGCGAGCGCACCGGCGCTCGCGGCGAGAAGTCGGCGTCGGTCCATGTCCGGCGCTCGTCGTGGCGGGACTTCAATCCCGTACCAGCAGATCCGCGTCGCGGGTCGTCTAAAGCCGGTTCGCCGAGAAACGGAGTAGTGGGTCGGCGCGGTCGTTACTCGTCGTCCGCTGCCGCGTCGTCCGTCTCGTCCGCGGCAGCGTGGACCGACTCGGGGACGATGTCGACGGAGGCGACCTCATCGTCGGGTTCGAGGTTCATCACGATGACGCCCTTCGTGTTGCGGCTCACCGTCGATATCTCCTCGACGCGAGTGCGCATGATCTGGCCGTCGGCGCTCATCGCGATCAGGTGGTCACCGTTGGTGACCGCCTCGATGGCGACGACCTGACCGTTCCGATCGCCGGTCTTGATGTCGACGAGCCCCTTCCCGTTCCGCGACTGCGGGCGGTACTCGTCGAGGTCGGAGCGCTTCCCGTAACCGTTCTCGGTGACGGTGAGCACCCAGTTGTGGTACTCGTCGTCGATGGCGGCGACGCCGGCGACGGCGTCGCCCTCGCGGAGGTCGATGCCGATCACGCCCCGGGCCGTGCGGCCCATGGCGCGCGCCTCCGACTCCTCGAACCGGATCGCCATCCCGTTCCGACTGCCGATGACGATGTCCGTGCCGCCGTCGGTCACCTCCACGTCGACGAGTTCGTCGCCGTCCTCCAGCCGGATCGCGCGGATCCCGGTCGACCGGATGTTCCCGAACTCGTCGACGGCGGTCCGCTTGATGTAGCCGTCGCGGGTGACCATCGTGAGGTACTCGTCGTCGTCCAAGTCCTCGGTGTTGACGACCGACTCGATCTCCTCGCCGTCGTCGAGGTCGAGGAGGTTGACCGCGGACTTCCCGCGCGCCGTGCGGGACATCTCCGGAATCTCGTAGGTCTTCAGCTCGTAGATCTGGCCCTGATTCGTGAAGACGAGCAGGTAGTCGTGGGAGTTGGCCGCGAACACCGAGGAGACGCGGTCGCCCTCCTTGAGCCCCGTGCCGATGATCCCCTTGCCGCCGCGGTTCTGCGCGCGGAACGTGTCGAGCGACATCCGCTTGATGTAGTCGTCCTCGCTCATCACGACGACGCACTCCTCCTCGGGGATGAGGTCCTCGTGGGTCACGTCGCCGACGTCCTCGATGAAGCTCGTCCGGCGCTCGTCGTCGTACTCGGCCTCGATATCCCGGAGCTCGTCGACGATCACCTGATCGAGTTCGCCGGGGTCGGCGAGGATGGTCTCGAGCCGCTCGATCCGCGCTTTCACCTCCGCGTACTCGTCTTCGATCTCGGCCGTCTCCATCGACGTGAGCGAGCCGAGCTGCATGCGGACGATGTGGGCCGCCTGCGCCTCGGTGAACTCGAACGTCGACTCCAGCGCGGCCTTCGCGGCGTCGCGGTCGTCGGAGTCCTGGATCGTCTCGACGACGCCGTCCACGTTGTCGAGGGCCTTCAGGCGGCCTTCGAGGATGTGCGCGCGCTCCTCGCGCTCGGCGAGCTCGTGTTCGGAGCGCCGCCGGACGACCTCGCGCCGGTGCTCGACGTAGTGTTCGAGCGTCTGCTTGAGGTCGAGTACCTGCGGCGAGCCGTCGACCAAGGCGAGGTTGATGACGCCGAACGTGCGTTCGAGGTGGCTCTCTAACAGCTGGTTCTTGACGACCTCCGCCATCGCGTCGCGCTTGAGCTCGACGACGATCCGGATCCCGTCGCGGTCGGACTCGTCGCGCAGGTCGCGGATCCCCTCGATCGAGCCCTCGTTGACGTCCTCGGCGATGCGCTCGACGAGCCGCGACTTGTTCTGCTGGAAGGGGAGCTCGCTGATGACGATCCGACCCTCCTCCTCGTCGACCTCGAACTCCGCGCGGACGCGGATCCGGCCGCGACCCGTCTTGTACGCCTCGTGGACCGCGTTCCGCCCGACGATGTTCGCGCCGGTCGGGAAGTCGGGCCCCTCGACGTGCTCCATCAGGTCCTCGACGGTCGCGTCCGGGGTCTCGATCAGCTCGACGGTGGCGTCTATCACCTCGCCGAGGTTGTGCGGCGGGATGTTCGTCGACATCCCGACCGCGATGCCCGAGGAGCCGTTGACGAGCAGGTTCGGGAACGCCGCGGGCAGCACCTCGGGCTCTTCGAGGCGGTCGTCGTAGTTCGCCTGGAAGTCGACGGTGTCGCGCTCGATGTCCGCCATGAGCTCTTCGGCGATGGGGGCCATCCGGGCCTCCGTGTACCGCATCGCAGCCGGTGGGTCGCCGTCGACGGAGCCGAAGTTCCCCTGGCCGTCGACGAGCGGGTAGCGCATCGAGAAGTCCTGTGCCATCCGGGCGAGCGTGTCGTAGATGGCGCTGTCGCCGTGCGGGTGGTAGTCGCCCATCGTCTCGCCGACGACGGAGGAGGACTTGCGGTGCGCGGAGTTGCTCGTCACGCCCGCCTCGTTCATCGCGAAGAGGATCCGGCGGTGGACGGGCTTGAGCCCGTCCCGCACGTCGGGGAGCGCGCGACCCGCGATGACGGACATCGCGTAGTCGATGTACGACTGCTCCATCTCGTCTTCGATGCGGGCGTTCGTCACCTGTGCGGCGCGCACGTCTCCGGGGTCGGCGTCGGGACTCTCTGAGCTCATATATCCACCCACTCCGCTTCGGTCGCGTGCTCCTTGATGAACTGCTTGCGCGGCTCGACCGCGTCACCCATCAGCACGTTGAACATGCGGTCCGCGGCGGCCGCGTCGTCGACGTTGATCCGCTTGAGCCGGCGGTTCTCCGGGTCCATCGTGGTGTCCCACAGCTGCTCCGGGTTCATCTCGCCGAGCCCCTTGAACCGCTGGACCTGCGTGGGGTTGCCGTCGCACTCCTCCTCGACGATGCGGTCGCGCTCCGCCTCTGTCATCGCGTCGTACGTCTCGCCGCGGTAGCGGACGCGGTAGAGGGGGGGCTGAGCCGCGTACACGTAGCCCGCTTCGAGCAGGGGTTTCATGTGGCGGTACAGCAGGGTGAGAAGGAGCGTCCGGATGTGCGCGCCGTCGACGTCGGCGTCCGTCATCAGGATGATCTTGTTGTACCGGACGTCGTCGATGTCGAACTCCTCGCCGATGCCCGCGCCGATCGCGGTGATCAGCGCGCGGATCTCGTCGTTCTCGAGGATGCGGTCGAGCCGGTGTTTCTCGACGTTCAGGATCTTCCCCTTGAGCGGGAGGATCGCCTGGTTCTCGCGGTTCCGGCCCTGCTTTGCCGAGCCGCCCGCCGAGTCGCCCTCGACCACGAACAGCTCCGCCTCCTCCGGGTCGCGGGTCTGACAGTCGGCCAGCTTGCCGGGCAGCGCGGTCGACTCGAGCGCCGACTTCCGGCGGGTGAGCTCCTCGGCCTTCTTCGCGGCCTTCCGGGCGCGCGCCGCCTCGGCGGCCTTGTGGACGACCTTCTCGGCGGTGTCGGGGTTCTCCTCGAAGAACGTCCCGAGCTTCTCGTGGGTGGCGGACTCGACGACGCCGCGGACCTCGCTGTTGCCGAGCTTCGTCTTCGTCTGCCCCTCGAACTGCGGGTCCGGGTGTTTCACCGAGACGACCGCCGTGAGCCCCTCGCGGACGTCCTCGCCCTTCAGGTTGGCGTCGAGGTCGTCGACGAGGCCGTGCTCGTTGGCGTAGTCGTTGACGGTGCGCGTCAGGGCCGTCTTGAAGCCGGTGAGGTGCGTACCGCCCTCGCGGGTGTTGATGTTGTTCGCGAACGCGTGGACGGAGCCCTGGAGCTCCTCCGTCGCCTGCATCGCGACCTCGACGTGGACGCCGTCGCTCTCGCCCTCGAAGTAGATGACGTCCTCGTGGATCGGCGAGCGCGTCTCGTTGAGGTACTCGACGAACTCGCGGATGCCGCCGTCGTAGCGGAACGTCTCGGCGGTGTCGTCGCGGTCGTCGACGAGGCGGATCTCGACGCCGGAGTTGAGGAAGGCGAGCTCGCGGAGCCGGTTCGCGAGCGTCGACGTCTGGAAGTCGGTCGTCTCGAAGATCTCCTCGTCGGGCCAGAACCGGATCTCCGTCCCGGTCGACTCGTCGGGACCGGCGTCGCGGACGCGCTCGAAGCCGTCCTCGGCGGGCTCGCCGCGCGCGAACCGGTGGCGGAAGACGCCGCCGTCGCGCGTCACCTCGACCTCCAGCCGCTCGGAGAGGGCGTTGACGACGCTGACGCCGACGCCGTGGAGGCCGCCGGAGACCTGATACGACTTGGAGTCGAACTTCCCGCCGGCATGGAGGACCGTCAGGATGACCTCCAGTGCCGGGCGGTCGTACTCCTCGTGGGTGTCGACGGGGATGCCGCGCCCGTCGTCGCTGACGGAGACGGAGCCGTCGTCGTGGATCCGTACCTCGATCTCCTCGCAGTAGCCCGCGAGGGCCTCGTCGATGGAGTTGTCGACGACCTCGTAGACGAGATGGTGGAGCCCCCGACCGTCCGTGGACCCGATGTACATCGCCGGTCGCTTACGGACGGCCTGCAGGCCTTCGAGGACCTGAATTTGGCCGGCTCCGTATTCACTCTGCTCTGACATAGGAACTTACCCTCGCTAGTCGCTGTCGGGTTATAAAGCCGGCGCACGCGCGCGGGCGTGAGAACCTGCCGCGGAAGCCACTGTGGCCGAAGTCACCTGCGGGCGGGAGCGGCGCGTGGTCCGAAGTAACGTGTGGTTAATCTTCCCACAGCTACAAGCCCGGCGCGTGCGTACCGGCTGTCGATGCTACCCATCGCGGACTCCTTCGAACACGTTCACCGCGGCTGCGAGATCCGGTACGGGCGTGGCCGCATCGCCGGCCTCGGCGACTGGTTCGGCGAGCGCGACCTCGAGGAGGCCCTGCTCGTCTGCGGTTCGAACACGGGCGCGAACGACGCGCTGATGGACCCGATCCGAGAGGGGCTCGGCGACCGACTGGCGGGGGTCTTCGACGGGACCGCCCCAGACAAGCGGGTCGAGACCGCCTACGACCTGCTCGACGCGCGGGCGGAGACGGGGGCGGACGTCCTCGTCGCCGTCGGCGGGGGTGCCAGCCTCGACGTCGCCAGACAGGCGACGCTGCTCGCGGCCGACGGTCGGGACCTCGACGAGCTCCGCGCCGACGCGGAGGCCGGCGGAGACGCGCTCGGCGACCTCGCGCCCGAGAGCGGCCCGGCCCTGCCGTTCGTCGTCGTCCCGACCACCTTCGCCGGCGCGGACGTCTCGACCGGCGGGTCGCTGGAGGTGTTCGCGGCCGACGAGTCGCCGACGGGGCAGCCGGTGACCGTCAGCGGGAGCGGTGCGTGGCCGATCGCGGACGTCGCCGACCCGGCGCTGTTCGAGACGACGCCGACCTCGGTGCTGGCCGGGTCGGCGATGAACGGCTTCAACAAGGGGATCGAGACCACCTACGCCCGCGACGCCGACCCCGTGAGCGACGCGGCCGCCGTCCACGGCCTCCGGCTCCTCGCCGGCGCGCTCCCGCGCGTGGCCGGCGACGAGCCGGGCGGCGAGCCCGCGACCGACCGCGCGGTCGTGGGGTCGCTGCTCGTCCAACTCGACCGCAAGATCAGCGTGATACACGCGTTCGGCCACGGGTTCGCCCGCCGCTACGACGTCCAGCAGGGCGCGATCCACGCCGTCGTCGCGCCGCACGCGCTGGCGTACCTCTTCGACGAGGTCGACGCGAGTCGGCGCGCGCTGGCCGCGGGGCTCGGCGTCCCGACCGAGGGCCGCGACGACGCGGCGATCGCCGAGGACGTCGTCGCGGCGGTCGCCGAGGTCCGCGACGCGCTCGACGTCCCCACCCGACTGCGGGACCTGCCCGAGACCGACGAGGGCGACCTGCCGGCGATCGCCGAGTTCGTCGTCGACGACCCGCCGATGGAGCGCGCGCCGGCCGGCCTCGACGCGACCGCGGAGGGTGTCCTCGGCGTGTTGCGCGCGGCGTGGTGAGGGCACGAACCCGGCGGATACCGGCGATTTATCACTCGGATCCGTACGTCTCCAGCGCGGTCAACCGCCCGTTCTCGACGTCGAACACGTCGACGAAGGCGAACAGCTCCGCGCCGTCGGCGTCGAGGAGGCGGCCGCGGACCGCCACGCCGGGGCCCGAGGGGTAGACGCGGTCGACCGCGTGCGTCGTGTCGGTGTTCGGCCGCTCGTCGCGCATGAACGCGACGAAGCGGTCGCGGCCCTCGAAGGTCCTGTCGGAGCGCCGCTGGACGAACGCGGGGTGGAGCAGCGACGCGAGCCGGTCGTACTCGCCGGCGTCGATCGCGTCGTAGTAGGCACGGGCGAGGGCGGCGGGGTCGGCGTCCCCGTCCGACGAGTCGCCGTCCGCCGCGTCGACGTCGGCACCGTCTCCGGGGCCGTCCGCGTCACGCCGCGAGGGCATCGAACTCCTCGGCCGAGGTTCGGGTCCCCTTCGAGATGATCACGTCGCCCCCTCGCAGCGTGGTGTCGAGGTCCGGGCCGACCAGCCACCCCTCGTCGGGGCGGCGGATCGCGAGCACGCTCGTTGAGATGTCGGTCGCGGGCACGCCGTCGACGACCCCCGTCCCGTCGAGGCGGCTCCCCTCGCCGACGACGGTGCGGGTGATGATCTCGTCGGACTCTTGGACGGCCATCTCCACGACGGGGTGGACGTCGAGGTCGCGGAGGACCCCCTCGGTGATCGTCAGCGCGGCGTCGGAGATCTCCTCGGTCGCGACGCCGAGGTGGATGAGCCCGCGCAGCGCCACCGGGTCGTCCGCCTCGGCCGCGGCGCGGAGCGTCCACGCCTCGAACCGCGACTGGAGGGCGTCCACCTCGATCTCGAGGTTGCTCACCTCCTCGGCCAGCTCCTCGTTGTCGAAGAGGACCGAGCCGTACGCCAGGTCGACGGCGAGCTCGGAGAGGTTCTTCATCAACACGATCGAGTCGACCGCGCGCTCCAAGTCGTCGATGCCGGGCTCGGCCTCGGGGTCCGGCTCGTACGGGTCGCCGCTCAGCACGGGATAGACCGCCGCCACGCCGGCCTCGGGGCCGCGCAACAGCGTCACGTCGCCGGCCTCCAGCCGGGTCGTCGCCCCGGGGTTGAGGATCCAGTCCTCGTCGCGCCGGACCGCGATGACCCGGACGCCGGTCTCCGATTCGAGGTCGACGTCGTCCAGCCGCCGGCCGGCGTACGCGGAGTCGTCGCTCACGGTCCCGCGGACGAGCGTCTCCACGCCCGCCGAGAGCGCGCCCCGCATCGCGTCGGGGAGGCCGATCTCCTCGGTGACGATCTTCGCGATGTCGCCCGCGGCGTCGGCGATCTTGTCCGCGGCGGCGATGACGCCGAGGACGGGCGCGAGCGTCTCCGCCTCGTTCGGGTTCCGCGCGGCGAGCATCAGGCTCATCCGGGCGCGCATCTGGAGCACGTCCATCCGGTGTTCCAGCTCGACGACCTCGTGCGCGACCGTGGGGCTCCCGTGGAGGACCGCGGAGTACGACAGGTCGATCAGCAGCTCCGCCGTGTCCTTCATCTCGACGAGCAGGTCCTTGACGCTCGTCGGCTCGTAGCGGACCGTGCGGCCGTCGAAGCGTCCCATGCGACTCCCTCTCCGGCCCCGAGTAAAAGGCTTGTTGCGGGTCGACGACGCCGCGGGAAGGCGGCTCAGACGGCGTCTCCGGCGACGTAGCCCCTCTCCGACTCGGGGATATCCGGACCGTCGCCGACGGGCGCGGCGAGGTCGACGAGCGCGAGCCACCCGAGCAGCCGGGCCGCGCGGTCGCGCCACGTCGCCTCCCAGTCGGGGTCGCGGGCCCTGTCGTGTCGCGGGACCCGCTCGCGGGTCGCCGCGAAGAGGTCGGCGGCGGTCAGGGGGTCGTCGGGCGAGGCGGCGTCGAGCGCCGCGAGCGCCTCGGGGACGAGCAGCACCTCCTCCCGGAGCCCCTCGCGGACGCGCTCCGGCGTCGGCTCGGCGTCGGCGCGGACGAACCCCCGAGCGGTCTCCTCGACGAGGTCGAGCGCGCGCAGGAACGCGAGCCAGTCGTTCGCGGTCTGTCGGTCCGGGAGGTCGCACCGCCGCCGGAGGCGGGCACAGCAGTCGTCGGTGTCGCCGGGGACGAGCGGGACCGCGCGCCGGAACTCGCGGAGGGCGTCGAGGTCGGCCGGCGGTTCGGGGACGGGTTTGAGTCGCATCGGTGAGAGGCGGGGCGCTCCGGGCTCAGCGGTAGCCGAACGACTCGGCGAGCAGTTCCTCGTCCGTCTCGCCGACGGTGTAGACGGGGCCGTCGACGACGTCGACGGTGACCTGCGCCGGGGCGAACACGCTCTCCGGGACGTCGTAGAAGTCCCAGTCGGCGTCCTCGAACACGTCGACGAAGGGGGTGCCGTACTCCTCGCTCGCGGTGGAGACGATCTCGCCGAACCGGTCGTCGTCGCGCGCGACCTGGAGGTGGACCTCGCCGCCGTACGCGAGCGCGTCGTTGGTCCGGCCCATCGCCTCGGTCTCGTCGCGGGTCGGGGGTGCGAGCGGCGCGGAGCCGGACGCGTGGAGCACGTCCGTCGGCTCGTAGCCGACCTCCAAGAGGCGGAAGACGGCGAGCTCGGCGGCGCGGGCCGCGGTCGTGACCGAGCCGGCGGTCGAGCCGGTCGCGAACGTCGGGAGGAACACGCCCTCGGCGTCGACCTCGGCCAGCTCGGCGACCTGCTCGGCGACTTCCTCGTCCGGCAGCGTCGTCGACTCGATCGCGAGCGTGGCGAACTCCGCGGAGTCGTAGTAGCCGACGCGCTCGAACTCCGTCTCGCGGCCGACGAGCGCGCGGGCGGGCCCGGAGCCGAGCCCCTCGAAGCCGCTCTCGGTCGTCACTTCCCAGCCGGCCTTCTGCGAGCAGAGCAGCGCGACCGCCGGGTGGTCGGTCGACAGCTCGACGTACTGGCGCGGCGCGCCGGCGAGCTCGCCCATCCGCGTCCGGAGGTTCGCGAGCCCGGCGGTCTGGATCTCCGCGAGCAGCAGCCCCGCCTCGACCCCGCCGGCCGCGTCGATCCCGAAGTCGACGACGGTGGCCCCGTTGTCCAGCTCGTAGCCGACGACGTCCAGCTCGCCGGCGAAGTCGAGGGCCTCGTCGACCAGCTCGATCGCGGTCCGATTGATGCTTTCCATGTCCGAGGCTACTCGCTCCCCGTTTAAGGGGTTTGGCTGTTCGGCTCGCCTACTGCGCCCGCCGCGAGCTTCTCGCTCGACGCAAAACTTCATTATCGAAGGTGAAGATTTAATCCTGTCCGCCGCCAACACGTTTCGCATGAGTTCAGCGGGTCCGAGCGGGCTACAGGCGGTCCCACGAGCGCTGCGCGACCGCGAGTCGTGGCTCGAACCGTTCGACTGGTACCGGCGGATGCGAGAGGAGGCACCGGTCCGGTACGACGCCGACCGGCAGACGTGGGACGTCTTCCTGTACGAGGACGTGAAACGCGTGCTGAACGACGACGAGACGTTCTCGGCCGACCCCCGGGAGGCGGACGACTTCGTCGAGCCCGAGGAGCCGGGCGAGGGACTGATCCTCGACACGATGCTGTTCAAGGACCCGCCCCGCCACGACGAGCTTCGAGGCGTCGTCGACGAGTGGTTCCAGCCGCGGAGACTCAGGGACCGCGAACCGCACTTCCGCGACCTGGCGGGAGAGCTGCTCGACGACGCCGTCGGGGCCGAGGGACGGATGGACGTCGTCGGGGACCTAGCGTCCCCGTTCCCGGTGACGGTCATCGCCGAGCTGCTCGGCGTCCCGCCGTCGGACCGAGACCGCTTCAAGACGTGGTCCGACGCGCTCGTGGCGGCCGCGAGCGACGACGAGGGCGCGGAGGCGTACGCGGACCGCCAGCGGCAGACGCAGATGGAGATGGCGCAGTACTTCCTGGAGATGATCGAGTCCCGCCGCGAGGAGCCCCGCGACGACCTGCTCTCGGTCATCGTCACCGCCGAGTCCGAGGGGGGCGGACGGCTCTCCCGCGAGGAGGCGCTCGGCATGTGTATACTGCTGCTCGTCGCCGGGAACATCACGACGACGAACCTCGTGGCGAACGCGGTGCGGTGTTTCGCCGATGCCGACGCGGACCTGCTCGACGAGCTTCGCGCGGACGACCGCGCGCTCGAGAGGGCCGTCGAAGAGGTGCTACGGTACCGTTCGCCGGTCCAAGCCATGAGCCGGGTCGCCGCGGAGCCGGTGACGATGCGGGGTGAGACCATCGAAGCGGGCGACCGCGTCATCGCCTGGATCGGCTCGGCGAACCGCGACGATTGTCAGTTCGCGTCGGCGGAGACGTTCCGACCCGACCGGTCGCCGAACCAGCACCTCGGGTTCGGCCACGGAACCCACTACTGCCTGGGCGCGCCGTTGGCGAGGCTCGAAGCCAAGGTCGGCCTGTCGGAACTGCTCGACCGCGTCGAGCGGCTTCGGCTCACGGACGAGCCCCTCCAACCGACCCGAAGCTCGTTCGTCTACGGCGTCGAGTCGCTGCCGATCCGGTACGACGAGCGGCGGTAGCCCGCGGCGACAGCCGCGTCACCAGAAGCCGCCGTCGGAGTCGCCCGGGCCGCTACCAGCACCCGGGCCGCTCGGCCCGCGCGGCCCGCTCGGTCGCGGGTCGGGATCGATCTCGACGAGTTCCGTCTCGGCGCTCGGGTCGACCTCTCGGCCCTCGTCGTAGCGGACGAACGAGAGGTAGAACGGCTCGCCGCAGCCGACGCCCCCCGCGTCCGGCTCGCGGTACGGCTCGTCGCCGCCGACGTCCGTGCCGCGCACGCCGTCGTGCGGGTCCCACTCGACGCCGTCGCTCTCGCCGCAGACGAACCGGACGCCGTCGGCGGCCGCCTCGCTCTCGTCGCTCTCGCCGCTCTCGTCGGCGTCGAACGGCTCGGTCGGCGCGACGTACGTCCACCCCTCCAGCGGGTACGGCGTCACCGACTTGTCCGCGAGGTATCCCTCGCGTTCGAGCGCGACGAGCGTGCCGCAGTGCGGGCAGTAGTACGTGACCGGATAGCTCATACGCCCCGTAGGATATCCGCTGATAAACAGCCGTCGCCGCCGCGTCAGCTATTTGATCGTTCGGACCGACGAGTCGGTATCTCATCGGATCCCACCTCGGGCGGTCCCGACGGCGCAGACCGCGCGGCCGACGCAGGCGGAACGACCTCCACGGACGACGCGGGCGGCTCGGCCCCCGCCGACCCCGCGGACGACCCGTCGCGACTCGTCACCCGCCGCCGGCTCCTGTACGGCGTCGCCGGCGGCGTCGGCCTCGTCGGGGGCGGCGGACTGTACGTCGCGAACGCGCTCTCCGGCGACTTCGGCGGGTACGAGGCCCCCGAGACGCAGCCGATGGTCTCGACGCGGGGGCGGCTCGACGACGCCGAGCCGACGGCGCGCTCGGGGTCGTGGGAGTTCGGCGGGGCCGACGCGGTGGTCCTGTACGTCCACGGCCTCGGCGCGGACGCCGAGTCGGCCCGCGATCAGGCGTACGCCGCCCGACTCGGGCTGGAGGCGGCGTCGGAAGCGCCCGGCGGCGCGAGCGCGCTCCCGGTCGTCGGCTACTCGTGGTCGTCGAACGTCGACTGGGGGCCGGCGAAGCGCACCGCCGACGACAACGCCGCCCCGCTCGCCGACTGGCTGACCGCGTGGGCGGACGAGGACGGGCGGCCGGTCCACCTGTTCGCGCACTCGCTCGGCGCTCGCGTGACCGGGGCGACGCTCCGCGAACTCGCGGACAGGGGGCGGACGGACGTCCTCGCGTCGGCGTCGCTGTTCGGCGGGGCGGTCCCGCGCGACAGCGTCGGGACCGAGAGAGCGTACGGGGCGGCGGTCGAGGCGCTCGACGCCCCCGTCTACAACTTCCACAGCCGGAGCGACCGCGTCCTCGGCTGGGTGTACCGCGCGTCGGACCGGACCCGGGCGGTCGGGCATGGCGGGATCTCGGCCGCCGCGACCGCGCCGGACGGCTACGCGGACGTCGACGTCACCGACTTGATCGCGGACCACTACTCGTACCTCGAGCCGGACGCGGGCTGTCTGTCCCGGGCGGTCGACCGGATCGAGTTCGAGTAGTCCGTCGGCGCGCTCCGGCCCGCCCCGCCGCCGACGCGTCCCCGGAACCCCTTTTACCGGCGCGGTCGACCCTTCGGGCATGATCGACGAGACCGTCGCCGAGATCCGGGCAATGCGGACCCACAGCACGTCCGCGGTGGCCGTGAAGGCGACGCGGTCGCTCGCGGACCTGCTGGACCGGGAGTACGTGACCGTCGACGAGTTCGAGCGCGACCTCGAACACAACGCGGGCGTGCTGCGCCGGTCGAACCCCTCCCACGCCGCGCTCCACAACGCGATGCGCGATGTCGAGCGCTCCATCGTCGGCGAGGCGACGAGCGTCGAGGGCGCGAAACAGCTGTTAGAGGACGTGATCGCCCGCGTCACGGAGGACATCGAGACGGCGAAGGGCGAGGCGGCGGCCAACGCGGCGGAGCGCATCGAGGACGGCGACACGCTGCTCGTCCACGACTACTCGACGACGGTGCTGGAGGCGATCGAGAACGCCGCGCGCGACGGGGCGCACCTGACCGTCTACGTCACCGAGGCGCGCCCGCGGACCCTCGGTCGCAAGACCGCCCGCGTGCTCGCCGGCGTCTCGCGCGTCGACGTCCGCATGGTGGTCGACAGCGCGATGGGGTACGCGCTGCGCGACTGCGACCGCGTCCTGCTCGGGATCACCTGTATCACCGGCGGCACGTACTACAACCGGATCGGCACGTTCCCGCTCGTAGTGACCGCCCGCGAGCTGGGCGTCCCCGTCACCGCGGTCGGCTCGGGCGCGAAGACCATCGAGGAGTTCCGGTTCGAGAACGAGTTCCGCGACGCCGTGGAGGTGATGCGCGAGCCGGTCGAGGACGTCGAGATCGAGAACCCCAGCTACGACGCCACGCCCATCGGGATGATCGACACCGTGATCACCGACGACGGCGTCCGGAACTGATCTCGAAATCGCCTCTATGCCGGACAGACCCCGGCGAGCGACGCCGAACGGCCCAAAGCGCTTTGTGCGTGTAGTGTGTTAACGGTTGGTATGAGTGTACATCCGAGTTCGACGGCGGTGTTTCAGATCCCGGATCGAGGGGTGACGGGAGCGGGATGTACGGACGTCTGGTGTGACCTCGGAGCGGTCGCGACGGAGCCGGGCGTCGTCACGGCGGTCGCCATCGTCGGGGTCCTCGCGCTGCTGACGTTCGCGTACGTCCGCGACGCCGAGGCCGCCTGCCGCGACGAGCGCCGGCGCGTCCTCGACGAGCGGGACGCGTTCGAGACGTTCGCCGACAGGGTCGGCCGGATCGACACCGTCTCGGTCGCGACGGACGCGACGCCGTCCGGCGTGCCGGTCGCCGCGCTGCGCGGCATCGGCGGGGGCGGGCGGCGACCGGGCCGCGGTCCCACCGGCGACAGCGTCACCCTCAGGCGAGTGCTGGGCGCGTACGAGGACACCGTCATGTCGCTGCCCCACTACCGCTCCGAGTACGACGAGACGACCGCCCAGAGCTTGGCCGCCGAACTCGGTCCGGACACCGCGACGGCGCTGGCGTCCGACGGCGGCCTGTCCAGCGGGGCCCAGTCGGCGCTCGTCGACCGGAGCCGCCACGCCGCCGCCGCCCGCGACCGGCTCGTCGACGCCATCGACGAGGAGATAGCCGAACTCGACGAGCGGGAGGCCGCGCTGTCGACGATCGACCGCCGCCGCCGTCGACTGGTGGGCCACATGGAGGGGATCCGGGCCGAGAGCGAGGCGGACGCGGCGATCGACGTGTGGAACCGGCTGACGGAGCTCGAACGCGAGTGCGACGAGCTCGCCGCCGAGCGACAGGTGTCGCTCGACGACCCCCCGCTGACGCCCGAGACGGCGATCGACACGGATGGAGAGCGCCCCTTCTACGACTACCTCTACGGCCCCACCGACGGACCGCGCTATCCGGTGTTGGCGCAGGTCGCGGAGGTCGCCGACGGGATCCGCGCGGACAGAGACCGGGTCGGCGCGCGGATAGCCGGCAGTCGCTGACTCGGCAAAAGTCCCCGACTGCGAGGCGACCGCTCACTGATTCGCGGTGCGGCCCGACGGCGGCGCGCCCGCCCGCCGAGAAAACTCAAAACTACCGGATTGTTTATGAACGTAGGGCGGGACGGGGGGTGTATGAGTTGGCAAGCGGCGGAACGAGCGTTCACAGACGACGCGATCGCCCGCGAGACGCTTCCGCAGATGTTCGAGCGGACCGCGGAGCGACACGCGGCCCGGACCGCGCAGCGGTATAAAGGGGGGATCTACGACCGCTCGCTCGTCGCCGAGGGCGTCGTCGAGCCGGCACCCGCGGGCGGGTACGCGGACCTGACGTACGACGAGATGCGCGGGATCGTCCGCACCCTCGCGGCGGGATTCCGCGAGCTGGGCGTCGACGACGATACCCGGGTGGCGATGTACTCGCAGACCCGCATGGAGTGGGCGCAGACCGACTTCGCGGCGCTGGCCGCGGGGGCCGTCGTGACGACCGTGTACGCCTCCTCGTCGCCGAGCCAACTGCGGTACCTGCTGGAGGATCCCGAGGCGACCGTCGTCGTCGCCGAGAACCGAGAGATGCTTTCGGACGTGCTCGCCGTCCGCGACGACCTCGAACACGAGCTCGACGCGATCGTCACCGTCGACGACGTCGACGTCGACGACCTCGACGGCGACGCGGACGACGTGTACGGGCTCGCCGAGGTCTACGGGCTCGGCGCCGACGCGTTCGACGAGGCGACCTACGAGGGGTGGATCGACGCGGTCGGCGTCGACGACCTCGCCAGCCTCATCTACACCTCCGGGACCACCGGGAAGCCGAAGGGGGTCCGCCTCACCCACGGGAACTTCCGTGACAACGTTTCGCAGTGTTACCGGCGGTTCGCCGACCGCCCCGACCGCGACCCCGAGGTCCCCGGGGTCTCCGCCGAGTCGACGACGCTCTCCTTCCTCCCGCTCGCACACGTCTTCGAGCGGATGGCCGGGCATTACATGATGTTCGCGGCGGGGGCCACCGTCGCGTACGCGGAGAGCCCCGACACGCTCCGCGAGGACTTCGGGCTCGTCCGGCCGACGACGACGACGAGCGTCCCGCGCGTCTACGAGAAGCTGTACGACGCGATCCGCGAGCAGGCGAGCGAGTCGCCGGTGAAAGAGCGCATCTTCGAGTGGGCGGTCGACGTCGGCCGCGACCACCACGAGGCCGACGACCCCGGCCCGCTGCTCGACGCCAAGCGCGCGGTCGCCGACCGCCTCGTCTTCTCGTCGGTCAGGGAGGCGATCGGGGGGAACATCGAGTTCTTCATCTCTGGCGGTGGGTCGCTGTCGGCGGAGCTGTGCGCGCTGTACCACGCGATGGACCTCCCGATCCTGGAGGGGTACGGGCTCACCGAGACGTCGCCGGTCATCTGCGTCAACCCGCCCGAGCGCCCGCAGGTGGGGACCATCGGGCCGCCGGTCGTGGACACCGAGATCGCGATCGACGACGGCGTCGTCGGCGAGGAGGTCGCCGACCTAGCCGGCGACGTGGGCGAGCTGCTCGTCCGCGGTCCGCAGGTGACGGAGGGGTACTGGGACCGGCCGGACGCGACCGCGGACGCGTTCGTCGACGCGGACGACCTCCCGGAGGACGCCGTGACCGCCGGCACCCCGCCGGACGAGCGGGTCGGCGAGGGTGAGACCGACTCGGAGGCCGCGGCCGCGGAGCCGTGGTTCCGCACCGGGGACATCGTCCAGCTCCGCCCGGACGGGTACGTCGCGTTCCGCGAGCGGGCCAAGCAGCTGCTCGTGCTCTCGACCGGCAAGAACGTCGCTCCCGGGCCGATCGAGGACCGGTTCGCCGCCAACGAGTTCGTCGAGCAGTGCGTCGTCCTCGGCGACGGCCGCAAGTTCGTCTCCGCGCTCATCGTCCCGAACTTCGAGCGGGTGACCGCGTGGGCCGAGGACGGCGGCGTCGACCTCCCCGAGGACCGCGCCGCGGTCTGCCGCGACGACCGCGTCCGGGACCGCATTCAGGCGGAGGTCGACCGCGTGAACGAGGAGTTCGAGTCGTACGAGCAGATTAAGCAGTTCCGGATCGTCGAAGAGGAGTTCACCGAGGAGAACGACCTGCTCACGCCGACGATGAAGAAGAAGCGCCGGAACATCTTAGACCGGTTCGCCGACGAGGTCGAACTGATCTACGACGAGTAGCGCGGGCGGGCGCTGTCGGGACTAGAAACCGATATCCGTCGCGAGGGAGTAGACGTGTCGATGGCCCTCCACGTCCCGCCCCGATACGGCTTCGCCGCTCTCGGGGGGTGTTGTTTCGGCCTCGGCGCGCGCCATCTGGTGGCCGAGGGGCCGAGCGTGGGGATCGCACTCGAATCGCTGCTGATACTTCTCCTCTCGAGCGTCGCCTTCTACACCGTCCGCGACCTCCCGCGCTGGGGTATCTCCCGCTCGGGTCAGTGGCGTGCGGTCCGGATCGGCGCGGGGACCGCGCTCGGGTTCGCCGCGCTCGCCGCCGTCGTCTGGCTCATCTGGCTGATCGGACACCACGCGTTCAAGCTCTCCTTCCTGCTCTCGTTCGCCGCCAGCCTCGGCGCGGCGGTCGGATCGCGCGGGAGCCTCTACGCGGTGAAGGCGGACGAACAGCTCACCGAGGCGCAGGAGCTCGCGACCCTGCTCTC
>NZ_AOJL01000045.1 GCF_000337035.1 Halorubrum coriense DSM 10284
TCAGAGATGTGTATAAGAGACAGGTCGAGGAGGAGGTCGCGCAGTTGACCGCCGAAGCGCCCGGCGCGACGATCCGCGCGGAGCTCCCGGAGCGCTGCGTCGTCCGGACGCACCCGGCCGTGCCGGTCGCGGTCGAAGAGGCGCTGCGGAACGCCGTCGAGCACAACGACGACGTGACGGTGACGGTGCGCGTGTGGCGCGACGACGCGGTCCACCTCGTCGTGGCGGACGACGGGCGAGGCATCCCACGGGTAGAGCGGCGGACCCTCCGGAACGCCGAGGAGACCCCGCTCGAACACACCGAGGGCATCGGGCTGTGGCTGATCTACTGGGCGGTGAACCGGGCGGGGGGAACGGTCGAGTTCGCGGACAGCGAGCCGCGGGGAACGGCGGTCCGAATCCGGCTCCCCGACCGACCCGGCTCGGACGACTCGGACGACGCCGGACCGGAGCGTTTCGAGCCGGACGACGACCGACCGCGGGAGCACCGGTCTGAGAGTGCGGGAGCGGACGGTCCGGGATCAAAAAGCGCGGGGTCGGAACGGACGGGATCGGAAGGTGCGAGAGCAGAGCGAGACGAGAAAGGCGACCGGTTCGCGGGGCGTTAGGCCGTCGACGGCGCGGACTCCGGCCTGTCGTCGCGCTCGACCGAGTCGCCGTCGCCCGGCTCCGACTCCGTCACGGGGTCGCCGAACGCGTACACCGTGTTGTGGCCGGTCACCTCGACGGTGAGGAAGTCGCCGACCTCGACGCCGCGGTCGGCGGCCCCCTGAACGATGATCTGCCGGTACGCGCCGTCGCGGCACTTGACCGAGTCGCCGGTCCCCTCCTCGACGACGAGCACCTCGAACGTCTCGCCGACCATCGACTCGTACGCCTCGCCGACGACCTCCATCTTCAGCTCGGACATCGCCTTCGAGCGCTCCTTCTTGACCGTCCCGCCGAGGCCCTTCATGTCGGCGGCGTCGGTGCCGGGGCGCTTCGAGAAGCGGGTGACATTGATCTTCTCGGGGCGGACCTCGGCGAGCAGGTCCATCGAGCGCTCGTGGTCGGCCTCGCTCTCGGTGGGGAAGCCGACGATGAAGTCGGTCGACAGCGTCCAGTGGTCGAGCCGCTCGTCGAAGGTGTCGACGACCTCGCGGAACTTCTCGACGCGGTGCTGCCGGCGCATGTCCTCGAGCACGTCGTCAGAGCCGGACTGGACCGGCGCGTGAATGAAGTCGTACAGCTCCTCGTTCTCGGCGAACACCTCGGCCAGCTCCTCGTGGATGCCGTGGATGCCGCCGGGGTTCGCCATCCCCAGCCTGACCCGGAACTCGCCGTCGATGTCGCAGATCCGGTCGAGCAGTTCGGGGAGCTTCCGGTCGCCGTCGTCCCAGCCGTAGACGCCCGTGTCCTGGCCGGTGACGCGGATCTCCTTCGCGCCGGCGTGGACCAGGGCCCGCGCCTTCTCGACGTTCTCCGCGACCGGCGGGGAGTCGACCCGGCCGGTCGCGAACTTGGTGATACAGTACGAGCAGTTGCTCATACAGCCGCGCGCGATGGGGAGGAGGCCGACGACGCCGTCTAAGACGGGCTCGGCGTCGGGGGTGACCGTGGGGCACTCGCCGTTGAGCACGTAGGCGGGGACCTCGTCCCAGTGGAGGATCTCGGCGTCGACGTCGGCGTCGGCGAACATCTCGCCCTGCGCGAGCGCCATACAGCCGGTGACGACGAGTTCGGCGGTCGTCTCCGACAGCTCCTCGGCGCGGCGGAGCATGTTCCGCTCCGTCTTCTCGACGACGGTACAGGTGTTGAGGATGGCGACGTCCGCGTCTTCCGGGCCGTCGGCCGGGCGGTGGCCCCCGTCGCGGAGGGCGCGCTCGATCTCCCGGCTCTCTCCCCGGTTCGAGCTACAGCCGTACGTTTCGATGTGGTACGTCGCCATCGGAGTGAGTACGTTACCGGTCCCGCGGCCAAAAACGCGACGGATCGGGGCGTGGAGGGCGGCGAGTCGAGGCCGTCCGCGCTCAGTCCTCGGCGACCGCGGCGGCGGGCGCGTCGGCCTCCGTGGCGGAGTCGGCGGTCGCCTCCGGCTCGTCGGCGGCGTCGCGCTCGGCGGGCGACACGGCGTGATAGACGGAGCGGCGGGCGTCCCGGGGGCAGAGCCCCTCCTCGACGAGGCCGACCTCGGTGAGCT
This sequence comes from Halorubrum coriense DSM 10284, assembly GCF_000337035.1. GTDB lineage: Archaea > Halobacteriota > Halobacteria > Halobacteriales > Haloferacaceae > Halorubrum > Halorubrum coriense. The sequence continues at coordinate 2,180 of NZ_AOJL01000045.1, forward strand.
TCTCGACCGCGAACCGGACGGTGCGGGTCGAGAGTCGGGTCTCCTCGGCGAGGCCGGTCTGGTCGAACCGCCCCTCCGCCTCGAGCACGTAGTAGACCAGCTTGGCGCTCGGCGGGAGCGGTTCGAGCAGCTCGCGGGTTCCTTCGTCCATACGTCATATACAGGAGCGAATCGCGCATAACCGTGGCCCGCCTGTGCGCATGCTGCGCACGCCAACCCGTCTTTTATATATTAGCTTTCTCGACGGAACTCGAACCGAGCGCCGTCCGCGTCGTCGACGGAGAGTTTCCACCCGTGTGCGGCCGCGATCTCGCGCACGATCGCGAGGCCGAAGCCGGTCCCGTCCGACGTGCTCGACCGGCCGTACTCCGTCGCCTCCTCGGGGTCGATGTCGAAACCGGTCCCGTCGTCCGCGACGTAGAAGCCGTCCGGGAGCGGGCCGACGGAGACCGTGAGACCGCTCGCCGCGTCCGCGCCCTCCGGACCGTCGGCGGTTCCGTGCTCCGCGCCGTCGCCGGACTCCGCCCGACCGCTCGCGGAACCGTGCTCGACGCTGTTCGTGAACAGGTTCTCGAAGAGCGTCCGGAGCCGTTCCGGGTCGGCCTCGACCGGGAAGGCGGCCCGCGAGAGGTCGATCGCCGCGTTCCCGGTGTCGACGGTGCGCCACGCTCGCTCGGCGGCCGCATCGAGCGAGACGGACTCGATCTCGTCGACCGTCCGGCCCTGTCGCGCGAGCGCGAGGAGGTCGTCGATCAGCTCCTTCATCCGGTCGTGTGCGGCCTCGACCTGTCGGAGCTCTCGGACGACGGCGTCGTCATCGGTTATCGCGCGCGCGAGGTCGGTGCGGCCGGCGGCGACGTTGAGCGGGTTCTGGAGGTCGTGCGAGACGAAGGCGGCGAACTTCTCCAACCGGTCTATCTCGCGCTGGAGCGCGGCGTCGCGGTCGCGCAACTGCTCGGTTCGCTCGGCGTGGTCGAGTGCGACCGTGACGTTCGCCGCGAGGACCCGGGCCAACTGGAGGTCGGTCTCGTCGAAGAACTCCGCCTCTGTCTCTTATACACATCTCTGA
>NZ_AOJL01000046.1 GCF_000337035.1 Halorubrum coriense DSM 10284
GTCGCTCGCCGAACGCCTCGGTCGCCTCCCGGCTGATCGCCGTCGGACGGAGGCGGTTCGCCGACGGGTCGTACAGCCGGACGCCGCTGTTCGGAAACTCGAGGGTGTCTATCGCGGCACGGGCCGCCACCGCGGCGACGTCCTCGCGGTTCTCGCCGCCGAACATCTCCCGCGTCGTCGCGTGGAGCTTCCTGAGTGTCTGTTGGACGCGCTTCTGCTCGTCGATGTCGGCGTAGATGGAGTAGACGACCGATTCCTCCGGCTGGACGACGGGGATGGCGTGGAGGATGAAGTTGCGCAGCCCGTCGGTCGTCCGGCGGCGCACTTCGAGCCTGATCGGTTCGTCCTCCCGAATGAGCGTCTCGTGGTCGAACTGCTCGGTCTCCGGCGGGATGACCGCGTCGGCGACCTCGTCGTACGTCGACTCCGCGGCGTCGTAGCCGAACGTCTCCGCGAAGGCGTCGTTGGTGTCCGTCAGGCGCTTCGCGCCGTCCCCGTCGATGACGGTGCTCGCCATCGGCAGCGGGAGGTTGTCGTACAGCGCCGCGAGGCGGTCCCGCTCGCTCCGCAGCTCCGTCTCCGTCCGGATCCGGTCGATCGCGTTCGCGGCGTGCGACGCGATGAGTTCGGCGAACTCGACGTCGCCGGCGTCGAAGGCGGCGTAGCCGTTCGAGACGGCCTGGAACACCCCGTACGGTCCGATCGGCACGCTGATCGCGGACCGGACGTCGTCGGACACCGGGTCCGCCACCTCCGCCGTGTCGAGGGGCTCCGGACCGCCGACCCGGTCGTGGTCGGGCCCGCGGCGGCCCGAGTCCGCCGAGTCGACCGGACCCTCCAGTTCGTCCGGGTCCGCCGGATCGACGCTGAGGTTGTCCACGACGACGGTCCGCTGCTCCCGCGCCGTGTATCCGACCACGCCCTCGTCGAGGTCGAACGTGCGTATCTCGTCGGTCGAGACGCTCTCCGACCGGACCACCGGAACGAGTCGGTCGCCGCGCCGCCGGGCGACGACGCAGCGGTCGAACTCCAGTATCTCTTCGGCGACGTCGATGACGCGGTCGAACACGGTCGGAACGTCCTCGACGTCCGCGAGTCCGGTCGCGAACCGGTGGATGCCGGTGATCTGGTCGTTCACCTCGCGGAGGTCGCGCTCCGCCCGCCGCCGGCCGAGCGCGTTCGCGACGCTGTTGGCGAGCATCTCGTAGCGGTCCCGTCCCGCGCCCTTCTGGAGGTAGTCCGTGACGCCGGCCGAGATGGCCTCGCTCGCTATCTCCTCGCTCCCCTTGCCGGTGAACAGGACGAACGGGACGTCGGGGTCCACCCCGCGGACCGAGTCGAGGAACTCCAGCCCGTTGTGGCCCGGCATGTCGAAGTCGCTGACGACGCAGTCGATCGACCCCCCGCGGACGACGTCGAGCGCCTCGTCGGGGGAGAGCCGCGTGACCGGTTCGACGCCGTCGAGCAGCCGCTCGACGTGGGTCGCGGCGAGGTCGGCCGCCCCGGGTTCGTCGTCGACGAACAGGACGCGAGTCGCGGTGTCGCCGGTCGGTCCCGACCGCTCGGAAGCCTCCGAGTCGGAGCGAGGCGACGGGTCGTCGGGACCTGTGTTCATAAGCGGAGGTTGCGCCACCCGTAACTTTAGCTTTCGCTCTGACTACCGGGATTGAAAACTAGAGCCGCCGGCGGCGCGCCCGGGAGCCGGGCGGTCGAGGGGCGTCTACAGGAAGTCCTCGACGTGGTCGGCGACCTCCTCCGGCGTGTCGCCGACGGGGACGCCCGCCTCGTTGAGCGCGTCGATCTTCGACTGCGCCGTGCCCGTGCCGGAGCCGGAGACGATGGCGCCCGCGTGGCCCATGCGTTTGCCCGGCGGGGCCGTGCGCCCGGCGATGAACCCGGCGACCGGCGTGTCCATGTGCTCGCCGATGAACTTCGCGGCCTGTTCCTCGTCTTCGCCGCCGATCTCGCCGCACATCACGACGGCGTCGGTGTCGGTGTCGGCCTCGAACGCTTCGAGGGCGTCGACGAAGGAGGTGCCGATGATCGGGTCGCCGCCGATGCCGATGGCGGTCGACTGGCCGAGCCCGCGCTCGGTGAGGTTGTCGACGACCTGGTAGGTGAGCGTGCCGGAGCGGGAGACGAGCCCGACGTTGCCCCCGGAGAAGATGTTGCCGGGAAGGATGCCGAGCTTCGCCTCGCCGGGCGTGATGATCCCGGGGCAGTTCGGCCCGATGAGGCGGGTGTCGGTCTCGTCCAGCCGCTTGTTCACCTTCGCCATGTCCTGCGTCGGGATCCCCTCGGTGATCGCGACCGCGAGGTCGAGGTCGGTGTCGAGCGACTCGAAGATCGCGTCGGCGGCGAACGCCGGCGGTACGAAGATGACGGAGGCGTCAGCGTCCTCCGCCTCGACGGCCTCGTCGACGGTGTCGTACACCGGGACGCCGTCGACCTCCTGCCCGCCCTTGCCGGGCACCGCGCCGGCGACGACGTTCGTGCCGTACTCGATCATCTGGCCGGCGTGGAACTTCCCCTCCCCGCCGGTGATCCCCTGGACCACCACTCTGGTGTCGTCGTCGACGAAAATGCTCATTGAGTCACCTCTTCGGCGTTCTTCACCGCGCGCTGGACCGCGTCCTCCAGCGTCTTCTCGACCTCGACGAGGTCGGTGTTCAGAATTTCCATCCCCTCCTCGGCGTTCGTGCCGGCGAGCCGGACGACCACCTTCTTGGGGATCTCGTCGAACCCTTCGAGGGCCTCGTTGATCCCCTTGGCGACCTCGTCGCCGCGGGTGATCCCGCCGAAGATATTGAAGACGACGGCGTCGACGTTGTCGTCGGAGAACACCATGTCGAGCGCCTGCGTGACGCGCTCGGCCTTGGCCCCGCCGCCGATGTCGAGGAAGTTCGCGGGCGCGCCGCCGTAGTAGTCCACGAGGTCGAGCGTCGTCATCACGAGCCCGGCACCGTTGCCGATGATGCCGACGTTCCCGGAGAGGCGGACGTAGTCGAAGCCGTACTCGCCGGCCTTGCGTTCGAGGTCGTCCTCGTAGGACGCCTCGGCCATGTCCGCGAGGTCGGGCTGGCGGAACAGCGCGTCCTCGTCGATGTTCATCACGGCGTCCGCGGCGACCACGTCGCGGTCGCCCGTGATCATCACGGGGTTGACCTCGATCTCGGAGGCGTCGTTCTCCTCGTAGAGGTCGTACAGCGTCGAGAGGATCGACGCCACGTCGAGCGCCACGTCGGCGTCGACGCCCGCCTCGTAGACGACCTTCCGGGCCTGGTACGGGTGGAGGCCGAATGCGGGGTCGACGTGCTCGCGCGCGATCGCGTCGGGGTTCGACTCGGCGACCTCCTCGATGTTCACGCCGCCCTCGGTCGACACCATCAGGACCGGCTTCCCCTCGCCGCGGTCCATCGTGACGCCGACGTACAGCTCGTCGACGAAGTCGACGCCGGCCTCGACGAGGACCTGGTCGACGGTGTACCCCTTCAGATCCATCCCGAGGATCTCGTCGGCGTACCGCTCGGCCTCCTCGCGGTCGGTCGCGATCTTGATCCCGCCGGCCTTGCCGCGGCCCCCCACGTGGACCTGCGCCTTGATCGCGGCCGGGTAGCCGATCTCGTCGACGGCGTCGAGCGCTTCGTCGACGCTCGTCGCGAGCCGGGAGTCCGGAACCGGGATCCCGGCGTCGGCGAAGAGAGACTTCGCTTGATATTCGTGAAGTTTCATCCGTGTGGGATCGGTACCGACACCGGCTTAAATGGTTCCGATTCGGCGCGAACCGCGGTCGCGACGGGATCCGAACCGGGGCCGAAACGAGGCCTAAATCGGGGGACTGCGGCGACGACGCCGGCCGGCGCGCCTTTTTGCCCGTCCGGCGTCTGCGGACCGCATGGATCCCGCCGAGTTCCTCGAGGACGGGACCGTCAGCGTCTCCGAGGAGACGTACGCGGTCTGCCGGACCGACGGCGACCGCCCCGACGCGTTCGCGACGGTCCGGGAGGCGAACGAGACGACGGTCGTGGTCGAGCAGGGCCGAGTCGACGCGGTCGCGGCCGACGCGGTCGAACACGGGTGGAAGCGGCTCACCTTCGAGATGGAGCTCCCCTTCGAGCTCGTGGGGTTCCTGGCGGCCGTCGCGACGGCGCTCGCCGAGGTCGACGTCTCGGTGTTCGTCGTCTCGTCGTACGCGACGGACCACGTGTTCGTCAAAGAGAGAGACCTCTCGGCCGCGGTTCGGCGACTGAAGTCGCTGGACTGTGAGGTCGGCGACTGAGAGCGGCGGTGAGGCGTTCTCGATCGCTCGGCGGACGGGCCGGGTCGAACTGCGTCGCTCGCCCCGGCATCCATTTCCCGCTCGGACGGATAGAACGGTCAGGAGTTCGATTTCGGCATGATTCCACCTATCGTTCGTTGGTGCCCCGAGTGCGGCGCCAGCGACTGGAGCCGCCGCTTCGCGGTCGTCGTCGACGCGAGCGGGCGCCGGCTCGTCGAGTGTCCGGAGTGCGGCCACCGGTTCGAGCCGCTCGACAACCCGCTTCTCAACTGACCCGCGGCGACGCACGGCCGGTGGGTTTCCGCCGACGGCGACGACTCACAGCCGCCTGACGCCCACGAAGTAAGCGGGGTTACGGCTCCGGCGTCGTTCGAATGCGGTCCGGAACGCGAACGCGACCTCCCACCCCCCGGCGTTCCCGAACCGGGTCCGTACTTCCTCCGGCGAAAGTCCGTATATCGCGCCGTCGGCCCGCCGAGCGTCACCGAGGACGCAGTAGAGGCCCCCGGGGCGAACGACGTCGGCGAGGCTCTCGACGAACCGGTCGCGCTCGCGGTCGCCGAGGATGTGAAACATCGCGGAGTCGACGACGGTTCGAAAGGACAGGTCGGCCGCGCGGAGCCGAGAGAGGGCCAGCGCGTCCCAGACGAGGAACTGGGCGGAGATCCGCCGCCAGCGCGCCTTCTCCGTGGCCTGCCGTATCGCCAGCGGCGAGAGGTCGACGCCGAGGACGTCGTGCCCGTGCCGCGCGAGGAACAGCGACAGCTCTCCCGTCCCGCAGCCGACGTCGAGGACGGGACTTCGAACGAGGCCGGCGTCGAGAAGGTCGACGAACGCCCGCTGTGGCCGCCCGATGTCCCAGTTCGGAACCCCCGCGTACGCCGCGTCGTACACGTGAGTGATGGGCGGCTCACTGGGGTACGGCCGACCGCTCATCCGTCACCCCGCCGACCGCTCGCGTTCGCGCGGCGCGTCGCCGTGACGTTCACGGAGACGATGTCGGCAGCCGGACCAATCAGTGTACCGAGAGACGGGGCGTCAGCGCGGACGGCGGCGTCGCCCCGTCCGCACAGGTCGCTCTCGCGTCAGTCCTCGTCGCCGAGGATGACGCGGTGGGTCATCGCCTCGGGATCGAGCACCTCGTCGGCCTCCGCCTCGGTGAGGTAGCCGGCCTCGACCGCGGCCTCCCGGACGCTCTTCCCTTCCTTCAGCGCGGTCTTCGCGACCTTACTGGCCTTGTCGTAGCCGATGGCGGGGTTCAGCGCGGTCGCCAGCGCCATCGACTGCTCGACGCGCTCGCGCGCGAACTCCTCGTTCGCCTCCAGCTTCCCGACGAAGCGCTCGCCGAACGTCTCGGCGACGTTCGAGAGCAGCGCCGCGGATTCGAGGAAGTTGTGCGCGATGACCGGTTTATAGAGGTTCAGGTCGATCTCGCCGCGGGCCGCGCCCGCGGAGACGGCGGCGTCGTTGCCGACGACCTGCTTGTGGACCTGGTTGACCGACTCCGCGACGACCGGGTTGATCTTGCCGGGCATGATCGAGGAGCCGGGCTGGTTCTCCGGCTGTTCGACCTCGCCGAGCCCGTTACGGGGGCCGGAGGCGAGCAGCCGCAGGTCGTTGGCCATCTTGTTGAGGCTGCCGGCGATCGTCTTGAGCGCGCCGTGGCCCTCCGCCATCGCGTCGTGGGCGGCCTGCGCCTCGAAGTGGTTCTCCGCCTCGCGGAACTCCGTCCCGGTCTCGTCGGAGATGTACTCCGCGGCGAGTTCGGGGAACTCGGGGTGGGTGTTGAGTCCGGTCCCGACCGCGGTGCCGCCGAGGGCGAGCTCGCGGAGGTTCGACTGGACGCCCTCGGCGCGCTCGATGCCCTTCGCCACCTGCGTCCGGTAGCCGCCGAACTCCTGGCCGAGCCGGATCGGCGTGGCGTCTTGGAGGTGCGTCCGCCCCGTCTTGACGACGCCGTCGAACTCCGTCTCCTTGGCTTCGAGCTCGGCGTGGAGCGTCTCCAGCGCCGGCACGAGGTCCTTCTCGACGGCCTCCAGCGCGGCGACGTGCATCGCAGTCGGGATCACGTCGTTCGACGACTGCCCGTAGTTGACGTGGTCGTTCGGGTGGACGACGCGGTCGCCGATCTCCGCGCCGGCGATCTCGGCGGCGCGGTTGGCGATCACCTCGTTGGCGTTCATGTTCGAGGAGGTGCCGGAGCCGGTCTGGAACACGTCGACCGGGAACTGGTCGTCGTGCTCGCCCGCGATCACCTCGTCGGCGGCGGCGACGATCGCCTCCGCGGTGTCGTCCTCGACGAGGCCGAGGTCGCGGTTCGCCTGCGCGGCCGCCTTCTTGACGACGCCGAGCGCGCGGATGAACCGTCGACTCATCGGGATCCCCGAGACGGGGAAGTTCTCGACGGCGCGCTGGGTCTGCGCGCCCCAGTAGGCGTCCGCCGGCACCTGCATCTCGCCGAGGCTGTCCTCCTCCGTGCGGTAGTCGTCTCCCATGGCTCGGCCTTCCCGCGAGACGCTGTAAAAGGTACTGGAAGGCGTCACACGCGCAAAATCGTGCGATGCGGTAGCAATACTGTCGGTGCTGATACGCGCGGCTTCGAGGAGCGTCCGACGACTCGCTCGGCGGAGCGACCGCCGGCTTGAAATCGATCTTCCGCCTCTTTTCAGCGGTATCGGGGGCTCTCTGGAGTGATTTTAATTCGACTGAAACCGAGTCAACTCGGCGCGACGGCGTTCCCGTTATATGTCGGTCCGCCGGCAACGGCCGAGCGCCTATGATCTCGAACGACTCAGCGATCGGAGACGCGCTCGACCGCGACACCGTCCGGTCGGCGAGCAAGCTGCTGATCGGCGCGCTGGCGGTCGTCGGCGTGCTCTCGGTCGCGACGCTGCTCCCGGGGGCGGACCGGCTCGTCCCGTTCGCGCCGGTGACGTTCGCCGCGGTCGCGACGGGCGTCGTCGCGCTCGCGGTGTCGGGCGTCCTCCTGTACGCCGCGCCCAAGTTCGCGGAGCTAACGCGGCTGGCGCTCGACGGAACCGACGCCGAGGCGGACGCGCGGCCGGACCGGATCGCCGAGAACGCCGGCGGGATGGCCTACTGGCTCGTCGTCTTCGGGGCGGTCCTCGTCGCGTACCGCGGGCTCGCGGGCGCGGCGGTTCCCCTGCTGAACGACGCCGCGTGGGCGTACGACGCCGGGTTCCTGTTCGTCGCGCTCGCCCCCGTCGTGTTCCTCGTCGCCCGCCTGACGGTGACCGTCGACCCGCTGGCCGAACTGGTCGCCGACCGCGTCGCGGGCGAGGCGTCCGCGGAGGGTGGCGGCGAGTCGGCCGCGACCGACGGCCGAGACGACGGCTGACCGCGGGGGAGCGCGTCAGTCCCCCTCGAACAGGAACGGGAGCGCCACGAGCGCCCCGTTGAGTCCGAACACGCCCAGCACGGCCAACCCGAGCGGCGGGTCCTCGCCCGGGTAGGTGGCCAACAGCGCGAGGGACCCGATTCCGAGCGCGGCCAGTCCGACGGTCAGCGCGGCGTCCGCCCAGCGGTTCCACGCGTCGTCGAGCGCGGGGTCGAGCCGCGCGAGCCACCAGTCCGGGTCGGACTCCGCGGCGCGGTCTGCCCGGTCGGTCCACGGCGCGTCGTCGCCGGTCTCGTCGAGCCACGCGTCCCCCTCGGCGGTCGGTCCGCGGTCGTCGCCGCGACCCGGCTCACCTCGCCCCAGCAGCTGCCGGACTCCCGAGGGACCGACGGCCGCGAGCAGCGTGGCGACCGCGACGGCGGCGAGTCCGCCGAGGACGGTCGGCGCGGTGACGCGCGCTCGGAGGGCGAGGAAGAGCGCGGCGAACGCGAGGAGCGAGACGGCGGCCGCGGTTCCGCGGAGGGCGCGGGCGATGGCGGAGCGCATCTGTGTGGAGGGATCCGCGAGGGGTCGGAGCGCGGGCGTCAGGCCTCGTCGATCGGGAGCAGCCCGGCCTCGCGGAGTTCGCCGGCGAGCGCGCCGTCGCCGTGTTCCGCGTACGCTTCGGGCGTGTACGTCTTGATCTCCAGCGCGTGGACCGAGCGCGTCATGTGGTCGCCGACCGCGTCGTACACGCGCTGGTGCTGGTCGACGAGCGACTCGCCCTCGAAGGCCGGGGAGACGACGACCGCCGCGAAGTGGGCGTCCTCGGCCTCGTCGTTGTGGATCCGGGGCGCGGTCACGTCCGCGACCGCGTCGGGGAGGTGCTCCTCGATGAGGTCTGCGACCGCGTCGGGTTCGATGGTCATGGGCCCGCTCGGTAGCGGACGGGCAAAAGTCGACCGGCCACGCTCGGCGCGAGCCGGCCCGGGGCGACGGAGACGGTCCGCGGGCCGCCGCTACACCCGGTCGAGCCGCGAGAGCCCGCGCCAGATCGCGTCGATCAGCCGCGGTTCGGGATCGGCGTCCGGGTCCGTCTCGTCCCAGCCCCTCGCAACGGCGTCCTCCAGCACCGGGAGCGAGTGGTTCTCGAAGTTGTTCATCCCGCGGAACGACTCCAGGGCGTCCCGGGCGTCGTCGCCGAAGTCGGGGGTCGGCTCGCCCTCGTAGAAGCCGAGGTCCGCGAGCGCCGCCTCGACGGCGACCGCCGCGTCGCCGGTCAGTTCCTGCGTCTCCGCGGGCGCTTCGCGTTCGAGGAGCGTCACGTCGTAGATCTTGAACACGCGCTCCAGCTCGTCGATCGGCCGCTCGTGGTCGTCGACGCGCACGTCGACCCAGCGGTCGTTCCGTCCGTCGTAGCCGCCCTCGGGCTTCGCGACGTACAGCGCCGCCGCCTGCTCGCCCCGCCTGTCGCCGCCGGCCTCGTTGCCCGCGTGGAGCGCGGCTATCAGCCGCTCCGGGAGCCCCCCGTCTGTCTCCTCGAACGCCGCGGCCATCGCGTCGAGGGTGTCGGCGTTCTCCAAGATGTTGCCCTGGACCGTGTAGTGGTCGCCCCGTCGGTCGCCGGCGTGGTCGTGGCACTCGTCACCGGTGAACGCCGCGGGCGGCTCGTCGGGGTCGACGCCGACGATTCCCACCTGTCGCGACGGGGCCTCGTCGTCCGCCGCGGTAAGCCGGTCGATCGCCTCGGCGGGCGCGTGGCCCTCGCGCAGCAGGTCGAGCCCGTCGGGGCCGTACGCAACGTTCGCGAAGCTCTGCGTGGCGACCGCGCCCGCGTCGGCGCTGACGAACGGGACCACGGAGCCGACGCCGACGAACTTCGACTGGACCGCCACGCCGACCGCGCCCGTCTCCGGGTCGCGGGCGGCGATCGAGAAGGTCGATGGTCGAGGTGGCATGCGGGAACGACCGTCGGTCGCCGCGATCATAAATCCGCCCGTCCCGGTTCTGAACGCTTATCCCCGCCGACCGACTTCGATCGGGTATGAGTGACGACGACGCCGTCGATGTCGAGTCCCCCGACGACGCCGAGGGCGACGCGGCGAGAGCGAACGGCACGGCGGAGGCGACCGCCGAGGGCGAGCCCGGCGAGGGCGAGGCGCTGGCCGCGGCCGTCGCCGAACACGACGAGGCGCTCGCGAGAGCGGTCGCGGCGCTGGAGGCGGACCTCGCCGAGGCCCGCGAGGAGCTCCGCGAGCGCGACGAGGAGGTCGAGGAGCTGACGAGCAAGCTCGCCCGCGTGAAGGCGGACTTCAGCAACTACAAGCAGCGCGCGAAGCGGAAGCAGGAGGACATCCGCGAGCGCGCCTCCGAGGCGCTCGTCGAGCGGCTCACCCCGGTCCGCAACGACCTGCTGCGCGCGCTCGACCAAGACGAGGGAAGCGACCTCCGCCCCGGCGTCGAGTCGACGTTAGAGAAGTTCGACGACGTGCTCGCCGACGAGGGCGTCGAGTCGATCGACCCGGAGCCGGGCGAGGAGGTCGACCCCGCGCGCCATCAGGTGATGCTCCGCGTCGACAGCGACCGCCCCGAGGGGACGGTCCACGAGGTGTACGAGCCCGGCTACGAGATGGGCGACCGCGTGCTGAGCGAGGCGAAGGTGACGGTCAGCGGCGACGGCGAGTAGCGCGACCGCTTCTCACGACCGGAGCGCCGCCTCGTAGGCGTCGATCAGGTCGTCGACCCCGGCGTCCGGCTCGGCCGCGTGCGGTACGGACAGCGGCGAGACCGACACCTCGCCGTCGACGACGGCGCGTCGGTCGGTCCCCACCGAGTCCGGCACGTCGTCCTCGTTCATCCGGCCCCAGATCGGGTCGGAGAACCCGACCCGACCGTCGCCGTTCCGCTCCGCTCGCAGCCCGTACCACGTCGACGGCGTCGTGACGCGGAGCGGCGCGCGGTCCGCGTCCGCGATCGGCGCGTTGACGTTGAGGTAGTCCGCGCGGTCGAACACGCCCGCCTCGACCGCCTCGTCGACGAGGAACCGGGTCGCGCGGGCCGCGTGCGCGAAGTCCGGCCCCTCGAACTCGCGTTTCCACCAGTCGTCGCCCCCGGGCACGTACATCGAGGTCGCCACCGCGGGCACGTCGAAGAACGACGCCTCGACCGCCGCGGAGACGGTCCCCGACCGGCCCAGCGTGTACGCCCCGAGGTTCGCGCCCTCGTTACAGCCCGCGACGACCGCGTCCGCCTCGGGGACGAGCTCGTCGAGCCCCGCGACGACGCAGTCGACCGGCGTACCGTCGACGACGTACCCGAGGTCGTGCGCTTCGACGGCGACGTCCTCGGAGAGCAAGCGGCCCACGGACGACTGGTCGTCCGCCGGCGCGACGACGGTCACCGCGTACTCGGCCGCGAGGGCGTCGTAGAGCGCGCGCAGTCCCGCGGCGTCGACGCCGTCGTCGTTGGTCAAGAGGATCCGGTCGACGCTCATACCCGTATCAGGGGCGAGTCGGGCAAAAGTCCACCGTCGACCGGAGCGAATCGCCGAGTGAATTCGGATCGAACGGAAAAGCACACGTATCGCCGGGCCGACCGGTCGGTATGGGATTCGGGGACACCGCCAAGAAGATCCAGACGCTCGCCGACCGCGCCGAGCGGACGTACAAGAAGATCAGCGAACTGCGCGACGAGGTTGACGAGACGCAGGAGACCGTCGTCGACACCTCCCGGCGCGTGAAGACGCTCGAAAACGAGATGGCCGAGCAGCGGGCCGTCCTCGACGCCGTCGCCGAGGAGGTCGGCGTCGATCTGGAGCGCGTGAGCACCGAGGCGCACATCGCCGACGCGGAGGAGGGAGGAGCCGCGAGCGACGGCGGCGACGCGGACGCCGGGGAGGGCGACACGGACGACGACGCCGCGTAACTCGACGCCGCGTAGTCGCCGCGGTCAGTCGTCGCTCGCCGCCGCGTAGTCGCCGCGGTCAGTCGTCGCTCGCCGCCGCGTCCGTCCGCGAGACGACCTCGGCCGGGACCCCCGCGACGGTCGCGCCCGGCGGGACGTCCTCCGCGACGAGCGAGTTCGCGGCGACGCGCGCGCCCTCCCCGACCGTGACGCCCGGGAGGACTATCGCCCCCGCGCCGATCATCGCCTGTTCCTCGACGACCACGTCGCCGAGCCGGTACTCCTCGTGGAGGAACTCGTGGCACAGCAGCGTGGCGTCGTACCCGATGATCGCGTCGTTGCCGACGCGGATCCGCTCGGGCCAGAACACGTCCGGCGTCGACTCCAGCCCCCACGCGACGCCCTCCCCGACCGTGACGCCGATCCGCCGGAGCAGCCGGTTCTTCAGCCGGAGGCTCGGACAGATCCGCGCGAGGACGATCGCGACGTAGTTGCGGACGACCGCGAGCGGCGACTTCGCGTCCGGCCACGACCACAGCGAGTTGCGGGTTCCCGGGGTCGGAAACCGGTCGAGGCGGTCGCTTCGGGACGGGTCCTCGCGCGTCGCGGCCGCGTCGTCGTCTGTCACGTCACGCCGTTCGAACGGGGAGGATAAAAGGGTCGCTCCGGACCGCCGACCGACGGGACCGGATCAGTCCCGCAGTTCGTCCATGTGGTCGATCCGGCGCTGAACGAGGTCGGCCGTACCGATGTCGTGGCGGATGCGGACGCGGTCGCCCGCGGCGGCCAGCGCGTCCTCGGCCTGCGCCTCGGCCGCGGCGATCGAGTCGCCGCGGCCGACGACGGCGAACGCCCGCGACGTGGTGGTGTACAGCCCGCCGTCGCGCTCGTCGACGCTGGCGTAGTAGAGGAGCGCGTCGCCCGCGCTCTCCTCGTCGACCGCGATCGCCGCCCCGGCGTCGGGGTCGGTGGGGTAGCCGTCGGGCACCGCGTACTTACAGACGGTCGCCTCCCCCGAGAACGCGAGTTCGGGGAGCGGTTCTCCGTCGCGCGCGGCGGCGAGCACGTCGACGAACGGCGTGTCGAGGACGGGGAGCGCGTTCATCGCCTCCGGGTCGCCGAAGCGGGCGTTGAACTCGACGACCTTCGGGCCCTCGTCGGTGAGCATGAACTGCCCGTAGAGGACGCCCTTGTAGTCGGGGAGCGCGTCGACGACGGCCTCCAGCACGTCGACCGCGGCGTCGTAGTCGCCCTCGGCCATGAACGGGAGCGAGAGACCGGTGTCGGTGTACGATCCCATCCCGCCGGTGTTCGGCCCCTCGTCGCCCTCGTAGGCGCGCTTGTGGTCCTGGACCGCGGGTGTCGTCCGCACGTCGCCGTTCGCGACGAACGCCTGAACCGTGAACTCCTCGCCGACGAGCCGCTCCTCGAGGACGACGCGGTCGTAGTCGGAGTCCCGGAGGTACGCCTTTGCCTCCTCGGCGGTCACCTGATCGCCGATCACCTTCACGCCCTTGCCGCCGGTGAGCCCGGCCGGCTTGACCGCGAGGTCGCCGTCGTAGGCGTCGATGTGCTCGCAGGCCGCCTCGGTGTCGTCGAACACGGCGTAGTCCGGGCAGCCGGGGATCGCGTTCCGCTCCATGAACTCCCGCTGATACGCCTTGTCCGTCTCCAAGCGGGCCTCCGCCGCACGCGGACCGAAGGCGTAGACGCCGGCGTCGTCCAGGGCGTCCGCGACGCCGGCCTCCAGCGCGGACTCCGGGCCGATGACGGCCAAGTCGGCGTCGACCGCGGTCGCGTACTCGGCGACCGCCTCGGCGTCGGTCTCGTCGATCGACTCGAACCCGTCCGCGAGCCGCCGGACGCCCGGGTTCCGGACGCTCGCGCAGGCGTACAGCGCGCAGTCGTCCGCCACCGCCCGAGCGATCGCGTGTTCGCGGCCGCCGCCTCCCACCAGCAGCACGGTCTCCGTCATGCCCGACGGGTGACCGCACGGTAGTGTAAACCTTACTCTCTACGCGACTAGATGTGTGCGCGTTCGTGGATACTTTCGTCCCGAGCGGCGGCGCTCGGCGCGGCCCGGACGCCTTTTGTCGCGCCGGGCCGAACCAGGGCCATGTCACAGCCGACCGAGCGGAACCGCCTCGACGGGGAGGCGAGTCCCTACCTCCGACAGCACGCGGACAACCCCGTCAACTGGCAGCCGTGGGGCGACGAGGCGTTCGAGCGCGCCCGCGAGCACGACGTGCCGGTGTTCGTCTCCATCGGCTACTCCTCGTGTCACTGGTGTCACGTCATGGCCGAGGAGAGCTTCGAGGACGAGTCGGTCGCGGCCGTCGTGAACGACTCGTTCGTCCCGATCAAGGTCGACCGCGAGGAGCGCCCCGACGTCGACAGCACGTTCATGACCGTCTGCCAGCTCGTCACCGGCGGGGGCGGCTGGCCGCTCTCGGCGTGGTGTACGCCCGAGGGGAAGCCGTTCTACGTCGGGACCTACTTCCCGCCCGAGCCGCGGCGGAACCAGCCCGGGTTCCGCGGCCTCTGTGAACGGATCGCCGACTCGTGGAGCGACCCCGAGCAGCGCGAGGAGATGAAGCGGCGCGCCGACCAGTGGACCCAGAGCGCGCGCGACGAACTGGAGTCGGTGCCGACGCCCGCCGAGGGCGACGCGTCGCCGCCCGGCTCCGACCTGCTCGACACGGCCGCCGCCGCGGCGCTGCGCGGCTACGACGAGGAGTACGGCGGCTTCGGGAGCGGCGGCGCGAAGTTCCCGATGCCGGGCCGGATCGACCTCCTCATGCGCGCGTACGCCGGCCGCGGCCGCGACGCGCTCCTGTCTGCCGCCACGGGGACCCTCGACGGGATGGCCGACGGCGGGATGTACGACCAGGTCGGCGGGGGGTTCCACCGCTACGCGGTCGACCGTCAGTGGACCGTCCCCCACTTCGAGAAGATGCTGTACGACAACGCCGAACTGCCGATGGCCTACCTCGACGGCTACCGGCTCACCGGCGACCCGAGGTACGCCCGCGTCGCGAGCGAGTCGCTGGCGTTCCTCGACCGCGAGCTCCGCCACGAGGGCGGCGGGTTCTTCAGCACGCTCGACGCGCGGAGCCGCCGGCCAGCGAGCCGCGGAAGCGACTCGGAGGCGGACGAGGAGGCGGACGTCGACGCGGGGAACGTCGGGGGAGACGACGTCGAGGGGGCGTTCTACGTCTGGACGCCCGAGGAGGTGGACGCGGTCCTCGACGAGCCGGCGGCGTCGCTGGCGAAGGATCGCTACGGGATCCGGTCCGGGGGCAACTTCGAGCGCGGCACGACCGTCCCGACGATAGCCGCGTCGGTCGAGGGGCTGGCCGCGGACCGCGACCTGTCGCCCGAGGCGGTCCGCGAGACGCTCGTCGAGGCGCGCACGGCGCTGTTCGACGCCCGCGAGTCGCGGCCGCGGCCCGCCCGCGACGAGAAGGTGCTGGCCTCGTGGAACGGGCGGGCGATATCCGCGTTCGCGAGAGCCGGTGATTCTCTCGGCGAACCGTACGCCGAGATCGCCCGCGAGGCGCTCGATTTCTGCCGCGAGCGGCTCTACGACGCCGACGCCGACGCGGGCGCGCTCGCCCGCCGCTGGCTCGACGGCGACGTGCGGGGGCCGGGCTACCTCGACGACTACGCGTTCCTCGCGCGCGGCGCGCTCGACACCTACGCCGCGACCGGCGACCCGGAGCCGCTCGGGTTCGCGCTCGACCTGGCCGGCGCGCTCGTCGAGGAGTTCTACGACGCCGACGACGGCACGATCTACTTCACGCGGGACCTCGACGACGGGACGGCCGACGACCGCGCCGACGCCGGCCCCCTCATCGCGCGGCCGCAGGAGTTCACCGACCGGTCGACGCCGTCGAGCCTCGGCGTCGCGGCCGAGACGCTCGCGCTCCTCGACGGCTTCCGGGCCGACGGGGAGTTCCGGGAGATCGCGGAGCGCGTCGTGACGACCCACGGGGACCGGATCCGCGGGAGCCCGCTCGAACACGCCTCGCTCGTGCGGGCCGCGGACCTCGTCGAGACCGGCGGGATCGAGGTGACGATCGCCGCTGCCGAGGTCCCGCGCGAGTGGCGCGAGACGCTCGGCGAGCGGTACCTGCCCGGGGCCCTCGTCGCGCCCCGGCCGCTCACCGAGACGGGACTCGACGAGTGGCTCGACCGCCTCGGCATGGCCGAGGCCCCCCCGATCTGGGCGGACCGCGACGCGACCGACGGCGAGCCGACCGCCTACGTCTGCGAGGGGTTCACCTGTTCGCCGCCGCGCACGGACCTCGACGCCGCGCTGGAGTGGTTGGAGACGCGGGAGCCGTCGGAGTGACGGCGACGCCTCGCACCCTCGCGACTCCCGCCGGTCCCGGCCGGTTAGCCGCGTCGTAATTAAATATCCCCGTCACCTCGCTTCCCCCATGTACGATTTCGCCGTCGTGGGCGCGGGGCCGCCGGGCTCGCGGTTCGCTCGGCGCGCGGCCGAGGCCGGCCGCGACGTCGTCGCCTTCGAGAAGGGGTCGGTCGGCGAGCCGCTCGCCTGCTCCGGCCACGTCTCCGACGACGTGTGGGAGTACGTCCCCGAGGGGGCCCGCGACGAACTCCTCCAGAACCTGGTGTACGGCGCTCGCTTCCACGTCGACGGGCCGGGGTCGCGGGCGTATCCGTTCTACAAGCGAGAGCCGGTGTCGAACGTGATCGACCGCGTCGGACTCGACCGAACGCTCGCGGACAGCGCGCGGGAGGCCGGCGCCGACGTCCGCGAGAACCACACGGTCGTCGGCGTCGAGGAGCGTTCCGACCGGGTCGTCGTCGACGTCAAGACGCCCGCGGGCGACGTGGAGTCGGTCGAGTCGCGGATGGTCGCCGGCTGCGACGGGCCGACCTCGCGGGTGCGCCGCGCGCTCGACCTCCCGGAGCCGGACGAGCTGCTCCACGGCGTCCTCGGCTTCGACGAGGAGGCGGACGCGGGCGACTACGTCGACGTCCACCTCACCGCCCCGACGTTCTTCGCGTGGCGGATCCCCCGGGGCGACGCGGGCGTCGAGTACGGGCTCGCCGCGCCGCCGAGCGAGGACGTCTCCGGGCGGTTCGACCGGCTCACCGACGCGTACGGCGCGACGACCGACCGCCGCTGCTCGGGCGCGATCCCCGTCGGGCCGCCGGGGCGGACGACGAGCGACCGCGGGTTCCTGATCGGCGACGCCGCCGCGCAGACGAAGCCGTTCACCGGGGGCGGCATCCTCTACGGGATGCGGGCGGCCGACGTCGCCGCGGCGGCGATCGACCCCCGCGACCCGGCGACGCTCGCCGCCTACGAGTCCGGGTGGCGCGAGGCGCTCGCGACGGAGATCCGGCTCGGGAAGGCGATCCGGCGGTGTTACTCGCTGCCGGAGCCGGTCCAGCGGGTCGGGCTCCGGGCGCTCTCGGGCGAGATCGGCGTCCACATGGACGAGCCGTCCTCGTTCTTCTCGCCGTCGAACCTGCGGGCGCTGTTCTCGCGGGGGAACCCGCCCGAGTGAGCCGGGGACGGAGAGCGAGACCGGTGCGGGAGGCGTCGGAGGAAGAGCTACTTCTCGACGACGTTCGCGAACGAGACGTTCTCGCGGACGCTCGTGATCTCGACGGTCGGCTCCTCGCCGGGTTCGGCGTCGGGGACGATGACGACGTAGCCGCGCTCGATCTTGGCGATCCCGTCGCCCTTGTCGCCCAGCGTCTCGATCGTCACGTCGCGGACCTCGCCCTCGGAGACGGGCGGGTCGGGCTGGACGGCTCCGGCGGCCCCGCGAGAGGTGGGGCGCTGCCCGTCGTCCGAGGGCGATTCGCCCGAAGAACCGTCGGCGGCCGGTCCGGACGCCGCGCCGCTGTCCGCGCTCGCGGCCGCCCCGTCGTCAGCCGCTTCGGCTCGGTCGAGAACGGCTATCCGGTACGTCTCGCCGACGCTGACGCTGCCGTGTTCAATCTCCGAGGCCGGAACGGTGACCACGTAGTCGTCGCCGCGAGACTCCACCCGACCGGTGTACAGACACGCGAGAGAATCAGTGATTTCGACCATGCCCTCCCGTTGCGCGTACGGGGATGAAAAGCCACCTGTTCAGGCGTACCACGCCCGATGGTAAACGTTTACCCTGTTCCGAATAAATCGAAGGGCATGAGCCGGGACTACGAGTCGCTCCACGACCCGAACGCGGAGTACACGATGCGGGAGCTCTCCGCCGAGACGATGGGGACCACGGGGACGCGCGGCGGCGACCGAGACGTCGAGATCACGGACGTGCAGACGACGATGGTCGACGGGAACTTCCCGTGGACGCTCGTGCGCGTCTACACCGACGCGGGCGTCGTCGGCACCGGCGAGGCGTACTGGGGCGCGGGCGTTCCGGAGCTGATCGAGCGCATGAAGCCGTTCGTGATCGGCGAGAACCCGCTCGACATCGACCGCCTCTACGAGCACCTCATCCAGAAGATGTCGGGCGAGGGCTCCGTCGAGGGCGTCACCGTCACCGCCATCTCGGGCATCGAGGTCGCGCTCCACGACCTCGCCGGGAAGGTCCTCGACGTGCCGGCCTACCAGCTGCTCGGGGGCAAGTACCGCGACGAGATGCGCGTCTACTGCGACTGCCACACCGAGGAGGAGGCGGACCCCGAGGCCTGCGCCGACGAGGCCGAGCGCGTCGTCGACGAGCTCGGCTACGACGCGCTGAAGTTCGACCTCGACGTCCCCTCGGGCTTCGAGAAGGACCGCGCGAACCGCCACCTCCGGCCCGGCGAGATCCGCCACAAGGCGGAGATCGTCGAGACGGTCACCGAGCGCGTGAAGGACGAGGCCGACGTCTCCTTCGACTGCCACTGGACGTTCTCGGGCGGCTCCGCCAAGCGCCTCGCGGACGCCATCGAGGAGTACGACGTGTGGTGGCTCGAAGACCCCGTGCCGCCGGAGAACCTCGAGGTCCAAGAGGAGGTCACGAAGAACACGGTCACGCCGATCGCGGTCGGCGAGAACCGCTACCGCGTCACGGAGCTCCGCCGGCTCATCGAGAACCAGGCGGTCGACATCGTCGCGCCCGACCTGCCGAAGGTCGGCGGGATGCGGGAGACGCGCAAGATCGCCGACGTCGCGAACCAGTACTACGTGCCGGTCGCGATGCACAACGTCGCCTCGCCGATCGCGACGATGGCCGCGACGCACGTCGGCGCGGCGATCCCGAACTCGCTCGCCATCGAGTACCACTCCTACGAGCTCGGCTGGTGGGAGGACCTCGTCGAGGAGGACGTCATCGAGGACGGGTACATCGAGGTGCCGGAGGAGCCGGGCCTCGGCGTCACGCTCGACATGGACGCCGTCGAGGAGCATATGGTCGACGGCGAGACGCTGTTTGACGAGGCGTAAGCCGAAGTCAAACTCGATAGACGAGCGAAGCGAGTCTATCGGTGTTCGACTGAGCGGAGCGAAGTCGAGCCAGCAGCGCGGAGCGCTGCGTTGTTCGACGAGGCGTAAGCCGAAGTCAAACGCGGAAATCTCTGATTTCCGCAGTTCGGTTGAGCGGAGCGAAGTCGAGCGAGCGACTCGCTGATTTTCGCAGTTCACTCCGTCGCGAGCGCGACCGCTCCAGTCAGGCGTCCGCGACGATCCGATCGAGGCGGACCGGCTCCAGGCCGCGACGGTCGAGTTCGGCCTCGATCTCCTCGGCCCGCGGGGCGATCTCCGCCGGGTCGTGGCTGTCGGTCCCGACCGTCACGTCGACGCCGGCGTCGACGAGTCGGTCGAGGAAGGCGGGGGCCGGGTGGAACTCGCCGTAGTCGTCGAGCAGCCGGCCGGCGTTGATCTCCGGGACGGTCCGCGAGTCGCGGAACGCCTCGGCGACCGCCGCGTAGTGGTCCTCGGTCGCGAACCCGCGGAGGTGCGGGTTGCGCTCGATCAGGTCCGGGTGCGCGGCGATCGCGAACAGCTCCGACTCGGCGAGCGCGACCAGCTTCTCGAAGTAGCGGTCGACGAGGTCCCGCCGCTCCGCCGCCGGCTTGTCGGCGAAGTGCGAGCGCGTGTGGACGTTCGCGCCGTCGAGGTCGTGGACGCTGCCGACGGCGTAGTCGAAGTCCGCCTCGTCGAGGAAGTCGGCGATCGCGCCCTCGTGAGCCGGGTCGTAGTCCATCTCCGCCGCGTCGAACACGTCGACGTCGACGGCGTCGCGGACCGACTCGATCGCGTCGCGGCGGCGCTCGTAGGTCAGGTCGAGGTTGAACCCGAACGCGCGCTTGTGCTCCCGCGCGTTCGGCTCCGGCGAGACGTTACAGTGGTCGGCGAACCCGATCCCGTCGAGCCCGGCGTCCGCGGCGGCCTCGACCATCCACCGGAGGAACGCCCCGTCCGAGTAGTTCGTGTGGGCGTGGTAGTCGTACACACCGACGGTTCGTTCCGGGCGAACTCGAAGGTTCGGGTCGCGTGGGAACGACCGGCGCGCAGCGGTCCGCCGCGACTACGTTGACCGGCCGGCGGGCACGAAGCCAGCAATATAATCCGGGGAACAAGTTGAAAGTTCATTTAGAAAATTTTTTGACACTTATGTGTGTCATCTAAACCCATGGGTGTTACTGACAAAATAACTTGTCGCGTCGTCGACGACGATTCCCGGCCGCTGGCGGGGCGGATCGTCATCGGCGAGCGGCGGGACGGCGACCGCATCGGCCACTGGACGACCGGAGCCGACGGGGACTTCGTCCTCGAGGCGGACGGCGGCACCGCCCTCGACGACGTCTCCTTCACCGTGCGAAACCCTGCGCAGGGCGGGACCGAGGAGCCGGTCCGACGGCGGAAGCGACCGGACGAGAGCGAGGCGACGCTCCGCCTGACGGTGAACGCGCGCGACATCGTGCTCCACGGAGGGAGCGGACACCGCGGGATGAACGACGCCGCGTGTACGACCGCGGGCCCGGTCCGGAGCCACCGGTTCTACACGCAGTTCCCGGAGCTGGACCCGTACGACCGCGACGAGGAGCTGCTCCGGACGCTGGGCGGGACCGGCGGCGAGGTCGGGGCGCCGATGATGGAGACGCCCGACGACCCGGTCGGCGACGCGGAGACCCCGGCCGGCTACGGCATCTTCGGCCAGTTCGTCGACCACGATATCACGTTCGACCCCACCTCCGATATCGACCGGCGCAACGACCCGGCCGCGCTCCGGAACTTCCGGACGCCCGCGCTCGACCTCGACTCGCTGTACCGGACGAACGCCGAGACGGCCCCGTTCCTCTACGACCACGACGCGGACGAGCGCAAGCTGCTCACCGGCGAGGCGGCCCCGCCGGAGGGTGACGACGGCGGCGTCTTCGGACCGCCGGGGACGGACCTCCAGCGGAACGAGCAGGACACGGCGGTGATCGGCGACCCGCGGAACGACGAGAACGTCGTCGTCTCGCAGCTCCAGCTCGCGTTCGCGAACTTCCACAGCCGGATCGTCGACCACCTGCTCGGTCCCGGCTCGTCACTCGTCGAGGAGGACGAGTCCGTCCTCGAAGCCGCGCAGCGGCTCGTCAGGTGGCACTACCAATGGGTCGTGCGACACGACTTGCTCCCGCGGATCTGCGACCGCTACGTCTTGGCCGACATCGAGGAGCACGGCCGGCAGTTCTTCCTCCCGCCGGGGCATACGCCGGCGATCCCGGTCGAGTTCGGCGGGGCCGCGTACCGGTTCGGCCACAGCATGATCCCGCACGCGTTCGACGTCAACGACGGGGTGGGCGAGGTGCCGCTGTTCCCGACCGGCTCCGAGGCGGAAGAACAACACCTCCGCGGAGGGGGACCGGTGTCGAGCGACCTCGTCGTCGACTGGTCCCGGCTGCTCGACACCGGCGACGGCAACTACCAGCCCTCGCGGAAGATCGAACCTCTACTCGCGCCGGCGCTGTTCGAGCTCCCGGTGTCCGGCGACAGATCCCTCGCCGTCCGGAACCTCCGCCGCGGGAAGGCGCTCGGGCTGGCCTCCGGACAGGACGTCGCCGCCCGGATGGGGTACGACCCGATCCGGAACGAGGCGTTCGGCGACGAGTCGCCGATCATGCGGACGCTCCGGGCGCACGGCCGCGGCGCCGACCCCGACGCGCCGCTGTGGTACTACGTGCTCGCCGAGGCCGACTATCAGCAGGACGGCGAACGGCTCGGCGCGGTCGGCAGTCGCATCGTCGCGGAGACGCTCATCGGGCTCATCGAGGCCGACGAGACCGCCTACCCCAACGCCGCGCCCGACGGCTGGGAGCCGAGCCTCCCGCAGCCGACGCCGACAGACGGGTACACGCTGGCCGACATCACGGCCTTCGCCGCGGAGGCGAGGCCTGACGGGCTCGTGATCGACACCATCGACGCAGGGCCGGGGAGCGGAGCCGCCGACGGCGCGGGAGACCCCCTCGACGAGTCGGTGCGGCTGCGGAACGCCGCCGCCGAACCGATCGACCTGACGGGCTACGTCATCGACTTCGACGGGCAGCGCGACGACCTCCCGGGCGCGACGCTCGCCCCCGACGAGACGCTGACCGTCCACGTCGGCAGCGGCACGGACACGGCCGCCGACCACTACCTCGGTCGGGAGGCACCCGTCCTCGACGACGGGGGAGAGGTCGTCACGCTGTACGATCCGGACGGCGAGCGTACGACGAGGCGGCGATACGTCGGGTGAGGGTATGGATCGACAGAGGCGAGTGACGGCGTCGGCGACGCCTCACCGACCTCGGCCGGCGAGCGCGTTCGCCGAGATGACGAGGAACGAGACGCCGGCGAGGCCGGCGATGAGGGCGAACGACGCGCCCCAGCCGAAGAGGTCGGCGACGAGCCCGACGCCGACGGAGCCGGCCGAGCCGATGACGGTGTAGACGGTCCGGATCAGTCCGAAGCCGGCCCCCCGCTCGGCGTCGCCGAGCGCGTCCATGAACCGGGGGTCGATGGCGGAGAAGAACGAGGAGCCGAGCCCGGCGAGGAGCACGGCGACGCCGAGCCCGACGGTCGTCGGGAGCGCCGGCAGGCCGACGGCGACGGGGAGTCGGACGAGGTCGGGGAGCGCGACCAGCGAGGCCAGTCCGAGCGCCCCGCCGAGGAGGGACGCGGCGATGCTCGCGTCGCGACCCACCCGGTCCGAGAGGCGGCCGAGCCCGACCTGCGCCCCCGCCCGGACGACGAAGAACGCCGAGAAGACGCCGCCGGCGAACCCCGGCGAGTAGCCGCGGAACTCGACGAGGAACGTCGGCAGGAAAGAGATGACGCCCTGCGCGACGTACGTCCCGAGCGTCGCCACGGCGAGCGGGACGAGGATCTCGCGGCGGCCGACCAGTTCGAACAGCGGCCCGAGCCGGAGCCGCTCGGTCATCGGCTGCTCCGGGCGGCGCGGCTCGGCGGGGCGGACGCGCCGCGCGAACAGGAGGAAGATGGGGACGCCGACGAGCGCGGCCAGCGCGACGCCGGGCCGCCAGCCGTAGCGAACGCCGACCCACGTCGCGGCGACGGGCGCGATCAGGCCCGCGAGCGGGCCGCCGAGCGAGTGGATCCCAACCGCGGTGCCGAGGTCGTCGAACGTCCGCGAGAGCAGCGTGGTCGCCACGGCGTAGTGGAGCCCCGCCGCGAGCCCCAACAGCACCGCCGCCAGCACGAACGCGGGGAAGACCGGAACCGCCGCCAGCAGGAGGCTCATCGCCGTCGTCCCGCCGACCGCGACGAGGATCACCCGGCGCTCGCCGTACCGGTCCGCGAGGATCCCGCTCGGGAACTGCGAGAGCCCGTAGGCGAACCACATGCCCGAGAGCGCCACCCCGACGGCCGTGTTCGAGACGCCGAAATCGTCGATGATGAGGGGGACGACGGGGCTGATCGCCAGCCGGGCGAAGTAGGTCACGAAGAACGCCAGCATACACAGCGTCAACACCGTGTGGCGGTACCGCCAGTTCATCCGACAGTCACGGGCGACACCTCGGGGCGGTCGGCCGTCAACCCTTTCGCTTTCGGCAGCCCGCGAGCCGTGCGAGGGGTCAGCTCACGGCCGCCGGATCGACCCGGCTACCGACCCAGAGGAGGGTGAGGACGAGTCCGGCGACGGACGCCGGCAGGAACCACCGGAACGCGGCGAGCAGCCCCGCAGAGGCCTGAACGCCGATCACTGCGAGGAACGCGGGGCCGCAGCAGGCGACCCCCGAGAGGACCCCCGGAAGCCCCGCGACGGCGCCCGCGCCGGCACCGATCCGGCAGGCCGAGGGGCCCCGCCACGCGACGACGGAGACGGCGAGCGTGACGCCGACGAGCGCCGCGAGCGCGAGCCCGAGGACGGTGTTGACGGGAGCGAAGAGGTACTCGACCGGTCCCGCCGAGAGGAGCGCCACGGGCTCGTACTGGAACGCGGCGACGCGCCGCGTCGCGAGCGCGACCGGGTCGTCGGCGACGGCGAGGTCGAACCGGGGCGTCGAGGCGCTCGCCCCGGCGCGCAGCCCGAGGTGGCCGAGGCCGAGGTGGTACGCGACGAGATAGGCGGCGGCGACGACGGCGGCCGTCGCCCGACCGTCGCGCCGACCGAGGGCGGCGCGGACGGCGAACAGCGTTCGTCGGACCAGCCCGGCGAGCCACGCGCGGGGCGAGTCCGCGGCCGCGGCGGTCTCAGCCCCCATAGCCCGCCCGCGTGTGCTCGCCGACGAACGCGGTGTCCGGGTAGAAGCCGTACCAGGCGAACCACATCGCGTCGAACGCGAGGACCCCTTCGAGCGGCAGGTCCGCGGCCGCGACCCCGGCCTCGCCGTCGACCCGGTACCCGTCGCCGTCCGGTTCGACCGCGACGCCGTCGGGGTTCCGGTAGACGTACCCCGTCGAGAGGGCCGGGTCGGCGACGGCGACGACGGCCGGGCCTCCGCCGCCGACGGTCCCGGTCAGGACGCGCTCCGAGAGCAGCGTCGCCTTGTCGAAGGCGATCGCGCCCGTCGCGGTCCGCGCCCCCACGACGACCGACTTGGCGTGGCCGTCCTCCGGGGACGCGAGCGCCGGGAACCTGGTCCCGTCCCGCATGTAGTACCCGCTCAGCGGCGCGTAGCCCCCGTACGGGTCGCTGTCGTAGCGGCGGACGTAGCCGGTCTCCTCGGTCATGAGCAGCGAGTCGGGACGCTGCGCCGCCCACTCGCCCGCGGTCGTCCACGCGACGCGGAACTCGTCGAGGGTCTCGCCGGCCATCGGCCCGTCGACCCCGGTGGCGAGCATCTGCGGGAACCAGCTGTCGGTGGCGCGGTCGTACATGATCAGGTTGGAGTTGACGAGCCGGCCCGACACGCCGAAGGTCGTGTCGCCGCGGCGGAACCCCTGCGCCGTCCCGGTGAGCGGACAGTACGTGACCGCGACCGGCTCGCCGCCGACCTCGTCGTTGGCGATCTCGTGGTGCGAGAGGATCCGACGCGGATACGCCTTCGCCTCGCCGCCGCGGACGACGCCGAACACCGGCTCGTTGCTCGGCGAGTCCGTCTCCTCGATGGGGCGGAAGACCGGGTCGTCGACCGAGGGGATCCCGTCCTTCCCGACGCCGCCGTCGAGCGACTCGGAGGCGAGCGTGTCGGCCTCGTACGCGAGGTGATAGCCGGTGTCGACGGTCGGCGGGGGGGTTCCGCCGCCCAACTCCTCGGCGTTTCGGCCGGCAGAGTCCGTCGCTCGGCCCCCGAGGCAGCCGGCGAGGGAAGCCCCCCCGACCGCCGCGATCCCGGCCAGCGCCGCGCGACGGGTTCGGTTCATGCCGCTCTCTCCGGCTTCGAGCGGCTAAAGTCCGAAGCGCGGGTGTAAATCACACGCACACCCGATATTCCGGAATCAGTCCAAAGCCCGACGATGCGCGGGCGCTACTCGTGGCCGCTCGACGACCGTTCCGCGAGGCGCTCCGCGATGGCCGCGCCGGCGGTCCGCGGGTCGGCCTCGCGGAGCGTCACCGCGTCGCCGACGGCGACGGGACCCGGTTCGACCACGTCACAGCAGAGGCCGCCGCGGTTCCGGAGCGCGGACGCCAGCCCGTCTTCGGCGGCGAGTTCCTCGACGTGCGCGCAGGGCGGCCGGCGGCGAGTCGGTCGCAGGAGGGCGTCGCCGACCGCGACGGTCGCGTCGAGGAGCGGGTCCAACCCCGCGCCGAACCCCTCGACGACCACGTTCCGACGGTGACGGCCGTCGCTCACGTCGATGCCGGTCTCCTCGCGGACCGCGTCGAGCGCCTCCGCGGCGACGAGGGTGACCGCGCAGCCGTCGAGCTGGAAGTGGCCGTCGCCGCGGCGGTAGCGGTCGCCCTCGACGCCGTCCGGACGGATTTCGACCGCGTCGCAACTGACCGGCGGAGCCCCGCCCTCGGGGGCCGTCACGAGGCCGGCGACCGCGCCGGGGCCGGCGTCCCCGTCGGTCGACTCCGGTCGACGGTCGGCCGACATCAGGGCCCTCCGAGGAGGTCCGCGTCGTCGGGTTTCAGCCACTCGCGGTGCGCGTAGTAGAGGACGGCGACCGGGGGCGCGGGGAGCGCGACGAGCGCGTAGACCCACTTGAAGACGCCGAGATCGGCGACCCCCCGCTCGGCGAGCGAGAGCGCGTCGAGGAGGATGGTCGCGGTCGCCAGCGGGGCGAGCAGGTACCCGTACGCGAACGAGACCGCCGCGCCGATCGGCGTCTGGGGAGTCAAGAACGCCCAGTCGAGCGCGTACAGGAGCGTCCAGACGGCGACAGTGGCGGTCAGCGCGGCGAGCCACGGCCCGTCGAAGCGTCGGTCCGGGGCGTCGGGCGAGCCCGCCGAGTCGCCGCCGGACGGCTCCGTCGGTTCTGCGCGCGTGTTCACGGGGCATCTGCGCGCCGAACGCTAATCAACTCCCGGGTGGGTCGGTCCGCGCGGCTCACTCGGCGTCGAAGGTACCCGCGGTCAGGTAGCGCTCGCCGCTGTCCCAGTAGACCGTGACGACGAGCGGCTCCTCGCCGTCGAACGCGCCGCTCTCTCGCAGTTCGGCCGCGACGTCCTTCGCCGCGAGGTTCGACGCGCCCGACGACTGGCCGACCAGAATGCCCTCCTCGCGGGCGAGCCGGCGGCACTCGGCCTCGGCGTCGGCCAGCTCGACCGTGTGGACCTCGTCGATCAGGTCGACGTCGAGGTTCGGCGAGACGAACCCCGGGCCCATCCCCTGAAAGCCGTCGACGCTCGGCTCCCCGCCGGAGAGGACGGCGTTGTCCGCGGGCTCCACGGCGTCGATCCGGACGTCCGGGAAGGCCTCGCGCAGCCGGCGGCCGACCCCGGTGATCGTCCCGCCCGTGCCGACGCCGGCGACCAGCGCGTCGACGGTGCGGTCGCCCACTTGGTCGAGTATCTCCGGGCCCGTCGTCTCGTAGTGGGCGCGGGGGTTCGCCGGGTTCTCGAACTGGCGGAGCTGGACGGTGTTCGGCTCGCCTTCGAGCTCGTCCGCCCGGTCCTTCGCGTCCGAGATGTCGCCGTCGACGAGCTCGACGGTCGCGCCGTACGCCCGCATGAGCCGGCGGCGCTCGATCGACTTCCCCTCGGGGATGACGAGGGTGACGTCGTAGCCGCGCGCCGCGCCGACCATCGCGAGGCCGATGCCCGTGTTGCCCGACGTGGGCTCCACGATGCGGTCGCCCGGCTCGATCTCGCCCGCCTCCTCGGCGGCCTCGACCATGTACAGCGCGGGGCGGTCCTTCGCTGAGCCGCCCGGGTTGCGGGACTCGACCTTCGCCGCGACCGTCGTCCCCGCGGGCGCGTCGACCCGCACCAGCGGCGAGCCGAGCGTCGACAGGATGTCGTCGTCCATTAGCCGAACCGAGGCGGTCGCGACGCAAAGGCCCCGCGGACTCCGGCAAGCGATGTCGCCCGCGCCGGCGAAATCCGGTTATAAACGCCTCAGCACGACCGGGTCTGTATATAAATAGACAGCCGGGACCCGAGACTGACGCGGTGGCGCGTGCCTCCGAGCGGCCGATAGGCCGGGAGGAGCACGCGCGAGGTCGTCGGGCGACGCCCGACTGCCAGAGGGACGCCCGGTCCCTCGCCGGAGTCGCGGCCGTTTAAAAACGGCCGCGACGAGGCTGGGGAGGTGTGAAGTGCTGTGCGGTACGGGGTGGGACTCGAAGGGGCAGTCGCGAAGCGGGCGCACGCTCGGGGCGGTCCTCGCTCGTTCGCTCCGCTCACTCGCTGCGGTCCTGCCGTCACCTGCGCCCGCCTCGTGCCTGGGGCTTCGGGGGTACTCGTGTCGACTGACGATTTATAAACAGAACCGTACAGCCGAGCGGCTGGGCCTTCGGAAGCGTTCGTGACGGGTTTCGGTTTCAGAGCAGTCGGAGCGACGTAACACCGGGCCGTTCGTGCCGCGAACGACCGAGACCTCGTCTTGCCACCGACGCGCCGTTTACGTGGCTCCGCGACCTACCGAACGCCATGACGCTCGAAACGCTCGCGCCCGCGGACGACGTCGACGCGGCCGCGTTCGACGACTCCGTTCTCGACGCGCTCGCGGCGGACGACTACGTGTTCAAAGTGTGGGGCGGCGACTGGTGTATCGACTGCCAGCGACAGCTCCCCGAGTTCGGTGCCGCGCTCGCGGCCGCCGGCGTCCCGGACGACCGCATCGAGTCGTTTCCGGTGACGAAGGGGCCGGACGGGAAGGAGGGCGAACTCGTCGAGGCGTACGGGATCGAACTGATCCCGACGGTCGTCGTGGAGTCGCCCGACGGCGAGGAGCTCGCGCGGTTCGTCGAGGAAGAAGACGGCTCCATCGCGGAGTTCCTCGCGACCCGGCTCGCCAACGTCGAAGCGACCGCCTGAGACGGGTGAGCAGGCGGCGAGGGCCGGGGCGAGCGCTCAAGTCGGTTCGGCGACGACCCCGCGTATGGCACGCGTCACGGTCTGGAACGAGTACCGACACGAGCGCGAGAGCGAGATCGTCGCCGAGGTCTACCCCGACGGCATCCACGCCGTCGTCGCCGACGCGCTCCGCGAGGGCGGCCACGAGGTCCGCACCGCGACCCTCGACGAGGGGCCGGAGCACGGGCTCACCGAGGCGGTCATGGACGACACCGACGTGCTGGTCTGGTGGGGTCACGCGGCCCACGACGAGGTCCGCGACGCGGTCGTCGACCGGGTTCACGAACGCGTCCTCGACGGGACGGGCCTGATCGTCCTCCACTCCGCGCACTACTCGAAGATTTTCAAGCGGCTGATGGGGACCAGCTGCTCGCTCAAGTGGCGCGAGGCCGCCGAGCGCGAGCGGCTCTGGACGATCGAGCCGAGCCACCCGATCGCGGACGGGATCGGCGAGGCGATCGAACTCGAAGAGACGGAGATGTACGGCGAGCGCTTCGACGTGCCCGCGCCGGACGCGCTCGTGTTCACCTCGTGGTTCGAGGGCGGCGAGACGTTCCGCTCCGGCTGCTGTTACCGCCGCGGGAACGGGCGGGTGTTCTACTTCCGCCCCGGCCACGAGACGTATCCGATCTACTACGACGAGGACGTCCGGCGCGTCCTCCGGAACGCGGTCGACTGGGCGGAGCCGGGCGACGGGCCGACGCCCGAGTTCGGCAACGCGGAGCCGATCGAGGAGATCGACGCGAGCGACGACCGGACGGTCCACTGAGCGGAACGGAGACACGGAGAAACGGCGAGCCGTCGGCTCACCGGTGTAGGGCGACCGCCGCTACGGCGCGGACGTTGAAAGGCGACCGCCTCGCGCGAACGCGAGACGACCGGTCGTGTCGCGCGCCGGCGGCCGGTCGAGTAAGCGTCGACCGCGGCCGTATATAAACCCTCGTTCACGGGGCCGCGAGAGGCCGGCCGACGCGGTCGGTCACTCCGGTCGGTGGACCTCGCCGTCGCGGGAGTCGGCGTTCTTCCGGCGGACCGCGGCGGCGGCGTTGTTCGCGTCGTAGCCGAAGAACACGTCCTTCGCGTACGTCTCGGCGACCTCGGTCGCGTGGATCAGGTCGTCGACGTCCACCTCGACCGCGTACAGCTCCAGCGAGAACGGCGTCTCCGGCGGCGCACCGTGGACGTCGTAGTCGCCGCCGAGCCGCGAGCGGAACCCCCGCGCGATCGCCTCCAGCCAGTAGGTCGTCGCGTACTCGGTGTCGTACAGCGGGACCACGAACTCGTCGACGTGCTCCGTGAGGCGGTCGAGGTCGAGGCCGGCGCGCTCGTAGAGGTGGTCGGGATACGGATCGGGGTACAGCGTGAGGAGCAGCCGGCCGGGGACCAGCTCCGCCGCCTCGGCGACGAAGCCGGTGATGACGTCCGCGCGCCAGTCGGCGAAGTCGTCGCGGTCGCTCTCGGCGAACAGGCGCTCGCAGCGGTCGCAGTGACAGAACCCCTCGCGGGGGAACCCCACGTCGTCGAGGCGCACGTCCCCGTTCTCGGCGGCGCAGTCCGCGATGATCTCCAGGAGTCCCTCGCGGTACTCGGGGTGCGTCGGGCAGATGTACGCCCAGTCGAAGTAGTCGCGGTCGCGGGTCGCCGGCTCGCCACGCTCGTCGACCGGAACGAGGTCCTCGTCCTCGCTCGCGGCCGCGTTGTCGCCGAAACACGACACCATGTTCACGGCGTTCGGCAGGGGCTCGGCCGCCCGTCCCGTGACGTCTTTGACCTCGTAGAACCCGAGGTCGAACGGCTCCATCGCGACCTCGTCGGCGTTGCGCGTGACGACCCCATACATGGGACCGGCTACGGGACAGGTCGGTAAAAACGGACGGTATCGGGCGGTCGGCCGCGGCCGCGGGTCAACCCGCGCGGCGGTTCGGTCGTCGGTGCGGTTCGCGGAGGGCGCGAGCGCGGTTACTCGATCTCGACCGGCTCCTTGTCGCCGGCGAACAGGAAGTACGCGAGCGCGACGAGCGACAGCACGAGGACGAGCTTGGCTTTCTTGCTCATACGCGACGGTTGGAACGGCGGGCGCTAAAACTTACCGGACCGAGCGGGGATCGCCCCGCGAGAGACGGCTCGCGGCGCTCGCCGCCTCACACGTCGATGTGGTCGGCGATGTCGGCGCGCAGGATCGTCGCGCAGTAGTCGCAGCGCACCCCGTCGGCGACGACGTCGAACCGCGTCTCGACCGGCTCGCCGGCGTTGGTGATACAGTTGCGGTTCGGACACGAGAGGACGCCCGTCACGCCGTCGGGGCGGGTGACGCGGTTCTTCTCGACCACCTCGAAGTCGCGGACGATGTTGATCGTCGCCTCCGGCGCGATGAGCGAGAGCACGTCGACCTCCGACTGCGACAGCTCGCGGTCCTCGACCTTCACGATGTCCTTGCGGCCGAGCCGGTCGGAGGGGACGTTCATCCCCACCGAGACGCCGAACCCCCCGGAGCCGTCGATGCCTAGGATCGCGAGGACGTTCAGCGCCTGCCCGCCCTCGACGTGGTCGATCACGGTGCCGTCGCGGATCTTCGAGACGCGGAGCTCGTGGTCGCTCATCGGTCCACCTCCGTCCCCTCGTCGCCGTCGGGATCCGCGTTCTCCAGTAGGGTGTCGAGCAACGCCATCCGGACCGGAATCCCGTTGTGCGCCTGTTCGAAGTAGCGCGCGTGGTCGGTCTCGTCGACATCGGGGGCGATCTCGTCCACCCGGGGGAGCGGGTGCATCACGGTGAGGTCGTCGGCCGCGGCCTCGAGCGTCTCGGCGTCGATCCGGTACTCGCCCGCGACGCGGTGGTACTCGTTCTCGTCCGGGAACCGCTCCTTCTGGATCCGGGTGACGTACAGCACGTCGAGCTCGCCTAAGACCGGTTCGAGCTCGTCGTGTTCGCGGATCTGCGCGCCGGTCTCGTGGAGGTCGAAGCGGACCGACCGCGGGAGCCGCAGCGAGTCGGGGCTGATGAAGTGCTGGTTGGCGTCGAACTCCGTCAGCGCGGCCGCCAGCGAGTGGACCGTCCGCCCGTACTTCAGGTCGCCCATGATCCCGATCGTGAGGTCGTCGAGCCCGTGGTCCTCGCGGATCGTGTGGAGGTCGAGGAGCGTCTGGGACGGGTGCTGGCCCGCGCCGTCGCCAGCGTTGACGACGGGGACGTCGACGCGCTCGCCCGCCAGCGTGGCCGCGCCCTCGCTCGGGTGCCGGAGGACGAGCGCGTCCGCGTACCCCTCGATGACGCGGACGGTGTCCGACAGCGACTCGCCCTTCGAGACCGACGAGGAGTCGACATCGCCCATGCCGATGGTGTTCATCCCGAGGCGCTTGGCCGCGCTGTCGAAGCTCATCCGGGTGCGGGTGCTGGGCTCGAAGAAGCAGAGCGCGAGCACCCGCCCGGCGTGCCGGTCCGCGTAGGCGGCGGGGTCGTCGGCGACCGCCCGGGCCCGGTCGAGCACGGCCTCGATGTCATCCCGCGAGAGCTGGGTCGCGGTGATGAGGTGGTCCTGTCGCATCGTCAGAGATGGGTACCGGCAGTATCTTGAATCCCTCGGCTCGGGACGCAGCGCGGGTGTTCACGGACGTGCGTACCCGCTCGGGTCGGCGTTTCGATATCCGTAACGCGTCGGGGTTCGGTCCGGCGTCACCGCGACGCGGGGGCCGAGTCGTGGCCGCGCTCGCCGCCGCGCATAAGCCGGAGCGGACCGAAGGGCGTGACATGACCGACAACGACCCGGCCGACCTGCTCCCGAACGACCGCGTGAAGCAGGCCGCCCTCGACGGCGAGGTGACGCAGCTCCACCGCGGAAACCAGTACGGCGAGGAGGGCGAGACCTTCGAGATCGACGGCGTCGCCTTCGAACTAGTCGAGGTGACCGAGCGCACGCTCGGCGACATGACCGACGAGGACGCGAAACGCGAGGGGTCGCCGTCGCTCTCGGCGTACAAAGAGCGGATGGTCCGCGCGCACGGCGGGAACTTCGAGTGGGACGACGACGCCGACGTGGTCAGACACCGGTTCGAGCGCGCCGAGTAGGCCGCCCCCGAGATCGACGCGGCGAAGCAGGACCGCATCCGCGGACGACGCGGCGACGCCGAACGTCTCGGCCGCCGCCGTCGTATCCCATTATTTATACTGTAGGATACTGGATAGGGAAGCCATGGCAGCCAGTGGCGGGGCCGGGATCGTCGAACGTGTCGGATTTCGAATATTGAACGTCGTCGAACGGTAGATGCCGAGTCCGTTCGTCTTCGCCATCCTGTTGACGTATCTCGTCTACGGGGCCGGCCTGATAGCCACCGACTCCGGGCCGATAGAACTGTTGGAGTTCTGGTACGGGGGGTTCTGGGCGTTCCTCGGCTTCTCGATGCAGATGGTGCTCATCCTGATGACCGGGTTCGTCATCGCGTACCACCCGCGGGTCAACGCGGTCCTCCAGCGGCTGGCCGAGGTCCCGAACTCCGGGGCGCAGGCCGCCGCGTTCGTCGGCTTCATCTCGATGTCGCTGGCGTGGGTCCACTGGGGGTTCAGCCTCATCATGGGCGCGATCTTCGCCCGCGAGATGGGGAAGGTCGCCCACCGGAAGGACATCGACGTCCACTACCCGCTGCTCGCGGTCGCCGGCTACATGGGGCTCGGCCTGACGTGGCACTGGGGGATCTCCGGGTCGGCCCCGCTCCAGTTGACCGACGCGAACAACATCGGTGAGGGGACCGGGTTCGAGTTCCTCTCGTCGACCGTCCCGGCCGCGGAGACGATCTTTCACCCGTACGCGCTCACGCTCACCGCCCTCTCGATCCTGTTCGCGAGCGCCGTGCTGTACGTCCTCGCGCCCTCCGGGGGTCGGGCGAAGGGGATCACGGCGTACGTCGACGAGGCGGAGCTGTTCGACAGGAGTGCGGACGGGGGCCGCGCAGACGACGACGCGGCCGCCGACGGGGGCCGCGCAGACGACGTCCCCGCGGAGCGGCTGAACAACAGCCGGCTCATCGGCGGGCTGGTCGCGCTGTCGGGCGTCGCCCTGCTCGTGCTCCAGTTCGCCAACCAGGGGCTCGGCGCGTTCACGCTGAACGCCGTCAACTTCGGCTTCCTCTTCGCGGGCCTCCTCATCTACCAGCGCCCGGCGTACTACCGCGACCGGTTCAACGACGCGGCCGGCGCGGCGGCGGGGATCGTCCTGCTGTTCCCCTTCTTCGCCGGGATTCAGGGTATCATGGCCGGCTCCGGCCTGGCGCTGCTGCTCGCCGAGGCGCTGCTCGACGTGTCGACGACGGCCACGTACCCCGTGATCGCGTGGGTGGTCGGCTCCGTCGCGAACCTGTTCGTCCCATCCGGCGGCGGCGAGTGGCTCGTCGTCGGACCGTCGGTGCTTCAGGCCGCACAGGAGCTGGGCGTCCCCTACGGGCAGGCGACCGTCGCGTACGCGGTCGGCGACGCGCACACGAACCTGCTGAACCCGTTCTGGGCGCTGCCGCTCCTCGCGATCACGAACGTCAGGGCGCGCGAGATGTTCGGCTACGCCATCGCGATGCTGATCGCGCTCATCCCGTTCCTCGCGATAGCGCTGTACGCGGTACCGTACTGAGCAAATAAAAGCCCGTTTTCAGTCGTCCGCGGCCGCGCCGTCGCCCGCGGCGGTCGCCGCGTCGTCCTCGATGCTCGGCGGGTACTTCCCGCGTTCGAGCTTCAGGTCGGACTGCGGGCGGGCCATACAGGTGAGCGCGTAGCTCTCCGCCTCCTCGTCGGAGAAACCGCGGGCCGCGGGCTGGGTCACCTCGCCCTCGACTATCTCGGCGGAGCAGGCGAGACACATCCCGACGCGGCAGGAGTACTCCTGAGCGATCCCCTCGTCGAAGCAGGCGCTGAGGATCGTCTCCGTGTCGGCCACCTCGATCGTCTCGCCGGTGCCGACGAACTCGACGGTGTACTCGGTCATGGCGCGGAGTACCCGCCGGCCGGGCAAAAAGGGTTCCCCTCGATCGCGTCGCCGTCGCGGGGACGGAAGCGGGCGGGACGCGCGGTCGCTACTCGACGGGGTCCTCGCGGTCGCCCCTCGCGTGCCGGACGGCCCTCGTCACGACCAACAGGCCGACGGCCGCGAGGAAGTCGCGGCCGATCGGTCCGAACACGTCGAGCCACAGGCGCGCGGTCAGCGGGCGGGCGGCGAAGGCGTTCGACCCCAGCAGGAACCGGAGCGAGTGAGGGGCCCCGCCGACGTACTGTCCGGCGAGGGACCCGGCGACGACGGCCGCGAGCAGCGCTCCGAGCGACCGAGCGGTCAGGGGGATCCGCGGTCCGATACCGTCGATCGCGTAGTAGGCGACGAAGAGGAGCCCGGGCACCACGAGGTACGTCCCGGCCACGTCGACGAGCAGATCGAGGGCCGTCCGGGCCGGCACCGGCTGACCCTCCCGTATCGAGTACTGGCGTGAGCGAACCACGGTTTCGAGGAACAGCAGGGCCGCCGAAACGGCGGCGAGTGCGTAGGCCTTCGCCTGGGGTTGCCGGGCGAACGCGTCGCGGAAGGCCATGTCGGCTCGGGCGTCGGCCGCCACTAATAATTTGCCTCGGGGCCGTCCGCGTCGCCGGCCGCTCCGCGTCGCTCCCGCCCATCGCAACGACTAATCCCCCGCCGGACGCTTCCCGAGGTATGACCGGTAAGGCCACCGCGCGAGCCCACCCGATCCAGGGGCTCGTCAAGTACCACGGGATGCGCGACGAGGAACTGCGACTCCCGTACCACGACAGCATCAGCCTCTGTACCGCCCCGACAGCGACGACGACGACCGTCGAGTGGCAGCCGGACGCGAGCGAGGACGCCTACGTCATCGGCGGCGAGGACGTTGACGGCCGCGCCGCCGAGCGCATCGACATGGTCGTCGACCACGTCCGCGACCTGGCCGGCGTCGACGCCGCCGTGCGGCTGGAGAGCGAGAACTCCTTCCCGTCGAACATCGGCTTCGGCTCCTCGTCGTCCGGGTTCGCGGCCGCCGCGCTCGCCCTAGTGGAGGCCGCCGGACTCGACATGTCTCTCCCGGAGGTCTCCACCGTCGCCCGCCGCGGGTCCTCGTCGGCCGCCCGCGCCGTCACGGGCGCGTATTCGCGGCTCGACGCCGGGCTCAACGACGAGGACTGCCGCTCCTATCGGCTCGACGTGGGCGTGAGCGAGGACGGCTTCGACCCCGAGGAGGACCTCCGGATCGTCGCCGCGCACGTTCCCGCGTACAAGGAGACGGAGGAGGCCCACCGCGAGGCCGCCGCGAGCCACATGATGCAGGCGCGGACCGCGCACGTCCAGGACCAGCTGGTCGAGATGACCGACGCGCTCCGCGCGGGCGACTTCGACCGGATCTTCGAGACCGCCGAGCACGACTCCCTCTCGCTGACGGCGACGACGATGACCGGGCCCGCCGGGTGGGTGTACTGGCAGCCCGAGACGATCGCCGTGTTCAACGCGGTCCGCGAGCTGCGGGAGTCGGGCGTTCCAGTCTACTTCTCGACCGACACCGGGGCCTCGGTGTACGTGAACACGCTCGCCGACCACGTCGACGAGGTCGAGAGCCGGATCGCCGAGGTCGGGATCGACACCGACGTCTGGGAGGTCGGCGGTCCGGCGCGCGTCCTCGACGAGAGCGAGGCGCTGTTCTGACGGGGCGCGATGGGGGCGGCGAAACGGGGCTTGCGGGCTCCGTCGCGGTGATTTATGCGCACGCGGGTTGAATCAGGGTGACATGTCACCGATCGCCGACGCGATCCTCTCGTTCGACGGGCCCACGCCCCGCGTCGTCGCGGACCTCCGGAGCGTCTCGTTCGAGATCGAACACGTCCGCGGGGACGTCGAGGACCGCTACTCGGACGCCGACCTCGACGAGGCGTACCAGCTGGTGATGTCGAACCAGATCACGGGCGACGACTTCAAGCGCCTCGTGGGGCGGAGCGAGTACGCGGCGCAGACGCTGTTCTTCGACGACCTCGTGGTGTTCCTCTTCCCGTCGGACCGGTACGACGCGGTGTTCGCGTCGTTCGACTACGACGAGTCGTTCCCCGTGAACGCGCTGGTGAGCGCGGTCACCGAAGTCTAGCGGGAGGAGTGAGCCGGGGTGAGCGGCCCGCGACGACGGTCACTCGTCCGGGTCTTCGCCGCGGGCCCGCTTGTACATCGCGAGCGCCTCCTCGCGGCGCTCCGAGTGGTCGACGATCGGCGCGGGGTACGCCGGAGCCGCGTTCGCGCGCTGCGTCGGCGACAGCTCGTGCCACTCGTGGATCAGGTCGGCCTCGACGCCGCGCAGTTCCGGGACGTACTCCTTGATGTACTCCGCGTCGGCGTCGTAGCGCTCGCCCTGCGTCATCGGGTTGAAGATGCGGAAGTACGGCTGCGCGTCGGTCCCGGTCGAGGCCGCCCACTGCCAGCCGCCGTTGTCGTTCGCGGTGTCGTGGTCGGCAAGGTGCTCGCGGAAGTGGTCGTAGCCGTGCCGCCAGTCCGCGAGCAGGTCCTTCGTGAGGAAGGAGGCGACGATCATCCGCACGCGGTTGTGCATGAACGCCTCCTCGCGCAGCTGGCGCATCCCGGCGTCGACGATGGGGTACCCCGTCTCGCCGCGCTTCCACGCCGCGATCTCCTCGGGGTCGTCGCGCCAGTCGATCCCCTCCTCGTACTCCTTGTAGTTCGCCGTCACCACCTCGGGGTTGTGGAAGAGGACCTGCGTGTAGAACTCCCGCCACGCGAGCTGCTGTTGGAACTCCTCGACCTGCTCGGGGGCGTCGTCGGGTCGCGCGTCGGACTCGGCCTCGGCCATCGCCTCCTCGGTCGCCGCGTACGCCTCCCGGACGCCGATCTCGCCGTACTTGAGGAAGGCGGACAGGCGAGAGGTCGCCCCCTCGGCGGGGAAGTCGCGCTCGGCCTCGTAGGCGAACACCGCCTCGTCGAGGAAGTCGGCGAGGCGCTCGCGGGCCGCGGCGGTCCCCGCCGGTCCGACGTCGGCGTCCGGCTCCGCGAAGCCGAGGTCGGCGGGCGTCGGGAGGTCGCCGACCGCGGCGACGGGGGACGCGTCGACGCCGCCGTCGGCCGCCGTCGCGTCGCTCGCGTCGGTCCCGTCGACAGCGTCGGCCGCGTCCGCGAGTCGGTCGGCGTCCGCGAGCGCCTCGTCGCTCGGCGCGGGGGCCGGGTCCGCCTTCGCGCGGTCGGTCCACTTCTTCCAGTAGTAGCTGTACACGGAGTACGGGTCGCCGGCGTTCGTCCGGATGGCGTCGGGGTCGTGGAGGACCGCGTCGTGGTGGGCCTCGCGCGCGACGTCGACCGCGTCGAGCGCGCGCCGCACGCCCGCGTCGCGCTCTCGGGCGAGCCCCGAGTAGTCGCGGTTCCAGACGACGCGCTCGGCGTCGAGCGCCTCGGCGAGCCGCGGGAGGACGGCCTCGGGGTCGCCGCGGGCGACGAGGAGGTCGCTCCCGCGCTCGCGGTAGTCGTCGCGCAGCGCGGCGAGCCCGTCGAGCAGGCGGCGGACCCGCACGTCGCTCGCGTGGTCGAGGACGGCGGGGTCGAAGACGAAGACGGGCGCGGCCGGTCCCCGGTCGGCCTCGTCGGTCTCGGTCCCCGCGGCGGCCGCGAGCCCCACGTTGTCCGCGGCCCTGAGGTCGCGTCGGTGCCAGAACAGCTCCATGGGATCAACACGGGCGCGTCCACCGTGAAACCACCGGGACCGCCGGCGGATGCCCCGCGGGCGTCGGTCGGGTCGTCCCGGTCCGTCGGCGATCAGAGCTCCAGCCGCCCCGGGACGCTCACGCGGTCGAGGAGGAAGTAGCCGACCGTGAGCGCGAGGACGAGCACGCCGAGCGCCGCGGCCGCGAGCAGCGCCTCGTCGCCCGTGCCGTAGTCGTCGAGCCGGAAGCTGATCACGCGCCGCGAGACCGCGATTATCGCGGCGCTCACGACGATCCGGAGGACGGGCTGGCCGCGCGCGTACGCCACGAGCGTCCGGTGGACCTCCACGATGATCAACAGCAGGAGGACGCTGTCGAGCAGCTCGACGACCTCCGCCGGGTCGGTGAAGTTGCCGGCGACGAGCAGGCGGTACAGCGAGACGAACAGGTCGAACACGCCGATGAGGAACAGGAGGAGGAGGAAGTACGCCGCGCCGAGGACGAGCCACTCCATCGCGCGGGCCGCGGGGTCCGCGGCGTCGTCGAGGTCGATGGCCATCGTCTGCCACTCGACCCCGGGCAGCAAGGAACTTTGGGTGGCTCGGGTCAGGCGTCGGCGTTTGGGTGGGCCGAGTCAGACGTCCGCGTCGGCTCCCGTGAGCGATTCGAGCAGTCGGACGGCCGGGGCCTTGGCCAAGGGGTCGTTGCCGTTGCCGCAGTGGGGCGACTGGACGCAGGCCGGGCAGCCGCCCTCGCAGTCGCAGGTGTCGATCAGCCGCGCCGTCCGCGTCATCAGCTCCTCGATCCGACGGTGGCCGCGGCGCGTGAGCCCGACGCCGCCGGGGTAGCCGTCGTAGACGAACACCGCCGGGCCCTCGGTGTGCGGGTGGTGGGGCGTCGAGATGCCGCCCACGTCGGCGCGGTCGCACAGCAGGTGGAACGGGAACAGCGAGATGATCCCGTGTTCGGCGGCGTGGATCCCGCCGTTGAACGCGTACTCGCCGCCGGGGATCGGCTCGTCGTCGGGCCTCCCCCCGTCGGCGCTGACCGCCGGGCCAGCCCCGTCCTCGTCGACCGCGTCGCCGAGGCGGCGCATCTCGCGCTCGACGTCCTCGGGCACGGGGAAGTACAGCGACTTCGTCCGCAGCGTCGTCTCCGGGAGGTCGAGCGTCGACTCGCCGAGCGACTCCCCGGTCGCGGCGTCCTTCCGGACGAACCCCGTGATCTGCTCCGTCACCGTGACGTCCGCGAACCGGACGGGAACGTCGGGGCGCGCCGAGAGCGCGCGCTCGTCGAGGTCCGCGTTCACGACGATGTCCTTGTCGGAGCGCACCTGCGTGTAGTAGTCCGCCCAGGACTGCTGGAGCTCGGCCACGTCGCGGTCGAGGTCCAACTCGACCACCTCGTAGGTTCGGCCCTGCTGGTGGTAGATCGCTCCCGGGTGCGCGTCCCGGAGCGCGTCCGCGAAGCCGAGCGTCGCCACCGTCTCCCCGCTCGACCGCTCGATCAGCGATATCTCGCGCTCCTCGGCGGTGCGGAGGTTCACCGACTGCTGCGGGCTCCCCCCGCCGGCGTGGACCCAGCGCGTACCGTCCGCGGCCTCGCGCCGTTCGAGGACGCCCTCCTCGGTCAGGTCGGCGACCACGCTCGGGAACGAGTCGCCGAAGAAGCGCTCGTCCTCGGGCGAGAGCCAGCTCTCGTCGGCCGCACACGCCACGTGGCCGGGCATGAGCTGTCCGTTCTCCGGGTCGCAGATCGCGTCCTCGGGCGGCGCGTCGAAGAAGTCGCTCGGGTTGCGCATCAGGTACTGGTCGAGCTGGTCCTCGCCGCCGACCATGACGACCGTGGCGGGGTCGTCGCCGCGGCCCGCCCGGCCCGCGCGCTGGTGGGCGGACATCCGCGTCCCGGGGTAGCCGTCCAGCACCACGGCGTCGA
This sequence comes from Halorubrum coriense DSM 10284, assembly GCF_000337035.1. Taxonomy (GTDB): domain Archaea; phylum Halobacteriota; class Halobacteria; order Halobacteriales; family Haloferacaceae; genus Halorubrum; species Halorubrum coriense. The sequence goes on from NZ_AOJL01000046.1 coordinate 39,980, forward strand.
GCCCGCCCACGTCGACGCCGAGTTCGAGCGCGCTCGTCGACCAGACGCCCCGGAGGTCGCCGCCGTGGAGCGCCGACTCGATCTCGCGGCGGCGGTCGTCGGTGAGCGCCGCCTGGTACGCGCCGACCTTCCCGGCGAGGTCGCGCTCGCCCCGCTCGCGGAGGTCGCTCGCGCTGTCGGTCGCGTACTGCTCCGCGGTCTGGCGCGCGCGGGTGAACGCGAGCGTCTGCTGGCCCGCCGTGACGAGGTCGACGAAGAGTCGTTTGCTCTCCGTGTGGCTCGACTTCCGCCGGCCGCTGCCGCGCTCGGCCCAGTCGTCGTCGTACTCGGGCGGGTTCCACAGCACCCAGTCGCGCGGTCCGCGTCCCGAGGCGTCCTCGTCGACCAGGGCGATCCCCTCGGGGTCGCGACCGGTGACGGTCGCGACGTGGTCGACGGGGTTGTTGATCGTCGCCGAACAGCAGACGAACTGCGGCGCGGAGCCGAACCGCTCGCAGGTCCGTGCGAGCCGGCGGAGCGTCAGCGCGACCTGCGAGCCGAACACGCCGCGGTAGCTGTGGACCTCGTCGATCACGACGTACTCCAGCGACGAGAAGAACCAGTCCCACAGCCGCCCCGCGTACGGGAGCAGCGCGTAGTGGAGCATGTCCGGGTTCGAGAGGAGGACGGTCGGACGGCGGTCGCGCACGTCGCGCTTCTCCGAGCGCGAGAGCCGGCCGGTGTAGGAGTCGACCGACACGCGGCTGCCGAAGCCGAGGTCGGCGGCGAGCCCCGAGAGCGACTCCTCTTGGTCCGCGATCAGCGCGTTCTGCGGCCCGAGGTAGAGGGTCCGCCCGCCGTGATCCATCGCGGCCTCGAACGCGGGGACGGTGTACGCGAGCGACTTGCCGCTGGCCGTCTCGGTCGCGAGCACGACGTCGTCGCCGTCGCGGACCGCGCCGATCGCGTCGGCCTGATGCCGGTAGAGGCGCTCGACGCCGCGGTCGTCGAGCGCGCCGGCGAGCCGTGGTTCGAGGTCGACGTCGGCGAACTCGGGGTCGCGCGCCGGGAGCCGCCGGTGGTCGGCGATCTGTCCCTCGTAGAAGGGGCGGTCGCGCAGCCACTCGATGGCGTCGTCCACGGTTACGATACCCTCGGGCCGGCGGGGCCTAACGGTTGCGGTGGCGGCGGCGGCACGGCGCGCGCCTCGCCGGTCAGTCGTCCGCCGGCGACCGCCCGGGACCGCGGTCGGCCGGCGAGAGGTCGACCGCCGGCTCCGCGGGCCCCTCGCGGGCGAGCGGCGGCCAGCGGACTTCGGTCGCGATCGGCCGGTCGAGGTCGAGCCGCATCCGGAGGTCGCCGCGCCGCTCGACGACCTCGAAGCCGACCGTCCGGTAGACGCTCCGGGCGGGACGGTTCCCGGTCTCGACGTGGAGTTCGATCCCGTCGCGGCCGGCGGCCGCGGCGTTGGCGATCACGTGTCGGCACAGCTCGGTCCCGACGCCCCGGTCCTGCGCGTCGGGGTGGACGAAGACGGCGAGTTCGGGCGTTTCGGCGTCGGTCGGCGTGTACACCGCGTGGCCGAACAGCTCGCCGTTCCGCTCGGCGACGACGTTGTTCCCCTCGGACAGCAACGACCGGATCCAGTCGACGCGCCGCCGCCGGCTCACCGGCGGGAGCCCCTGCGCGCGGTGGGGACGGCCGAACCGCTCGTACATCTCGGCGAGGAACGGCTCGTCGGCGTCGGTCGCGGGCCGGATCGTCCAGCGCGCGCCCTCCTCGTCGACGAAGCGCGGACACCGCGGCGGGCAGTGCGGCGTCCCCTCGCACTCGCTCCCGTCCCAGCCGTCGCAGGCGACGCTCGCGGTATCGGGGCTCATGGCTCGACGTTCGCACCGGATCGTGTTATAGGGTGACAACGACTTTCACGGCGTGGGAATCGGTGACGGAGACTGCGCGGGCACGACGCGGCCGGGCGGGGGCTACTCCCGGATCAGCACGATGCCCTCGCGGAACACCGCGTGGTTCGGGACGACGTGCTCCTCGCCGTCGGTCTCGATGTGGGTGACGAAGAGGTCGACCTCTTGGACGACGCCGCGCTCGCCCGCGACGCGGACCTCGTCGCCGATGCCGTACGGCTGCCGGAGGAGGAGGAAGACGCCGGCGGCGGCCGACGCGACCAGGTCCTTCGTCGCGAGCGCGGCGAACAGCACGACCGCGAACGCGTACGCCGCGAGCAACACGATGAGCGCGAGCGTCTGGACGCCGACCTGGCCGAGCGCGATGAGCGCGGCGACGTAGACGACGCTGTACTTCACGAGCGTCGGGAGCACGCCGAGTTCGGGGAGCTTGATCCCCCGGAGGCGCTCGGCGACGAGCAGCTCCGTCTTGTCGCCGACGACGACGCCGACGACGAGGACGACGGCGGCGACGAACAGCCGCGGGAGGAAGGCGGCGACCCCCGACCAGAACTGTTCGAGGTAGTTCACGTCCGCGACCGTCAGCGCGACGATGACCGTGACGGCGACGATGAAGTAGCTCGACAGTTGTGCCAAGATCCGCACCGTCGAGGTGTCGAACTCGCGGGCCGTCCGCTCGAAGGCCGTCCCCTCGATCACCTCCGGGACGCCGGCGCGGCGGAGCAGCCGCCGGTTGATCACGCCGACGAGGTACGCCAGCAGGAGGCCGACGACGAGGACGAACAGCGCCAGCCAGATCCGGTCCGGGACGGTCCGCGCGAACTCGGAGAGGGCGGTCGGGACCGCGGACATCTGTCAGTACTCCTCCGGATCGATCTCCAAGACGAGTTCGCCGGCCTTGAACGCCCGAACGAGCCCGTCCGACTCGGAGAGGACGATAGCGGTCGAGTTGGTGTCGCGGGTGATGGCGGCCCCGGACATGTGCCGCGCGCCGAGCCCCTTCGGGATGTCGACCCCCTCCGCGGCGGGTTCGAGGTAGCGGTACGCGGAGACGATCTTCCCGGAGTCGGAGACGACGAACGCGCCGTCGAGCCGCGAGAACTCCTTCAGCATGACGTTCACGATGGGGTCGCCGACGTGGACGTGGCTCTTCTCGAAAGGGTTGTACGACAGCGGCCGCGACTTGTTCATCACCTTCCCCGCGTCGCCGACGACGAACAGCGCGCCCACCGGCTTCCCCTTCTGCCCCTTCTGGCCGAGTTCGATCGCGACCTCGAACACGTCGCGGATGACGCTCGGCTCGGCCCGGGAGTTGGCGAACAGGTCGTAGATGCCGGTGCGGATCTCCTCGTCGACGGTGACCCGGACGACCGCGTCCGAGCCGCCGTCGAAGACGGAGGCGACGCAGGCCACCTCGTCCCCCTCGGAGACGAGGTCCGCGTCCATCGCGCCCTCGATCCCGAACCGGATCCGGTCTTTCACGTTGTCGAAGGGGAGGGGCAGGTCGACGAACGTCTCGGCGTCGACGTCGTTGTCGGGCGCGACGACGACGACCTCACCCCCGTCGTCCGCGAACCGCTCGTAGAAGGAACTCGTCGGGGAGAACAGCAGGGCGGCGTCGACGTCCGCGACGAGGTCCGCCAGGTGGTCGGTGAGCGAGGCCATTGAGCCACGTGACTCTCGGTGGGCGTATAGTCGTTGCGTCGGCGTCGTGCGAACGTCTGACGCCGGGCGGGATCGCCCTGCGATTCGACGCGGAAGAGCTGACGGCTCGCGCGCAGATCCGATCAATCGTCGGCCGCCGCCGGTTCCTCCGCGTTCGGCGGCCGCCGGTCGCGAATCAGGTCGGCCGCTCGCTCGGCGACCGCTATCGTCGGGGCGTTCGTGTTGCCGCCGACGAGCGTGGGCATCACGCTCGCGTCGACGACGCGGAGCCCCTCGACCCCGTGAACTCGGAGCTCCTCGTCCACGACCGCCGCCTCGTCGTCGCCCATCCTACACGTGCCGACGGGGTGGTACACCGTGTGGCACGTCTCGCGGACGTGCCGGGCGATCTCCTCGTCGGTCCGGGCGTCCTCGCCGGGCCACACCTCCCGCCCGACGTACTCCGAGAGCGCGTCCTGCCGCGCGATCTCGCGGGCCCGCTTGACCCCGTCCACGAGGGCGTCGACGTCCGCGTCCGCCGCGAGGTAGTTCGGGTCGATGGCGGGATCGTCGAACGGGTCGGCCGACCGGAGCGCGATGCGCCCCCGGCTCTCCGGCCGGAGCTGCGTCGCGCCGATCGACAGCCCCCGCCCGGTGTCGGGGTTCTCGAAGCCGTGCTCCATGAAGTACGAGGGGGCGAAGTGGAACTGGAGCTCCGGCCGGGACTCGCCGTCGCCGGTGCGGACGAACCCGCCGGCCTCGGCGACGTTGGAGGTCAGCTTCCCGCGCTTGCGGAGGAACCAGTTGAAGACGTCCTTCAGTCCGCCGGCGTCGTCCAGCGTGCTGACGTCGTCGTCGGTCTCGTAGACGGTGAACGCGAACAGGTGGTCCTGGAGGTTCCGACCGACGCCGGGCGAGTCCGCCTCGACGTCGATGCCGTGGTCCGCGAGGTGGTCGGGGTCGCCCACGCCCGAGAGCATGAGGAGCTGCGGCGAGTTGACCGCGCCGGCGCTGAGGACGACCTCCTCGCTCGCGCCGACGGACTGAGCCTCGCCGCCCTGCCTGTACCGAACGCCGGTGGCGCGGCCGTCCTCGACGGTCACCTCGGTCACCTGTGCGCCGGTCTCGGCGGCGAGGTTCGGTCGGTCGAGGGCCGGTTTGAGGTACGCGTCGGCCGCGCTGTGGCGCTTCCCGTTCTTCTGCGTGACGTGGTACGTCCCCACGCCCGCCTGCGCCGCGCCGTTGAAGTCGTCGTTGCGGTCGTAGCCCGCCTGCGCGGCGGCGTCGACGAACGCCCGCGAGACCGGCCGCGGCGAGGACTGATCCGCGACGTTGAGCGGTCCCGCGGAGCCGTGGTACGGCGACGACGAGGGGGCGAACGTCTCCGCCCGCTTGAAGTACTCCAGCATGGCGTCGTACCCCCAGCCGTCGTTGCCGAGATCCGCCCAGTCGTCGTAGTCCGACGGGTGACCGCGGACGTAGATCATCGCGTTCGTGGAGGAGCACCCGCCGAGCGTCTTGCCGCGCGGCCAGTAGAGCCGTCGGCCGGCGCAGCCCTCCTGCGGCTCGGTGTGGTACTCCCAGTCCGCGTCGGTCTCGAACAGCTCCGGGAACCCTGCCGGGATCCGCATGTTCCGGTCGTCGTCGGGCGTGCCCGCTTCGAGGAGGAGCACGCTCGTGTCCGGATCCGCGGTGAGTCGGTTCGCGAGGACGCAACCCGCCGAGCCGGCCCCGACGACGACGAAGTCGTATGCCGTGTCTGTCATAGACAACCATGTGAGTGTCCGGCAGTTAACTGTGTCCGGTCCGCGGCGGGCGCGGTCTCGGGGTCGCCGTGCCGCCGCGCGGCGTTCGACGCCGTTATCCCTCGCTATCCGAGTCGTTACGCGTGGACCCCGACACCGTCCGAGACGCGTGGCGAGAGCGGGCGGGAGAGTACTCGCCGGCGTACTACGCGTACCGTGGGCCGAACGAGACGAGCGCGGTGATCCGAGAGGCCCTCTCGGCGCGCCTCGACCGCGACGCCGCCGTCCTCGAACTCGGCTGCGGGTCGGGCCGTCACCTCCGACACCTCGCGGCGCACGGATTCGAGGACCTGTCCGGCGTCGACATCGACCCCGGGGCCTTCGAGACGATGCGGGAGACGTATCCCGAGCTCGCGTCCGCGGGGACGTTTCACTGCGGCTCCCTGACCGAGGTCGTCGGGGAATTCGACGACGGCGCGTTCGACGCGGTGTACTCGGTCGAGACGCTCCAGCACGTCCCCCCGGACGCCGAGTCGGTCTTCGGGGAGATCGCGCGGATCACCGACGAGGTCTTGATCACGGCGGAGATCGAGGAGCCGACGACCGAGCCGGCGTCGGCGGACCCGGAGGTGAACTTCGTCGACGACGACACGCCCCTCTACTACCGCGACTGGGGCGAGATATTCGGCTCGCTGGGGCTCACCGAGGTCGACGTCGTCCGCGGCGACAGGGACACGACGCGGACGTTCCGCGTCGCCGACTGAGCGATCGAAGCCTCTCCGTCCGCCTCACCCGCCCCTCGCTCGGTCTCCCGCGCGACTTTTATCCGAGAGCCGACTACCCGAGCCACATGGCGACTCGCGAGGCCCTCTGGGGGTACCGGAACCGGTTCGGCGACGCCTTCGGGCGCACCTACTTCCGCCGGTTCGGTCCCGGCGTCGTCTCCAGCGTCGGGATCGGGACGTACCTCGGCGAGCCGACGCCCGCGGTCGACGAGGCCTCGCGCGAGTCGATCGAACTGGCGCTGCGGTCGGGAGTGAACCACGTCGACACCGCGGCCAACTACCGCTGCGGCCGCGCCGAGCGCGTCGTGGGCGAGGCGCTCCGAGCGGCTCCCGTCGACCGCGAGTCCGTCGTCGTCGCGACGAAGGGGGGATTCCTCCCGTTCGACGGCGAGCGCCCGAGCGACCCGAGCGCGTACGTCCGAGAGCGATTCGTCGAGCCGGGGATCGTCGCCCCCGACGACCTCGCGAACGGCGCGCACGCGATCACGCCGGAGTTCCTCGAGTGGTCGCTCGACCGCTCGCTCGACCGGCTCGGCCTCGACTCGGTCGACTGCTACTACGTCCACAACCCCGAGACGCAGCTCGCCGTCAGGTCGCGGGCCGACGTGTACGACGCGCTCGGAGCCGCGTTCGAGGCGCTCGAACGCCGACGCGCCGCGGGCGATCTCGGGGCCTACGGCGTCGCGACGTGGGACGCGTTCCGCGTCCCGGAGGGCGGCGATCGATACCTGTCGCTCGCCGAGGTGCTCTCGCGGGCCGAGGCCGCGGGCGAGGCGGTCGGCCCCGACGACGACCACGGGTTCGAGGCGGTCCAGCTCCCGTTCAACGTCGCGATGGCGGACGCGTTCACGCGGCGGAACCAGCCCGCGCCGCCGGGCGCGGACGCGGACGGACCGGTCTCGGCGCTCTCGTTCGCGCACGAGGCCGGGCTCTCGGTGGTGACGAGCGCGAGCATCGGGCAGGGCGACCTCGCGGTCGAGGGCGCGGTCCCGGCCGACGTCGACGCGACGCTCGCGGGGGAGACGCCGGCCCAGCGCGCGCTCAACTTCGCGCGGAGCGCACCCGGCGTCACCTCGTCGCTCGTCGGAAGCGCCGACCCGGAGCATGTCCGCGAGAACGTCGCGGCCGGCACCTTCGACCCGCTGGGCGCGTCGGCGTTCGACGCCGTCTTCGAGTGACCGCGGACGGCGGCCGACCCCACAAGACGTTTACCCGGACCGTCGGTAGCCGCCCCCATGTCCCCCACGCGACGAACCCTCCTCCGCGGCGGCGTCCTCGGCGCGGTCGCCGCGCTCGCTGGTTGCTCCGGGCCCGACGACCCAGAGTCCGAGTCCGTCCGGCGACGGACCTCCGGGACCGACACGGACCCGACCGTCCTGAAGCCGCGGAACCCGAACGGCGACCGGGTCCTCCTCGACGGAAGCGAGGTCGACGGCGATCGGTTCCCCCTCGCCGTCGACCGCGAACTCGTCACGAGCGCGGAGCGAGCGGCCGACCTGCTCGCCGCCGAGGGCGTCGCCGACGCGGACCGCGAGCGAATCCGGTCGTTCCTCGACGAGACCGACTACGACGCGGAGACGGTGTACGTCTCGCCCGCGGGCGTCAGGTCGTGCGAGCGGCTCCGCGTCGCGTCCGTCTCGTGGGACCCCGGACGCGTGGAGTACGAGTACTGCCGCGAACTCAGGCCGCCGGACGAGGCGTGCGAAGCGGACGCGCGGGTCGCGCTCGCCCTGCTGTTCAGGCTCTCGGTCGTACTCGACGGCCGGCTCAACGGGTCCGGCTCCAGCGGGAGGTCGCCGTGTCGGACCACGGGGACAGAGTACGGCGTGATCGACGGGAACGCGACCGTCCCGGGGAACGACACGGCCCTCGGCGACGGAGGTGACTCTCCGTGACGCGGCGGGTGACCCGACGCGGCGCGCTCGCGGCCGCCGGCGCGGCCGCGGTCGGCTCGCTCGCGGGCTGTTCGGACGTTGGGACCGAGCCGAGATTCTGGGACGACCCGCCGTCGCTGGACGTCGCCGCGGTCCCGAGGGAGTTCGAGGACCCCGTCCCGGCCCGGCCGCGGCTCGTCCCCGTCGACGTCGAGCCGCGGGTCGCGGCCGCGTTCGCCGACCGCGTCGACCGCCTGCTCGGCGTGGTCCCGGAGCCGCTGACCGCGGAGCGGCTCCCGCACGGCGGGTTCCGCGAGCGGATCGAGACGGAGCGGGCGGCGGCCCGCGAGGCGCTCCCGGGACCCGACGAGTCGCTCCCGCCGCTGGAAGCGGCCGAGCGGTACGCGGCGGCGCGCGGTCACGCCGCGACCGCCGTCGGCACGTGGGCGGCCGTGACCGTCGAGGGCGAGCCGGAGTCGGTGGCGGCCGACCTCGGGACGGTGCGTCACCGCGCGTCCGAGACGCTCGACGCGCTCCCGGGTCCCGCCGCGGACCCGCTCGCGGGCACCGCGGTCTACGGCCCGCTCGAACGCTGGTACGATAACGCGCTCCGCCGCACGCTGGTCGGCGGCGGGAGTCCGGCAGACGAGGCGAATCCGATCCGGGCGGGAGAGGCGGTCGGGAACGTCGAGCGCGTCCAGTCGTCCGTCGAGGCCGGGCGGTACCTCCGGGACCGGTACGCGGCCTCGACCCCCGACCCGGAGCCGGTCGCCGAACCGATCCGCCGCGAGATGAACCGCCTCGGCCGCGCGGTCGGCGACCGGCTCCGCGAGCTCCACGGCGAGGGGGTCGAGGACCTGCGAGAGAGCCCCGGAACCGAGGCCTTCGTCGACGGGCGCGCCGTCGCGCGCGACGCGCCGAGCACCTCCCTCCTGTCGAGCGCGGTCTACCGGACCTTCGACGACTTGTGGTTCGATCCGGTCGCGTTCGGCGGTTACGAGCCCGACCACCCGGTGACCGGGCTGACCCGGACCGCGCTCGTCCGGACCCGACTCCGGGCGCTCGACGCCGTCGCCGCGCGCGTCGAGGCGGGAGAGACGATGTTCCCGGACGACGCCGCGGCGGTCGGCTCGGCGCGCGAGGCGGCGATCGGATCGGCCGGGGCGCTCGCGAGGAGCGAGAACCCGCTGGCCCGGTGGCTGGTGACGCAGTTCCTGCCGCTGTTCGCGGTACAGGACCGGGCGCTCGCGGCCGACGAGCGGAGCGCGCGCTCGGCGGTCGAGGCGTACACCGAGTACCGGTGGATCGAGACGGTCGCGGGCGAGGCCGAGGCGGTCGCGGCGTCGGTCGCCGACGGGTTCGAGTCGTGAGTGGGGCCGACCGGACGGGGCCGGTCCGCGAGCGGTCGGTCGCGAGAGGAGTGAAAGGAAGCGCAGAGGGCGGCTAGCGGGGAGGCGACGCGTCGACGGCGGTCAGCGGAGCTCCTTGAATCGGGCACCGCACTCCGGGCAGATCCGCACCGAGAACACCTCGTCGGGGTCGTTCTCCTTCTTCAGCACCTGCTCGCAGTCGGCGCAGTTGAGCCGCTCGTAGGTGTCCTTCATCAGGTCGCCGTCGCGGAGTCCCTTGCGCGTAGATTTCATACCCGCCGTTCGGGGGCGGGGCGGATAAAAACCCCGTACGACATCGGTCTGACGCGTCGGCCGAAACCGACGGGAGACGCGCCGTCGCCGGCGGCGGTCGACCTCGGGGTGCTACCCGGCCGCTTTCGCAACGCTTGTGTCCGGGCGCGCGGAATCGCCGCCGTGTCACGGACCCGGCTGTTCGGATCGCTCTGCGCGCTGGTGTTCCTCGTCAACTTCGCGCGCGTCGTGTTCGCCCCCCTCGTGGGCGAGTTCATCGACGCGTTCGGGATCCGCGAGGGGACCGCCGGACTCATCGTCACGCTCGCGTGGCTTGGCTCGGCCGCGCCGCGGCTCCCCGCCGGCTGGGCGCTCACGCGGTTCACCCGGCGGCGGGTCATCCTCGTCTCCGGCGCGATGCTGACGGCGGGCGCGCTCGGCGTCGCCCTCGCGCCGGGCGTGCTCGCGCTGATGGTCGCCGCCTTCGCGGTCGGGCTGGCCTCCGGCGTCTACTTCGTCGCCGCGAACCCCTTCATCGCCGAGCTGTTCCCGCAGCGCGTCGGTCGGGTGATGGGCGTCCACGGCATGGCGAGCCAGCTCTCGGCCGTCATCGCCGCGCCCGCGGTCACCGTCGCGCTGTGGTACGACTGGCGGTACGCCTTCTACGCGCTCGCGGTCGCCGCCGCCGTCAGCACGGTCGTCTTCGCCGCGCTCGTGCGGCGGGCCGACCTCCCGGACGCCGGCGCGAGCGACACCGACTTCCTCGGGGCCGCCCGCGGCGAGTGGAAGCTGATCCTCGCCGGCATCGTGCTGATGGGCCTCACGAGCTTCGTCTGGCAGGGGCTGTTCAACTTCTACGAGCTGTACATGATCGACAAGGGGCTGGCGCGGGCGACCGCGCGGAACCTCCTGACGGTGATCTTCGCGGCCGGCGTCCCCGCCTTCCTCGTCTCGGGCGACCTCGCGGACCGGCTCCCCCACGTCCCGTACCTGCTTGGCATCGTGGCCGCGTTCGTCGGCGGGGTCGTCCTCGTCGTCGTCGCCGAGGGGGTGGCGGCGGTGATCGCCGCGAGCGTCGTCGTCGGCTTCGCCATCCACATGCTGTTCCCGGCGGGCGACACGTACCTGCTCGCGTCGCTGCCCGACGAGTCGCGCGCGTCGGCGTACGCGATGTTCTCGGCCGGGATGATGTCCACGCAGGCGGCCGGCTCGTGGGTCGTCGGCGAGGCCGTCGAGGCGGGCGCGGCGTACGACGCGGTCTTCCTCGCGCTCGCCGGGGGACTGGCGCTCCTCGTCGCGACGTACGCGGTGCTGTACCGCCTCGGACGGGTCCCCGGTGGCGCGGCGGGCGCGACCCGGACCGCCTGAGGCGACGCCCCGGACGCCGACCCCGCGGTCCGGGACCGAACGGGGGTGGGCTACCGCACTTGTTTTGGTCGTCGCACCCGTGTGATAGATAAATGGAGTACGTTCAGGAGCGCGTGACGACCCTCCACGCGTTGACCGACCACCGGCCCGACGCGCCGACGGACCGCGCGGCGGTCGTCGTGCCGATGACCGAGCGCGAGTACGGGACGCTCGCGGCCGAGCGCGTGCTCTCCACGCTGGAGACGGTCGACCCGGCCCGGGTGATCGTCCCGCTGCGGGCGTCGGCCGACCGCGCCGGCCCCTTCGCGGACTGGCTCGACGGGTTCGACCTCGACGTCGAGACGCTGTGGTGTGACGGCCCCCGGCTGGCGTCGCTGCTGGAGGCGCGCGGGCTCGACGGCGACCGGGGCAAGGGCCGCGACGTGTGGCTCGCCCTCGGTCGCGCGCTCGACGAGGAGTTCGTGGTGGTCCACGACGCCGACACGAAGACGTACTCGCCGGCGTTCGTGAACCGGCTGCTGTTCCCCTTGGGGCGCGGGTACGCGTTCTCGAAGGGGTACTACGCCCGCGTCGAGGACGGCTCGCTGTACGGGCGGCTGTTCCGGCTGTTCTTCCGGCCGCTCGTCCGCGCGCTCGGCGACGCCGCGCCGGGGCGAGAGCCCGACGTCCTCCGGTACCTCTCGGCGTTCCGCTACGCGCTCGCCGGCGAGTTCGCGGCGACGAGCGACCTCGTCTCCCGGCTCCGCGTCCAGCGCGGCTGGGGGCTGGAGGTCGGGACGCTCGGCGAGGCGTTCGCCCACGCTGGCTTCGCCGACAGCGCGCAGGTCGACCTCGGGCGCTACGAGCACGACCACCGCTCCGTCGACGGGCCGACCGGCCTCGCCGACATGAGCCGGGCGGTCGGCGCGGCGACCCTGCGCGCGGTCGAGGACGCCGGCGTCGACGTCGACTACGACGGCCTCGCCGAGCGGTACCGCGAGGCCGCGGAGTCGCTGACGGACGGCTACGCCGCAGACGCGGCGTTCAACGGGCTCTCGTACGACGCGGACGACGAGCGCTCGCAGGTGGCGACGTACGCCGAGGCGCTGGCGGCTCCGGGGCCCGACACCCGGCTGCCGGCGTGGCAGGACGCGCCCGTCGACCCCGACGAGGTCTTCGAGGCCGCGACCGCCGACCTCGACGCGGTGCGGGGAGAGGGCGCGGGAGGCGACCGGAAGGACGCCGGAGGCGGCGGAACCGGCGCAGTCGGCGGGTCGACGGCCGGGAAGGGTCAGACGGAGCCCGCGCCGAGGGAGGACTGACGGTGGCCGACGAGAGCGGACCGAGCGTCGCCGCGCGCGACGACCTCGCCGGGGTCGTCGACCTGTTCGAGTGGCTCACGCGCGCCGAGCTCTCGCGGGCGCTCTCCGAACTGGCGTTCAAACGGCGGACCGAGGTCGACGAGGCGGCCATCGACGCCGCCATCGACCGCGCGGTCGACGAGTACGCGCTCGTGCCGGCCCCCGAGGGAGCGCTCTCGGGCGATCGCAGTTCGCTCGACGAAGCCGCGGAGCGGGACGCGGAGGAGGACACCGCCCTCGCGGTCGGGCCGGCGGCGTTCCCGACGCTCCCGGACGGGGCGGCGGACCTCCCGCACATCCTCGACGTGCCCGACCGCGGCGTCGACCGCGAGGTCCTCGCGGACGCGGTCCTCGACCGGCTCCGCCGCGAGGCGGTGACGGCGATGGACGGGGGCGACGCCGAGCGGCTGGAGACGCTCGCGGACGTGACCTACGACGTGGAGGCGTGGGCTCCGGTCGACGTGGACCCCGTTCGGACGCGGATCCTCGCGGAAGTCGACGAGTGACTCGGCCGGGCCCCGTCGCTCACCCGGAGAACTCGGACTCGCTCACGCGGACGACGACCGTCTCGTCGACGTCGCGGAGGTCGTACTCGGGCGTCTCGCCCTGTCGCCGCCGGACGAACAGCGGCTCGACCGGGCGGCCGTCGACGAGCCCGAACACCTTCAGGCGCTGATCGGTCTCCTCCGGCGGCACCTCGCCGTCGCGGACCTCGCGGGCGAGGTCGCGGGAGAGCCACTCGTCGGTCGCCACCGAGGGCTCCGACACGAACGCCTCGTCGACGAAGCGGATGAGGTACCAGTCGAGGTCGTTCAGCAGCGAGACGGCGGCCCCGAGGCTCACGGTGTCGACGGCGACGCTGTTCTCGAACGGCTCCTCGATGTCGTAGGTGGCGAGCGCGTCGCGAGCCGTCTCGCGGGAGAGCAACTCGTAGGAGAGCTCCACGTCGGGGTCGCCGAGGAGACACACCCGCGTCATGGTCGTGGTTCCGACCGGGCGGCGCAAATCCGTTGCGGTCGGCGGTCGGCGGAGGGCGGAGCGGTCGTCGGGCGGCGGAGGGCGGAGCGGTCGCGGGCGGCGGAGGGCAGAGCGGTCGTCGGGCGGCGGCTTCCGATTCAGAACGTCGAGACGTCGCCCTCGATGACGCTGCGGGTCACGTCCGTCACGTCGGCCAGCTCGCGGTCGACGATCGCGAGGACGTCCTCCTCGATGTCGCCTAATTCGACCGCCTCCTCGGTGACGATCTGCGCGTCCGCGACGTGCGGCTCGTCGATCGGCCGGCCGATCTGCGAGAGGAGCCGGACCTGGAGGTCGCGGATCCCGTCGACCTCGCTCGTGACGGACTCGGCGACGCGGGTGGAGAGCAGGTTGTAGATCTTCCCGATGTGGTTGACGGGATTCTTCCCGGAGGTCGCCTCCATCGACATCGGGCGGTTGGGCGTGATGAGCCCGTTGGCGCGGTTGCCGCGCCCGACCGAGCCGTCGTCGCCCTGCTCCGCGGAAGTACCGGTGACGGTGAGGTAGACGGAGCCCTCGTCGTAGTCGTCGGCCGTGTTGACGTCGACGTGGACCTCGCGGTCCGTGTACTCGCGGGCGAGGTCGTCGACGTACTCGCGGACGGACGCGACCGCGTCGTCGTACTCGCCGAGGCCGTCGACGTAGGCGTCGACCATCGCGGCGGCGACGGTGATGTCGATCCGGTCGCCCTCGCGTTTGCCCATGATCTTCACGTCGGGGCCGAGCTCGGGGTGGTCGTCGTGATAGGTCGTGTTGAGCGCGCGCTCGGCCTCGTGGACGATGGTCTCCGTCTCGGTGAGCGGGGCGTGGCCCACGCCGAAGGAGGTGTCGTTGGCCATCGGCACCTCCTGGGTCTCCTCGCCGAAGACGTCCTGGAGGTCGCCCGACCCCTCGCCGAGTCGCGCGTCGACGACGACGTCGGTGCCGTACTCCAGCTCCGGGATGGCCTCGGAGAGGTAGTCGCGGGCGGCCGCGAGCGCGGTCGAGTCGACCGGGAGCTGCTCGCCGTCGTACTCCTTCGTGGCGCGGCCGACGATGAGGATGTAGATGGGCTCGACGACCTCGCCGCCGCCGAACGCGGGGGCCGCGCGGCCGGCGACCAGCTGGGTCTCGTCCGTGTTGTAGTGGAGCACCTTGCCGACGCGGTCCAGGTAGAGCTGGGAGAGCGCCCGCGAGACCGACTCCGCGACGCCGTCGCAGATCGAGTCGGGGTGACCGATCCCCTTCCGCTCGACGATTTCGACCTCCTGGTCCTCGACCGCCTGCCGGTCAAGGCGGCTGACCTGTATGTTCCGGTCCATTAGCGCCGGATACTCCGCGGGCGACAGTATAACTTGCGGAAACTCTTCAGCGATGCCGAATTACCACTGGTAATCAACTAACGGTCGTACCGAACCCAACCGATCGTCGCGCCGTCTCCGGTCGCGCAAGCGGACGTTTGTGCCTCGGCAACGCCTTTCCGTCAGCCCCGATACGACGTCCCATGGACGAACTCGCGCCCTCTCGGCGCACCCTCCTCGCCGGCGCGGTCGCCGGCGGTCTCGGCGCGGTCGCGGGCTGTCTCGGAGACGACACCGACGGCGAGCCGGGCGGCGGCCCGGAGCTCTCGCTGTCGCTCTCGCGGATCGACGGGACGCTGCGCGACCGCCACGTTCGCGGCCACGACGACCCGCCGGACCACTGGGACGAGGCGGCGCTCGGCGCCGTGCTGGTCGGGGAACCGTACACGACCCAACACCGGAAGCCGTTCTTCGCGGAGCCCGACGACCCCGCGTACGTCCGCGACGAGGGGACCTACTACCGGCTTCGGTCCGTCGCCGTCGACGAGGTCGCGGAGACGCATCCGGTCCTCCGGCTGTTCGAAGCGGCGGGCGAGGTCGAGTCGCCGGTCGACGGCAGCGAGGGCGGGGAGCTCCCGCGGGTCGATCAGCGCGCGGTCCGGATCGGGCACTTCGCCGCGCGGGCCCGCGGGAACGAGGGGGGATACCCGGCGGACTTA
>NZ_AOJL01000047.1 GCF_000337035.1 Halorubrum coriense DSM 10284
GGTTCCACGAGACGGTCTATCGGCCGACCGCGGCGGCGGTCGCCGAGCGTCCCGAGCGTATGGAGGCGATCCTCCGGACGACGTTCGTCGGTCCCAGAATCGAGTCGGACGAGCTCTCCGCGGAGGCCGACCGGATCCTTCGACGGGCGGTGGGAGACGAGTACGGCGAGCCGTACCCGTACTCCGACGCCTACGCCGAGCTCCTCCGCGCGCTCGACGCGCGCCCCTACCTCGACGGCGGTATCCGGAACGACGCCGGCGTCCTCACGGACAGGAAAGGGATGATCCGATACGGCGACGACTACTACGAGCGGGAGCTTCGCCTCTCGGGCGGCGACTGACCGGGCGGGACGCGTCTCGGGGACGGGGGCGTCAGCGCGCCGCCTCGTACGCCTCGGCCATCACGTCGAGCGCCTCGCGGAGCCGCTCCTCGTCGGTCGCGTACGAGACCCGGGCGTGGCCGGCCCCGTTCTCGCCGAACGCCTCGCCGGGGACGACGACCACGCCGCGGTCGAGGCACTCGTCGACGAACCCGTCGGGCACGCGCGGCATCGCGTAGAACGCGCCCTGCGGCGTCGGGCAGTCGAGGCCGATGTCGTCGAACCCCTCCAAGACGATGTCGCGGCGGCGCTCGAAGGACGCGGTCATCTCGTCGACCACGCCGCGGTCGCCCCGCAGCGCGGCCTCGGCGGCGTACTGGGCCGGCGCGGAGGCGCACGCCTGCGCGTATTGGTGGACGCGCAGCATGCGCTCGACGCGCTCGGCGGAGCCGTACACCCAGCCGAGCCGCCAGCCCGTCATGGAGAACAGCTTCGAGGCGGAGTTGACGACGACGACGTTGTCCGTCTCGGCGAACTCGATCGGCGAGTGGTGTTCGCCGTCGAACACCGTGTACTCGTACACCTCGTCGGAGAGGCAGAGCACGTCGTGTTCGTCGGCGATGCGTGCGAACTCCCGGACGTCTTCCTCGGAGGAGACCGCGCCCGTGGGGTTGCCGGGAGAGTTGACGACGAACGCCGCGGTGTCGTCGGTGATGGCGTCCTCGATCGCGGCCGGGTCGATAGTGAGGTCGTCGCGGAGCGGCACGGGAACGGGCTCGCCGCCCGCCAGCTTCGTCAGCGCGTCGTAGGAGACGAACCCCGGATCGGGGATCAACACCTCGTCGCCCGCGTCGACGTGCGCCTCTAGGACGATGTGGAGCGCCTCGCTGCCGCCGGCCGTCGCGATGACGTTGCCGGGGTCGAGGTCGATCCCCTGATCGGCGTGGTGCTTCTCGGCGATCGCCTCGCGCAGCGCGGGCGTACCCTTGTTCTCGGTGTAGGCGTCCGCCTTCCCGGACTCGATCGCGTCGACCGCCGCTTCGCGGGCGTGGGGCGGCGTCGGGAAGTCGGGCTGGCCCAGCCCGAGGTTGATCGCGTCGTCGCCGGCCGCCTCGAACACCTCGCGGATCCCGCTTATCGAGATCCGTTCGACCCGCTCGGAGAACGTCGTCATACCGTTTGAACTGCGCCGCCGAGAGTTAGTTCTTGTCACGTCCGGGCGGGCCGCCGGCCGCGAGGGGCCGCGCGGCGAACGGGGCTGGCCCTCGACACCGCCGCCGCTCACCACCGCCGCCGCTCCCAGACCGGGCGACGCCCCTCGCGGCCCGCGTCGCGTCGGACCCGTCCGTCGTCGTCGGTGGGCAGCGCGAACCGCCCTCGGAGGATACTCGGGACCTCTTCGGGGTGCGCGCGCAACAGCGCGTCGTCGACCACGCGGAGCCGGAGCATCGGTCTGCCAGGGCCCATGGGCACCTTGATCGACTCGATCAGCTCCCGATCGACGAGCGCCCGACGGTCGCCGGTGAACTCCTGTTCGGGCGCGATCCCGACGCCGTCGACCCCGACCCACCGCCGGAGGTCCCGGAAGAGGTGGTCGTGACGCGCCGCGAGCGCGACGAGGAGCGTGCGGTCGGATATCTCGGTCGTGCGACCGAACGCCCCGATGTCGAGCGACTCCAGCAGGACCGCCACGTCGTCGGCGAACCGGTCGTCGAGGACCTCCCTCGCGGCCGCGAGGAGGCTGGTCCGCGAGGGCATCCCGACCGGCCCCGCCGTCGCCGCCTCGAACCGCGACGCGGCTGTCGCGCGGACTCCGTCGACCGCCTCCGGACCGTCTCCGACCGCCGTCGTCGCGAGCGAGCGGTCGCCGCGGGGGCCGACGACGGCGTCGACCCCGTCGGGACCCGCGAACACGGTCCCGCCCGCCCCGTGGTCGAGCGGCTCCCCGGTCCGGATCCGTATCTCGTCGCGCTCGACCGCCTCGGCGACCGCGGAGCCGAGGACCAGCGCGCGCGAGAGGGCGTCGACGACCCCGGGGCGACACGCGACCCGCCACGGCGCTCCCGACGAGCGCTCGCGAGCCGCCAGCACCGCCGGGAGGAGCCGGAGCGGGACGCCGACGGCGACCACCGCGGACCGGCCCGCGAGCGCGGTCTCGACCGACTCCGCGAGGGGATCCTCGTCGCGGGGGAAGACGTCCGCGACCTCGGGGCCGCCGTCGACGCCGTCGTGGTCCGCCGCGGAGCCGTCGGTCGCGCCGTTCGCGGCGGCGTCGGTCTCGGCCTCGTCGTCGGACACACAGTCGGTAACCGGCGCGATCAGAAAGAGGGTTGCGCCCGGCGCGGTGCGATGGCCGTCGGACGAACGGCGCGGAGGTGCCGGAGCGGGGAGAGCGGCGCGCGACCGCCTCAGGGGGCGCGCGCGAACAGGAGGTAGCCGGTGTGGCCCACGCCGGCGGTGGAGGGGCGGGAGCCGCGGTCGGAGAAGTCCATCTCGCGCTGGATCGTTTCGAGCGTCTCGATCTCGGAGAGCCCCGCCTCGCGGGCGGCGAGGGCCGCCTCGCGGGTCCCCTCGACGAACGGCGAGTAGACGGCGAGGTGGCCGCCGGACGCGAGCAGGTCGTCCGCGCGCTCGACGACCGCCGGGGCGTCGCCGGTGTCGAGGGTGAGGACGTCGAACGACCCCTCCTCGGCGAGCGCGTCCAGCGACTCGGTGAGGTCGCCGGTCCGGACGTCGACGCGGTCGGCGACGCCGGCCGTCACCATGTTCGCGCGGGCCACGTCCCCGAACTCGTCGTCTACCTCGTAGGTGGTGACGTCGGCACCGGCCCGGCCGAGGTACGCGGCGAGGATCCCCGTCCCGGTGCCGGCGTCGAGGACGCGGTCGCCGCCAGATGCGCCGGTGTGGCCCATCACGAGCCCCACGTCGCGCGGCATCATCGGCGCGCCGGTGCGGTCGAGGTGGTTGAACAGGTCGGGGCCGCGGAGCGCGCGGACCTCGAAGACGGTGCCGAGGTGCGTCTCGACCTCGTCGCCGGCCGCGACGTCGTCGGGGACCTCGATCACGCCGAGGTCGGTCCCGAACTCCTCGCCCGGCTCCAGCAGGTATTCGCGGTCCTCGTGGACGAGCAGGTACGCGGCGTCCGTCACTGCAGGTCCGAGATCGCCCGCGCGGGCTCCCCGTTGGCCGCCTCCAGCGCCTCCCGCGCCGCTTCCTTCGAGACGCCCGCCTGCTGGGCGACCAGCTTGACGTCCTCCTCCGGGATGCCCTCGTCCTCGCCGTCGTCCTCGGCTTCGATTGCTGCCGCGTCCGTGTCGCCCTCGACCGCGGCCGCGCCGCCCGCGTCGGCCACCGAGTCGGGCGAGCCGACGATCTGGTAGGTCTCCTGGCCTTGGGCGTCCATCTTGGTGACCTGCGCGCCGTCGAAGACGAGGTCGTCGCCGTCGGCCGTCTCGATGACGACCCGCTCGGCGTCGAGCTCCTCGACATCGATCCCCATCTGTTTCATCATCTGTTTCATCTTCCGCGGATTCATTCCGCCGCCTCCGAACATGCCCGATCCTTCGGCCGGAGGATACAAAAAGGGTGTCGACACGGGCCGAGAACCCGCCGCTCGGCGGGAACCGGGTTCGGCCGGTGGCGGCGAACCCGACCGCGACGGCGGGGTTGATACGTGTCGCGCGCGAGGCGGCGGTATGTACCTCGCGGACCACACTTGGCCGGAGCTCGGCGACGCGCTGTCCCCCGGCTCCGTCGCGCTCGTCCCGCTCGGCTCGACCGAACAGCACGGGCCCCACCTCCCGCTCGCGACCGACCACCTGATCGCCGAGGGGCTGGCGACGGCGGCCGCGGAGCGCTCGGACGCGTTCCGGACGCCGACGATCAACGTCGGGGTCAGCCCGCACCACCGGCAGTTCCCGGGGACGATGTGGGTCGACCCGCCGGAGTTCCGCGACTACGTGGAGTCGTTCACGCGGAACCTGGCGTACCACGGGATCGACCGCGTGGTGTTCGTGAACGCCCACGGGGGCAACGTCCAGCACCTCCGGGAGGTCGGTCGGCGGCTCCACGAGGACGAGGTCGCCTACGCCGTCGAGTGGATGTGGGACGAGTCGATCCCGGACCTGGTCGACGACCTCTTCGAGCGCAACGGCCCCCACGCGGGCCCCAAGGAGACGGCCATGGTCACCCACCTCGCCCCCGACCTCGTCCGCGAGGACCGGCTCGAAGACGCCCGCGACGGCGGGCTCCCCGACCTCGCCGACGCCGAGACGACCGTCCACGGAGCCCGGACGTTCTACGACGCGGTCGACAACTCTCCGAACGGCGCGTTCGGGGACCCGACCGACGTGACGCCGGAGAAGGCGGAGCGCCTGTTCGAGGCGGCCGCCGACCGGCTCGTCCAGTTGGCCGAGTGGATCGGCGACCGCGACGCCGACGAGCTGTTCCCGGAGCCGCGGATCGAGCGGGAAGAAGGGAGTCGCTAACCGCCGTTGGAACGCTTTCGGGGCCCTCGTTCGCCGCCGAGGTCGTCCCCGAGGGTCTCTCGGAGCGCGGCGTCGGCCGCCTCGCGTCGGCCGTCGAGGACCGCGAAGCGCTCGCCGCGGCGGCGTTCGAGCCAGCGCAGCAGGTGAGCCGCCCAGTCGAGTTTCCGCGCCTTCATCGGGTCGACGGCGGGGTCGTCGAACTCCCAGCCGGGGAAGACGAGTTCGCCGGCCCCGACGTGGTCGGCGAGGAAGGCGGCCCGGTCGCCGTCGGTGAACCCGCCGGTGTTCCGGACGGGCCCGACGGGGGCCGCCTGCGTGGTCGCCAAGGTCCACTCGTCGGCGAAGCGCGGGAGCCACTCGCGGACCGCGGGGAGGTTGTCGCCGTGGGCGTGCGCGGCGACCGGGGTTCCCTCCCGAGTCAGTTCCGCCGCCGTTTCGGGGTTCTTGTCGAGGTCGGTCACCATACAGTCGACGGCCACGCCGCGGTCGGCGAGCACGTCCGCGGCCGTCGAAGCGGCCACCACGACATCGGCGTCGCGGGCGAGCGCCGCGTCGTCGGCGAGGCGGGGGGCCGCGCCCGCGACAGCGACCGTCTTCCCCTCCCAGTCGCCGAGGCGGTCGAGCGGGAACGGCGTCGCGAGGTCGGCGGCGACGTCGCGGACGCGCTCGTCGGCGGCGCGGCCGAAGCCGAAGTCGTCGAGGATCGCCTCGTAGACGGGCTCGAAGGTGTCGAAGTTCACGGCGACATCACGCTCTGAGCGACCGCCGCACTCGCCGCAGAGCGGCCCTGCCGCTCGCCGGTCGATATATGGTATGGGCCGGAGTGGCACAGAGTACCCCTACCCGCGTGCCCCTCCAGCGTCCGGTCGATCGGTTGTTTACACGAGGGCATAAACTTTCTCTTAACTCACGTGTCGGTCGATATCCGCGAGCGCGACATCGAGCGGCTCCGAGACCCCGGATACCGCCTCACGGACCGAATCGATGGCCGCGGGCGTGCCGACGAGGATCCCCCGCCCGTCGCCTGCGGGCTCGTCGCCGCCGTCCGTCGCCGAGTGAGCCGTCGCGACCGCGGCGCGGTTCGCGTCGCCGAGCGCGAACGCCGCGCCGGTCGCGTCGCCGCCGACGGTCGCGGCGCGCAGCGCGCCGATCGCCTCCTCGTCGAGTCCGGAGAGCTCGTAGGTGCGAACGACGGCGCTGTCGGCGACCGCGTTGCTCCCCTGAGTCGCCCCCGCCGCGCCGATCCGGTCGAGGTGCCGCTCCGCCTCGCCGACCGTCGTCACGTCGAGCTCCTCGACGGAGACGGCGTCGTCTCCGCGTCCGGCGTAGCGGTCGCGCGCGAACTCCGCGCCGATGAGGGCGGCGTCGCGCGTCTCGGCCACGTCGTGGGTGCGGATCACGTGCGCGCCGCGCTCGACCGCCATCGACGTCGCGGCGAGCGAGACCGGGAGCGCCTCCTCGGTGCTGCGCCCGGCGACCGTCCTGAGGAAGCTCTTGCGGTTGATCGAGACGAGGAGCGGCCGGCCGTACCCCCGGAACTCGCGGAGGCGGTGGAACGTCTCGCGGTCGTCCTCGTGGGTCTTTGCCTCGGACCAGCCGCCGAACGCGGGGTCGAGGATCGTCTTGTCGGTGAGGCCGTTCATCGAGAGCGCCTCGTAGATGTCGTCGACGTCCTCGATCGCGCCCGGTCGTTCGAGGTCCGGCGGCGAGGCCATCTTCGACACCGCCACGTCGTGCTCGCGGCAGACGCGGGGCATCTCGGGGTCGGCGAACCCGCAGATGTCGTTGACCATGTCGAAGCCGCGAGCGAGCGCCTCGTCGGCGACCTCGTGGTAGCGCGTCTCGATCGACCAGACGGCGTCGCCGGAGGTCGATTCGAGCGTCTCGATCGCGGTGTCGAGCCGGTCCAGCTCCTGCTCGGCGGAGAGCACGTCGAGGTCCTTGTTGGCCGATTCGAGCCCGACGTCGACGATGTCGGCCCCCTCGCCGATCAGTTCCTCGTCGACGTACGCCGCGGCCTCGCCGGGGTCGTCGTACACGCTGGGGTCGTACGGCGACTCCTCCGAGACGTTGAGCACGCCCATGATCCGGGGCGGGTGGTCGTCGCCGATCCCGAGCCCTGCGGCGTCCACGTTTCGCATACGATCCCCACGGGCGCGAGCGACATAAACGGGGCGAGTACCCGACGCGCTCGCCGGGGAACTGACGGCGAGAGCTTCCGCCGCGCGGCCGCCGGTGACGATGGCGGTCCTTGCCGGTCGGGCGGCACTTATCCGCGAGCCGCTCGTCTTCGCGATCATGATCGCGCTGTCGCGGGAGGCGTACGACGATGTCGTCCACCACGCGTACGAGGGGGGCGAGGCGGAGGTCTGCGGCGTGCTCGCCGGGAGTCGCGGGGAAGACGGAGCGCCGGCCGTCGTCAGCGACGCGCACCGGGCGGAGAACGTCGCCGACAGACCGCAGATCCGATACCGCATCGATCCCGAAGAGCAGCTCAAGCTCATCGAGGCGATCGAGGGCGACGGGCTCGACGTGGTCGGCTTCTACCACTCGCACCCGGCGGGCCCGACCCGCCCGAGCGAGACCGACGCGGCGCGGGCGACGTGGCCCGACCGCTCGTACGTGATCTGCGCGCTCGACGGCTACCCGTTCGTCGGGTCCTGGCGCTGGCGGGGCGACGAGGCGGGATTCGAACGCGAGACCGTCTCGGTGCGGTCCGAGCGGTGACGCCGCCGGGCGTCCGAGCCGGAGGGCCGAGGCGCAGTCGACCCGGCCGCGACGTCGGTCGGTCGCCTCGGTCGTCGGCCCGAGCGACCGCCCCTTCCCGGGGCTATCTAAAGATCGAAGCGTAGCGAGTCGCCGACCGCGACGCCGTGACGGTCGGTCCACTCGTAGGGGACCTCCAAGACGTACTGGCCGGAGCCAGGATACCGCTGCTCTTCGCCGTCCTCGTTCGGTCCCGGCTCCGGCGCGTTGTGGATCCGGGTGATCTCCCGGTCGCCGTCGACGTAGACGATGTCGATGCCGAAGCTCATCCGACGCATCACGTAGGTGAGGGTATCCCGAGGCGCGTCGTAGACGAACAGCAT